>JBJMHS010000058.1:0-61734 GCA_045807245.1 Actinomycetales bacterium
ATCGCCCGCAAGAGCGAGAACCCGTCGATCACGCGAGACGTCTCCGGCGAGGGTGTCCAGCAGGCGCTGCTCAAGATCCTGGAGGGTACGACGGCTTCGGTCCCCCCACAGGGTGGGCGCAAGCATCCGCACCAGGAGTTCATCCAGATCGACACGACGAACGTGCTGTTCATCGTCGGCGGTGCGTTCGCCGGCCTGGAGAAGCTCATCGAGCAGCGGGCCGGGCGCAAGGGCCTGGGGTTCGGCGCCCAGCTGCACTCGGCCAAGGAAGCCTCGGAGTCCTATGGCGACGTCATGCCTGAGGACCTGCTGAAGTTCGGGCTGATCCCGGAGTTCATCGGCCGGCTGCCGGTCATCACGACGGTGACGAACCTCGACCAGGCTGCGCTGATCCAGATCCTGACCGAGCCCCGCAACGCGCTGTCCAAGCAGTACCAGCGGATGTTCGAGATCGACGGCGTCGAGCTCGAGTTCACCGAGGACGCGCTGGAGGCCGTCGCCGACCAGGCGATCCTGCGCGGGACGGGCGCTCGCGGGCTGCGGGCGATCATGGAGGAGGTCCTGCTCCCCGTGATGTTCGACGTCCCGAGCGACGAAGGCATCGCCCGGGTGGTCGTGACCCGCGAGGTCGTGCTGGACAACGTGCTGCCGACGATCGTCCGCCGTGACGAGGCGCCGGTCGCCCGCAAGCGCCCGCCGCGCGAGAAGTCCGCCTAGCTCTCAGGCCGCCCCACCGTCGTACCCGCCTGCCCTTCTCGGCGGTGCTCCTTACCGCGCGCGGTGCTCCCCGTGGCCCGGTGATTCGTGGGCCAGCGGCGGTTGCGCACCGGGCTACGGGGAGCACCGCGCGGGGCAGGGAGCACCGCGCGGTACGGCGGAGGTACGGCGGGTGAGGGTCAGCGAGGGAGGGCCGAGGCGGCATAGGCCTCGACCGCCGCCTCATGCTTGACCACCCAGGCGGCAACCTGCTCGGGCGGCATCGCGCGGGCGAAGTGGAAGCCCTGCAGCTCGTCACAGTCCAGCTCGGCCAGCCGCTGGGCCGACAGCTCGGACTCGACGCCCTCCGCGATCACGGTCAACCCGAGCCGGTGACCCAGGTCGATGATCGAGGCGATGATCGTGTCGTCGTCATGCTGCTCCAGGTCGACCACGAACTGGCGGTCGATCTTGAGCTGCTGGACCGGCAGCCCCCGCAGCTGGCCGAGGCTGGTGAAGCCGGCCCCGAAGTCGTCGATCGACACCTCGATGCCCCGGTCGCGCAGCGCGCCCACGACCCGGGTCGCCTGCACCGGGTTGTCGGAGACGGCGCTCTCGGTCACCTCGAGCACGAGGTGGCGGGCGTCCAGCCGAGACAGCACGAGAGCCTCCTCGACGATGCCGAGCAGACCCTCCTCCAGTGCGACCGGGCTGATGTTCACGGCGACCGTCAAGTCGAACCCCTGCGCCCGCCAGCGGGCGGCCTGGCGCGAGGCAGTGAGCAGCACCCACCGGGTCAGCGCGTGCACCAGGCTGGTCCGCTCGACCAGGGGGATGAAGTCGGCCGGGTACATCAGCCCACGAGTCGGGTGCTCCCAGCGGATCAGCGCCTCGAACCCGACCAGCGACTTGTCAACGGCCCGGATCACCGGCTGGTAGTACAGCCGGAGATGTCCCTCGTCCATCGCGTCGCGCAGCATGCCGAGCATGGCCAGGCGGTCGGTCGAGTTGGTGTCCGTGCTCGCGTCGTACCGTTCCACGCCGGCGCGGGTGCGCTTCGCGGCGTACATCGCCACGTCGGCGTGTTGCATCAGCTCGCTGAACGTCGTGCCGTCGAACGGCGCGAGCGCGACGCCGATGCTGGCCCGTACGTCGAGCTGCACCCCGAGGGCGCTGAACCCGGTCGCGGACAGGATGGCCAGGATCCGCTTCGCCTCGTTGGTCGCGAAGTCGATGTGCTGCGGCTTGGAGTAGCAGATTGCGAACTCGTCGCCACCGAGCCGGCAGACGATGGCCTTCGGACCGGCCACGGCCACCAACGTCTGGGCCACCTGGACCAGAACGATGTCGCCTGCCGTGTGCCCCAACGTGTCGTTGACGTCCTTGAACCCGTCCAGGTCGACCAGCAGCATCGACGGCCCGGGCGTGAGGTCCTCGAGCTGGCCGGGCCCGGGCTGCGGCGCGTCCCGCAGCCAGCGGTCGACCGTCTCGGCCATATGCACGCGGTTGCCCAGCCCGGTGAGCGGGTCGCGGCGGATCATGCGGTCCCGCTCGCGCGAGCGGCGGTTGAGCAGGAAGACGAGGGCCAGGAACGAGATGACGGTCGGCGTGAGGGCGAACAGGGTGGGGAGCGCGATGTCCGTGTTCGGCACGCGTACCTCCGCTCCAGACGCCGTCCAGGCCAGACCCGACACTGAGCCCGCAGTCCGTTGTCGGACGCTTCCCAGGGCGTCTTGAGCCGCCGTACCCGGTTGGGCACCCTCCGAAAGCCGCTTTCGGGCCGGTTCCGGGCACCTCGCGGCGGCTTTGGAGGGGTAAAGCGGCTTTCGAGGGGTACGACGCAGGGGTACGACGACGGGCTAGGCCGGCGTGAGCTCGATCTCCTGCAAGGCCAGCTCGTCCCCGCCGTCCTGCAGGCTCAGCGAGGTGATGCGCCCGGCCCCGCGCAGGTCGGCCTCAGCCGTCCGCAGCAGCCGCAGCACCTCGGCCGGGCCGCTCAGCGCCGCATGCGCGACCTCGTTGCGCATCGAGACCTTGGCCGCCGTCTTGGCCCCGCGCACGACGGCGAGGGCCGCACCGACGGCCGGCAGCAGCTCGACCTCGCCGCCGTCAGCAGCTGCCGTGAGCTCGTCCACCACGGGCCAGGCCGCGCGATGCACGCTGCCGTCCTGCCACCAGGACCAGACCTCCTCGGTCACGTACGGCAGCACCGGGGCGAACAGGCGCAGCTGCACGGAGAGCGCGAGCGCCAGCGCCGCCCGGGCCGAGGCCGCCGGCGCCTCGCCCTGGGCGCCGTACGCCCGCTCCTTGACCAGCTCGACGTAGTCGTCGCAGAAGGTCCAGAAGAACCGCTCGCTCACATCGAGCGCCCGGCTGTAGTCCAGGGCCTCGAAGGCCACGGTCGCCTCGGCCACCACCTCGCTCAGCCCGGCCAGCATGGCCCGGTCGAGCGGCTCGGTGACGGCCGAGGGGTCGGTCGATGTCGCACCCATGCCCAGGACGAACTTGCTCGCGTTGAGCACCTTGATCGCGAGCCGGCGGCCGACCTTCATGTTGGCCTCGTCGAAGGGGCTGTCCGTGCCGGGGCTGGCCTTGGCCGCCCGCCACCGCACGGCGTCGGCGCCGAACTGGTCGAGCACGTCGGTCGGCACGATGACGTTGCCCTTGGACTTGCTCATCTTCTTGCGGTCCGGGTCCACGACGAAACCCGAGATGGCCGCACTGGTCCACGGCACGGTGCCGAACTCGAAGTGCGAGCGGACGACCGACGAGAACAGCCAGGTCCGGATGATGTCGTGCGCCTGCGGGCGCAGGTCCATGGGGAACACCCGGCCGAACAGGTCGTCGTCCCGAGTCCAGCCGCTGATCCGCTGCGGCGACAGCGACGACGTCGCCCAGGTGTCCATCACGTCCGGGTCGGCGACGAAGCCACCGGCCTGGCCCCGCTGCTCCTCGGCGAACCGGGCGGGGGTGCTGCTGCTCGGATCCACCGGCAGGTCAGCATCGGCCGCGAATATCGGTGCGGTGTAGTCGGTTTCGCCCTCCTCGTCGACCGGGTACCACACCGGGAACGGCACGCCGAAGAAGCGCTGGCGGCTGATCAGCCAGTCCCCGTTGAGCCCGTTCACCCAGTTCTCGTACCGGTGTTGCATGTACGACGGCACCCAGGTGATCTCGCTGCCGCGCGCGATGAGGGCATTGCGGAGGTCGACGTCACGACCACCGTTGCGGATGTACCACTGACGGCTGGTCACGATCTCGAGCGGCTTCTCGCCCTTCTCGTAGAAGTTGGCCATGCGCTGGGTCGGCGTGGGCTCGCCGTCCAGGTCACCGCTCTCGCGCAGCAGAGCCGCGATGGCCTCGCGGGCGGAGAACGTCGTCTTGCCGCCCATCTCCTGGTACGCCGCGACGGCACCCGCGCCGGAGATCCAGTCCGGTGTCTCGGACACGAGCCGCCCGTCCCGGCCCATGACCGAGCGGGTCGGCAGCCGGAGCTCGCGCCACCACATGACGTCGGTGAGGTCGCCGAAGGTGCAGCACATCGCGATGCCGGCGCCCTTGTCCGGCTCGGCCGCCGGATGGGCCAGCACCGGGATCGCCACTCCGAACAACGGCGAGCTGACCGTCGTACCGAACAGCGGCCGGTACCGCTCGTCGTCGGGGTGGGCGATCAGGGCCACCACGGCGGGGATGAGCTCGGGCCGGGTCGTCTCGATGTACACCGGCTGGCCGGCGCCGTCGGACTCGTTGCGGTGGAACGCGACCCGGTAGAAGTGCCCGGGGTACTCCCGGGCCTCGAGCTCCGCCTGCGCGACCGCGGTCTGGAAGGTCACATCCCACAGACCGGGCGCCTCGGACTGGTAGGCCTCGCCCCGCTCGACGTTGCGCAGGAACGCCCGCTGCGAGATCGCCCGCGTCTCGTCGTCGATGGTCTGGTAGATCAGCGACCAGTCGACCGACAGGCCCAGGGTGCGCCAGAGGCTCTCGAAGGCCTTTTCGTCCTCGACGGTGAGCTGGCCACAGAGCTCGATGAAGTTGCGGCGCGAGACCGGCAGCTGGCGCTTGGGGTCGGGCTTGTCCGGGGGCGTGAAGTCCGGGTCGTAGCGCAGGGAGGGGTCGCAGCGCACACCGAAGTAGTTCTGCACCCGACGTTCGGTGGGCAGGCCGTTGTCGTCCCACCCCATCGGGTAGAACACCTCGCGCCCGGCCATGCGCTGGTACCGCGCGACGCAGTCGGTGTGGGTGTAGCTGAAGACGTGACCTACGTGCAGCGAGCCCGAGACCGTCGGGGGAGGTGTGTCGATGGAGTAGATCTGCTCGCGGGTCTTGGTCCGGTCGAAGCGGTAGGTGCCCTGCTCCTCCCAGATGGCGGACCACTTGGCCTCCAGGCCGTCCACCGACGGCTTGTCGGGCACGCGCGAGGCGCCGGTCTCGTTCTGCATGCGGCAAGTCTCCCAGACCACAGTCAGCGGCTAGACTCCCGACACAGGCGTCGACCCGGCCATCACCGGCGAGCCTCCGGAAGAACGGCACGGCGACCCGAACGGCTGGTACGGCGGGTGGCCGGCTCAGTAGAACCGGACGGGGTAGCGGTCCGTCATCCACCGCCCGACGAGCGGCATGCTCGGCAGGGCAGTACGCCGGGTGCGCAAGCGAGGTGGTACCGCGGTGCCGCCCGGAGGTCCGGGCGACGTCGTCCTCGTGTCCGATGCAGCGGGACTGCATGAAGGCACGGCAGTACGAGGAGACGCGATGTACCCCAAGGCCCACGGCAGCGGCGACGAGACCCGCGGCGTACCGGCGAGTCCCCGCTTCCCGGACATCGAGCATCGGGTCCTGGCGTTCTGGGCGGACGACGACACGTTCCGCGCCTCCGTGGAGAACCGGGAGGCCGGCGTCAACGGGGCCAACGAGTTCGTGTTCTACGACGGCCCGCCGTTCGCCAACGGCCTGCCGCACTACGGGCATCTGCTGACCGGCTACGTGAAGGACGTCGTGCCGCGGTACCAGACCATGCGCGGGCGTCGGGTCGAGCGGCGTTTCGGCTGGGACACCCACGGGCTGCCGGCCGAGCTGGAGGCCATGTCGCAGCTGGGCATCAAGACCAAGGAGGAGATCCTCGCCCTGGGGATCGAGACCTTCAACGCCAAGTGCCGCGAGTCGGTCGTGAAGTACACGTCCGAGTGGCGCGACTACGTCACCCGCCAGGCCCGATGGGTGGACTTCGACAACGACTACAAGACCATGAACCCCGACTACATGGAGTCGGTCATGTGGGCGTTCAAGTCGTTGTACGACAAGGGTCTGGTCTACGAGGGCTTCCGGGTGCTGCCCTACTGCTGGAACGACCAGACACCGCTGTCCAACCACGAGCTCCGGATGGACGACGACGTCTACCAGCTCGTCCGCGACCCTGCGGTCACCGTCGGCCTGCGGCTCGAGACCGGCGAGCTGGCGCTGGTCTGGACGACCACACCCTGGACCCTGCCGGCCAACCTCGGGATCATGGTCGGCCCGGACATCGACTACGTGGTGGTCGAGTCCGAGGCAACCGGCCGACCCGAGCGCTACATCCTCGCCGAGGCGCGGCTGGCGGCGTACGCGCGCGACCTGTTCGGTGACGCGGCGCCTGACGTCGAGAGCCACGTGGTCGAGCGGTTGAAGGGTCGCGACCTGCTCGGGCGGTCGTACACGCCGCCGATGTCCTACTACGCAGGCCATCCCCATGCGCACCGCGTGTTCGAGGCGGAGTTCGTCACGACCACGGACGGCACCGGACTGGTCCACACCGCAGGCGCGTTCGGCGAAGAGGACAAGATCGTCACCGATCGCGAAGGGATCAAGCCGGTGATCCCGGTCGCCGCGGACGGCAAGTTCACCTACCCGGTGACCGACTACGAGGGGCTGCTCGTCTTCGACGCGAACGCCGTCATCGTCGACCACCTCAAGGCGGTGACGCGTGGTGAGGGCGACCACGGCTCGGTGACCCAGGAGACGGTGTTGCTGCGGCTGGAGCAGTACGAGCACTCCTACCCGCACTGCTGGCGGTGCCGCCGGCCGCTCATCTATATGGCCGTGTCGAGCTGGTTCGTCCAGGTCACCAAGTTCCGCGACCGGATGGGCGAGCTCAACCAGCAGATCACCTGGGTGCCCGAGCACGTCAAGGACGGCCAGTTCGGCAAGTGGCTCTCCGGTGCGCGCGACTGGTCGATCACGCGGAACCGCTTCTGGGGCAGTCCCGTCCCCGTGTGGCGCTCCGATGACCCCACCTACCCGCGGATCGACGTGTACGGATCGTTCGAGGAGCTCGAGCGCGACTTCGGGCGGCTGCCGCGCAACCCGGACGGCGAGCCTGACCTGCACCGCCCGTACATCGACCAGCTGACCCGGCCGAACCCCGACGACCCGTCCGGCAACGCGACCATGCGCCGGGTCGAGGACGTGCTCGACGTGTGGTTCGACTCGGGCTCGATGCCGTACGCCCAGGTGCACTACCCGTTCGACAACCACGACTGGTTCGAGCACCACTACCCGGGCGACTTCATCGTCGAGTACATCGGGCAGACGCGCGGCTGGTTCTACACGCTGCACATCCTGGCGACCGCGCTGTTCGACCGTCCGGCGTTCGAGAGCTGCATGAGCCACGGCATCGTGCTCGGCAGCGACGGGCAGAAGATGAGCAAGTCCCTGCGCAACTATCCCGACGTCAGCGAGGTGTTCGACCGGGACGGCGCCGACGCCATGCGGTGGTTCCTCATGGCGTCGCCGATCCTGCGCGGCGGCAACCTCGTCGTCACCGAGCAGGGCATCCGCGACGGCGTACGCCAGGTGTTGTTGCCGCTCTGGAACGCCTGGTACTTCTTCGCGCTCTACGCCAACGCCGCCAACCGCGGCGACGGGTACGACGCCCAGTGGTCGACGGCGAGCAGCGACGTCCTGGACCGGTACCTGCTGGCCAAGACGCATGACCTGGTCGACGGCGTACGGACCTTGATGGACGAGTACGACGTGGCCGGCGCCTGTCACGCGGTCCGCGAGCACCTCGACCTGCTGACCAACTGGTACGTGCGCCGGTCCCGGGCCAGGTTCTGGGACGGCGAGTCCGCGGCGAGCCGCGAGGCGTTCGACACGCTGTACACCGCGCTCGAGGTACTCACCCGCGTTGCCGCACCGCTGTTGCCGCTCGTCACGGAGGACATCTGGAAGGGCCTGACCGGTGAGCGCTCGGTGCACCTGGCCGACTGGCCGGACGCCTCGCAGCTGCCGGCCGACGAGGCGCTCGTCGCCGCCATGGACCGGGCCCGCGAGGTCTGCTCAGCCGCGTCGAGCCTGCGCAAGGCCAACGGGCTGAGGGTGCGGCTGCCTCTGCTGTCCCTGACGGTGGCGGCCGACGACGCGTCGATGCTGCATCCGTTCCTCGATCTCGTCGCCGACGAGGTGAACGTCCGCGACGTCCGGCTGGTGCCCGTGTCGGAGGTCGGCGGGGTGTCGCAACGGTTGACCGTCAACGCGCGTGCGGCCGGGCCCAGGCTGGGCCAGGACGTGCAAGCCGCCATCAAGGGCAGCAAGTCGGGCGACTGGTCGGCCGGCGTCGACGGCACGGTGACAAGCGGCGGGATCACGCTGCAGGAGGGCGAGTTCACGCTGGAGACGGTGGTCGACGGGGGCGACGCCTCGCGGGCGACGGCTGCCCTCGCGGGGGGTGGCTATGCCGTCCTGGACACGACCCGCACCCCCGAGCTGGAGGCTGAGGGGCTGGCGCGTGACGTGGTCCGGGCGGTCCAGCAGGCGCGGCGCGACGCCGGGCTCGACATCAGCGACCGGATCCGGCTCACCCTCGCGTCCGACGCCGCCGTGTGGGAGGCCGTGGTCGCGCACCAGCAGATGGTCGTCTCCGAGACGCTGGCCGCACAGTTCGGTGCCTCGGGCTCGGTGGACGACCTGCCGAGCGGTGACGGCGTCGTCGAGACGACGGCCGGCGACGGTCTGCGGCTGCGGGTGAAGGTGGAGCGCGCCGTTTGACAGTCGGTCGAGGAGGGCCAGCGACACGCCGAGGTCGACGCGCTGCTGCCCGGTGTGCCGCGCGGAACCCCTCGACCAACTGTCAGTCGGGCAGGAAGGCCGCCTGGGCGGCGACGACGCGCCAGCCGGTGTCGGCCCCGTGCGCCCACGTGCGGGTGTACCTCATCCGCCGGTCGAAGTCCTGGCCCAGATAGCTGCCCTTGAGCCGTGCGGTCAGCACCGTGACCCCGACGCCGTCGTTGATCCGGACCAGCAACTCCTCCGGCTCAGACAGCTCGAGCCTCATCGTCCCGGTCCGGTGCACCTCCAGGTCCTCCGCCTTGCCGGTGAGCGCACCGTCCGGGCCGACGAAGGTGAGGTCTGGATGCAGTAGGCGGTCGAGCTCGGCCAAGTCAGACGTGAGCTGGGCGCACTGCAGGGCGTCTTCGGCTGCCCGCAGGCTGGGCTCGTCGCTCACGACTCGGCGGGAGTCGGGGCGTGGCTGACCAGGGCGACCAGGTTGCCTTCGCTATCGCGGATGAAGGCCATCCACTCGTCGGTGCCGGCCGGGCCGAGCGCGTCGTCCGGGTGGCTGAAGATGACGTGCGGCTCGGAGTCGACCTCGACTCCCTCGCTGCGCAGCTGGTCGACGGTCGCGTGCACGTCGTCGACGTGCAGGTACAGCATCGCCGCCGGCGCACCTCGCTCGAGCAACAGCCGAACGGCAGCGGACCCTGAGCCGAGCCGGAAGAAGGCAAGGCCCGGCGGCTCGAACACGGCGACCGGCCCGGTCCCCACGAGGCGGGAGTAGAACCGGACCGCGCGGTCGAGGTCGTCGACCCGCTGGGCGACCTGGGTGAGTTCCACGGCAGATACGGTACGACGGTGGCTGACTCCCCGGTCGCGCGTCTGCGTGAGGTCGAGGCGGAGATCCTGGCCCGCACGCCCGAGCACGACCTGACGCCCACCCTGGAGCGGATCCAGGCCGTCGTCGAGCTCATGGACGACCCGCAGCGTTCGTTCCCGCTCGTGCACGTCACCGGAACGAACGGCAAGACGTCGACGACCCGGATGATCGAGCGGCTGCTCCGGGAGTTCGGGCTCCGCACCGGCCGGTTCACCAGCCCACACCTGCACGACGTCCGCGAGCGGATCGCGTTCGACGGCGTGCCGATCAGTCCCGAGCGGTTCGTCGCGGCGTACGACGAGGTGCTGCCGTACCTGCAGGTGGTGGACGCCCGCTCCGCCGAGGCCGGCAAACCGATGCTCAGCTACTTCGAGGTGCTGGTCGCGATGGCGTACGCCGCCTTCGCCGACGCCCCCGTCGACGTGGCCGTGGTCGAGGTCGGGCTCGGCGGCGAGTGGGACGCCACCAACGTCGCCGACGGTCAGGTCAGCGTGGTCACGCCGATCGCGCTGGACCACGAGCGGTTCCTCGGCTCCACGACCATCGAGATCGCGACCGAGAAGCGCGGGATCATCAAGCCGGGTGGCTTCGCGGTGATCGCGCAGCAGGACGTCGATGTCGCGGAGATCCTGCTCGAGAAGGTTGCCGAAGTCGGGGCGACGGTCGCCCGCGAGGGGCTCGAGTTCGGCGTCCTGAGCCGCGAGGTCGCGCTCGGTGGTCAGCAGGTCAGCCTGCGCGGGCTAGCCGGGGACTACGAGGACCTCTTCCTTCCGCTCTATGGCCCGCATCAGGCGGGCAACGCCGCCTGCGCACTCGTCGCCGTCGAGGCGTTCCTCGGGGCCGGCGACCAACCGCTCAACAGCGAGCGGGTCCTGACCGCCTTTGCCGACATGTCTTCGCCCGGCCGGCTCGAGGTCGTGCGACGCAGCCCGACCGTCATCGTCGACGCAGCCCACAACCCGGCTGGCGCCCAGGCTCTCGTCGACGCCGTCGAGGAGGCGTTCGGCTTCCGCCGGCTGATCGGGGTCGTCGCGATCCTGGCCGACAAGGACGCCCGCGGCATGCTCGAGGTCCTCGAGCCCATCCTCGACGAGGTCGTCCTGACGCGGACGACGTCGTCGCGCGCCCTCGACCCGGAGGACCTGGGAGCCGTTGCGGCCCAGGTGTTCGGGGCCGATCGGGTGCACGTGGAGGCGCTGCTGCCGAACGCTCTCGAGCTCGCGGTGACCCTGGCAGAGGCCGGTGGTGAGGACCGGACGAGCGACGGCCTCGGGGGCATCGGCGTCCTCGCCACTGGTTCGGTCACGACGGCCGCCGAGGTGCGGCTGCTGCTCGGCGCCGAGCGATGAGCGACGCCGGTCGGATGGGCGCCGAGCGATGAGGTCGGCGGCCTCGATCGTCCTCGGCGGCGAGCTGTTCGTCGTCCTGTTCGCGGCTCTGGTCGCCCGCGCCCTCTCCGGCGTGGCTGGCTGGACCGTACTCGTGGTCAGCCTCGTCGTCGTGGCGCTGATCGTCGCCGCGATGGCGACGATGCGTCGGGAGCCGGTCGGATACGTACTCGGCTCGCTGGTCCAGGGCGCCTTGCTCGCCTCGACGTACTGGATTCACCTGATGGTCGCCGTCGGGCTGATCTTCACGGCGTTGTGGGTAGTCGCGCTCGTCCAGGGCCGCAAGGTCGACCAGGTCCGCGCCGCTAGGCTCGGCCAGTGACTGAACGCACCCTCGTCCTGGTCAAGCCCGACGGCGTACGGCGCGGCCTCACCGGCGAGGTGCTGCGGCGGATCGAGGCCAAGGGCTATCGCCTGGTGTCGCTGCAGACGCGCACGGCGGATCGCGACCTGTTGGTCCGGCACTACGCGGAGCACGAGGGCAAGCCGTTCTTCGAGCCGCTTGTCGAGTTCATGTCGTCCGGGCCCGTGGTCGCCGTCGTCGTCGAGGGGGAGCGCTGCATCGAGGGCTTCCGCGCGCTGGCCGGGGCCACCGACCCGACCAAGGCTGTGCCCGGTTCCATCCGGGGTGACCTCGGCCGGGACTGGGGGATCGCCGTACAGCAGAACATCGTGCACGGCTCCGACTCGCCCGAGTCCGCCGAGCGCGAGCTGGCCATCTGGTTCCGCGACCTCTGAGCCCGCGCCGCCCGGGCGCGTAGGCTGGGCGTCCTTCCCGACCAGCACGTGAGAGGTCCTCCGCCATGCCCGTCGAGTCGCTGTTCGAGCGGCTGGAGCCCTTGCTCGCCCAGGTGAGCAAGCCGATCCAGTACGTCGGCGGGGAGCTCAACTCCACGGTCAAGGAGTGGGACGAAGCGGACGTCCGCTGGGCCTTGATGTACCCGGACGCCTACGAGGTCGGCCTGCCGAACCAAGGCGTCATGATCCTGTACGAGGTGCTCAACGAGCGGCCGGGCGTGCTGGCCGAGCGGACCTACGCGGTGTGGCCGGACCTCGAGGCGCTGATGCGCGAGCACGGCGTGCCGCAGTTCACCGTCGACGCGCACCGCCCGGTGCAGGCGTTCGACCTGCTCGGCGTCTCGTTCTCGACCGAGCTCGGCTACACGAACCTGCTCACCGCTTTGGACCTGGCCGGTATCCCGCTCGAGGTGCGCGACCGTGGCGACGACGACCCGGTCGTGATCGCCGGCGGTCATGCGGCGTTCAACCCGGAGCCGATCGCCGACTTCGTCGACGCGGCGGTGCTGGGCGACGGCGAGCAGGCAGTCCTCGAGATCACCGAGGTCGTTCGGCGCTGGAAGGCCGAGGGCCGGCCCGGCGGGCGCGAGGAGCTGCTGCTGCGGCTGGCGGGCACCGGTGGCGTCTACGTCCCGCGGTTCTACGACGTCGACTACCTGACCGACGGCCGCATCCAGCGCGTCGTACCGAACGTGAACGGCGTGCCGTGGCGCGTCGCCAAGCACACGGTCATGGACCTGGACGCCTGGCCCTACCCGAAGCAGCCCCTCGTCCCGCTGGCCGAGACGGTCCACGAGCGGATGAGCGTGGAGATCTTCCGCGGGTGCACCCGGGGCTGCCGGTTCTGCCAGGCCGGCATGATCACCCGACCGGTTCGCGAACGGAGCATCTCCGGCATCGGCGAGATGGTCGAGAAGGGTTTGTCCGCAACGGGTTTCGAAGAGGTGGGTCTGCTGAGCCTGTCCAGCGCCGACCACTCCGAGATCGCCGACATCACGAAGGGGCTGGCCGACCGGTACGAGGGGACGCAGACCGGGCTGTCGCTGCCGAGCACACGGGTCGACGCCTTCAACATCGACCTGGCCAACGAGCTCTCGCGCAACGGCCGCCGCTCCGGGCTGACCTTCGCTCCCGAGGGTGGCAGCGAACGCCTGCGCAAGGTGATCAACAAGATGGTCACCGAGGAGGACCTGATCCGGACCGTCACGGCCGCGTACGGCGCGGGCTGGCGCCAGGTGAAGCTCTACTTCATGTGCGGGCTGCCGACCGAGACCGACGACGACGTGCTGCAGATCGCCGATCTCGCCCGCAAGGTCATCGCGGCCGGTCGCGAGGTGAGCGGCCAGCGCGACATCCGCTGCACGGTCAGCATCGGTGGCTTCGTGCCCAAGCCGCACACGCCGTTCCAGTGGGCGGCCCAGCTCTCGGCCGAGGCCACCGACTCACGGCTGGCCAAGCTGCGCGACTCCATCCGGGCCGACAAGCAGTACGCGCGGGCGATCGGCTTCCGCTATCACGACGGAGAGCCGGGCATCGTCGAAGGCCTGCTCTCCCGCGGTGACCGGCGGGTCGGGGCGGTCATCCGGCGCGTGTGGGAGGACGGTGGCCGGTTCGACGGCTGGAGCGAGCACTTCTCCTACGAACGGTGGATGCGCTGCGCCGCAGAAGTTTTCGCCGGTACGCCGGTGGATGTGGCCTGGTACACGACGCGCGAGCGTGAGCAGTCAGAGGTTCTGCCCTGGGACCACCTGGACTCCGGGCTGGACAAGGAGTGGCTCTGGGAGGACTGGCAGGACTCGTTGTCCGAGGTCGAGGTCGACGACTGCCGTTGGACGCCGTGCTTCGACTGCGGCGTGTGTCCGCAGATGGGCACCGATATCCAGGTGGGCCCGACCGGCCAGAGCCTGCTGCCGCTGACCGTGCTCGGCTCGACGCGCGGGCGGGTCCTCCACACACGAGTATAGCAATGCTTGCTATACTCACTTGCGTGAATAGGCGATCAGATGTGCTGCGTCAGGTGCTGTCCGAGACGGGCACCACTCAGCGTGAGCTGTCGCGGCTCAGCGGCGTGCACCAGCCATCGATCAGTCAGTTCTTGTCTGGCCGAGTCCAGATGAGCGATGACATGTTGGAGCGGTTGCTGTCGTGTCTTGGTTACCGCCTTGAGGTCGTTCGACGCCCGGTGAAGCCCCACCTCCGACGCTCCACTGAGCGTTTGTGGCGGCTCCATCGACGCCTGTCCACGGACATGACTCCGGAAACTCTTGAGAACTGGCGCCCGACCATCTTGCAGAACGTGCAGCTACTCGAAGGCCGCGTTCATGGGGAACCACATGAACGAAACCTCAAACGTTGGGTGACCATGGTGAATGACTCCGACCTGCCGGCGCTTCACCGCACGATGACAGGTCTAGACAGCGACTCCGTCGAGATGCGTGAGGTCTCGCCCTTCAGAGGACTCTTGACCGAGCACGAACGGCAGGAAGTGCTGGTCGGTTCGTGAAACGAGCGCAACTGGAGCACGCCATCAGGACTGCCTGCCAGATCATCGGGCACGAAGAAGTGATTGTGGTGGGCTCGCAGGCCATCCTGGCGACATATGAGGAGGACCAACTGCCTCGTGAGGCCACCATGTCCGCCGAGGTAGACGTTCTGCCCATGGCTGATGACAACGAAGAGACCAAGCGCCTGGCGGATCAGATTGTGGGGGTGGCTGGTGACTGGTCCCCGTTCGAGTCGCTGCACGGATTCAGCATCGACGGCGTGGATATGACAACAGCAGCGCTGCCGGAGGGTTGGCGCAACCGCCTCGTTGGAGTCCAAAACGAGAACACCGCTGGGACTTTGGGGAAGCCTCAGTTCACTGGATGGTGTCTTGAGAAACACGACCTCTCCGCAGCGAAGCTCTGTGCTCTACGGTAGAAGGATCAAAACTTCGTTGCAGCACTGCTCGAGGCCGGCCTCGTTGATGCTCGGGTGATATCCCACAGACTGACCCTGCTCCAGGCCGAAGAGGCGGAGAACGTCGCGGCCGCCGCCGCCTGGCTCTCTCGTTGGTTGTAGCTGAACGATGGCACGAACGCCCGAAGGGCCACCGCCGCCTCCGGCGGTGCAGAAGCTGCGCGTCCGCTACGCCAAGCGCGGCCGGCTGCGCTTCACCAGCCATCGCGACATCCAGCGGTCGCTGGAGCGGACCCTGCGACGCTCGGACATCCCGATGGCCTACTCCGCCGGGTTCTCACCGCACCCGAAGGTGTCCTACGCCGGCGCCGCGCCGACCGGAACGGCCAGCGAGGCCGAGTACCTGGAGATCTCGGTGAGCGAGCGGTGTGACCCCGGCGCGGTGCGCGAGGCGCTCAACGACTCCATGCCGCCCGGCCTGGACGTGCTGGAGGTCGTCGAGGCCACGGCAGGCAACCTGTCCGAGCGGCTCGAGGCCAGCGCCTGGCGGATCGAGCTCCCCGGCCTGGCTGCCCCGACTGCGCTCGCCGCGGTCGAGGCGTTCCTGGCCGCCCCCGAGGTGGTCGTCCAGCGCATGATGAAGAACGGCCTGCGCAGCTTCGACACACGGTCGGCCGTGCATACCCTCGAGCTCGAGCCCGATGCGGCCACGCAGGGGGCGCCGTCGGACGGTCAGCGTGACCAGGAGCCAGGAGAGGGTGACTGTGCGATACTGCGAGCGGTCGTACGGCACACCACACCCGCCGTACGCCCCGACGACGTCCTCACCGCGCTGCGCGTGGTGGCCGACCTCGTGCCGCCGTCAGCGCCTCGCGTGACACGGCTGGCGCAGGGGCCGCTCAACGACGCAACTGGTGCAGTGTCGGACCCGTTGGCACCCGATCGAGCCTGATCGGTCGCCAAGACGGTCTTCCGCTGCGAACGACACCGTCGGCAGATGGGCCCGGGACGCGCTCCATGCGCGCAGGCCCTGTCTGTAGCGAGACGACTTCCGTCCGCGCACCGCGCGGGCGACACGACCGCAGCCGCGGCGCCGGGCAGGGGTGTGGACCGGTCGCAGCGGGCGACAGGAGCACGACGATGCTCGACCAGAGCACAACAACAGCCAGCGAGAACGACCCCACGGCCGGCGCCGCACGCACCGACGCCGCTCAGTCGACCGAGACGAGCGGCGGTACGCCCGCCAAGCGCCGGCGGACGGCCAAGAAGGCCGCCGAGTCGCCCGACACCGCGACCGCTGGCGCGACGAAGACCGCTCAGCGGCCGGCCACCAAGGCCGCGAAGACCGCCAAGGCGGCAAAGACCGCGAAGACGGCGAAGAAGCAGCCGAGCGACGGCGTCCCCGACGGCCCGGGCGGCGGGACCGCGCCTGAGATGCCTGGGGGCGAGCCGGTCGGCTCGGCGGCCAAGACGGCCAAGAGTGGCAAGACCGCCAAGACCACCACGTCGGCGAAAGCCGCGAAAGCCGCGAAGACCGCGAAGACCGCGAAGACCGCCCCGAGCGCGAAGTCTGCGAAGGCTGCGACCGGAACGGCCGGAGACGACTCCGAGCCCGCAGCGGCCACTGCGTCGGTCGCCGGCGGGCTGCTCTTCCAGGCCCCGGAGCCGGTGGCGCCTGCCCAGCGACGGTCGCGCAAGGCGACGTCCGACGCAGGGGCGCCAGCGGCCCCAACCGGCGAGGTGGGCTCTGACGAACCGACCAACCATGGCTCGGATCGCGAGGGCGCAGCCTCGGCCGACGACGGCGACGGCGGCGAGGGTGGCGACGGCCAGCGCAAGCGACGCCGTCGCGGAGGCCGTGGGCGCCGGGGACGGTCCGACGCGACAGCCGAGGGCGGCCCGGCCGAAGGGGCCGACCAGGACAGCGAGGACCGCGACACTGCCGGCGAGTCCGACGAGCAGGATGACTCGGCCGAGGACGGCGAGAGCAGTTCGAGCCGCCGGCGCCGCCGCCGTCGGCGCCGGGCCGGGGGCGAGGGCGACACGAGCCCGGACGACCCGCCGAACACTGTCACCCGGGTGCGTGAGCGCCGGCCGAGGTCCGACGAGATCGCTGGTGTTCGCGGCTCGACCAGGCTGGAGGCCAAGAAGCAGCGCCGCCGCGAGGGACGCGAGGCCGGCCGGCGCAAGCAGGTCATCACAGAGGCCGAGTTCCTGGCCCGTCGTGAGAGCGTCGAACGCGTCATGGTCGTCCGGCAGACGGGTGGGCGCACCCAGATCGGCGTCCTCGAGGACGGCGTCCTGGTCGAGCACTACGTCTCGCGGGACGCGAACGCTTCGATGGCCGGCAACGTCTACCTCGGCCGGGTCCAGAACGTGCTGCCCAGCATGGAGGCCGCGTTCGTCGACATCGGCAAGGGTCGCAACGCCGTGCTGTACGCCGGCGAGGTGAACTGGGACGCCGCCGGTGTGTCCGGTCAGGCCAAGCGGATCGAGAACGTCCTGAAGTCCGGCGAGTCGGTCCTGGTCCAGGTCACCAAGGATCCGATGGGGCACAAGGGTGCCCGCCTCACCAGCCAGATCTCGCTGCCGGGCCGCTACCTCGTCTTCGTGCCCGAGGGCTCGATGACCGGGATCAGCCGCAAGCTGCCGGAGAACGAGCGCAACCGGCTCAAGGGCATCCTCAAGGCAGTCCTGCCCGAGGGGGCCGGCGTCATCGTTCGGACCGCTGCCGAGGGCGCGAGCGAGGAGGAGCTGCGCCGTGACGTCGAGCGGCTGACCCAGCAGTGGGAACAGATCCAGGCGGCTGCGAGCGGCAACGCAACGGCCCCGGCCCTGCTCCACGGCGAGCCGGACCTGACCGTCCGGGTCATCCGAGACGTCTTCAACGAGGACTTCAAGGGCCTGGTCGTGTCCGGCCAGGAGGCGTGGGGGACCGTCGCGTCGTACGTCGAGCAGGTGGCACCCGACCTGCGCGACCGGCTCTCGGAGTGGACCGCCGAGGACGACGACGCCTTCGCCCACTACCGGATCGACGAGCAGCTCGCCAAGGCGCTCGACCGCAAGGTCTGGCTGCCGTCGGGCGGCTCGCTGGTGATCGACCGGACCGAAGCCATGACGGTGGTCGACGTCAACACCGGCAAGTTCACCGGCAGCGGCGGCAACCTCGAGGAGACGGTCACCAAGAACAACATCGAGGCGGCCGAAGAGATCGTGCGCCAGCTCCGGCTGCGCGACATCGGCGGCATCATCGTCATCGACTTCATCGACATGGTGCTCGAGGGCAACCGTGAGCTGGTGCTCCGGCGGTTGCTCGAGTGCCTCGGCCGGGACCGGACCAAGCACCAGGTCGCCGAGGTCACCTCGCTCGGCCTGGTGCAGATGACCCGCAAGCGGGTCGGCCAGGGGTTGCTCGAGGTCTTCAGCGAGACCTGCGAGGTGTGTCACGGGCGCGGCGTGATCATCCACGCGGAGCCGGTGGAGAAGAAGTCGCCCTCCGAAGCCCCGAACGGCGGTCGCGGTGGCTCACGTCGCGGTGCCCGCAAGACTGCTGACCCCGCACCGGCGCGCAGCGGACCGTCCGCGGCCGAGATCGCAGCCCGGGCCCACGCGGCCGCCCTGCACAACAACAAGAGCCACGACCTCTCCGAGCCGGCCGAAACGTCTGAAGAGCCCGAGTTGCTGAGCGCTGTCGACGCGGAGCCACTCGAGCAGCTCGATGCGTCCATGGAGGTCGGCGTGGACGTCGGTGCGGACGCCGGCGAGGAGGCGTTCGAGAGCGCCGAGCCGGTCGAGGTCCAGGTCAGCGCCCCCACGAGCTCGCCCAGGCGTCGCCGCCGCAGCGCCTCGGCACCCGCTGGACCGCCCCCTGGGACGGCGTGACCTGCGGTTTGACCCGTCCCGTCCCGACGAAATACGCTTACGGACGGTGCGCCGAGTGCGCGCCATCGTTCTGAAAGCCGCCCACCAGCCGCGCCCGACTGTCGGCGCGCGGTGAGCAGCGTTCACGGACCTGTGAGCCAGACCAGACGCCTAGCCAGACCAGAGAGCGAGCTTCACGTGTACGCGATCGTCCGCGCCGGCGGCCGGCAGGAGAAGGTTTCGGTCGGCGACGTCGTCGTGATCGACAAGGTGCAGGGCAAGGCCGGCGACTCGGTCGAGCTCGTGCCCCTGCTCCTCGTCGACGGCCAGACCGTCACCAGCGACGCCAAGGCCCTCTCCGGCGCCAGCGTCACGGCCGAGCTGGTCGGTGACTACAAGGGCCCGAAGATCACCATCATGAAGTTCAAGAACAAGACCGGCTATCGCAAGCGTCAGGGCCACCGCCAGCACCTGACCAAGGTCAAGGTCACCGCGATCACCAAGTAAGTCTCACCTTCACCACCAGCAAGACCACGGACGTAGGAGCGAGCAATGGCTCACAAGAAGGGCGCGTCGTCCTCGCGGAACGGGCGCGACTCCAACGCACAGCGGTTGGGGGTCAAGCGGTTCGGCGGCCAGGTCGTCAACGCCGGCGAGATCCTGGTCCGTCAGCGCGGCACGCACTTCCACCCCGGCGACAACGTCGGCCGCGGTGGCGACGACACGCTGTTCGCTCTCATCGGCGGCGCGGTGACGTTCGGCACCAAGCGCGGCCGCAAGACGGTCAGCATCACCCCGGCGGGCGACTAGCCCGCATCTGTTCGTCCCGTGAGGGGCTGGGCCGCCCGGCCCGGCCCCTCACGGTCTTTCCTAGGAGCAGCGAGGAGCAGGTCGTGACGACGTTCGTCGACCGGGTCGTGCTGCACCTGACCGCCGGTGACGGCGGCAACGGCTGCGCGTCGGTGCACCGGGAGAAGTTCAAGCCGCTCGGCGGGCCGGACGGCGGCAACGGCGGTCGCGGCGGCGACATCGTGCTCGAGGTCGACCCGCAGGCGACCACGCTGCTGGAGTACCACCGCCATCCGCATCGCTCAGCGGCTGGCGGCAAGGCCGGCCAGGGTGGCCATCGCAACGGCGCCGAGGGGGCCGACCTCGTCCTGGCCGTCCCCGAGGGGACGGTTGTGAAGTCCGGCGACGGAGAGATCGTGGCGGACCTGGTCGGGCCGGGCACGAGGTACGTCGTCGCCAAGGGCGGGCGCGGCGGCCTGGGCAACGCGGCCCTGGCCTCGGCCCGGCGCAAGGCGCCCGGCTTCGCGCTGCTCGGCGAGCCCGGGCAGTCTGGTGACGTCGAGCTCGAGCTCAAGACCCTGGCCGACGTCGCGCTCGTCGGCTTCCCGAGTGCCGGCAAGTCGAGCCTGGTCGCCGCGATGTCGGCCGCCCGGCCGAAGATCGCGGACTACCCGTTCACCACGCTGGTGCCCAACCTGGGCGTCGTGGAGGCCGGCAGCGAACGGTTCACGGTGGCCGACGTGCCGGGTCTGATCCCGGGTGCCAGCCAGGGGCGCGGCCTGGGCCTGGAGTTCCTGCGCCACGTCGAACGGTGCTCGGTACTCGTCCACGTCATCGATGCGGCCACGCTCGAACCTGGCCGCGACCCGTTGAGCGATCTCGATGTCATCGAGGCCGAGCTCTCGGCGTACGTCGTGGACGACGCGCTCGGCGGCCGGCCGCTCACCGAACGGACGCGCCTGGTCGCCATCAACAAGATCGACGTCCCTGATGCGCGCGACCTGGCCGAGCTGGTCCGCTCCGACCTCGAGGCGCGCGGACTGGAGGTCCTGCTCGTCTCTGCGGCGACCCACGAGGGCCTCCGCGAGCTCGGCTTCGCCATGGCTCGCCGGGTGGCGCAAGCCCGCGCCGACCAACCGCTGCTCGACGCGCCCCGGGTCGTCCTGAGGCCAAAAGCGGTGGACGAGAAGGGTTTCCGCGTCCTGCGCGAGGAGACGGCGGACGGTGTCCGGTACCGCGTCACGGGGGAGCGCCCGGTTCGCTGGGTGCACCAGACCGACTTTGCGAACGACGAGGCCGTCGGGTACCTCGCCGACCGGCTGGCCCGGATCGGAGTCGAGGACGGCCTGGTGGCTGCCGGCGCCCGCGCCGGAGATGAGGTCCTCATCGGCGACGGGGCGAGCGCTGTGGTCTTCGACTGGGAACCGACCCTGTCCGCCGGTGCCGAGCTGCTCAGCGGCCCGCGCGGCAGCGACCTGCGGCTGGACGAGGCGGCGCGGCCCACGCGCGACACCAAACGCGAGGAGTACGCCGATCGCCGGGCCGGTCGGCGCGAGGCCAGGCGTGAGCTCGAGGCCGAACGAGCCGCCGGCCACTGGGCGACCGCGGCCCAGCCGCCCGCTGACGACGCGGGACAGGACCTGGAGTGACCAAGGGGCCCACGTCCCTGGCCAGCCGGTCCGAGCTGCCGACGGCCCAGCGCGTCGTGGTCAAGGTCGGCTCCAGCTCGCTGACCGACGTGGAGGGCGGCCTGGACGACGACCGCCTCGGCGCACTCGTCGACACACTCGCCGCTCACGCGGTCGGCGGGCGTGAAGTGCTTCTCGTCTCGAGCGGCGCCATCGCCGCCGGGCTGGCACCGCTGTCGCTGCGCCGCCGGCCGCGTGACCTGTCGACCCAGCAGGCCGCGGCGAGCGTGGGCCAAGGACTGCTGGTCGCCCGCTACACGGCGGCCTTCGCCCGCCACGGCCGCACCGTCGGCCAGGTGCTGCTGACCGCGGAGGACGTCATCCGGCGTACCCACTACGCCAACGCCCAGCGCACCCTGTACCGGCTGCTCGGCCTGGGCGTGGTGCCGGTCATCAACGAGAACGACACGGTCGCGACCGACGAGATCCGGTTCGGCGACAACGACCGGCTGGCCGCGCTGGTGGCTCATCTGGTGCACGCCGACGCCCTGGTCCTGCTCTCCGACGTGGACGCCCTGTACGACCTACCGCCGACCCGCCCGGGGGCCCGGCGCATCCCGACCGTCGCCGGCCCGCAGGACCTGGACGGCGTCCGGCTCGGGTCGTCAGGTGGTGCCGGCGTGGGCACAGGCGGCATGCACACCAAGGTCGAGGCCGCCTCGATCGCCACGCCCGCAGGCATCGCCACCCTGCTGACCTCCGCGGACCTGGCCGGCGCCGCCCTGCGGGGCGAGGACGTCGGCACCTTCTTCGCCCCGACCGGCTCCCGGCGGGGGACCCGGCTCCTCTGGCTGGCGCACGCGACGACGCCGCGTGGCCGGCTCGGACTGGACCCGGGAGCGGTCAAGGCGGTCATAGACCGTCGCCTGTCCCTGCTGCCCGCGGGTATCGTCAGCGTCGACGGAGACTTCGCCGCCGGAGATCCGGTCGACCTTTGCGACGAAAACGGCTCCGTCGTGGCCCGTGGCCTGGTCAACTATGCATCGAAGGAGCTTCCCGGTCTCCTCGGGCGGTCAACCAGAGACCTGTCCCGAGAGCTCGGAGCGGCATATGAGCGTGAGGTCGTCCACCGCGACGACCTGGTGATCGTGCGTCGTTAGCTCACCGAGTCGGTCCGCCGACCGACCGTCGAGAGAGTGGGGACGTGAAGCAGCCTGACTCGGGGGAGCCAGCACTCTGGCATGTGACGCTGACCGTCGCCGGCGACCCCATCGACCCGACCGACCTGCGTGATGCGCTGGAGCGGTTGGCTGCTGAGCGCCCGTTCATGGTCTCCATGCGCTACGGCCTGGACCGCGCCGAGATGCGCTACTGGGACGAGGCCGACGACATCGACGACGCCGCCGCTCTGGCGTTGCGGCTCTGGGGTGACCACCGGGCGAGCGCGCACCTGCCGGACTGGCGGGTCGTCGGCCTGGAGGTCCTGGACCGCTCGACGATGCTGGCCCGCGGCGAGGAGCGGACGGCCTCACCCCTGGTCGCCGCCGGCGTCCGCCCGCTCTGACCGTCCGCTCTCGTTGAGCGGCAGTTCGGCTGCTCCGCGCCGCTAGGGTGTCGCGGTGGCCGGACCTCCGGGCGCGGTCGGCTCCGCGTCCATCGCGCAGCCTCGCTACTGGTGGTACCAGGCCCGCGAGTCCCTGCTGCGGGCCGCCCTGAGCCGGTACGTCGGCGCACCCACCCGGGTCCTCGACGTCGGCAGCGCGGACGGGCCCAGCGTGCGCTGGCTGCGCGGGGCCGGCAAGCTCGCGTCGCTCGACATCGACCCGCGCGGTCTCGCGGCGGGCGGCGTGTGCGGGTCGGCGCTGGCCCTGCCGTTCGCCACCGGGTCGTTCGACGTCGTGGCGGCCTTCGACGTCGTTGAGCACTGCGAGCCGGAGAGTACGGCGATCGCCGAGCTGGCCCGGGTGCTGGTCCCCGGGGGCCGTCTGCTGCTGTCCGTGCCGGCGTACCAGTGGGCCTGGACGCACTTCGACGCCGACAACGGGCACCACCGCCGGTACACCCGGCGTCGCGCCATGGCGGCGGTGCAGGCGCATGGACTGACGATCGAGCGGTCGACGTACGCGTTCATGGGCACCTTCCCCTTCTTCACCGCCGAGCGCCTGCTGCGTCGCGTCCGTGATCGGCTGTCCGGCCGCCGCGGTGGCGAGCTCGACCCGGGTGAGGTCCCACCACTGCCGCCCGTGCCCCGGCCGGTGGAGCGCGCGTTGATGCGGCTGTGCCGGCTCGACGAGCGGCTGCTGCCGAGCCGCGACCTCCCGTTCGGGTCGTCCGTCCTGGTCGCCGCCCGGAAGCCGACGGCCTGAGCGCGCGACCGCTCGCCGTACCCTTGTGCGGTGGAGGAGAGCGTGGACCTGAGGTCGGCGGTCCTGGAGACCTGCTCCCGGGCACAGGTCGCTGCCCGGACCCTGGCCCAGCTCACCCGGGCCGAGAAGGATGAGGCGTTGGTCGCGCTCGCGGACGCTCTGCGCGCGCGGTCGGCCGAGGTGGTCGCGGCCAACGAGACCGATCTCCGCAACGGTGCCGACTCAGGTCTGTCGCAGTCTCTGCTCGACCGGCTCCGGCTGGACGGGCCGCGAGTCGGGCAGGTCGCGGACGCGTTGGCCGAGCTGGTAGCGCTGCCTGACCCGGTCGGCGAGGTGGTCCGCGGCTCGACCCTTCCGAACGGTCTGGAGGTGCGGCAGGTCCGGGTGCCGATGGGCGTCGTGGCCATGGTCTACGAGGCCCGGCCCAACGTCACCGTGGACGCCGCCGGGCTCGCCCTCAAGAGCGGCAACGCGGTGGTGCTGCGCGGTGGGTCGGCCGCGGCCGAGACGAACCGGACGCTGGTCGGCGTCCTGCGCGACGCCTTGGCCGAGCGCGGGCTGCCGGCCGACGCGGTGTGCCTGCTCGACGAGGGCGGGCGGGACGCCGTCAAGCATCTGATGACCGCCCGGGGCTACGTCGACGTGCTCATCCCGCGCGGTGGCGCCGAGCTGATCCGCACCGTGGTCGACGGATCCACCGTCCCGGTCATCGAGACGGGCATCGGCAACTGCCATGTGTACGTCGACGCCTCGGCCGACCTCGACAAGGCGCTCGCCATCGCGGTCAACTCCAAGGTGCACCGGGTCAGCGTGTGCAACGCGGCCGAGACGCTGCTGGTGCACACGGCCGTCGCGGACCGGTTCCTCCCCGCCGTACTCGCCTCCCTCCGGGATGCGGGCGTGACCGCGCACGTCGCCACGGACGTCACGCCGTACGCCGAGTCGGCCGGGATCGCGCATCAGCCGGCCACCGACGATGACTGGGCGCGCGAGTACCTGTCGCTGGACCTGGCGGTCAAGGTCGTCGGCTCGATCGACGAGGCCATCGACCACGTACGCCGCTGGGGCAGCGGCCACACCGAAGCCATCGTCACCGAGAGCCAGTCGTCCGCCCGGCGCTGGGTGGCCGAGGTCGATGCAGCCGCCGTGATGGTCAACGCGTCGACCCGGTTCACCGACGGTGGCGAGTTCGGGTTCGGCGCCGAGATCGGCATCTCGACGCAGAAGCTGCACGCCCGGGGACCGATGGCCCTGCCCGAGCTCACGACGACGAAATGGGTCGTGACCGGCGACGGCCAGGTCCGCGCCTAGCGCGCGGCCCCTCGTGCCACACTGTGCGCCATGATCCAGTCCTTGGCGCTGCACGCTGCTGCCGCTCCCAGCCTCGCGGCCGAGGAGGCCAAGCGACACCTGCCGATGCCGGCCTGGGGCTTCGCGCTGCTTGCTCTCGGGGTCTTCGCGCTGCTGCTGGCCATCACCTGGGCGTTCCGCAGCTCCGGCACCAAGCACTGAGCCGGCCGACTCGACCACGGCCGGCCTGAGGCTGAGGCTGCAGTGACGAACAGGCGCCGCCGGGTCGGCGTCATGGGCGGCACGTTCGACCCGATCCACCACGGCCACCTGGTGGCCGCGAGCGAGGTGCAGACGGTCTTCGACCTGGACGAGGTCATCTTCGTCCCGACCGGGCAGCCCTGGCAGAAGGCCACTCGCCGGGTCTCGCCGGCCGAGCACCGGTACCTCATGACGGTGGTTGCGACGGCCTCGAACCCGCGTTTCACGGTGAGCCGGGTCGACATCGACCGGCCGGGGGAGACGTACACCGTCGACACGCTCCGCGACCTGCATGCGGCGAACCCCGACGCGGAGCTGTACTTCATCACGGGTGCTGACGCCCTGGCTCAGATCCTGTCCTGGAAGGACAACGACGAGCTGTGGGATCTGGCCCACTTCGTGGCTGTCACCCGGCCTGGGCATCAGCTGACCGGTTCCGGACTGCCGCGCGACCGGGTCAGCCTGCTGGAGGTGCCGGCGATGGCCATCTCCTCGACCGACTGCCGGCGGCGCGTGGCCGACGAGCAGCCCGTCTGGTACCTCGTGCCCGACGGAGTTGTCCAGTACATCGCGAAACACCGGCTTTACCGCGAGGTCTAACGTGCCGATGGGGGAGCGTGGACCTGGTAGACGACGTTAGCCCGAACGGGGTTGAGCCGACCCCGAACGGAGTCGACTGGGGTTCACTCATCTGGCCGGGCGGTAGGCCATCCGGGGACCTGCAGGTCCAGGCCGACCGGGCCGCTGCCGCCGCCGCCGTCGCCGCCCGGGCGCACTCCGAGTCCGGTGCCGTCGCCCTGGCCGAGCGGCCCGTCATGGTGCGCGCCTACCCCGAGGGCGAACCGGTCGCCGAGCCCGAGTTCGAGCCCTGGAACCCCGAAGCGACCTACGACTCGCTGGTCCGTATCCTCACCCAGCTCAAGGCCATCGGTCCCGACGACGTCGCAGTCCTGCCGCCGCGCCGACGGCTCCTGCGTGGCGTGCGGGTCAACGGCGGCGTTGTCGCCGGTGTGCTCGTGGCCGCCGTCGCCATCGGCGGCACCGGCACGCTCGTGGCTCGGCACGGTCACGGCACCGGTAAGGCGCCCGTCGCCGCAGCGCCGCACACCACGACGACGCTCGTCGCGATCGAGTCGAACAACACGCTCGAGGGCGCGATGCTGCTCGCCCGGACCGGCTCCAAGACCCAGGAGATCCTCATCCCGAGCCGGCTGCTGGTGGACGTGCCGAGCCAGGGCAGTGCGCCGCTGTCCCAAGCGCCGATCTCGGGCGCGGACGCAGCCGCTGACGCGGTCTCGAACGCCCTGCACCTCCGCATCGACGGCACGTGGGTGCTCGACCCCGCGTCCCTCGCGGCCCTGGTCGACGCCGAGGGCGGTGTCGACGTCACCCTGAGCGATGACGTGCTGCCGGCCGACGGCTCGGTGTCCCTGAGCTTCGGTGCGGGCGTCTCGCATCTCGATGGCGCGCAGGCCGGTCAGCTCGCGCTCGCGATCGGCGCGCAAGAGCCCGAGGCGAGCCGGCTGGCCCGCCAGCAGATCCTCCTCGAGGCCATGTTCGCGAAGCTCCCCGCCGGCCGGTCCCTGCTGACGACCCTGCTGCAGACCGCGAACGTCAACGGTCAGACCCCGGCTGCCCTCGCGGGGCTCCTCGCCGGTGTCCGGTCCGACATCCAGTCCGAGCGGTCCTCCTCCATCGTCGTACCGACCACCGAGATCGACAGCGGGTCGGGCACCCCGTCGTACGGGCTGGACGACAAGGCCACCGAGACGATGGTGGACGAGCGACTCTCCGGCGCCGAGTTCGCGACGCCTGTCGGCGGCCGGGCCCGGATCCTGGTGCAGAACGGCATCGGTACGCCGGGTCTCGGCGACATCGCGCGCAGCGAGCTGGTGCCGCGCGGCTACGTCTTCCGCAGTGGCGGGAACGCGGCGGCCTTCGGGGCCGGGCCGTCCGTCGTCCTGATCCCGGACAGCTCGACCGAGAGCCGGACGCTGGGCTCCGCCATCGCGCACATCTTGGGCGTTCCGGCCACCGCCGTGCAGCTCGACCTCAACCAGACGACGATCGCGGACGCCGTCGTCATCCTCGGCTCCGACTTCAAGGCGCCGGCCCAGGCTGCTGTCCAGTCCGCTGTTCAGCCCGCTGCCCAGCCGGCTGTCCGGTCCGGTCAGGCGACGTCAGCACCCTGACAGGAGCCGTGAGAGGCTAGCGGTTGTGTCTGCGTCCGACCGCGCGATCGAGCTCGCCAACGCTGCCGCCGAGGCGGCGGAGGACAAGCTCGCGACCGATGTGGTCGCGCTGGACGTCAGCGAGCAGCTCGTCATCACTGATGTGTTCCTGCTCGCCTCCGCGCCGAACGACCGCCAGGTGAAGGCGATCGTGGACGCGATCGAGGAGGCGCTGCTGCCCCTCGGGGCGAAGCCGGTACGGCGTGAGGGCACGCGGGAGGGCCGCTGGGTGCTGCTGGACTACGTCGACGTCGTCGTCCACGTGCAGCACTCGGAGGAGCGGGAGTACTACTCGCTCGAGCGGCTCTGGCGTGACTGCCCAGCCCTGCCGCTGCCGCTCGCCAAGACGTCGTGACCCGCATCGTCGTCGTCCGGCACGGTCGGACGGCGTACAACCACGAGGACCGCTGGCAGGGGCAGCTCGACGTACCGCTCGACGACGTCGGCCGGCACCAGGCCGCGCTCATGGCCCCGCAGGTCGGCTCGCTCGACCCCGTCGCCATCGTGTCGAGCGACCTGTCCCGGGCCACCGAGACGGCGCTCGCCATTGCCGCGACGACCGGCGTCCCGGTCAGCGAGGACAAACGGCTGCGCGAGATCAACGCGGGTCAATGGCAGGGGCTGACGGGGCCTGAGGTGCGGGCTCGTTTCCCCGGCGAGACCGAGCGGATCCGGGCCGGTGAGGACGTCCGGCGTGGCGTGGACGGCGAGACGTGGAGCGAGCTGGGCGAGCGGGTCGCGGCGGCGTTGGGCGACTTCGCGTCCGGTCTGCCGGCTCATGGAGTCGGGGTCGCCGTCACCCACGGCGCGGCAGCGCGGGCCGGGATCGGGGTGCTGCTCGGGCTGCCGTTCGAGCACTGGCGCGTTCTCGGCGGCCTGGGCAACTGTGCCTGGGCCGTTCTGGAGCGGCAGTCCTTCGGCTGGCGCCTGGGTGGCTGGAACCTGGTCGCGATGTAGCTCGATCGGCGGCGCGTCGGGCTTGCGGTTCGGGCGATTCGGCCGCCGGGTCGGCGCTCCGTTAGACTCGGCGAGCACTTCGGGGCTGTGGCGCAGCTGGTAGCGCACCTCCATGGCATGGAGGGGGTCAGGGGTTCGAGTCCCCTCAGCTCCACTCAGTGGCGTCCCGGGCCTCAGGCCGGTTGGAAGACGGCGATCGTGTTGCCGTCCGGGTCCTTGAACCACGCTCCGCGGCCGACCGGCGTTGTCGCGACATGGTTGACGGTCTTGAACGTGGGCGTGTCGTACTCGTCGAAGTCGACGCCGCGTTGGGCGAGCGCCGCGACGTCCCCTTCGATGTCCGTGCTCCAGAACCGAACCTGGGTGTGGTCGGCCAGGTTGCCGCTCACCCGGCCATAGACCAGCAGCGTGGCCCCGTCGGCTGCTTCGAACAGCAGATGGTTCGGCACGGTCTCGGTCGAGAGGGTCAGCCCCACCTTGTCCTCGTAGAAGCGCCGGCTCGCGTCGAGGTCGCTCGACACGAGTACGGCGGACATCCGGTTGCCTCTCAACATCGGGACCCTCCGTCGTGTAGTATCTGATTTACTTCAGCAAGAAAATAGTCTCACGAGGAAGCACATGTCAAGGACGAGTCCCGACGGGTACCTCACCGAGGCCGAGTTCCGCGCGTGGGGGGGCAGTCTGCTGTTCGTCACCAGGACGACTCGCGCCCTCGATGAGGCTCTGACCGATGCGCACGGCATCTCGGTGAAGGAGTTCGACGTCCTCATCACCCTCTTCAACGCCCCAGATGGCCGGTTACGGATGAGCGAGCTCGCGGACCGCGTTGTGCTGTCCGCGAGCGGCGTCACGCAGCTCGTGACTCGGCTCGAGCGCGACGGGCTCGTGCAGCGGATCGTGGACGAGAGCGACCGTCGGAGCTTCTTCGCCACGCTCACAGCGGCGGGCCATCAACGACTGCGTGATTCGCGGCCCACGCACAACGCGGTCATCCGTGAGCACCTCACTGACCGGCTGTCGGCCACCCATATGAAGACCATGGGCGCCCTCTGGGAGACCGTCCTGGGCGACTTCTCCAGTCCGCCTCAAGGAGCTTGACCGGTCGATTGGCCGGCACGTGGCTGCGTCGTCAGCGTGTTCGCGTCCGCCGTGGCGAGCTGCCTGACCGACTCGAACTTCTACCTGGCCGTCGCCTGTTGAGCGCAACGCCAACGATTCCGCCCATTGGCCACTGAAGTCCTCTTATGCTGGTCCCACAGGGGGGACGCATGGAGCGCAGGGGGTTCTTGGGTCGGCTGGCGCTGCTGGCGGGTGCGACGGCGGTATCCGGTTTCGCGGTCGGCAGTGTCGAGGATGACCACCGGTCTGCCGACGTCAGCCGCTGGCGATCATCGGTCGGCGCGCAGATGTCGACCGACACGCTGCCGATCCGCTGGTCCGCGCCGGTCTCGGTGGGGCGGCAGGTCGCGCTGACGTTCGACGACGGACCGACCGAGCTGTTCACGCCAGGTCTCCTCGACGCCTTGGACCGGCACGGGATCCGGGCCACGTTCTTCATGATCG
This sequence comes from Actinomycetales bacterium, assembly GCA_045807245.1. GTDB lineage: Bacteria > Actinomycetota > Actinomycetes > Actinomycetales > CAVURS01 > CAVURS01. Next base: position 29,638 of record JBJMHS010000058.1, read on the forward strand.
GTGCCCTCGTCGAGCGGCATCCCGACGTCGTTCGTCGCGTTGTCGCCGCCGGGCACGAGATCGGCAACCACACCTATGACCACATCAGCGCCGCGGTCCAGACGGCGGAGCAGGTGCGCGACGGCGTCCTGCGCGGCTCCGACAGCATTGAGCGCGTCACCGGCACGAGGCCGAGGTGGCTGCGTCCACCGCGCGGCGAGATCACGACGGCCACCTTGGTCGCGGCGCGAGACGCCGCCCTGGAGGTCGCGCTGTGGTCGGCCAACAGAGGCAACGCCGCCGACGACGACAGCGCCGCCGTGGGGCGACACCTGGCCAGCTCGTTGCGGCCCGGCAGTGTCGTCGGGCTGCACGACGGCATCGGCCGCTCGTCGTGGGTCGGCCATCCGGACCGGCAGCTGATCACGCGACGACGGGCCGAGCTCGACGCCCTGCCGAACGCCCTCGAGTCCTGGCTGGCCGCCGGCTACCGGTTCCAGACCCTCAGTGAGCTGATCCCGAGCCCTTAACCCGGACGGACATGCACAACCGGCCCTTTCGGGCCCTGAGCGTCCCGATGTGGCCGCTGTGCCGGTCCGTGGGGCCGGCTCAACCTCGCGCGGTCCGGAACCGATAGACAGTGGGTGCACCGTGAGCCGGATGAGCTGGATCATGCCCTGGCGCCGATCCTCCCTGCCGTCTGCGGCTCGGTCGCCCTGCTCGACGCCACCTGGACAGCCCTCGACCTGATCACGCTCAGTGGCAGGGCCCGGCCCTGGCTGGCTGCGGCCTGCGGCCTGACGGCCGTTCTGCTGGCCGTCCTCGCTCTCCTGGTGAGCCGCCACGTCGTCGGCAAGGAGTGGGCCGGTCCGGTCGCCTCCTTCGTCACCTTGTCCACCGGCCTCAACGGCGCCGGCGTACTGGCAGCCACAGGCCAGCCGGTCTACGCCGGCTGGGTCATCCTGGCGGCCGTGGCCGCGGGAGTGCTGGTGTTGCCGCGCCGCTGGTACCTGGGCACCTTGCTGGCCTTGTGGCTGGCCTGGTGCGGCGGGTCGTACGCAGCCATCCAGCTCGGTGCGTCCGCCGACCCGGACACAGCTGTCTACACCCAGCTCGCCGTCCTGGCCCTGGCCGCGACCATCGTGTCGGTCCTGCTGCATCACTGGCGTACCCGCTCGCTCATCGAGCTCGCCGGCGCCCGCGAGCAGGCCGCACAGGCCGAGGTGCGCGACGCGCTGACCGGTGTAGCGAACATCGCCGGGCTGACCCTCCTGGGCGGTCAGGTCCTGGAGTCGGCCAAGCGGCACGGCGACGCCGTCCACTGCATCGTCATCGACATCGACGGACTCGGCATCGTGAACCAGGCCCTCGGCCGGCTCGTCGGTGACGACGTCCTCACCGGCGTCGCGGACTCGCTCATCGGAGCCACCCGAGCCGGCGACGTGGTCGCTCGGTGGGGCGGCGACGAGTTCGTCGTCGTCGGCGCGGGCGCCGGTCCGTCCGCCCTCGAGGTCGAGCGGCGCGTGCGAGCGGGCCTGGTCGAGTCGCCACCCGCGGCGCCGACGGTCTGGCCCGGTCGGGTCAGCGCCGGACGGGCGGTCAAGGAGCCGTGGGACGACGACGACCTGCAGTCCCTGCTGGACCGGGCTCATCGCGAGATGCTGCTGCGCCGGGCCCTGCGCCGGGAGGCGGCCAGCTCGCCGTACCGTCCGGACGCTCTCGACCGCAGCGAGCAGCCGCCGGCCCAGCGGCACCGCGGCGGCAGCTCAGCGCAGCCCTGGTGACATCGGCGCGCGGCTCGGCCGGCGGTTAACCGAGCGAAGGCCGAAGCCGTCGGCAGATACCATTTGCGCCTGATGACCGAGACCTACGATCCCCGAAACCTGCAGGAACGCTGGCGCCCCGTCTGGGACGAGCTCGACCCGTTCCGCGCCGACGACGACGGCTCGCGCGAGCGCCGCTACGTCGTCGACATGTTCCCGTACCCCTCGGGCGACCTGCACATGGGCCACGCGGAGGCGTTCGCCATCGGCGACGTCGTGGCGCGGTACTGGTTCCAGCTGGGATACGACGTCCTGCACCCGGTCGGCTGGGACTCCTTCGGGCTGCCGGCCGAGAACGCCGCCATCAAGCGCAACGCGCACCCGGCCGACTGGACCTACGCCAACATCGAGACCCAGGCCGAGTCGTTCCGCCGGTACGCGATCTCCTTTGACTGGTCGACCCGGCTGCAGACGTCGGACCCGGAGTACTACCGCTGGACCCAGTGGCTGTTCCTGAAGTTCTACGAGCGCGGGCTGGCCTACCGGAAGGCGTCGCCGGTCAACTGGTGCCCGAAGGACCAGACGGTCCTGGCGAACGAGCAGGTCATCGCCGGACACTGCGAGCGGTGCGGGACCGCGGTGGTCAAGAAGACGCTGACCCAGTGGTTCTTCAAGATCACCGAGTACGCCGAGCGGCTGCTCGACGACATGGACGCGCTGGAGGGCAAGTGGCCTGAGCGCGTGCTGACCATGCAGCGCAACTGGATCGGCCGGTCGACCGGGGCCGACGTGCACTTCGCGGTCGAGGGGCGCGACGAACCCGTGACGGTGTACACGACCCGGCCGGACACGTTGTTCGGTGCGACGTTCTTCGTCGTCGCGGCCGACTCCGAGCTGGCCGCCGAGCTGGCCGCGGGTACGGCGTCCGAGGCCGAGTTCGCGGCGTACAGGGACGAGGTGGGGCGCGCGAGCGAGATCGAGCGGCTGGCCACCGACCGGCCCAAGACCGGGGTCTTCCTGCAGCGCTACGCGGTCAACCCGGTCAACGGTCAGCGCATCCCGATCTACGCCGCCGACTACGTCCTCGCCGACTACGGCCACGGCGCGATCATGGCTGTGCCGGCGCAGGACCAGCGCGACTGGGACTTCGCCAAGGCGTTCGACCTGCCGATCGTGAGAACGGTTGAGCCGCCTGCGGATTGGGACGGTGAGGCCTTCACCGGCGATGGCCCGGCGATCAACTCGGCGAACGAAGAGGTGAGCCTGGACGGGTTGCCGGTGGATCAGGCGAAGGCCCAGATCATCGACTGGCTGGCCGGCAAGGGCCTGGGCGAGCCGACCACGACGTACCGGTTGCGGGACTGGCTCCTGTCGCGCCAGCGGTTCTGGGGCTGCCCGATCCCGATCGTGCACTGCGAGGTCCACGGCGAGGTGCTCGTTCCCGAGGACCAGCTGCCCGTGCTCCTGCCCGACCTGCGCGGCCAGGACCTGAAGCCCCGGGGAGTCTCGCCTCTGGCGGCCGCGGAGGACTGGGTGAACACGACCTGTCCGAAGTGCGGTGGGCCGGCCAAGCGCGACACGGACACGATGGACACGTTCGTCGACTCCTCCTGGTACTTCCTGCGGTACTGCTCGCCGGGCTACCTGGACGGGCCGTTCGACCCGAAGGCCGTCGCCCGCTGGATGCCGGTCGACCAGTACGTCGGCGGTGTCGAGCACGCGATCCTGCATCTGCTGTACGCCCGGTTCTTCGTCAAAGTGCTGCACGACATGGGCCTGCTCGACGCCACGGAACCTTTTGCGCGCCTGCTGAACCAGGGCCAGGTCATCAACCAGGGCAAGTCGATGAGCAAGACGCTGGGCAACGGCGTCGACCTGGGGGAGCAGATCGACTCGTACGGCGTGGACGCGGTGCGGCTGACGATGGTCTTCGCCGGCCCGCCCGAGGACGACATCGACTGGGCCGACGTCTCCCCTGACGGGGCGCGCAAGTTCCTGGCCCGCGCCTGGCGGCTGGCGGGCGATGTCACGTCGCCGGTCGGCGCCGCCGCGGTGGATGGCGACGAGGAGCTGCGCAGGCAGACGCACCGCACCGTGCGCGATGCCGGCCAGCTGCTGGACGCGCACAAGTTCAACGTCATGGTCGCGCGGCTGATGGAGCTGGTGAACGCCACCCGCAAGGTCGTGGACTCCGGTGCGGGCCCTGCGGATCCAGCAGTTCGGGAGGCGGTCGAAGCGACGGCGATCGTGTTGAGCCTGGTCGCGCCGTACACCGCCGAGGACATGTGGGCGCAGCTAGGACACGAGCCGACAGTGGCTCGCGCGGGGTGGCCGAAGGTCGACGAGTCACTGCTCGTGCAGGAGTCGGTGACGTGCATCGTGCAGGTAGCAGGCAAGGTGCGGGACCGCCTCGAGGTGTCGCCGGACGTCAGTCAGGACGAGCTGCGGACCATGGCCCTGGCCAGTGACAAGGTGAAGGCCGCGCTGGACGGGCGCGATGTCCGGACGGTCGTGGTGCGCGCGCCGCGACTGGTCAACGTCGTACCCGCTTGAGCCCACGTGCCGGTCGCGCTGGTCACTGACTCCACGGCGTACCTGCCGGCGGAGCTGCTCGAGCGGCACGGGATCCACGTCGTACCGCTCCAGGTCCTGATCGCCGGGAAGGCGCACGACGAGAACGACGTGCCACCCGGGGTGGTCGCCGCTGCGCTGCGGGACCGTACGCCGGTCACGACCTCGCGTCCGTCGCCGGGGGCGTTCGCCGGCATGTACGCCGATCTGGCCAGTCAGGGCTTTGACTCGGTGGTATCGGTCCACCTGTCGGCGGAGATGTCGGGAACCTACGCCTCGGCCCGGATGGCGGCCGACGGTGCCTCGCTACCGGTCGAGGTGGTCGACTCGCGGTCGCTGGCCATGGGGCTGGGGTTCGCCGTCGTGGCCGCGGCCGACCTGCTGGCCGGTGGGGCAGCCGCTCACGAGGCAGCGCGAGCGGCGGCGACAAGGGCGGCGAACACGAGCGCGTGCTTCTACGTCGACACGCTCGAGCACCTGAGGCGGGGTGGCCGCATCGGCGCGGCCAGCGCGCTCGTGGGGTCGGCCTTGGCGATCAAGCCGCTGCTGAGTCTGGACGACGGGCGCATCATGCCGCGCGAGAACGTGCGCACGTCGGCCCGGGCGATCGCGCGGCTGGAGGAGATCGCGGTCGAGCTGGCGGGCGGGGACGGCGGTGCCTCGGCGCGGCCCGTCGACGTCGCCGTGCATCATCTGGGCGCACCGGACCAGGCCGCTGGGTTGGCCGCCCGGCTGGTCGGCCGAGTGCCCCGGCTGGCGGACCTCGTCGAGGCTGAAGTCGGCGCCGTGGTGGGCGCTCACGTCGGTCCCGGGATGCTTGCGGTCGTCGTCGCACCCCAGCCGTAGATGGCTTCGTGCAGTCCTGCGCATGGTGCCATATCCGGGCAGAGCTCTCTATCGCCCGCGTTTCGTCATTTGGTGACTCAACTGTCTAGTCAGAACACGCTGAGTGATGCTCAGACGCCGCATATCGGGGTCTTTGGTGCAGAAAATGGCCTGTTCGGTGAAATGACTAGTCCTTTTGGGTTGTGTCGTCACCCGGATGGACGACACACTGTGCGGACTCGGAGCGGGTGAGCGCTCCGCCACCAGGGAAAGGTCTTCACATGTCGACTGCACAGCGTTTCGAGCGGATCCGTACCGTCACCCGTGAGCGCATCCGCTGAACGGACTGCATCACCACCACGCGAGCATCACCGCCGCCGGGCCCATCGGCTCGGCGGCGGTTCGCTGGGCGGGGCGTCGGTCTCGTCCACAGCCGGGCGGTCCGGGTCCCACCGTCCACAGCGTGGGTCTTGATGGCGGCCCGGCGTCGGGGTCCGTCCCTAGCGTCCACGCATGCCCGACCTCACCCGCGATCGTGTTGGACAACGCGGCCGGCCCGCGCCTCTGCCGACCACGGCCGGCCGGCGTAACGCGGGGACCTCGCCGCGGGCGCGCCCGACGCTCGGGTCTCTGCGCGGTGGCCGTCATCGCTCGGGATCCGGAGTTGCGCCGAGTCGCTGGGAGCTGATCCGCGCATCGTGGGCGGATCGGCTGCCGGCGACCATGCAGGGCGCGCGCTTCGGCGCGCACCGCCGCGCGGTTGCCGGCGGGCTGCTCGTGCTTCTTGTCGTTGCCGTCATCCTGGGCGTCCGGCTGTCCCTCGCCTCAGCGGCCGCTCGGCCGGTGACAGTGTCCGGGCCAATGGCACCGACGCGGACGGCAGCGACCACGAAAAGCATTGCTGCTCAACCATCTTCGATGGCGAGCGCCACGGCCACCGCCGGCGCGTCGATGCTCGTGGTCTATGTCTCCGGACGGGTGCGGCACCGCGGTGTGCTCCGTCTCGCTCCCGGCTCGCGCGTGCAGGACGCCTTGCGCGCGGCGGGCGGTACGTTGCCCGGGTCGGACCTCGAGGGGATCAACCTGGCCCAACCGCTCTCCGACGGTGAACACGTCCTCGTGGCGAGGTCCGGCCACGGCTCGACGGTGAGTACCGGTGGTGGCGTAGGCGGTACCGGCGGTTCTGCCGGCGCAGCGGCCGGACAGGTCATCGACCTCAACGCCGGCGACCTGGCCGCACTGGACTCGCTGCCCGGTGTGGGGCCTGTTCTGGCTCAACGGATCCTGGACTGGCGCACGGCGCACGGCCGGTTCAGCAGCGTCGACGAGCTCGACGAGGTCTCCGGGATCGGCGACAAGCTGCTGAGTGAGATCCGCCCGCACGTTCGGGTCTGACCATGCCGGCGGATCTGCGGCTGCTCGGTCCGGCCGGCGTCGCTTGGGTGGGGTTGGCTGCGTTGCTCGGGGCGCCTGTCCGCGTGGTCCTCGGGACTGCGATCGGCTGCGTCCTGCTCGCGACCGCTGTCGTGGTTCACGACCGGACGTGGGCCCCGGGCCCCGGGAGGGGCTGGGTGAACAGCGTCGCCCTGTGCGCCGTTGGGCTGGCTCTGGTGCTGGTCGCAGCCGCACTCCACCGGTCCATACAGGGGGTCGGGACGGTGACGGAGCTGGCTGAGGAGGGCGCGACGGTGACCGTTGCCGCGACGGTGGCGTCCGACCCGGTGTCGTTGCCGGCCAAGGGACTTCGTCGCACTCCGTCGGTGCTGGTGCGGTTGCAGGTGCATGAGGTCGAGGGGCGCGGGCGCCGGTCGGAGGTGAACACGCCGGTGCTCGCGTTCGGAGACCGCAGCTGGAGTGGCGTGGTGTGGGGCGAGCAGGTTCGTGCGGTGGGCCGGCTGGCCCCGGCGCGGCCCGGCGACGACGTCCTGGCCACGATGTCCGGGAAGGGCCGGCCGACATCACGGGCCCCGCCGGACCGGTTACGGCGCACTGCCGGCTCGTTGCGTTCGGGCCTGCAGCGTTCGGTGGCCGGGTTGCCCGGCCAGGGGACGGGGCTGCTCCCCGGACTCGTCGTCGGTGACACCAGTGAACTGGACCCGGGGCTCGAGGCCGACATGCGCGCGGCCGGTCTGACCCACCTGGTTGCCGTCTCGGGCAGCAACGTCGCGATCGTGTGTGGCGCGGTGCTGCTGCTGGCGCGGCGGGTGGGTCTGCCGCGTCGGCTGCGGGCACCGACGGCGGCCGTCACCCTCGTCGCCTTCGTCGTGGTGGCCCGGCCCGAGCCCAGCGTGCTGCGGGCGGCGGTGATGGGTGGCATCGGCCTCGTGGGCCTGGCCTCGTCGCGGCGCGGCGAAGGGGTGGCGGCGCTGTCGGCTGCGGTGGTGCTGTTGCTCGTCGTCGACCCGTGGCTGGCCCGCTCGTACGGTTTCGCCCTGTCCGTGCTGGCGACGCTCGGCCTCCTCTTGCTGGCCCGGCCGTGGGGCGACGCCTTGTCCAGGTGGCTGCCTCGACCGTTGGCGATGGCGCTCGCCGTACCGCTGGCTGCCCAAGCCGCATGTGGGCCGGTGGTGGTGCTGCTGCAGGGGTCGGTGTCCGTGGTCGCGGTGCCGGCCAACCTGGCTGCCGCGCCGCTGGTCGCGCCGGCCACGCTGGCCGGAGTGCTCGCGGCGGCGCTGTCGGTCATCTGGGGTCCGCTGGCCCGGCTGGCGGCCTGGCCGGGGGTCCTGGCGGCCGACGGGATCGCGCAGGTCGCCCATCTGGCCGCGCGCGCTCCGAGCCTGCCGTGGCCCGGCGGCGCCGGCGGCGCGTTGGCCCTGGCCGGCCTGACCGCCGTCTGCGTCGTCTGGGGTGGGTCGCTGTTGCGCCAGTGCGTCAGACATCCGTGGGCGGCAGGCATGCTGGCGCCGGCGGTCGCTGCCGGCCTGATGCCGATCGGCGGCGCCGGATGGCCGCCGCCCGGCTGGGTCATGGTCATGTGTGACGTCGGCCAGGGTGACGGCCTGGTGCTCCGGACCACTCCCGGTCACGCGATGGTGGTCGACACGGGACCCGACCCGGCGTTGATGGACCGCTGCCTGCGCTCGTTGCGGGTGAGCGCTGTCGACCTGCTCGTGCTGACCCACGACCACGCAGACCATGTCGAGGGGGTGCCTGGCGTGATGCGCGGGCGCCGGGTCGGCGAGGTGGTCCTCAACGGCCTGGACGACCCGCCGGCGGAGGCCCGACGGGTCGCGAGCTGGGCGGCGCGTGCTCACGTGCCGGTACGGCGGGCCGAGGTGGGGCAGAGCGGTCGGGTCGCCGGAGTGACCTGGCAGGTCCTGTGGCCGCGCTACGTGATCCATGAAGGCTCGGCGCCGAACAACGCCAGCGTCGTGCTCTTGGTGCAGGCGAGCGGTCTGCGTCTGCTGCTGCTCGGCGACGTCGAGACTCCGGCCGCCCGCCAGGTGGACCTGGCGTTGCGGGCCCTGCCGCAGGGCCCGTCGGTGGACGTCATCAAGGTGGCCCATCATGGCTCGGCGCTGCAGGACCCGGGCCTGGTGCGGGACGCCGACGCCGTCCTCGCCCTGGTCAGCGTCGGGGCGCACAACGACTACGGTCACCCGGCCCGCAGCACGCTCGACCTGCTGGCCGGGGCGGGCGCCACCGTCCGGCGTACCGACCGCGACGGTGACATCGCGGTGCTCTCCCGAGGTGGGCGGGTCGCGGTGGTCACCCATCCGCCCTGACCCGCGGGAGCAGCCGGTCATTGGCGACGAGTGGGCTGACGGTGCGGGATGACACAGTGTTCCGCGTGGACGCGACGCTCGTGCTGGTGCTCGGGCCGGAGGAGCTGCTCGCCGAGCGCGCTGTGGCCCGGGTCGTTGCGGCCGCACGTAACGAGCATCCGGCCACCGAGGTCATCGAGATCGAGGGCGCGGGGTACGAGAGCGGGGCCGTCGGCGTCCAGGCCAGCCCGTCGCTGTTCGCCGAGCCCAAGGTCCTGGTGATCCGGGGTCTGGAGAATGCGAACGAGGCGCTCGTGGCCGACCTGCTGGGTTACCTCGACGCGCCGGCCGTCGATGTGACGGTGGTGCTCTGTCACCGCAGCGGTGTCCGGGCCAAGAAGGTGCTCGAGGCCGCCCGGCAGGCTGGTGCCGACGAGATCGAGTGCCCGGCCATCAAGAGCGACCGCGACAAGACCGACTTCGTCATCCGCGAGTTCCGCGCAGCTGCGCGCCAGATCGCGCCGGAGGCAGTGCGGGCTCTGGTCGAAGCGGTGGGCAGCGACCTGCGCGAGCTCGCGAGCGCGTGTGCCCAGCTGGTGTCGGACACGTCGGGCCGGATCGAGGCCGACACGGTGCTGCTGTACTACGGCGGCAAGGTCGAGGCGACCGGGTTCCGGGTGGCTGACGCCGCGGTCAGCGGCCGGACCGGCGAGGCGCTCGAGCTGCTGCGGCACGCGCTCGGGACGGGCCTGGACCCGGTGCCGATCGTCGCGGTCCTGGCCTCTAGCCTGCGCACCCTGGCCAAGGTGGCCGCGGCCGGCCGGTCCGGGCGTTCAGCCGATGTGGCCAGGACCTTGGGTCTGGCGCCCTGGCAGGTGGACAAGGCTCGCCGGCAGCTGAGCGGGTGGGACCCGGACGGCCTGGCCCGGTCGATCATCGCCGTGGCCGAGGCGGATGCCGCGGTCAAAGGCGGCGGGCGCGATCCCGAGTACGCCGTCGAGCGCGCGGTGGTCACGGTGGCCCGTTCCCGCGGGCGATAGCGGGCCGGGCTGGAACGAGGACGGCGCCCACCCGACCGGGCGGACGCCGTCTCGACGTTGGGGAGCGCCGGCTAGAGCGAAGCCGCCTTCTTGGCCAGGGCCGACTTGCGGTTGGCCGCCTGGTTCTTGTGGATCACGCCCTTGCTGACGGCCTTGTCCAGCTTGCGGGTCGCTGCCTTGAGGGCAGCGGCGCTCGTGTCGGCGTCGCCCGCGGCGATGGCTTCCCGGGCGGCGCGCACGGCGGTCTTGAGCTCGCTCTTGACCGCCTTGTTGCGCTCGTGCCGGCGCTCGTTGGTGCCGTTGCGCTTGATCTGGGATTTGATGTTGGCCACAGCCGGTGACTCCAGGCTTCAGGTAGGTGCGGGGTCGTACGTCGGGCTTGTGCGGGAGGCGGCACGTCACGGTCGGACCGTCGCGCGTCCTCGAAGCGCAGCGGCCAGGCTACCAGCGGGGCACGAGACGCTCCAAAACGGGCGCAGCTAGACGGCCGCGGCCTGCGCCTCCGGGTCGGCCGCCGGCTCGGCGAACTGGGCGTCGTACAGGTCCGCGTAGACGCCCCGGGCGGCCAGCAGCTCGGCGTGCGTGCCCTGCTCCACGATCCGGCCGCTGTCCATGACCAGGATGAGGTCGGCGTCGCGGATCGTGCTGAGCCGGTGGGCGATGACGAAGCTGGTCCGGTCCGACCGCAGGGCGGCCATGGCGTGCTGCACCAGGACTTCGGTCCGCGTGTCGACCGAGCTGGTCGCCTCGTCCAGGATCAGGATCGCCGGGTCGGCCAGGAAGGCTCGCGCGATGGTGATCAGCTGGCGCTCGCCGGCGCTCAGGTTGCTGGCCTCGTCGTCGACCACCGTGTCGTAACCGTCCGGCAGAGACCGCACGAACCGGTCCACATAGCTCGCCCGGGCGGCCTCGAGGATGCGCTCCTCGCCCGCTGTCGGGTCGCCGTACGCGATGTTGTCCCGGATGGTCCCGCCGAACAGCCATGTGTCCTGCAGGACCATGCCGAAGTCGTCGCGCAGCTCGTTCCGGCGCATCTGGGCGATGTCGACCCCGTCGATCGTGATCCGGCCGGAGTCCAGGTCGTAGAACCGCATGATCAGGTTCACCAAGGTCGTCTTGCCGGCGCCCGTCTGCCCGACGATCGCCACAGTCCGCCCCGGCTCGGCGACGAGCGACAGGTCGTCGATCAGGGGGCGCTCGGGGTCGTACCGGAACGACACGTCCTCGAAGGCGACGCGTCCACGGACCTGGTCGAGCACCGCCGGCGGGAATGCGTCCGGCGACTCCTCCGGCTCGTCGAGGAGCTCGAAGACCCGCTCGGCCGAGGCGACGCCGGACTGGAGGACGTTGGCCATCGACGCCACCTGGGTCAGCGGCTGGGTGAACTGGCGGGAGTACTGGATGAACGCCTGCACGTCGCCGAGCGACATCGATCCCGATGCGACACGGAGGCCACCGACGACGGCGATGGCGACGTAGTTCAGGTTCCCGATGAACATCATCGTCGGCATGATGATGCCCGAGATGAACTGAGCCTTGAAGCTCGCGGCGTACAGGTCCTCGTTGCTCCGCTCGAACACTGCCTGGACCTCCGGCTGACGGCCGAAGACCTTGACCAGCTCGTGGCCGGTGAAGGTCTCCTCGATGTGGCCGTTGAGGACCCCGGTGTGCCGCCACTGGGCGATGAACTGCTTCTGGGACCGCTTGGCGATCACCTTGGTCACGACCATCGACAACGGCACGGTCACCAAGGCGATCAACGCCAGTAGGGGCGAGACGACGAACATCAGCGTCACGACGCCGACCACCATCAGCAGTGAGGTGAGCAGCTGGCTCAACGTCTGTTGCAGGCTCTGCGAGATGTTGTCGATGTCGTTGGTGACGCGACTGAGCACCTCACCGCGCGGCTGCTGGTCGAAGTACCTCAGGGGTAGGCGGTTCAGCTTGTCCTCGACGTCAGAGCGCAGGGCGAAGATCGTCCGCTGGACGACACCGTTCAGCAGGTAACCCTGCAGCAGTCCCAGGGCCGACGCTCCGACGTACAGGAACAGCACCCCGACCAGCACCAGGCCCAAGGCATGGAAGTCGACGCCCTGACCCGGTACGACGTTCGTGCCGCTCACGACGTCGGCGATCCGCTCCTGGCCTTGCGCTCGCAGGGACGCGATGGCCTGGGCCTTGCTGATGCCCTCCGGCAGCCGGCGACCGATCACGCCGTCGAAGATCAGGTCGGTCGCGTGCCCAAGGATCTTCGGTCCGGTCACCGACATCGCGACGCTCGCGACCGCCAGCCCGACGACGCCGAGGACGGTGAACCGCTGCGGTTGCAGGCGGGCCAGGAGACGTCGGGCCGACGGTCCGAAGTCCATCGACTTCTCGGTCGGGATGCCCGCGTTGCCCCATGGGCCCCCGCTACCCGGGCCCCGGCGGGTTGCCTGGGCGGCCGCCGGGAGGCGCGCGGGAGTCGTCGGCTTCTCGTCGGTCATGCTGCCTCCTCCGCGCTGAGCTGTGACTCGACGATCTCCAGGTAGGTGGGGCAGTCCACGAGCAGCTGCTCGTGACGACCGCGTCCGACGATCTCCCCGTCCTCGAGCACGAGGATCTGGTCGGCGTCAATGATCGTGGAAACCCGTTGCGCCACAATAAGGACAGTCGCTTCACGCGTCACCGGATGCAGGGCGGCTCGCAGCCGGCGGTCGGTGCCGAGGTCGAGCGCGCTGAACGAGTCGTCGAACAGGTAGATCTCCGGCTTGCGGACGAGCGCTCGCGCGATGGCCAGCCGCTGTCGCTGCCCGCCGGAGACGTTGGTGCCGCCCTGGGCGATCGACGCTTCTAGGCCCTCGGGCATCGCCTCGACGAAGGAGCGCGCCTGCGCGATCTCCAGGGCGGCCCAGAGCTCGTCGTCGGTCGCCTCCGGGTTGCCGTACCGCAAGTTCGAGGCCACGGTGCCGGTGAACAGGTACGGCCGCTGGGGGACCAGGCCGACTCGTTGCCAGAGCGCCTCGGGTGCCAGGTCGCGGACGTCCACACCGTCGACCAGCACCTGTCCGGCGGTCGCGTCGAACAGCCGTGGAACCAGGTTGACCATGGTCGTCTTGCCGGCACCGGTGCTGCCGATAACCGCCGTGATCTGTCCCGGCCGAGCGCTGAACGAGATGCGTTGCAGCACCGGCGCTTCCGCGCCCGGATAGGTGAAGCCCACGTCGCGCAGCTCGAGCAGGCCGATCCCTTCGATGTCACGGACCGGGTCGGTCGGAGGCTGCACGGAGCTCTCGGTGTCGAGCACCTCCTGGATGCGCTCGGCGCACACCGCGGCCCGCGGCACCATGACGACCATGAACGTGGCCATCATGACGGCGAACAGGATCTGGACCAGGTAGGACAGGAACGCGGTGAGGGCGCCGATCTGCATGGTCCCGTTGTCCACGCGGTGCCCGCCGAACCAGAGCACTGCCACGCTCGACGCGTTGAGTACCAGCATCACGGTGGGGAACATGAAGGCCATCAGCCGGCCGACGCGCAGGGCCGTGGCCGTGACGTCCGCGTTCGCCGCGCGGAAGCGGGCTGCCTCCTGGGGCTCACGGACGAAGGCCCGGACGACCCGGATGCCTGAGATCTGCTCACGCAGCACCCGGTTGATCGTGTCGATCCGCTTCTGCATCAACCGGAACTGCGGGACCATCTGGCTGACGATCGCGCCGATGGCGATGGCGAGCACCGGTACGGCGACGGCCACCAGCCAGGACAGGCCGACGTCCGTGTGGACCGCCAGGATGATGCCGCCGATGCCAGTGATCGGGGCCGCGACGAGCAACGTGCAGGTCATCAGTACGAGGACCTGCACCTGCTGGACGTCGTTCGTGGTGCGGGTGATCAGGGACGGTGCACCGAAGCGCCCGACCTCGCGGCTGGAGAACTCGCCGACCCGGTGGAAGATCCGCGACCGCACGTCTCGGCCGAAGCTCGTCGCAGTCCTGGCGCCGAAGTAGACCGCGGCGATGGCGCACGCGACCTGCAGCACCGTGACCATCAGCATCATGCCGCCGGTCCGCACGATGTACGACGTGTCGCCCTGGGCGATCCCGCGGTCGATGATGTCGGCGTTCAGGCTCGGCAGGTAGAGCGACGCCATGGTCTGGATCGTCTGCAGGACGACGACCGCCGCGATCAGGCGGCGATAGGGCTGGAGCGAGGTCCGGAGCAGCTGGATCAGCACGACGCGTCCCCCTGGGTGGTATCGGTGATGCCGTGCAGCAGAACGTGCACGATCTCCTCGGCGGTGAGTGGTTGGCCGTGCGAGATGAGCGGATGGCTGCCCGAGAACGTGATCAGCCGCAGCAGGCGGGCGGCCTGCTCGGGTGAGCAGCTGAGTCGGTCGACGTCCGGCTCGAAGAGGCGGGTCAGGTGGTTGATGACCCTGCTGTCGCGGTCACGATGAGCCTTCGGGTCCCAGTTGACCGCGCCGCCGGCCCGTTGATGGTGCGGCGGCGCGCCCATCCGCATGACGGCCATGAGCTGCCATACGCCTTTGAGCCGCTTCTGGATCAGCCGCGTCGCGACGAGGAGCCGTTCTTCGAGGGGGAGCGTGAGGTCGATGTCGGCGACCTGGCGCTCCAGGCGCCCGGTGTCGAACGCTCGTTCGACGACGCATTCGACCAGCTCGGTCTTGTCCTTGAAGACGCGGAAGATCGTGCCCTCGGCGACGCCGGCGGCTTCCGCGATGGCCTTGGTCGTCACGTCGCGCCCGTGCTCCTGGACCAGAGGCATCGCAGCCGTCAGGATCGCGGCGCGGCGCTCCTCGGGTGGCAGCGGCGCGGCGCGTTTGGCCTTGGGGGCATCGACGTGGACCACGGGTCGAGGATAAGTGAGTGAGTACTCACTCAGTCAAGTGACATCTGTCAGGTCTTGGACCGCGTTCGACCCGACGAACGCCGTCCGGCCGGACGCCCCGGCACGTGGTCGTCGCGCGTGGACCGGGCTACTCCGACGTGCCCCGGCTGAAGGGCGTCTACTCCGGCTCGTCGTCGTCCGACCTCTTCGTCGAGGTGCAGATCCGGCGCCTGGCCTGAGCGCCGCCGTGGGACGATGCACTGGTGTCCCCCATGGCTCGTACGGCGCTGGTGCCTGCCGCCACGCCGCCTGAGCTGATCCGCAACTTCGGCATCATCGCCCACATCGACCACGGCAAGTCGACCCTCGCCGACCGCATGCTGCAGCTGACCGGCGTGCTGGACGCCCGGACGATGCGCGCGCAGTACCTCGACCGGATGGACATCGAGCGCGAGCGTGGGATCACGATCAAGAGCCAGGCCGTGCGGATGCCCTGGGCCATCGAGGACGCAGCCGGCACGTCCACGGTCTATGCCCTGAACATGATCGACACGCCCGGCCACGTCGACTTCACCTACGAGGTGTCGCGTTCGCTGGCCGCCTGCGAGGGCGCCGTCCTCCTCGTCGATGCGGCGCAGGGCATCGAGGCCCAGACCCTGGCGAACCTGTACCTCGCGCTGGAGAACGACCTGCATGTCATCCCGGTGCTCAACAAGATCGACCTCCCGGCCGCTCAGCCGGAGAAGTACGCCGACGAGCTGGCCCGGCTGATCGGTTGCGAGGCGAGCGAGGTCCTGCGCACGTCCGGCAAGACCGGCGAAGGTGTTCAGGAGCTGCTGGACCACATCGTTGCCGAGTTCCCACCCCCCAAGGGCAACGCGGAGGCCGCGGCCCGGGCGATGATCTTCGACTCCGTCTACGACACCTACCGCGGGGTCGTGACCTACGTGCGCGTCATCGACGGCCATCTGTCGCCCCGGGAACGCATCGTGATGATGTCCACCCGCGCGACGCACGAGCTGCTCGAGATCGGCGTCATCTCACCCGAGCCGACCCCTACGGCCGGGCTCGGCGTCGGCGAGGTCGGTTACCTCATCACCGGAGTCAAGGACGTCCGGCAGTCCCGCGTCGGTGACACAGTCACGAACTCGAACAAGCCTGCGGCACAAGCACTTGCAGGCTATCGGGATCCGAAGCCCATGGTGTTCTCCGGGTTGTACCCGATCGACGGCTCGGACTACCCGGACCTCCGGGATGCTCTCGACCGGCTCAAGCTCAACGACGCGGCGCTCGTGTACGAGCCGGAGACCTCGGCCGCGCTCGGGTTCGGGTTCCGCTGCGGCTTCCTCGGCCTGCTGCACCTGGAGATCGTGCGCGAGCGGCTCGAGCGGGAGTTCGACCTCGACCTCATCTCCACGGCGCCGAACGTCGTCTACGACGTCACGATGGAAGACGGCTCGGACGTGACCGTGACCAACCCGTCCGAGTACCCGACGGGCAAGATCGCCGAGGTCCGGGAGCCCGTCGTCCGGGCCACGATCCTCTCGCCCAGCGAGTTCATCGGCGCGATCATGGAGCTCTGCCAGGGCCGGCGGGGCGCCCTGCTGGGGATGGACTACCTGTCCGAGGACCGGGTCGAGCTGCGCTACACCCTGCCGCTCGCGGAGATCGTGTTCGACTTCTTCGACCAGCTGAAGTCGAAGACCCGCGGGTACGCCTCGCTGGACTACGAGCTCGCCGGCGACCAGCCGGGCGACCTGGTCAAGGTGGACATCCTGCTCCAGGGCGAGCAGGTGGACGCCTTCAGCGCGATCGTCCACAAGGACAAGGCCTACGCGTACGGCGTCGAGATGGCCGGCAAGCTGCGCAAGCTGATCCCGCGCCAGCAGTTCGAGGTGCCCATCCAGGCCGCCATCGGCTCCCGCATCATCGCGCGCGAGACGATCCGTGCGATGCGCAAGGACGTGCTCGCCAAGTGCTACGGCGGTGACATCACCCGCAAGCGCAAGCTGCTCGAGAAGCAGAAGGAAGGCAAGAAGCGGATGAAGATGGTGGGGCGCGTCGAGGTGCCTCAGGAAGCCTTCATCGCGGCACTCTCCAGCGAAGCGGCGCCAGTCGACAAGGGCCGCAAGCCCTGATCGACGGATTACTCCTCAGGGTCCTCGTCGACGAAGGACGTGCTGCGGTCACCGCGTAGCGGTGCGCTCATCCGCCCGGGCTGCCGTCCGGCGACGACGAGACCGAACCCCAGCAGGATCATCCAGAACGCCAGGGTCATCGGCTGCGTCGGGACCCCGCCGGTCCTCGGTAGCGAGGCCGCCGAGGTGCTCCCCACGAGCTCGGACAGCGGCACGTTCAGGCTGAGGTCTAGAGCGTCGAACGCCTGCACCGACCGACCGGCGCCCACGCCGTGCGCGGTGGCGAAGTTGGCCAGCTTGCCCTGCTTGACGTTGAAGCCGGTGATCTTCAGCGAGTCGGACGTACACCGCATCGACGAGCCCGCCGACAGGAACGACCCGCTGCAGTGGATCCCGACGTGCAGCCGGTCGAGCTTGCGGTCGACGATGTAGATGCCCGAGACGCTCGTGTTCCCGACGTTGCTGATGCTGAACGCGTACCGGATCGAGTCGCCGGCCGTCGGCTGCCCGTCGTTGTCGTTGTCCTTCACCGACAGGACCGACATCGTCATGCTGAGGTTCGGCCGGAGCGTGATCTCGTGCTTGACACCCTTGCTCTTGGTGCTCTTGGCGCTGAGCACGCTGCCGCCCTGCGGTGTCGTCGCCTTGGCCCGCGCGGAGTTCGTCACGACGCCCTGCTTCGCATCGAAACCGGAGACCGTGTAGCTGCCGGACCGGCAGGTCGTCGAGTGTCCGGGCGCCAATGTCGTCGCGCTGCAGTGGATGCTGATGTGCGCGTTCGCCAGCTTCGAGTCGACGATGGTCAGCCCGTGCAGCGTCTGGGTACCGGTGTTCTTGACGGTGAAGACGAACTGCAGGCGGTCGCCCTTGCTCGTCGCGCCGTCGTGGTCCGCGTCGCTCACCAGCACGATGGACTGGCTCAGGCTCAGCTTCGCCGAGACGGTCAGTGTCTTGGTGACGGTGGCCGGGTCGCTCGCGCTGGGGTTCCCGAGGACCGTCCCGTGGGCGGTGCCGGTGACGGCCAGCTTCGCGGCGTCGATGTCGCTCTGCTTGACCGCGGTGGTCGACGTGCAGGTCACGCTCGACGTGGCCGCGATGGTGGTCGTGGGGCAGGTCGCAGTGCCACGGTCGAGCGTCAGGGACAGGCCGGTGACCTGGTCGGGACCGGTGTTCGTCACGGTCCACGTCGTCGTCGCCACGTCCCCG
The DNA here is from genome assembly GCA_045807245.1 of Actinomycetales bacterium. Lineage (GTDB taxonomy): Bacteria > Actinomycetota > Actinomycetes > Actinomycetales > CAVURS01 > CAVURS01. Next base: position 47,694 of record JBJMHS010000058.1, read on the forward strand.
GGGCTGGTGCGCCCGTCGTGGTTGCTGTCAGCCACGGCCGTGGTGCCGCTGAGCGTGATGACCGGGGCGGCGAGCGCAACCAGCGACGAGCGCAGCGGCGCGGCCGGTGTGGTCGCGGGGGCGTGCACCGTGACGGTGACGGCCTGCTTGGTGCTCGAGGCCGGCTTGCTCACGGGCTTGGGCGCGGGAGCGGCGGGCTTGGTCGTGCCCGTCGAGCGGCCAGCCCCGGTCGAGCCGCTGGAGCTGCTCGAGCTGGAGGACTGGCCGGACGCGGAGTCTGACGCCGTGCTGTCGCCCGAGCCCTCGGTGCTCACGGTGCTCGAGGAGTCGGCCGAGCTGGTGGACCCGCCCGAGGTGGCTGGCTGACCGGACTGCTCAGCCGCGATGGCGGCGCTGCTGACGCCGGTCACGGCGACCCCGGTTGCCAGCAGGCTCACCAGCGCGATGGCCAATGGCCGACGGGAACGGCGGACGATGCGCAGCAAGGCTGCCGCGACGCGGGACACGTGCATGAGACCCCTCGAGACCCTTCGTCGAACAACTTCCGGAGGGCGCCAGGTTTGATGCGCCGTACCGGTCCGTGGACCGAGAGTAGGCAAACCAGCCTCCTTCCGCGAAGCCAATAGCGATTATCGCCATGGCCGTTTACGGATCGTGACAACGACCGGCCGCTGGAGTGTCGTACGGGACTGATGTGACCGGTGGGTGCCTGCTGGGCAACTGGGCAACCCGGATCTGGCGGGTGCCGGACGATGGGCGCCATGGCCCGGACCATCCGCGGGCTGGCCTTGGCCTGCCACCCCATGCCGTCCCTCGCCGTCACGGCCTTCGCCGCCGCGTTCGGCGCGTCGGCCGGCCTGCCCGCCGGGACCCTGGCCCTGCTGGTGGTCGCCGTGCTGAGCGGCCAGCTGTCCATCGGGTGGCTCAACGACCTCGTCGACAGGGACATCGACCGCCGAGCCGGCCGGCGAGACAAGCCACTGGCAGCCGACACCGTCGGACAGGCAGCGGTCCGAGTCGCGCTGACCGGTGCAGCGGCGATCTGCGTCGTCGCTTCCCTCGGGCTGGGCGCGCTGCCTGGCTTGCTGCACCTGGGCGCTGTCGCATCGGCGTACTCGTACGACGTGAGGCTCAAGTGGACGGCGGTCAGCTGGCTGCCCTTCGCAGTGTCGTTCGGCATCCTGCCCTGCGTGGCGACGACTTCCCTTGTGCACCAACCCTTTCCGCCGTTTCCGATCATTCTCGCGGGCGCCGCTCTCGGCGTCGGGGCGCATTTCGCGAACACCGTGAAGGACGTCGACGCCGATGCGCTCACCGGCGTACGCGGTCTGCCGCAACGGCTCGGCCCACAGTGGTCACTCGTCGTCGCCGCGGCTGCTGTGGCCGCCGCCGGGGCTGCAGTGGTCGCAGCCACGCCCCGTGCGGCCGCGGCTTGGGTCCTGTCCCTGCTGGCAGTCCTGGCCACAGTCGCGGCAGCGGTGCTCGCCGCGCGCGGCTTGCGCCGGCTGGCCTTCCCCGGCGTCGTCCTGGGCGCGGCGCTGGTCGTCGTCGGCGTGGTCCTGTCCGGTACGGCGGTCGGCACCTAGGCACAATGGGGCCATGGGTGTCCTGCGGTCGGTGAACCTCGTCCATCAGATCCTCGACGACCCGGGGGGCACGCCCGGCCGTACGGCCATCGACAAGCGCCCCGTGCCGGGCCGGGTGTACGTCGCCGAGCTGGGGCTGCAGGGCGACGCCCAGCTCGACACCAAGCACCATGGCGGGCCCTTCCAGGCGGTGTACGCGTATGCCGAGGAGGACCTCGACTGGTGGCGGCAGCAGCTGCAGCGAGACCTGCCGCCGGGCAGCTTCGGGGAGAACCTGACGACGTCGGGCCTCGACGTCACGCGGGCCCGCATCGGGGAGCGGTGGCGGATCGGCCAGGGCGAGACGGCGGCCGTCGTGGAGGTCACCAGTCCGCGCATCCCCTGCCGCACCTTCGCGAACTTCATGGACGAGCAGCAGTGGGTGAGGCGGTTCACGCGCCACGGTGCCCCCGGCGCCTACCTGAGTGTCGTCACGACCGGGTACGTGCAGGCCGGCGACCCCATCGAGGTCGTCTCACGGCCGGTAGAGGGCCCCCGCATCGTCGACGTGTTCCCCGGCCCGAACGGGGACGCTGCCGAGGAGGCGTCGGCGCACCCGTTGGACCGGCCCGAGGATGTCGTCGTCGGCTGAACGGCGAGATCGCAAACATCCGGTAACTCCGGCGCACGGGCTCGGAGTCGGTGGCAGACTCCGAACCGCAGGGGCTTCCTGGCCGGAGGTACCCCTGTGTGCGGAGACGACGTCCCACCTCCCCTCGACGACGAGCTGGAGCCGGCTCCCTACGACGAGCAGTACGACGCCGAGGTCTCCCGCCGGAGCGTGCTGGCCGGCGCCGCAGGCGTCGCAGGCGTGGCGGCGCTGGGACGGCTGTCCACGGACTGGCTGGCCCCCCAGACCGCAGAGGCTGCCGCCGCGGCGGCGCTGTCACCCGTGTCGATGGCGATGCACATCCACTCCTCGTTCAGCGAGCAGTCCGGATCGATGGACTCGCACATGTTCCAGGCCGCGAAGAACGCCGTGGACGTCATCTGGTGGACCGACCACGACTACCGGATGCAGGGCGTCACCTACCGCAACGTCGTCCACTTCACGAGCCTCACCAACGAGCAGACCGACGGCAAGCCGTGGCAGTGGCAGCGGGAGAACACCGGCAGCCTGACCGCGGCCTCGGGTGGCGTGATCGTGTCGAGCCCCGCATCGCCGAACGACCCCATCGCGGGCAGCAGCTTCCAGCTCACCGCGCAGAGCCAGACCTCCAACCTGGCCGCGGTCCGGTACTTCGCTCAGGACCACTCGGCCGGCTACAACTACCAGCGCAGCCTGTACGGCCTTACTCTCAACCTCGACGTCTTCCCCGTCTCGATCGCGGCCGGCGGCTACCTCGAGCTGCTCATCGGCTCGTCGTACCACCAGGCCAGTGGCGGCCGTCCGGCCGGCATCTACACGCTCTCCTACCGGTTCAACGGGACCACCGGCGCGATCACCCGTCAGGCCCAGGGCCTCCAAGGCGTCGTCACCATGCCGGCGGCGAGCGGCCGGTGGACGACGGTCACCATCACGCCCACGAACGACATCGCCGCCCTGTGGCCCGACCTGGAGTCGCACGACTTCGGCTGTCAGCACATCCGGCTGGGGGCGGTCAGCACGGGTGGCCTGACCAAGGGCAACTTCGACTACATGCGCTTCACCCGCAACTTCGCCAGTGGCGATATGCAGCTGGCGGCGCAGATCGACATGGAACCGCGGTACGCAACGAAGTACCCAACAGTTGCTCAGCGACAAGGGCTGGAGATCTCGGAGTTCCTGCCGCATCTCAACTGGTTCGGTGGCGCAGTCACGATCGGCGACTACACGAACGTCAAGCCGAGCAACTGGCAGCAGTTCTGCCTCCAGCAGGTCGCCGCGGCCCACGGCAACGGCGGGATCGTGTCCTACAACCACCCGTTCGGGTACTCCTCCGGCCCCGTGAAGCCGGCCGCGACGCAGGACAGCCTGCTGGCTGCCTTGTCGCCGACGTTGCTGGCCAACAAGGCGCTGAACTGCGACATCATCGAGGTCGGGTACATCGTGCGGTCCGGGGTGGACACCAAGCACCACATCGGGCTCTGGGACGTGATGTCGCGCAATGGCCTCTTCCTGAGCGGGAACGGTGTGTCGGACGACCACTTCGGCACGAACTGGACCGGGCAGAAGAACAACTGGGTCACCAGTGTCTGGGGTGCGTCGAAGGCCGAGACCGACCTCCAGGCGGCGCTCAAGGCCGGCCGGGCCTGGTCCGCCAACCTGGCCAAGTTCCGCGGCACGCTCGATCTCTTGGCCGATGCCACCGCACCCATGGGCTCGGTCACCGTCTCGACCGCGGCGAGCCGGAGCCTGAAGCTGACCGCCACGGGGATGCCGGCCGGGTCGAGCCTGCAGGTGGTGCGCGGCGTCGTGGACTACGGCGGCGCGTCCCACCCGATGCCCAACGCCACGGTCGTGAAGTCCTACGCCGCGACCGCCCTCGCCAGTGGCTCGGTCGTCTACAGCGCCGACAACACCTCCGGTGCCTTCTACCGCACCCAGGTGATCGCATCGGACGGCTCGGTCATCGCGGCGTCCAACCCGGTCTGGCTGCTGCGGGCCGCGCCGCCCGGTGGGATCCCGCCGGCCCGCGCCGCCTGAGCATCTCGGCGTCGGGCGCCGCCGACCCGGCGGTGTGGATGAGCGAGGATCGAGGGCGTGCCCAGTGCCCTGCCCGACGGCGAGCCGGCGCCGCCCGACGGGCGGCTGCCGGCGGGTTCCCTGGACCGGCTCGGCACGCGGCCGTTCGGTGTCTACGTGCACGTGCCCTTCTGCACCGTGCGCTGTGGCTACTGCGACTTCAACACCTACACCGCGCGTGAGCTCGGCGGGGGAGCCGACCAGGCGTCGTACGCGGCCACCGCCGAGCGGGAGCTCGACCTGGCCGCTGAGGTCCTGCGCGCGGACGGCGCTGCCCTGCCCCGGGCCGGCACGGTGTTCTTCGGCGGCGGCACGCCGACCGTCCTGCCCCCCGCGCACCTGGTGCGCCTGCTCGACGCCATCCGAAGCCGCTTCGGCCTGACCGCCGACGCAGAGGTGACCAGCGAGGCCAACCCGGACTCGGTGACCGCGGAGTCGCTGGCCGAGCTCGCGGCCGGTGGCGTGACCAGGGTGTCCTTCGGCATGCAGTCGGCCGTGCCGGCGGTCCTGGCCACGCTGGACCGGACGCACGACCCGGACAACGTGTCGCGCGCGGTGGGCTGGGCCCGCGCGGCCGGGCTCGCGGTCAGCCTGGACCTCATCTACGGCACTCCCGGCGAGACGCCCGAGGACTGGGCGCGCAGCCTCGCCGCCGCGGTCGCCTGCGAGCCGGACCACATCTCGGCGTACGCGCTCGTCGTCGAGGCCGGCACCCGGCTGGCCGCCAGGGTTGCCCGGAGGGAGGTGGCGGCGCCGGACGACGACGACCAGGCGGCGAAGTACGAGCAGGCCGACGCCATGCTGGGCCGGGCCGGCCTGGCGTGGTACGAGATCAGCAACTGGGCGCGGACCGAGCGCGACGCGTGCCGGCACAACCTCGGCTACTGGGGCGACGGCGACTGGTGGGGCGTGGGGCCGGGTGCACACAGCCACGTCCGGGGCGTCCGCTGGTGGAACGTGCGGCACCCGACGGCGTACGCCGCTCGGCTGGCGGACCGCGTCAGCCCGGCCCAGGCTAGGGAGGTGCTGACCGCCGAACAGCGTCGCGACGAGCGCGTACTGCTCGGCGTGCGGCTGGCCGGCGGCCTGCCGCTGGACCAGGTCCCGGACCGCGCGGCGGTGGCCGGACTGGTCGCGGACGGCCTGGTGGACGGTCGCTCAGCGCTCGCGGGCCGGGTGGTCCTGACCCTGCGGGGACGGCTGCTGGCGGACACCGTCGTACGGGTTCTGCTGCCGTGAGCGGCGTTTCTGCTTGGCGGGCTGTCGGTCCCAGCACATACTCTGCTCCGATGACCTCGGGGAGCATCGCAGATCGGCCGGCGCGATGAGCACGGTCGTTCGCGAGCGCGAGCAGGGCCCCGCGCCGGACCGTCAGGACGAGCGACCCCGGCGTCCGCACCTGTTCCCCGAGTTCCTGCTCGTCGCCGCTGTCTACATGGCCTACACGCTGGGGCGGTTCGCCGCGACCAAGCACCCGGACGGCTCGTACGTCCACGCGCACCACGTCTGGGACCTCGAGCGGTGGCTGCATCTGCCCAACGAAGCCACCGTCCAGCAGTCGTTGCTCGGCTGGCAGCACGTCATGGACCTGGCCAACCTGCACTACCAGGTCGGGTACGTCGTGTCGGTCGTCGGCTCTCTGGTCTGGCTCTACGTCTGGCACCCGGAGCACTACATCTGGTATCGGCGGTTCCTGACGCTGGTGACGTTCATCGGTCTTATCGGCCACATCCTCTTTCCGATGGCACCGCCGCGCCTGCTCGCCGGCGACAACGTCGTGGACTCCGCCTTGGTCTTCGGTCATGGCGTCTACGGTCCGGTGGGCACCGGACTGTCCAACCAGTTCGCCGCGATGCCGTCGCTGCACGTCGGCTGGGCGGTCGTCTGTGCGGTGGGTGTCATCGTCGTCCTGCGTACCCCTTGGCGCTGGCTCGCCGTGCTCCATCCCGTCCTCACCCTGCTCGTGGTGGTGGTCACGGGCAACCATTTCTGGATGGATGGCATCGTCGCCGGCTTGATCGTCGCCGTCGCCGGGGCGGTCGCAGTCGCCTGGCTACCCGAGGGCAAGCCCGCCTACGCGCCGTAGACTTGGCACTCAGGGCACACGAGTGCCAGTCGCCATACGTCGTGAGGGAGGGCCGGCATGACCGAGGAACGCCGCCTGGCCGTCCTTCGCGCGATCGTGCAGGACTACGTCGAGACCCGCGAGCCGGTCGGGTCGCGGGCCCTGGTCGACCGGCACCACCTCGGTGTCTCCCCGGCGACCATCCGCAACGACATGGCCGCCCTCGAGGAGGAGGGGCTCATCGCCCAGCCGCACACCAGTGCGGGGCGGGTGCCCACCGATGCCGGCTACCGCGCCTTCGTCGACCAGATCTCGGCGGTCAAGCCGCTGTCCCAGGCCGAGCGACGGGCGGTCCACACGCTGCTCGACGGTGCCGTCGACCTTGACGACGTGGTCGACCGCACCGTGCGGCTGCTCTCCTCGCTGACCCATCAGGTCGCCGTGATGCAGTACCCCAGCCTGACCCGGTCGACGGTGCGCCACATCGAGCTGGTCCCGATCGGTGACCAGCGGCTCCTGCTGATCCTGATCGCCAACACCGGCCGAGTGGAGCAGCGGGTCATCGACGTGGGCCGGGAGATCGGCGGAGCACCCGGGGAGACGTTCGTCGGCGAGCTCCGGGCCCGGCTGATCGGCGCGGCCAACGGGCGGCGGTTCGTCGAGGCCGGCGACCGGATGCGTGAGGTCGCGGACGCGTTCCCCGTCGACGACCGCGACGCGGTGCGGGCGGTCGTCGCCGGTCTCACCGACGCGCTCGTCGAGGAGCGCGAGGAGCGGATGGTGCTGGCCGGCACCGCCAACCTGACCCGGTTCGACGAGGACTTCCCGCTCACCATCGCGCCCGTTCTCGAGGCCCTCGAGGAGCACGTCGTCCTGCTCAAGCTGATCGGCGAGATGAGCTCGGACGCGGGCGGTTCGGTGGCCGTGCGGATCGGAGCGGAGAACCGCGTCCAGGGCTTGCAGTCGGCCTCCGTGGTGTCGACCGGCTACGGCCGCGGCAACGAGGTGCTGGCCGGGCTCGGGGTGCTCGGTCCGACTCGCATGGACTACCCCACGACCATGGCTGCGGTCCGGGCCGTGGCCGCCTACGTGTCCCGGATCCTGGCCGACTGAGGTACCTGTTGAGCGACTACTACGAGGTCCTGGGCGTCAGCCGGGACTCCTCGCCCGAGGACATCAAACGCGCCTACCGCAAGCTGGCGCGCCAGCTCCATCCGGACGTGAACCCGAGCCCTGAGGCGGGAGAGCGGTTCAAGACGGTGAGCCAGGCGTACGACGTGCTGTCCGACCCGGAGAAGCGGCGCAGCTATGACCTCGGCGGCAGTGGCTTCCCGGGCGGGGCTGCGGGCTTCGGCGCGGGCTTCTCGTTCAGCGACATCATGGACGCCTTCTTCGGCGGTGGCGCAGCGCCGGGGCGAGGGCCGCGCTCGCGCCAGCAGCGCGGCCAGGATGCGCTGATCAGGCTCGACGTGGACCTGCACGAGGCGGCCTTCGGCGCCGAGCGCGACCTGTCGATCGACACGGCCGTCGTCTGTCCAACCTGCGCCGGCGAGGGAGCCCAGCCCGGCACCGGGACCCGGCAGTGCGAGGTCTGCCACGGCCGCGGCGAGGTGCAGCAGATCCAGCGCTCGTTCCTAGGGCAGGTCATGACCAGCCGGCCGTGCGTCGCGTGCCATGGGTTCGGCACGGTCATCGCGCACCCCTGCCTCGAGTGCTCGGGCGAGGGCCGGGTGCGGACTCGCCGGACGCTGACCCTGAAGGTGCCGGCCGGCGTCGACACGGGCACCCGGATCCAGCTGCGGGCCGAGGGCGAGGTCGGTCCCGGCGGCGGCCCGCCCGGCGACCTGTACGTCGAGGTCAACGTCAAGGCGCACGCCACCTTCACCCGCCGCGGGGACGACCTGCACTGCACGGTGGAGCTGCCGATGACGGCGGCGGCGCTGGGCACCACGCTGAACCTGGAGTCGCTGGACGGCGAGGAGCTGCTCGACGTCCAAGCCGGCACGCAGTCCGGACAGGTGGTGACCTTGCGCGGCAAGGGAGTCACGCACCTGCGCGCGTCCGGCCGCGGTGACCTGGTCGTGCACATCGACGTACAGACTCCGACCCGGCTGGACGAGGAGCAGGAACGCGTCCTGCGCGAGCTCGCCGTGCTCCGCGGTGAGGAGCGGCCTGAGGCCCGGCTGGCTCCGGCCCAGAGTGGGATCTTCTCCCGGCTGCGCGACGCCTTCTCCGGGCGCTGACCGGACGCCGGGCGCGGTCGGTCGGCGTTGGAGGTGGCAGCGTGACGGCGCCGCTCTTCCTGGTCGAGCCGGGGACGCTCGACGGCGTCGTCCCGGGGGACGAGGTGCCGCTGGGCGGCGCCGAGGGGCGGCACGCCGTACAGGTCCGCCGGGTTCGTCCCGGTGAGCGGGTCGACCTGGCCGACGGGGCCGGTGTGCGGGTCGAAGCCGTCGTACGGCGGGTGCTCACCGACGGAGGGAAGCCCGGACCGGCCGTGGTCGTCGAGGTCGTGGCCCGGGTCGAGGAGGCGGCGCCCTCGCCGCGCCTCGTGCTCGTGCAGGCCCTGGCCAAAGGGGACCGTGACGTCACGGCTGTCGAGACCGCGACCGAGCTGGGTGTCGACCGGTTGGTGCCTTGGCAGGCGGCGCGGTCGGTCGTCGTGTGGCGCGGTGAGCGAGCGGCCAAGGCCCAGAAACGTTGGGCGGCAGCGGCTTTCGCCGCCACCAAGCAGTCGCGCCGCGCGCGCATACCGGAGGTTTCCGACCTGGTGACGACGGCCGGCCTGTGCGACCTGGTCGCTGCCGCAGGGCTGGCCGTGGTCCTGCACGAGCGGGCCGAGCGACCGCTCACCGCGGTCCAGCTGCCGGCCGCGGGTGACGTGCTGGTCGTGGTCGGGCCCGAGGGCGGTGTCGCGGACGACGAGCTCGACCAGCTGGTCGCGGCGGGCGCCGTCGCGGTGCGGTTGGGCCCGGGCGTGCTGCGCTCGTCCTCGGCCGGGCCGGCCGCGTTGGCCGTCCTCAGTGCGCGGTCCCGCTGGACCTGACGCGCCCGCTGGACCTGACGCGCTGTGTCGTCACCGCACGGTGAACGTCGTCGTGTCCAGGCCCTGGTACGTCGTGCCGTCCTTCGGGCTCAGCTCGAACGCCCGGAAGGTGTAGCTCCCGGGCGGCAGGCCCTTCAGGGTGACTGACCAGCTAGAGCGGACCGGGCACGCCTGAGCCGCGGTGGTGTGCCCGGACCGGGCCACGGTGGCTCCGCTGACGACCTGCCAGGCCACGTTGGCCTCGAACGTGCAGGCCTGACCGCACAGGACCACCGGCCCGCGCACGGTGCTGCCCGGCTCGGGCTGCAGGATCCAGATCGCCGCGAGGTCGAGATAGGACTGGTTGATGGGCGGTCGGCGGAAGGTGGTGTCGACGGGCAGGACGCCGAAGAGCTTGCCCGGGCCACCCGAGAACCGGATCTGCAGGCCGAGGCGCGCGTCCTGGGCCACCGCCGTGGCGGTCCACACCAGCTGCTGGGCGGCCAGCCGCGCCTGCTCGCGAGTCGCACCGCGACGGGACGTCTCCGAGACGGGCAGGGTCACCACGACCGTGTCGTTGCCGGCCATCGCCACCTGCAAGGACCGGCTGGTCCCGACCAGCCACGGCGAGTACTCGAGGTCGACGCGCCGCGGAGACCTCGGGTCCGTCGCCACCTTGAGCGCGTCGCTGATGTGCGTCGCGACGGATCCGGGCGTGGCGGGCAGCGGGTGGAACTCGCGGTAGAGCCCGGACGCGCTCCGCCCGGGGTAGTAGATGGGCGCAGCCCACGTCCCGCTCGTGCCGGTCGGGCTGGCCGACGGCGAACTCGCCGACGCAGAGGTCGGCGGTGTGGTCGGTGTGGGCGAGGCCGCTGCCGGGGGCCGGGGGCCGGTGCTGTCCCGGTCGACGAGCGCCCACGTCCCTCCGCCGACGACCAGGACGGCGGCGACGGCGGCCGCGACCGGGCCCCAGGACGGTCGGCGCGACGCTCCCGCCGTACGGATCTCGGCCAGACGGTCGGTCGGCTCGATCCGGGCCGCCTCGGTCGACAGCACGTCCGCGAGCAGCAACGCGACTTCGTCGTGCGCGGGGTCGGGCAGCGGCTGGATGCTGGTCGGCTCGTCGGGTCCGCTCATGGCAGGTCCTCCTGCTGCGCGCGGACCGTGAGCCGGCCGCGCAGGGTCGAGATGCCGCGCGAGGCGTGGCTCTTCACCGCGCCACGGCTGATGCCGAGGGTCTCGGCGATGTCGGCCTCCGAGAGGTCGAGGTAGTAGCGGAGCACGAGCACCTCACGTTGGCGGACGGGGAGCTGGGCGAGGACGGTCATGACCTCGTCCCGGTTGTGGGACGCGATAGCGAAGGACTCGGCGCTGTCGACGTACCGGTCGACGTCGGAGCCTTGCGAGGCGGCGTAGCGTTCGCGGACGCCACGCTTGCGCAACGCGCTGCGTGACCCGTTCACCGTCGCCGTGCGCAGGTAGGCGACCGCTGCGTGCGGTGAGCGCAGGGAGGCCCAGCGACGGTAGGTCGAGACGAAAGCCTCCTGGACGACGTCCTCGGCCACCTGCTGGTCGTGCAGCAGCAGCCAGGCCAGGCGCACCAGCCCCCGCCAGTGCGCGGCGTACAGCTGTGCGACGGCCTGGTCCGGTGTCCAGACGGCGGAGTCGGCGCCCGGCTCGGCGCCCCACTCGTCGGTCGGGCCGTCGATCGTGCCCACGGCGTACGGTCTCACGCTCCAGAGACGCGCAACGGGACGTCGCGGTTGACCGGCCGCCGTGACCTCGTAGGGTCGGGCCCGTGAGCGACGCGACCGAGATCAGCGAGATCGACGTGTCCGACCCGGACTGCCTGTTCTGTCGGGTGGTCTCCGGTCAGGTCGCCGCCGAGATCGTGGCCGAAGGCGAGCACGTCATCGCGTTCCGGGACGTCAACCCGGTGGCCCCGCTGCACGTCCTCGTCATCCCGCGCGAGCATCATCCGGACATCGGTGCGCTGGCCGCGGCCGAGCCCGAGTCGCTCGTCGAGCTGGTCCGGCTCGCCGGCCGGATCGCCCAGGAGCAGAGCGGGGGCGAGTTCCGCCTGGTCGCGAACACCGGCGCGGCGGCCGGCCAGTCGGTCTTCCACGCGCACGGGCACGTGCTGGGCGGCCGGGCGATGACCTGGCCACCGGGCTGACCTGTCACCCGTCGGCCGGGCTGAGCAGGACGAGCGCCCGCTGCGCTGGGATCCGAGAGCGGGCCGGGGCCCTCCGGGGCCGTTACCCTTGGACCTGACCATGGCAGACCTCACCACGCCGCAGCCCGGGCCGGACGACGGGCCGCTCACATCGTCACCCGAGCTCCCGCCTGCGCCGGAGCCGGCCGCACACACCATCGTCATCCCACCGACCGTGGCGATGGTGACCCTGCTGGGCCCGCGCGACGAGCTGCTGCGGACGATCGAGCGCGCGTTTCCCAAGCTCGAGATCCGGGTGCGGGGCAACGAGGTGACGTTGGTCGGGCCGGGTGGGGAGATCGCGCTGCTCGAGCGGCTCATCGACGAGCTGCTGGCCGTCCTCGGCACCGGTCAACCGCTGTCGGCCGACGCCGTGGAGCGCTCGATCGGCATGCTGCGCTCGCAGACGACGGAGCGCCCGGCCGACGTCCTGACCCTCAACATCCTGTCCAACCGCGGCCGGACCATCCGGCCGAAGACGCTGAACCAGAAGCGGTACGTCGACGCGATCGACGCGAACACGATCGTGTTCGGGATCGGGCCGGCCGGCACAGGCAAGACGTACCTGGCGATGGCCAAGGCCGTGCAGGCGTTGCAGGCCAAGGCCGTGAACCGCATCATCCTGACCCGGCCCGCGGTCGAGGCGGGCGAGCGACTGGGGTTCCTGCCCGGATCGCTGACCGAGAAGATCGACCCGTACCTGCGGCCGCTGTACGACGCGCTGCACGACATGATCGACCCCGAGTCGATTCCACGCCTGATGGCGGCCGGCACCATCGAGGTCGCGCCGCTGGCGTACATGCGCGGCCGCTCGCTCAACGACGCGTTCATCATCCTGGACGAGGCGCAGAACACCTCGCCGGAGCAGATGAAGATGTTCCTGACCCGGCTCGGCTTCGCCTCGAAGATGGTGGTCACGGGCGACGTCACGCAGATCGACCTGCCCGACGGGATGGAGTCGGGGCTGAAGATCGTGCAGCGGATCCTTGACGGCGTGGACGACGTCCACTTCTCGCTCCTGACCAGCCACGACGTGGTCCGGCACCGTCTGGTGAGCGCGATCGTGGACGCCTACGGCCGGTTCGACGCCCAACAGCAACAACCCTCCGTTGCGGGCCGCCAGGTCGGAGGCCGCCCTCGGGGTGGCCGGAGCAGCCGTCGCTGACGGCGGGTCCATGAGCATCGAGGTCAACAACGAGACGGACGCCCGCGTGGACGAGCGCGAGCTCGTCGACCTGGCGCGCCACGTGCTGGGCCGGCTCAAGGTGCACCCGCAGGCCGAGCTGTCGGTGATCCTCGTCGACGAGGTCGCCATGGAGCGGCTGCACATGCAGTGGATGGACCTGCCGGGCCCCACCGACGTGATGAGCTTCCCGATGGACGAGCTGCGGCCGGGGACCGAAGACCGTGAGCCGGAGCCGGGCCTGCTGGGCGACATCGTGCTGTGCCCCAGCGTCGCCGAACGGCAGGCCCGCGACGCCGGCCACGCCACGGAGGAGGAGCTCCTGCTCCTCACCACGCACGGCATCCTGCACCTGCTCGGCTACGACCACGCCGAGCCGGAGGAGGAGCGGGAGATGTTCGAGCTCCAGCGCAACCTGCTCCTCACCTTCCTGGCGGAGCGCGGGAAGGGCTGACCGTGGTCGACGCCGGACCTCGCGTGCTCCTCGTCGTACTCGCCGTCGTCCTGATCGGGCTCGGTGGCTTCCTCGCGGCGGCCGAGGCTGCCGTGTCGAGAGTCTCCCGGGTGCGGGTGGCCGAGCTGGTGGACGAGCGGCGGCTGGGCTCACGCTCGCTCTTGCTGGTGGTCGCCGACACCCCGCCGTACCTGTCGGTCGCGACCTTCCTGCGCGTCGTGAGCGAGTCGGCCGCGGCCGTGATGATCACCATCGTCTGTGCGGGCTGGCTGCACGCCTGGTGGTCGGTCCTGCTCGTCGCCGGTGGCGTGATGGCCGTGCTGTCGTTCGTCCTCGGTGGGGTGAGCCCGAGAACGGTGGGTCGGCAGCACTCGGTCGTCGTGTCACTCATCGCGGCGCCGCTGCTCGTGTGGCTGTCCCGGCTGCTCGGCCCGGTCGCGCATCTGCTGGTCGCCCTCGGCAACGCCGTCACGCCCGGGCGAGGGTTCCGGGACGGTCCGTTCGCATCCGAGTCCGAGCTGCGTGACCTGGTCGACCTGGCCGGTGAGAACGCGCTGATCGAGGCCAGCGAGCGGGAGATGATCCACTCGGTGTTCGAGCTCGGCGACACTGTGGTGCGCGAGGTAATGGTGCCGCGCACCGACATGATCGTCATCGAACGGGGCAAGGTGCTGCGGCAGGGACTCTCGCTGTTCCTGCGCTCCGGGTTCTCCCGCGTGCCAGTGGTGGGCGACGGTCCGGACGACGTACTGGGTGTGCTGTACATGAAGGATGTCTCACGACGGTTGAACGCGGATCCGGCTGCCGCG
>JBJMHS010000059.1:0-59851 GCA_045807245.1 Actinomycetales bacterium
GAGCCGACGATCGTGGCGCGCATCCTCGCGGGCGAGGTCGACATGGTCGTGAACACCCCGACCGGTCCGGCTGCCCGTCACGACGGCTACGAGATCCGCGCGGCCACCACCGGCATGGACCGGCCCATCATCACCACGGTCCAGCAGCTCGGGGCCGCCGTGCAGGGCATCGAGTCGGCCCGGTCGGGCGAGATCTCGGTGCGCTCGTTGCAGGAGCACGCCGAGATCCTGGCCCGCCGGTCCGGCCGGGCATGACCTACGAACGGCTCGTCCGCCCGACGCTGTTCCGGCTCGACCCGGAGCGGGCGCACGACCTGGCCCTCGGTGGCCTGGCCGCCGCGTCCGCGCTCGCCGGACCGATCCAGCGCAGACGAGCCAGAGTGGCCGAAACAGGCGCTGGCACAACGGTTTTCGGCCTCGACTTCCCGTCGAGGGTCGGTGTGGCGGCCGGGCTGGACAAGGACGGCCGGGCGCTGCGGGCCTGGCCACTGCTCGGCTTCGGGTTCATCGAGGTGGGCACCGTGACGGCGCAGCCGCAGCCCGGCAACCCGGCACCACGGCTGTTCCGGCTGCCGGCCGACCGGGCAATCGTCAACCGGATGGGCTTCAACAACGCCGGTGCAGCGGCCCTGGCCGTCCGGCTGCACCGTCTGGGGCCCCTGCCGGTGCCGTTGGGCATCAGCCTCGGCAAGTCCAGGGCGACGCCGGTCGAGGATGCGGTCGATGACTACCTCAGCTCACTGCGCCTGCTGCACGCCTTCGCCGACTACGTCGTCGTCAACGTGAGCTCCCCCAACACTCCCGGCCTGAGGTCGCTGCAGGACCGCGACGCCCTGGCCACGCTGGTGGACCGGCTCGTCGCCGAGTCGCGCGTCCTGGCCGGCGACGCCCACCCCGCACCGCTGCTCGTGAAGGTCGCACCGGACCTCGGTGACCAGGCCCTCGAAGAGGTCGTCGACGTCTGCCTCGGTCACGAGGTCAGCGGCCTGGTCGCGACGAACACGACCCTGGAGCGGTGCGGCCTCCGGCACCCGCATCCGGCCGCCGACGAGACCGGCGGGCTGTCCGGCCCTCCGCTAGCGGCGCGTGCGCTGGACGTCGTACGCCGCATCCGGGGCCAGGCCGGTGACCGGCTCCCGGTCATCGGCGTCGGCGGGATCAGCGGCCCGGACGACGCGCTGCGGATGGTCGACGCCGGCGCCAGCCTCGTGCAGCTCTACACCGGCCTGATCTACCAGGGCCCAAGGCTCGTCCGCCGGGTTGCGCGCGCTCTGCAGACCGTGGCGGCGGACGCCCCTAGCAGCTCCCAGACGAGCGGAACGACATGACCGGGGCGAGCGGCGCGTCGTACGGGCGACGAGTGCGGGAGGCGACCGACGCGCGCGGCCGGTTCTGTGCGGGGATCGACCCGCATCCTGGGCTGCTCGCCGCGTGGGGACTGACCGACGACGTCGGAGGGCTGGAGACGTTCGCTCTTCTCGCGGCCGAGGTCCTCGGTGCGGAGGCGGCCGTCGTCAAGCCGCAGTCCGCGTTCTTCGAACGGCACGGCTCACGCGGCGTCGCGGTGCTCGAGCGCACCATTGCCACGATCCGCGAGGCGGGAGCACTGTGCCTGCTCGACGTCAAGCGCGGCGACATCGGCTCGACCATGGCGGCGTACGCGGATGCGTACGTCGACCCGGCCAGCCCGCTGTCGGCCGACGCGGTCACCCTGTCGCCGTACCTGGGGTACGAGTCCCTGCGCCCGATCGTCGACCTCGCGACGAAGCACGGCCGCGGTGTCTACGTCCTGACCCTCACCTCGAACCCGGAGGGCGGGCAGGTGCAGCGCGCGACCGCCGTGGACGGCCGGGCGGTCGCGACCGAGATGGCCCGCTGCGCCGCGCGCGACAACGCCGGATGCGAACCGCTCGGCTCGGTCGGTCTGGTGGTGGGTGCCACGGTCGGTCTCGCCGTCGCGGAGCTCGGCGTCGACCTTGCGGTCGTCAACGGCTCGTTGCTCGCACCAGGGGTCGGGGCGCAGGGAGGCACCGCTGCCGACCTGCGCCGCGTCTTCGGCGCGGCGATGGACGCGGTACTGCCGTCGAGCAGTCGCGAGATCCTGGCGGCCGGTCCGGACCGAAGAGCGTTGCGCGACGCCGTGCACCGCGCGATCGACGAGTTCGCCTGAGTCCGCTGTTACCCAACGAGAACCGCTCGACACCGCTCGTGAACGGACACCATCCGGCGTTGCACCGCGAGAGCACGAGTCGCTAGGTTCGACCGCGTCCCGGAAGCGGCGCACGGGGAAGAGTGCACCGCCCACCCCCTGCCTCCCGAGGTGACGAGTCGTGGCCCTACCGCCGTTGACACCTGAACAGCGAGCAGCGGCGTTGGAGAAGGCCGCGCAGGTACGGCGCGAGCGGGCCGAGGTGAAGAACCGGCTGAAGTACTCGCACGGGTCGCTGGCGGACGTCATCAAGGAGGGCCAGGAGAGCGCGGTCGTCGGCAAGATGAAGGTCTCCGCGTTGCTCGAGGCGATGCCCGGTGTGGGCAAGGTGCGGGCGCGCCAGATCATGGCCGACGTCGGCATCTCCGAGAGTCGCCGGGTGAGGGGCTTGGGCAACAACCAGATCGCCGCGCTGCTCCAGCGCTTCGCCGACGCCTGAGGTGCCCGACGCTCCCCGCCTGACGGTGCTGGCCGGGCCCACGGCGGTCGGCAAGGGAACTGTTGAGAGCGACGTCCGCCGGCGCTACCCCGAGGTCTGGATCTCGGTCTCGGTGACGACGCGCGCGCCCCGCCCGGGGGAGGTCGACGGCGTGCACTACCGCTTCGTCGACGACACCGAGTTCGACCGGATGGTGGCCGCCGGAGAGCTGTTGGAGTGGGCCGTCGTGCACGGCACCCACCGGTCAGGCACGCCGAGGCTTCCCGTCGAGGACGCGTTGCGGCGCGGCGTGCCGGCGCTGCTCGAGATCGACCTGCAGGGCGCGCGCCAGGTCAAGGAGTCGATGCCCCAGGCCCTCTTCGTGTTCCTGCGGCCCCCGAGCTGGGAGGAGCTGGTCCGGCGGCTGGTCGGGCGCGGCACCGAGGACGAGGCCGACCAGGCCCGCCGGCTCGCGACGGCCGAGCAGGAGATGGCCGCCGAGGAGTGGTTCGACGTGTCCATCGTGAACGACGATGTGCACCGGGCGGCCGACGAACTCGTATCATGGCTGGGTCTGACCCCCAGGACGGCCTGAACCGAGAGCCCGTCCCAGTCTGGTCCAGGCGTGACATCTCCTCCGATTTCCTAGCGAAACGAGACATACCAGTGCCCGGTACGCCGGCAGCTCCCGAAGGCATCACCAACCCGCCGATCGACGACCTGCTCAAGGCCGCCGACTCCAAGTACGCCCTGGTCATCTACTCGGCCAAGCGTGCCCGGCAGATCAACGCCTACTACTCCCAGCTCGGCGAGGGCCTGCTGGAGTACGTCGGCCCGCTGGTCGAGACCCATGTCCACGAGAAGCCGCTGTCCATCGCGCTCCGTGAGATCGACGAGGGTCTGCTGACCTCCGAGCCGATCGAGGGCTGACCGCACCGATGTCGCACCGGCCCCGGGTCGTCCTCGGTGTCGGCGGCGGCATCGCGGCGTACAAGGTCGTCTCCCTGCTCCGTCTCCTCACCGAGAGCGGACACGACGTCCGCGTCGTCCCCACCCGGTCCGCACTTGAGTTCGTCGGTGCGCCGACCTGGGCCGCCCTGTCCGGGCACCCGGTCAGCGCGGAGGTCTGGGACGACGCCCACGAGGTGCCGCACGTGCGTCTCGGCCGTGAGGCCGAGCTCGTCGTCGTCGCGCCGGCGACCGCTGACCTGCTGGCCCGGGCCGCGCACGGTCTGGCCGACGACCTGCTGACCTCGACCCTGCTCACGGCGACCTGTCCGGTCCTGCTGGCTCCGGCCATGCACACCGAGATGTGGGAGCACCCCGCGACCCGGGCCAACGTCGCCACCCTGCGCGGGCGCGGCGTGCGCGTCATCGAGCCCGCGTCGGGACGGCTGACCGGAGCCGACACCGGCCCCGGGCGGCTGCCCGAACCCGAGGACCTGTACGCCGCGTGCCTGGACGCTCTGCGCTCGGCGGCCGCGCCTGGTCCTGAGCTTGACCTGTCCGGCCGGACCGTCGTGGTGAGCGCGGGCGGGACCCGGGAGCCGCTCGATCCGGTCCGTTTCCTGGGCAACCGCTCCTCGGGGAAGATGGGGGTCGCGCTGGCCCGGGCCGCGGCCGCCCGGGGCGCCAAGGTGCTCCTCGTCGGCGCCAACCTGGACGCGGCCGTCTCCGCACCCGCCCTGACCTCCGGCGTCGACCTGGTGCCGGTCGGCAGCGCGTTGGAGCTGCGCGATGCGGTGCTGGCCGCCGCCGAGCAGGCGGACGTCGTCGTGATGGCGGCCGCGGTGGCCGACTTCCGGCCCGCGACCTACGCCGACGCGAAGATCAAGAAGAGCGACGACCCCGGACAGCCGCAGGCGCCGTCCGTGGAGCTGGTGCGCAACCCCGACGTCCTGGCCGAGCTGGTGCACCGGCGCACGGACGGTCATGCGCCCGCCGGGCAGGTGCTGGTGGGCTTCGCGGCCGAGACCGGCGACGCGACCGGCGACGTGCTCGCGCTGGGCCGGGCCAAGCTGGCCCGCAAGGGCTGCGACCTGATGGTCGTCAACGAGGTCGGCGTGCGCACGACGTTCGGCCAGGACGAGAGCAGTGCCACGATCCTGGACCGCGAGGGCGGTGAGCAGGCCCTGCCGCACGGGCCCAAGCCGGTCCTCGCTGACGCCGTCTGGGACGCCGTTGTGCGGCGGGTCGGGTCGTCGACCCCCGCTCGGTAGACTCGCCCACCAATCGCCGTACGACTGAGGAGTTCCAGCGTGTCCTTGCGCTTGTTCACGTCCGAGTCCGTCACCGAGGGACATCCGGACAAGATCTGCGACCAGATCAGCGACACCGTGCTGGACGCCATGCTCGAGCAGGACCCGGGCAGCCGGGTCGCCGTCGAGACGATGGTCACCACCGGCCTGGTGCACCTCGCGGGCGAGGTGACGACCGAGGCGTACGTCGAGATCCCGAAGCTCGTGCGGGAGAAGATCGTCGCCATCGGCTACGACAGCTCGGTCAAGGGCTTCGACGGTGCATCCTGCGGCGTCGAGGTGTCGATCGGTCAGCAGAGTCCGGACATCGCGCAGGGTGTCGACACGGCGTACGAGTCGCGCACCGGCGCCGTGGACCCGTTGGACAAGCAGGGCGCGGGCGACCAGGGCCTGATGTTCGGCTACGCCTGCGAGGACACGGCCGAGCTGATGCCGCTGCCGATCTGGCTGGCGCACCGGCTGGCCCAGCGGCTGACCGAGGTCCGCAAGAACGGTGAGCTGCCCTACCTGCGCCCGGACGGCAAGACCCAGGTGACGATCGGGTACGACGGTGACAAGGCCGTGCGGCTCGACACCGTGGTGCTGTCCACCCAGCACGCCTCCGACGTCTCGCTCGACGGCATGCTCTCGCCGGACATCGCCGACCACGTCGTGAAGCCGGTGCTCGACACGCTGGCCACCTACAGCGACCTGGACACCTCGCAGTACCGGCTGCTGGTCAACCCCACCGGCCGGTTCGAGATCGGTGGCCCGATGGGCGACGCCGGCCTGACCGGCCGCAAGATCATCGTCGACACGTACGGCGGGATGGCCCGCCACGGCGGCGGCGCGTTCTCCGGCAAGGACCCCTCGAAGGTGGACCGCTCCGCCGCCTATGCCATGCGCTGGGTGGCCAAGAACGTCGTGGCGGCCGGACTGGCCCGGCGCTGCGAGGTGCAGGTCGCCTACGCGATCGGCAAGGCGCAGCCGGTCGGCCTGTACGTCGAGACGTTCGGCACCGAGCTGGTCGACAGCACCAAGATCCTGCACGCGATCAACGAGGTCTTCGACCTGCGGCCCGCGGCGATCGTCGCCGACCTCGACCTGCTCCGGCCGATCTACGGGCCGACAGCGGCCTACGGCCACTTCGGGCGCCCCGGGTTCAGCTGGGAGGAGACCAACCGGGTCGACGCCCTGAGGGCGGCGTCCGGCGCGTGATCGCAGCGCTGGCGGGATCGGGTAGAACGAGAGCGTGACCCAGCCGGCGGACGATGAGCAGCTCGCGCTGCTGACGCCGCCGCGCACGCGCCGCCGCGCTCCGGGCGCCCCCGAGCGGCTCGCCGACGAGCTGCCAGTCGCGGGCGTCGTGGTCGAGGTGGGACTGGCCCATCTGGACCGGCCCTTCGACTACGCCGTGCCCGCGTCCATGGCCGCCGCGGCCCGGCCCGGCGTGCGGGTGCGCATCCGGTTCGCCGGCCGGGAGGTGGGCGGCTACGTCGTCGACCGACGGGCCGAGGCCGAGCACACCGGGTCGCTGACGCCGATCCGGCGGGTGGTCTCCGAGGAGGTCGTGCTGCCTCCGGCCCTGCTGGCGCTCTGCCGCGACGTCGCCCGACGCTGGGCCGGCTCCCTGCCGGACGTGCTGCGGCTGGCCGTCCCACCGCGCAACGCGACGGCGGAGCGGGCGGCCGGAGAGCCGGCGCCACCCGCACCGGAGCGACCCGGCCCGGGGCCTTGGTCGTCGTACGCGGCCGGGCCGGCGTTCCTGCAACGTCTCGCGGTCGGGGAGCCGGCTCGCGCGGCCTGGACGGTGCTGCCCGGCCCGGCCTGGCCGGAGGCGGTCGCGCGGGCCGCGGCCACGACGGCCTCGACCGGGCGGGGTGCGCTGGTCGTGCTGCCCGACCATCGCGACGTGGACCGGGTCGAGCGGGCCGTCCGGGCCTTGCTCGGACCGGCTCAGCACGTCCGGCTCACCGCGGACCAGGGCCCGCAGGCCCGGTACGCCGCCTGGCTGCGCGTGCTGCGCGGCCAGGTCCGCATCGTGCTGGGCACCCGCGCGGCCGCGCTCGCGCCGCTGCCGGACCTGGGGCTGGTGGTCTGCTGGGACGACGGCGACGACCTGCATGCGGAACCGCACGCGCCGTACTTTCACGTCCGCGACGTCCTGGTCCAGCGCGCGGACCAGGCCGGGGCGGCGGCGTTGTTCGGCGGGTTCACGCGGACCGCTGAGGTACAGCGCCTGGTCGAGCAGGGCTGGGCCCGCTCGGTCACCGGCTCACGGGCGCAGGTGCGGCAGCTGGCCCCGCGGGTGCTCCTCGCCGGTGAGGGCGCCGAGCCGTCGCGCGACCCCGCGGCTCGGTCGGCGCGGCTCGCGTCCCTGGCCTGGCGCACGGCCAAGGCCGCCCTGGACCAGGGGCCGGTGCTCGTCCAGGTGCCCCGAGCCGGGTACCAGCCCGGGCTCGCCTGTCAGACCTGCCGCGCCCCCGCTCGTTGCCGCACCTGCCACGGGCCGCTCGCGGTGGCCGAGCGTGGTGGGCCTCCGGCCTGCCGTTGGTGCGGCCGGCTCGACCCGGCGTGGGCTTGCCCGGTGTGCGAGGGGCGGACACTGCGCGCGAGCGTCTCGGGGGCGCGCCGCACCGCGGAGGAGCTGGGCCGCGCCTTCCCCGGGGTCCCGGTGCGCTCCAGCGGGGCCGGCCAGGTGCTCGGCCAGGTGCCCTCGACGCCCGCCCTCGTCGTGGCAACCCCGGGTGCCGAACCAGTGGCGGAGGGCGGGTACGCCGCGGTCCTGCTCCTCGACGGCTGGGTCCTGCTGGCCCGGGCCGACCTGCGCGCGGCAGAGGAGGCGCTCCGCCGCTGGTGTACGGCGGCCGCCCTCGCGCGCCCCGGGCGCGCGGGCGGGACGGTCGTCCTGGCCGCCCCGTCCGGCGCGCCACCGGCCGAGGCGATGGTGCGCTGGGACCCGGTCTGGCATGCAGAGCGCGAGCTGGCCGAGCGGAGCGCGCTCGGCTTCCCGCCCGCCGTCAGAGCGGCCACGCTGACGGGGACAGCGGCGAGCGTGCGGCAGCTGCTCGGTGCCGCCCGCCTGCCCGACGGGACCGAGGTGCTCGGTCCGGTAGCGGTCGGGACGGATGAGCGGGCCGTGCTGCGCGCGCCGGTCGAGCGCGGGCTGGACCTGGCGGACGCGCTGCGCGCCGCGCAGGGCGTCCGGTCCGCGCGCAAGGACCCGGACCCCGTCCGGGTGCAGGTCGACCCAGTCGACCTGGTCTGAGCAACTGGGCCGAAGGGGTCGGGCGTGCCGTGCGCGACGCCGTCCCATACCCTCCCGGGGTGGGTTCGGGCATTGACACCGTCGTCTTCGACCTCGGCGGGGTGCTGATCGAGTGGGAGCCCCGCGCGGCCTTCCGCGACGTGCTGCCCGCCGACGAGGTCCAAGGGTTCTTCGAGGAGATCGGGTTCCACGAGTGGAACCGGGCCCTGGACGCCGGACGCCCGATGGCCGAGGCCGAGGCCGAGATCGACGAGCGCTTCCCGCACCGCGCCGGGATCATCGCGGCGTACCGGACGAACTTCCGGAACACGCTGGTCGGTCTGGTCGACGGCACGGCCGACATCGTCCGTGAGCTGGCCGACGCGGGGCTCCGGTTGCTCGCGCTGACCAACTGGTCGGCCGAGAGCTTTCCCGTCGCGCGCGAGCTGTTCCCGGTGCTCAACCTGTTCGAGGCCATCGTGGTGTCGGGCGAGGAGCGGGTGGCCAAGCCCGACCCGCGCATCTTCCGGACCATGATCGACCGGCACACGCTGGAGGCGGAGCGCACGGCGTACATCGACGACTCCGCGCCCAACGTGGCCGCCGCCCTCGAGCTCGGCCTGCGGGCCGTCCAGTTCACCGGTGCACTGGCCCTGCGGCGGGACCTGATCAGGCTGGGCCTGCCGGTGGGGCGCCGTCCGTAGACTGGAGGCATGGCCCTCCAGCAGATCCGCCTCTTCGGCGACCCCGTCCTGCGCACCCCTGCGCTCGAGGTCGTCGACTTCGACGAGGAGCTGCGCGGGCTCGTCTCCGACCTGCAGGACACCATGCTGGCCGCTCCCGGTGTCGGTCTGGCCGCGCCGCAGATCGGCGTCAGCCTGCGGGTCTTCGCCTACCACGTGGACGGGGTGCTCGGGCACCTGGTCAACCCGACGCTGGACCTGTCGGGGGAGCCGGAGCCGGGCGAGGAGGGCTGCCTGTCGTTCCCCGGTGTGTACTTCGAGACGCCGCGGGCGCCGCGCGTGGTGGCCAAGGGCATGAACATGCACGGCGAGCCAGTGGTGATCGAGGGCAGCGAGCTGCTGGCCCGCTGCATCCAGCACGAGACCGACCACCTGGACGGCGTGCTGTTCATCGACCGGATGGACCGGGCGCAGCGCAAGCTCGCGATGAAGGCCATCCGCGAGGCGGAGTGGGCGGGTGGCTCGACGCCGGTCGTCAAGCTCAGCCCGCACGCGACGTTCGGCAAGGCGCTGTAGCGCGTGCGGCTGGTTTTCGCCGGCACGCCGCAGGTCGCGCTCCCCGCGCTCGAGGCCGTCCTCGGCTCGCATCACGAGGTGGTCGCCGTCCTCACCCGCCCGGACGCGCCGTCCGGCCGCGGGCGGCAGGTCATGGCGAGCCCGGTGCGGGACCGCGCCGAGTCGCTCGGGATCGAGGTGCTCACGCCGTACCGGCTGGACGAGCGGGAGGTCCAGGACCGGCTGCGCGCCCTGGCACCGGACTGCGGGCCGGTCGTGGCGTACGGCGCACTGGTCCCGTTGCCGGTGCTGCGGGTCCCGCCGCACGGGTGGGTCAACCTGCACTTCAGCGTCCTGCCCTCGTGGCGCGGCGCCGCTCCCATCCAGCGCGCCCTGATCGCCGGTGACGAGGTGGTCGGCGCCACCACCTTCCAGCTCGACGAAGGGCTGGACACCGGGCCGGTGTACGGCGTGATGACCGAGCTGGTGCGCCCCGACGACACCGCCGGCAGCCTCTTGACGCGGGTTGCGGAGGGTGGGGCACAGCTGCTGCTGCGGACCCTGGACGGCATCGAGGACGGCTCGTTGCAGCCGGTGCCGCAGTCGACGGACGGGGTCTCGACCGCGCCCAAGCTGTCGGTCGACGACGCGCGGGTCGACTGGTCCGCACCGGCCGGGCGGATCGACCATCTGGTTCGCGGCTGCACGCCGTCGCCCGGGGCGTGGACGACGTTCCGCGGCGAGCGCCTCAAGCTCGGACCGGTCCAGCTTCCTGCTGTCGCCGGCGAGAGCGAGCCGCTCGCGCCCGGCCGGATCGAGGTCAACCGGCGGTTCGTGCGAGTCGGCACCGGAACGGCGCCGGTCCGGCTGGGCCAGGTCCAGCCCCACGGCCGCCGCGCCATGCCGGCCGTGAACTGGGCCCGGGGGGCGCGCATCGCCGAGGATGAGCGGTTCGACTCATGAGCGCATCGGGACCCGAACGGCGCGGGCGTCGGCCCGCTCCGCGCTCCGCACCGCGTTCGGCCCAGCGGCCGGCCGAGCGGGCCCGCTCGACCGACCCGGCCCGCCGCGCGGCGTACGACGTCCTGCGTGCGGTCGCCGAACGTGACGCCTACGCGAACCTCGTGCTGCCCGGGATGCTGCGGGCCCGCTCGATCCGGGGCCGGGACGCGGCCTTCGCCACCGAGCTGACCTACGGGACGCTGCGCTGGCAGGGCACGTACGACGCGGTGCTGGCCGCCTGTCTGGACAAGCCGCTGACCGGCGACATCGGGCTGCGGCTCGCACTGCGGCTCGGGGCGCACCAGCTGCTCGGCATGCGGGTGCAGGCCCATGCCGCGGTCAGCGAGACGGTGGGGCTGGTCCGCGAGGTGGTCGGCATCGGTCCGGGCGGACTGGCCAACGCTGTCCTGCGGCGGGTGGCCGAGCGTTCGCTCGACGCCTGGGTGGCCGAGCTGGCCCCGCCGGTCGAGGCGGACCTCGTCGGTCACCTCGCGCTGGCCCAGAGCCATCCGCCGTGGATCGTGCGGGCGATGCGCGACGGGTTGGCGGCCCACGACCGCTCGCTCGCCGGCGACCGGGAACGGCTCGATGCCGAGCTGGCCGCCGTTCTGGCCGCCGACAACGCACCACCCGCCGTGACCCTGGTGGCCCGGCCCGGGTTGGTGACGCCCGAGGAGCTGGCCGGGTCCGGGCTGGTCGCACCCGGGCGGTGGTCGCCGTACGCCCTCGTCGCCCAGGGCGACCCCGGCGCCATCGCGGCCGTCCGCGACGGGCGGGCCGCCGTACAGGACGAGGGCAGCCAGCTCGTCGCGCTCGCCCTCGCCGGTGCGGGGCTCGAGGGCCCGGACCGGCTGTGGCTGGACCTGTGTGCCGGGCCGGGTGGCAAGGCCGGGCTCCTGGGGGCGCTGGCCCGGGAGCGCGGTGCGCGGCTGGTGGCCAACGAGGTCGCGCCGCACCGGGCCGAGCTCGTCCGGCAGGCCGTCGTCGCGCTCGGCGACGCCGTCGAGGTGCGCGAGGGGGACGGGCGCGAGCTCGGTCGTGAGCGACCCGGGGCCTTCGACCGGGTGCTGGTCGACGTGCCGTGCACCGGGCTGGGTGCGCTGCGCCGACGCCCCGAGTCACGGTGGCGCCGCCAGCCCGGCGATGTCGGCGCGCTGGCCCGCCTGCAGCGCGAGCTGCTGGGGTCGGCGCTCGACGCGGCGCGGCCCGGCGGCCTGGTCGCGTACGTGACCTGCTCGCCGCATGTCGGGGAGACGCTGCTCGTCGTCCAGGATGTCCTGCGCCGGCGGGACGACGTGGAACAGATCGAGGCCCGGGCGGCCGTCGTCGGCGCGGCATCAGCGGCTGAGGCCCTCGATCTCGGAGAGTCGATGCAGGGCACGCTCGGGGACGGCCCGGCCGCCCAGCTCTGGCCGCACCGGCACGGCACCGACGCGATGTTCCTCGCCCTGCTGCGCCGCCGCTGACCCCACCGGCCCCGTGCTCCCCACCCCGCGCGGTGCTCCCCGCAGCCCGGTGCAAGCACCCAAAATGGCCGGCCCGCACCGGGCGCCAGGGAGTACGGCGGGGGCGGGGGAGCACGGATAGGCTCGCGGGCGTGGGCCTGCAGATCGCGCCGAGCATCCTGTCCAGCGACTTCAGCGCCCTGGGCGATGAGCTGCGGCGGATCGCCAGCGCCGACTTGGCGCACGTCGACGTCATGGACAACCACTTCGTACCCAACCTGACCCTGGGCCTGCCGGTCGTGGAGGCGCTGGCCAAGGTCAGCCCCATCCCGATCGACGCGCACCTGATGATCGAGGACCCGGACCGGTGGGCGCCCGCCTACGCCGAGGCCGGCTGCGCCAGCGTGACCTTCCACGTCGAGGCCGCGACCGCCCCGATCCGGCTGGCCCGCGAGCTGCGCTCACTCGGCGCCCGGGCCGGCCTGGCGCTGCGGCCGGCGACCGCGGTCGAGCCCTATCTCGACCTGCTGCCCGAGATCGACCTGCTCCTGGTGATGACGGTGGAGCCCGGGTTCGGCGGGCAGCAGTTCCTGGACGCCTGCCTGGCCAAGGTGAAGCGGGCCCGGGCGGCGATCAACGCATCGGCTCGCGGCGGTCAGCTCTGGTTGCAGGTCGACGGCGGGGTGAGCGCGGACACGATCGAGCGCTGTGCCGCGGCCGGAGCCGACGTGTTCGTCGCGGGCACGGCGGTGTACGGCGCCGGTGACGCGGCTGAGGCGATCGAGGCCCTGCGGGTGGCCGCGGCCGCGGGGGCGGCGCATCACATCGAGACCTGACGCAGTGCGGGCTAGGATGCCCCTGAAGCAACGTCCACACGTGCTCCGGGGTCGGTGCAATTCCGAACCGGCGGTGACAGTCCGCGACCCGGCCGCAGCCAGCGGCCGGTTGACCTGGTGGAACTCCAGGACCGACGGTGAAAGTCCGGATGGGAGGCAGCACGTGGGCGGCTGGGTCGGGCACTCTCCGGTGCTCTGACGCGGTCGTCTGTCCCCGGAGTGCCCTGGCATCCGGAGGAACGACCGCAATGCATTGGCTCAACGAACTGCTCGACCGCTTCTACAACGCGCAGTGGCACGTCACCGACACCCAGGCGATCTACTACCGCGAGATCGTCGGCAACGCGTTCGGTCTGGGCTCGGCCCTGCTCGGCATGTGGCGCAAGGTCTGGACCTGGCCGATCGGGATCGTCGGCAACGTCCTGTTGTTCACCGTCTTCCTGGGCCAGGCGCTCGGCAACGGCCAGGGCACGCCGCTGTACGGCCAGGCCTCACGTCAGGTGTTCTTCGTCGTGGTCAGCGTCTACGGCTGGTGGCGCTGGCAGCAGAACCGGCACGCCTCGGCCAAGGCGCCGGCCGTCTCACCGCGCTGGGCCAGCATGGCCGAGCGGGCGGCGTACCTCCCGGTCGCCCTGGTCGCGGTCGCCGGCTGCTTCCTCGTCTTCCGCGCGATCGGCGCCGGGTTCCCGGTGCCGTGGTGGTACTACCTGGCCGACTCGTGGATCTTCGTCGGGTCGATGCTCGCGACGTACGCGATGGCCCGCGGCTGGGTCGACTTCTGGCTGTGCTGGATCGCGGTCGACCTGGTCGGTGTGCCGGAGCTCCTGCACTTCCACTACTACCCCTCGGCGATCATGTACGGCATCTACGGCGCCTTCGTGGTCTGGGGCTTCACGGTGTGGCTGCGGATCTCGCGCAACGAGGCCCCGCAGGGGCTGGCCGACCCGGCCATGGAGACGGTCGCCTAGCCTTACCGCTCGTGAAGAGCTTCGAGGACCTGTACGCCGAGCTGGCCGAGCGGGCGCGTACGCGTCCGTCGGGCTCCGGCACGGTCGCCGCGCTCGACGCCGGGGTCCACGCCATCGGCAAGAAGGTCGTCGAGGAGGCGGCCGAGGTGTGGATGGCCGCGGAGCACGAGTCGGCCGAGCGCACGGCCGAGGAGATCAGCCAGCTGCTGTACCACGTGCAGGTGCTCATGCTCGCGCGTGGTCTGCAGCCGGACGACGTGTACGCGCACCTGTAGTGCAGCGAAGACAACGACGAAGGACGGCCGCAACGTGTTGCGAATCGCGGTGCCCAACAAGGGGTCCCTGGCCGAGCCGGCTGCGGAGATCCTGCGCGAGAGCGGCTATCGCGGGCGCCGCGACCATCGCGAGCTGGTGCTGGGCGACCCGGACAACGACGCCGAGTTCTTCTTCCTGCGGCCCCGCGACGTCGCGGTGTACGTCGGCGCGGGCCGGTTGGATGTCGGCATCACCGGACGCGACCTGTTGCTCGACTCCGAGGCGGACGCGGACGAGGTGCTGACCCTGGGGTTCGCCGGTTCCACGTTCCGGTTCGCGGCTCCCGCCGGTGGCGCGAACGCCGTCGCGGACCTGCAGGACAAACGGGTCGCGACGAGCTACCCGGGCCTGGTGGGCCAGCACCTCGAGGCGCACGGGGTCAGCGCCACCGTCGTACGGCTCGACGGTGCGGTGGAGAGTGCCGTGACGCTGGGCGTCGCGGATGCCATCGCGGACGTGGTCGAGACGGGCTCGACGTTGCGCGCGGCCGGCCTGCGGGTCTTCGGTGACCCGATCCTGCAGTCGGAGGCGATCCTGATCCGCGGGCGCAAGGCCGAGCCGAACCCGCAGGTCGACATCCTGGCCCGGCGCCTGCAGGGCGTGCTCGTGGCCCGGCAGTACGTGCTCATGGACTACGACGTGCGGGTCGAGGACGTCGAGCGGGCCTGCGAGCTCACCCCCGGCCTCGAGTCGCCGACCGTCTCGCCCCTGCACGACAAGGGCTGGGTGGCGGTGCGCGCGATGGTGCTGCGACTGCGGACCAACCAGGTGATGGACGAGCTGTACGACGTGGGTGCGCGCGCGATCCTGGTCACCGACATCCACGCCTGCCGCTTGTGAGACCGTTCCGGCCGCGCCGGGCCCGCGTCGTCGCGGTGTCGGTCGGCGTGGTGTCGGTGGTCCTGTTCGGCGGCCTCGCCGTGGCCCTGCCGACTGCCGGGGCAGCGGACCGCGCGGGGATCGGTGCCTTCGGCCTCGCGGTCGCGTGGTTCATGTGGCGCTACGCCAGCCTGTCGGCGGTGCCTTCGGCTTCCGGTCTGCGGGTCCGGAACCTGCTGACCACGCGCTCGCTCGACTGGGCGGAGATCGTCGAGGTCCGTCTGGTGGTGGGGGCGCCATGGGTGACCCTGGACCTGGATGACGGTGACACCTTGGCCGTGATGGCGATCCAGAAGGCGGACGGCTCGTTCGGGCGTTCGGAGGCGTCGCGGCTGGCCGCGCTCGTCGCTGCGCACGCCGGCGCGGAGCCGGACCCTCCCGACCACCCACTCGGTTGACCCCGCCTTGCTGATGTGGCGACACCATCTGACAGTCCGTCGTGAGTGCGCGGTGACACGCGGTCGGTACGGGCATCAAGGCCTGGCATGTCGAGCCCATCACTCGACGAACTGTCACAGGTGCCCGTCCGGTCCCTCGGGGGCGCGGGCGGGCAGGCACGCTGGCTAGGCTTCCGGACGTGGAGCCTTTGGTGGATCCGGGGGCAGTGGCGCGGGCGCTGGACGGTGCCGGCTACCTCCCGGACGACGGGCTGGCCACCGCCGTCTTCCTGGCCGTCTCGATGGGCCGGCCGCTGCTCCTCGAAGGCGACCCCGGCACGGGCAAGACCGCGCTGGCCCACGCCATGGCCGAGATCACGGGCCAGCCGCTGCTGCGCCTGCAGTGCTACGAAGGCATCGACGCGAGCCAGGCACTGTACGACTGGGACTTCCCGGCCCAGCTGCTGCACCTGCGTGCTGCCGAGGCCGCCGGCCAGGCGGACAGCACGGAGGCGCTCGAGGCCGAGCTGCACGACCGGCGCTTCCTGCTGGCCCGCCCGCTGCTCGCCGCCCTGGAGACGTCCACGCCCGGCTCGCCGCGGGTGCTTCTGGTCGACGAGGTGGACCGGGCCGACGACGAGTTCGAGGCGTTCCTGCTCGAGGTGCTCTCGGACTGGACGGTCAGCGTCCCCGAGCTGGGCACGGTCACCGCGCAGGCGCCCCCGCTCGTCGTCCTCACCAGCAACCGGACCCGCGACCTGCACGACGCGCTGAAGCGGCGCTGCCTCTACCACTGGCTGGAGCACCCGTCGTACCAGCGCGAGCTCGCCATCGTCCGGCGCCGCGTGCCCCAGGCCAGCGAGCGGATCAGCGCCGAGGTCACGCGCATCGCCCAGGCGCTGCGTCGCGCCGAGCTGCTCAAGCCACCCGGGCTGGCCGAGAGCCTGGACTGGGCGCGGGCGCTGGTCGTGCTCGGGGCGCGCGACGTCGACGAGGACCTCGCGGCGCAGACGCTCGGCGCGCTGGTCAAGTACCGCGAGGACGCCCAGCAGATCGAGCGGGCCGGCGGGTTGCTCGCCCTCGCGTCGGCGGTCGGGGCATGAGCACGGCGGGCGACGGCACGTTCGTGGCGTTCGCCCGTACGCTGCGCGCGGCCGGAGTGCCGGCGACGCCCCAGCAGGTGCAGGCGGCCGTCGAGGCTGTGGCGCGGGTCGACGTGCTCGACCGCGAGCAGGTGTTCTGGGCGGGTCGGGCCACGCTCTGCTCGCAGCCGGACGACCTGCCTCGGTACGACGCGGCCTTCGCCGCCTTCTTCGGCCTCGAGCAGCCGTACGGCCTGGTCCGGCGTCCGCGGGTGCACCGCTCCGTTCAGTCGGTGGCCGGCA
The DNA here is from genome assembly GCA_045807245.1 of Actinomycetales bacterium. Classification (GTDB taxonomy): domain Bacteria; phylum Actinomycetota; class Actinomycetes; order Actinomycetales; family CAVURS01; genus CAVURS01. Next base: position 16,557 of record JBJMHS010000059.1, read on the forward strand.
TCGACCCGGCGACCTCCGAGGCCGGCCGACCGATGGAGGACCAGGCGACGCCACCATCGACAGCGAGCCCGCTCGAGGTGCTGCGGCATCGCGACGTCGCGCGGATGGACGACTCCGAGCGCGAGGAGCTGCGCCGGCTCATCGCCCTGCTGCGCCCCGAGCCCACCACCCGCCCGGGCCGACGCGCCGAACCCGCGTTGCGTGGGCGGATCCATCCCGGCTGGACCATGCGGGACACCTTGCGGCACGGCGGCCAGACCGTCCGGCTGCGCCACGGCCGGGCCCGGCCGCGCCCGCGCCGGATCGTCCTGCTCATCGACGTCTCCGGCTCGATGGAACCGTACGCCGACTCCCTGCTGCGGTTCGCGCACGCGGCCGCCCGCCGGCATCCGGCCACCGAGGTCTTCACCCTGGGCACCCGCCTGACCCGCGTCACGGCCCAGCTGCGCCGCCGCGACCCCGACCAGGCGATGGCCGAGATGTCCGCCGCCGTACCGGACTGGAGCGGCGGGACCCGCCTGGGCGAGCAGCTGCAGGCGTTCCTCGTCCGGTGGGGGCGGCGGGGGTGCGCCCGCGGGGCCGTCGTCGTGATCTGCTCGGACGGCTGGGAGCGAGGAGACGCCAGCCTGCTCGGTGAGCAGATGCGACAGCTCTCCCGGCTGGCGCACCGGGTCGTCTGGGTCAACCCGCACCGCGGCCTGCCGGGCTTCGAGCCGCGGGCGGCGGGCATGGCGATGGCTCTGCCGTTCGTCGACACCTTGGTCGCGGGCCACAGCCTCGCGTCGTTCGAGCGCCTCGCCGACTCGCTGAGGAGCGCCGATGCGTGACGTGATGGACGACGTGGTCCGGCTCTGGCGCAGCGGGCAGCCGTTCGGCCTGGCCACCGTCGTGCGGACGTGGCGCAGTGCCCCCCGACAGGCCGGCGCCGCCATGGCCGTGTCGGCCGACGGCGAGGCGGTCGGCAGCGTGTCCGGCGGGTGCGTCGAGGGTGCGGTGTACGACCTGGCCCAGCGGGTGGTCACAGAAGGCGTGCCGGTCCTGCAGCGGTACGGCGTGAGCGACGACGAGGCGTTCGCGGTCGGGCTGACCTGCGGCGGGGTCATCGACGTCCTCGTCGAGCCGGTCGACCCGGCACGGTTCCCGCAGCTCGAGCAGATCGCCCGCTCGGTCGAGGGCCACGAACCGGTCGCCGTCGCGACCGTGGTCGAGCGGCCGGACGACGCCCGGGCGCAGCTCGGCAGCCGGCTGGTGGTCTGGGCCGACCGGGTCGCGGGCTCGCTCGGCTCGGCGCGGCTCGACGCCGCCGTCACGGACGACGTGCGTGGACTGCTGGCCGCCGGTCACACCAGCGTGCTGCGGCTGGGCCCCGACGGTGAGCGGCGGCTGGACACTCTCGCGGTGCTGGTCGAGTCGATGGCCCCGCCGCCGCGCATGCTCGTGTTCGGCGCGATCGACTTCGCGGCCGCAGTGGCCCGGGTCGGGTCGTTCCTCGGCTACCACGTGACGGTCTGCGACGCCCGCCCCGTGTTCGCCACGGCGCGGCGGTTCCCGGAGGCGGACGAGGTCGTGGTCGAGTGGCCCCACCGCTACCTCGCCGCCGAGCTCGCGGCCGGGCGGCTCGACGGGCGGACCGCGTTGTGCGTGCTGACGCACGACCCGAAGTTCGACGTCCCGCTGCTCGAGCTGGCCCTGCGCACGCCCGCGGCCTACATCGGAGCCATGGGGTCGCGGCGTACCCACGAGGACCGGCTGGCCCGGCTGCGCGAGCAGGGCCTGACCGAGCCGGAGCTGGCTCGCCTCGCCTCGCCGATCGGCCTGGACATCGGCGCCCGCACACCGGAGGAGACGGCGATCTCGGTCGCGGCGGAGATCGTGCAGTCGCGCTGGGGCGGGTCCGGCCGCAAGCTCGGGGTGACCAGCGGCCCCATCCACCACGGCAGCGACCTCGAGCGGGGCGAACCGCCCGCCGCGGGCGCGGTCGTCGAGGGCGCCTCGGCGTGAACGTCGCCGGGCTGGTGCTCGCGGCGGGGGAGGGGCGGCGGTTCGGCGGACCCAAGGCCGAGGTCCAGCTGGCCGGCGAACGGCTGGTCGACATCGGCGTACGCATCCTCACCGATGGTGGCTGCCGACCCGTCGTCGTGGTCTCCGGTGCCCGTCAGCTGGTCGCCCCCGGCGCCGAGGTCGTCCCCAACCCGGACTGGGCGAGCGGCATGGGGTCCTCGTTGCGAGCCGGACTGCTGGCGCTCGACGAGGTGGGCGCCGAGGCCGTGGTGGTCCTGCTGGTCGACACCCCTTGGGTCTCCGCTGGAGCGGTACGACGCCTGGTCACGTCGGCGGGCACGGCACCGGCGCTCGTCGCGACGTACGACGGGCGGCGCGGCCACCCGGTCCTGCTGGACGCCGTCCTGTGGCCGGAGATCACCGAGCTCGCGGTCGGTGACGTCGGAGCCAAGGCCTGGATGAACGCCCACCCGGACCAGGTGCTGGAGGTCGACTGCACCGGGCTCGGCGACCCGCGGGACGTCGACCACCCGCACGACCTCCTGCCGCAGCCTCACCAGCCGTAGGTGCCGGCGCCTTCCTGGCCCTGGATCGCCGCGCCGTCGAACCGGCCGCCCGGTTCACCCAGCTAGAACCGTTGCGACGTCCTCGGCCACGAACGCGACGAACCCCTCCACGTCCTGGACGTCCTGGGTCGGTTGCAGGATGACCGCATCCGCTCCGGCGTCCGCCAGGCGCCGGACACCGGCTGCGACGCGTTCCGCGCTGCCTGCGACGCCGACCAGACCGAGGTCGTCACCGTTGTCGGAGTCGACCAGGTCTGCCTCCAACCGCGCCTGCGCGTCCGGGCCCGTCGCGGCGACGAGGAACACGACGATGCGCGGGCGTGGGTTGCCTGCGGCCTGGGCCGCCGCGTCCAGAAGGGTGCGGGCCGCCCGGACCTGGTCCGGCGTCGTGCCTCCGGTCAGGATCGCGCCGTCCGCCAGCTCGCCGGCCAGGGTCATGGTCTTGGGGCCTACCGCTCCGACCAGCAAGGGAGCCGGGGCGGAGGGCGGCCAGACCAGACCAACGTTGTCGAGCGCGACGTACCGTCCGGTGGAGCTCACCGTGTCGCCACTGAGCAGACGCCGGAGGGCGACCGTGTACTCCCTCAGCAGTGTCATGGGTGACTCCGCACGGGCGCCCACCTGCTCCATCCACTCCAGGACGCCGTGGCCGATCCCCAACACCGTCCGGCCGGGGAACATGCGGTCGATCGTCGACAGCTCCATGGCCGACAGGGCGACGTTGCGCAGCGGGACGGGCAACAGGCCGATGCCGACGCGCAGCTGCGACGTCCAGGCCAGTGCCGCCGCGGCGGCGGTCAGGCCGCCCTCCTTGAAGCAGTCCTCCCACAGCCAGAGCTCCGGCAGGCCGAGTCGATCCGCTTGCATCGCAACGGCTTTCAAGCGTTCCGGTGGGTAGGAGGGCAGGAAGATGACGCCGAGGGTAGGGGCTGTGCTCACGTGGTCTCCGTCATGGGTGCTTGACGCCGGTGGTCAGCATCTCGAGGGCCTTGGCGACCCGCCGCTCCCTGGTCTCGGGCCGCTTCGCCTCGGCGATCCACTGGGCGTACTCCTTGCGGTGGGTGAAAGCCAGGCTGTCGAACACCTTCTGGGCCGGCGCGTCCGAGGCCAGCGCCATCGCGAGCTCCTCGGGGACGTCGACGTCACGCGGCGCGGTGTCCTTCTCGATCTCGATCACGAGCTCGTCGCCGACGTCCGCGCCGACGGTCTCGCGGATCTGCTTGGTCAGGCCCATGACGGTCTTGCCGGCGTACCGCATCAGCCTGGTGCGGTACGCCGCGCCGTTGACCGTGCCGACAACGGTCGGACGGGCCTCACCGAACTCCTTGGTCGCGTCGAACGGGCACTCGACCCAGCGCCCGCCGGGTCCGCTCGCCTCGCTCAGTACGCCGGTGAACTTCATCCGGTCACCACATCCTCGAAGTGCTGCACGTCGGGGAACGGATCGTAGAAGTGGTGCAGCAGGTCCCGCCACCGATCGTAGGCGGCGGACCCGCGGAAGCCGTCCCTGTGGGCCTCCAGACCGGCATGATGGGCCGATGCTGCGGGTCGACGACATCGCGCGAGTTCCGCTCGGCCGCTTCGTCCGGCCGCCCGAGGAGACGGGCACCGGGCAGCCGCGCGTCGAGATCGTGCTCGGCTACCTGGTCCGGCACCAGCAAGGGCTGATCCTGCTCGACACCGGCATCGGTAACGCCGACGACGAGACCGAGCAGTGGTACCGCCCGGACCGCATAGCGCTGCCCGATGCGTTGCAGCGCAACGGCGTTCGGCTCGAGGACATCGACGTCGTCGTCAACTGCCACCTGCACTTCGACCACTGCGGGGGCAACCCACTGCTGGCCGGTACGCCGATCGTGGCGCAGGTGCGCGAGCTCGAGCTGGCGCGGGGCGGCGACCACACGTTCCCCGAGCTGGTCGACCACACCGGCGTCCGGTACGAGGAGATCGACGGCGAGGTCGAGATCCGCCCCGACGTGCTGGTCCTGCCGACTCCCGGGCACACCGACGGCCACCAGTCGGTCGTCGTCCGGTGCTCAGACGGGACGGTCGTGCTGGCCGGGCAGTCGCACGACCACACCTCGGAGTTCGCCGCCGACGCCTTGGCCGTCCAGGCGGCCCGCGACGGGCTGCCGCCACCGCTCCCCCTGGCACCGGCCTGATGGAGCGGCTGCTCGACCTCGACCCGCGCCGGGTCATGTTCGCCCACGACGCATCCGTCTGGGAGCCGGCCGGGCCTACGAACTAAGCCTTCTTGACCGGGCTAGGCGCCGACGTCGTGCAGGTGGTGCTCGATGTCGTGCAGGAAGTAGCGACTGAACGACGCCGTGGTGAACCGCGCGCCGTCGCTGCGGCTGGCCGTGCGGTCCCACTGCAGGCCGGAGACACCGTCGAACCGGGCCGCGATGCTGGAGCCGGCCGCGGCGAGCTCGACGGACACCTGGCTCGGGTCCTGCTCGCCGTACCGCCCGTCGACCGCTGTGGCGTCCTGGTCCCAGTTCGCGAACTCCGGGTGGTCCACCGTCAGCATCTGCTGGAGCCGGCCGTCGAAGATCGTGAAGACGTCGCGGACGTGACACGCGTACTCCAGCGGCGACCAGACGTCCTCGCTCGGACGTTCCGCCGCGTCCGCGCGGGTCAGGGCCTGCTGCCAGCGCGGCAGGGACGTGCGGACCCGCTCGCCGACCCGTGCAGGCTCCACGTCCGTTGCGTCGTACCCGCACTCGGAGCAGGGCTCCTCGAGCACCCAGGTCCAGTCCTTGGTGTCCGGTGTGATCATCGACCAACGATAGGCAGGCGGCGGCCGGCCGCCTAGGTGGACATCACACGTAGGGCATCGGGGGGATCGCGGCGAGCGCCTCGTCGGCGTCCAGTCCGGCCGTCTGCAGCAGGTCGACGACGACCGAGCGGACCTGGGCCAGGATGACCTCGACGGACAGCACGGAGCTGCGGGGGACCAGCACGCTGGCCCGGGCGACGGCGAGCAGCTCCGGGCGGGCAGCGACCGCCATCCGGCCCATGCGCAGCTCGCGGGCCATCGTCTCCACGGCGTCGGCCAGCTGCTCGACCAGTGCGGCGTACTCCGCCGGCAGCGGCACTCCGCTGCGCGCCAGCTGGACCGACCGTCGTACCAGCACGCGGGCGTTGGTCAGTGCCCGGTCCAGCGGTACGACGAGGTCGGCCATCCGCCGTACCTCGACGTCAGTTCTGCGCCGGAACGGTGAGCTCTGCACGATGTGCAGTCCCTCGGCCGCTGCGGCGCGCAGGTCGTTGAGCGAGGCGTCCTCGTCCCGGGCCCGGGTCAGGGTGGCGACGGCCCGGTCCTCGTCACCGTCCTGGGCGCTGCGAGCGGCCTCGCGCAGCAGGTCGGCCAGGAGCTCGACGATGCGCGCGGCCTCCTGACGCGGGCGGCGCAGCGGCGCCTGTGGCACTGCCGTCGCCGCGACCAGGGCGACCAGGCCGCCGACGACCGCGTCGAGCCACCGCCCCAACCCGGCCTGCGGGTTCGGCAGCAACGTCGTGACGACCACCGACTGGACGCCGGCCTGGGTGACGATGAGCGCCCCGGCGTCGAGCAGCACAGCGGCCGACATCGCCAGGGACACCACCACGGCGATCTGCCACCAGCCGGTGCCCACCCAGCGCACGAACAGGTCACCGATCCCGACGCCCAGCGCGACTCCCGCGGTCACCTCCGCGACCCGGCGCAACCGCTGCCCGTACGACGTGCCGAGGGACACGATCGCGGCGACGGGCGCGAAGAACGGGGCGGGGTGCCCGAGCAGTCCCCGCGCGAGCAGCCAGGCGACCGCGGCAGCCACCGCGCACTGCCCGATATGCCAGGATCGGGCCTGCAGCCGGCGCAGCCGCGACCGGACCGACGTACGACCACGCTCGAGGGCGCGAGGGCCGAGCTCGCCGGACAGCTCGCGCAGCAGGTCCGTCCCGCGCCGGGCCGCCATGCGGCGATCGTAGGTCCCGTGGTGCCGGACAGCGCTGGTAACGTCGCCGCAGGCGGTTCGTCGACCGGGAGGGGCGACGCCTGACGAAATCCATCGCTGTCGAGGAGCTCATGCCCGCGCGCACGTTCGCCGCCGTCCTCGCGGCGCTCGCCCTGGTCGGGCTCGCCGCATGCTCGTCCGGCAGCGACCCCGCCAAGACCCCGACCCCGTCCAGCACGGCGGTCGTCACGCCCTCGCCGACCACGAGCCAGGCGACGGTGTCCGCGCAGGACGCCGCAGCGGCGAAGATCCGCAGCGCCCTCACCAAGGCCCAGCTGACGACTGCCCAGGTCAAGCTGGTGCGGCAGAAGGAGTCGGTGGCCGAGAGCCGCGGCCTGTCGGTCCGGACCTTCATCGCCTGCGGCTACACCAAGGTCGACCCGTCGGACTTCGCCCGCGTCGACCGGCTGCAGTCCTCGTGGCTCAGCAAGGGCTGGGCGTCGCAGGACCCGACCAAGGCCCAGGTCAAGGTGTCCAGCGAGGTCGTCGCCTACCGCCCCGGCGGTGTCGCGGCCGCGATGAAGTCGTACCAGGGGGCGCCCAAGGCGTGCCCCAAGACCAGGTTCACCAAGGGAGTGACCGGCACCGTCAAGGCGGCCAAGGCACCGGCCGGGCTGCCCAAGGGCTCGGTGGTCCTGAGCCAGGTGATCAGGTACAAGAACAACGTGACCACGACCGGCTACATCGTGGCCATCCCCGCCGGTAACGTGCTCGGCCTTCTGTACGTCGACGGAGTGTCCAGCGACCCCAAGGCCGTGGTGACCAACCGGACGCGCATCCTGCCGACGTTCGTCACGCACGTCGTGGCCGCGGGGGTCGCCGTCGGCACGCTGACGGCGACCGCAGCAGGAGCCTGACCGCCCGGCCCGTCCCGGCGCGGCGTCACGACCCGTCCACGACGACGTCGGCCCGGCCGGCCGTCCCCTCGCGAGCGAACCGGGCCTGGGTCTCCCGCTCCCAGCGGTCCCAGTGCGGGCGGAACACCTCTCCGTCGCGGACCATGCTGCGTTCGAACCGCAGCTCGAGGCCGGCGTCGACCCAGACCAGCAGCGACAGGTACGGCGCGAGCTCTCGCCCGCCGGAGCCGCATCCGTCGACGACGAGGAACGCCCCCGCCGGGACGGCGATGTGGTCGGCGAGCTGCTCGCGCACCCAGTCGTAGCGCTGGTACCCGCCGCTCTGGCCGCGGCTCAGCGGCTCGAGGACGTCGCGGCGCAGGGTGCGCAGCGCCTCGTCGAGGCCGGCCCAGCCCGGCATCAGGTCGTCGACGAGCACGACCTGTGCCGCGAGCCGGTCGGCGAGCGCTGCAGCCAGGGTCGACTTGCCCGCACCGCTCGGGCCGTCGACCGCGACCACCCGGGTCGACCCGGCCCGAGCCGGGGCGTCGTGAGCGCGACGCGCCAACACGTCGGGCAGCTCGAGGTCCGGCACCTGGCGAGGCTAGCGGCGTAGCGTGCCTCGGCGTGCGTGTCCTGATCGCCCTGGGGGGCAATGCCCTGAGCTCGCCGGACGGACGGTCCGGCCCGGCCCAGCAGCTGGCGGCCATGGCGGTCGCCGCCGAACACATCGCGGCCGTGATCGCCGGAGGCGACGAGGTTCTGTTAACGCACGGCAATGGTCCACAGGTCGGCAACCTGTTGCTGATGAACGAGGTCGCCGCCGGGGTCGTGCCGCCCGTGCCGTTGGACTGGTGTGTCGCGCAGACGCAGGGCACGATCGGCCTCACGCTCGTCAACGCACTCGAGCACTCGCTCGCCGCGCGAGGACTGCGACGGCCCGTCACGACGGTGTTGAGCCGGACCTCAGTCGGCCGCGACGATCCGGGTCTGCTCCGGCCGTCCAAGCCCATCGGCCGCTACCTCCCCGAAGCCGAGGCCAAGGCGCTGATGGAGCACGGCGAGGTCTGGGAGGACCGCGGCGAACGGGGTTGGCGGCGGGTGGTCGCGTCACCGGAGCCGCGGCACATCCTCGACGTCCAGGCGGTGAAAGTGTTGGTGGACAACGGTTTCGTCGTCATCTGCTGCGGTGGCGGCGGGGTGCCCTCGGCATTGGACGACGACGGGTCGGTTCACGGCGTCCCGGCCGTCATCGACAAGGACCTCACCGCAGCTCTGCTCGGCCATGACGTCGGGGCACACGCCTTGGTGATCGCCACGGATGTGGAGGCTGCCGTCCTGCATTTCGGCACGCCGTACGCCGAGCCGTTGGGCGTCGTCGAGGTCAGCCGGATGCGCGCCTACGCCGCCGACGGGCACTTCAGCAGCGGCTCGATGGGGCCCAAGGTGGAGGCCGCTTGCCGGTTCGTCGAGGAGGGCGGCACCCGCGCGGTGATCGCCCGGCTGGACCGGATCGACGCCGCGGTGCGCGGCCAGAGCGGCACGGTCGTCGTACCCGATCCGGGGTGGCGCGCGACCCGAACCTAGGCTGGTCCGCGTGACCGTGGCCGTTCGGGTGGTGCCGTGCCTGGACGTCGATGCCGGGCGCGTGACCAAGGGCGTGCGGTTCCTCGACAACGTGGACGTCGGCGACCCGCTGGAGCTGGCGCGGTTCTACGACCGGGAGGGCGCGGACGAGCTGGTCTTCTACGACATCACCGCGTCCTCGGACGAGCGCAGCACGATGTACGACGTCGTCCGCCGTACCGCGGAGCAGATCTTCATCCCGCTCACGGTGGGCGGCGGTGTCCGGACCCCTGAGGACGTGAACGCCCTGTTGCGCGCCGGCGCGGACAAGGTGTCGCTGAACTCCGCCGCCGTGGCCCGGCCCGAGGTGCTGCACGAGGCCGCGCTCCGGTTCGGCTCGCAGTGCGTGGTCCTCTCGGTGGACGCGCGGCGCTCGCCGGACACGCCCAGCGGCTTCGCCGTGACGAGCCACGGTGGCCGGCGCGACACCGGGCTGGACCTGCTCGAGTGGGTCGTCAGCGGCGAACGTCTCGGGGCCGGCGAGATCGTCGTCAACTCCATGGACGCGGACGGCGTCAAGCACGGCTTCGACCTGGAGATGCTGCGCGCCGTTCGCGAGCGCGTGCACGTGCCGGTCGTAGCCAGCGGCGGCGCGGGATCGGCGGCAGACTTCGCGCCGGCGGTCGACGCCGGGGCGGACGCGGTCCTGGCCGCCAGTGTCTTCCACTACCGGGAGGTCTCGATCGGGCAGGTGAAGGACGCCCTGCGGGCGGCCGGGCACCCCGTCCGGTAGGCCGCCGGCCCGCTAGAGGCCGAGCGGCGCCGCGCGCAGGGCCAGGACGTCCTCGGGCCGGCCGTCGAGCTCGACCTCGGCGGCGCGGCCGCGGCCGTAGGCCGCGAGCAGCACCTCGCCGACCGCACCGCGCACCGTCACGACCTGGTCGCCCCGCTTGTGCAGCTGCGTGGGCGGGTGGCCGGGCACCTCGACCGCGATGCCGACCGGGCTGGCCCGGTAGGCGAGCCGTCCCGGTCCCACGACCACGCGCCACAGGGACGCCTGGTCGTCCGCCGACAGGTCGCGCGGACGGGCGATGCCGTCACCACGGCGGACGTCCTCGTGGTGGACGAACATCTCCGAGTCGTCGAACACCGCTTCGACCCGCCGGGAGTATCGGACGGGGTGCCACAGCGCAGGCGGCGCCGCGACCTGCTCCAGCAGGGTCTCCCAGTCCTGCGCGGCGATCTCGGCCTGGACCTTGGCCGCGTAGCCCGCCAGGGGTCTCGCCCAGATGCCGAGGGCGCCGATCGGCGCGTGCTCGCGCATGACGATGTGCGCCGCCAGGTCGCGCGTCGTCCAGCCTTCGCAGAGGGTGGGGGCTTCCGGGCCGGTGGCCCGCAGCGTGCTGCAGAGGGCGGCTCGTTCTCGCCGAGCGAAGGTCGAGGTCGTCATCCCCTGCAGTCTGGCAAGGGTTCGCTCGCCCCGCCGCACCAGCCCCGCCGCACCAGCCCCGCCGCACCAGCCCCGGGCGCCAGGCTGGGGCCGCCGTGGAGGTCGCTCATCGGTGCCTGCGGCGCGCACTGTCCCACCGCCATGAAAAACTCGTCCGAGTGAGCCGCACCGACGCCCCAGGTCTGCGTCGGGGGCTCTCGGTCCTCGGTATCGGGATCCGGCAGGCGCCCCGCCCGTTCATCGTCGCGGTGACCGGGTCGACGCTGTACGGCGTCATGACCGCTGGGCAGGCGTACGTCCTCGGCATCGTCGTCTCCCGCATCGTGCAGCCGGCGTTCGAGACCCGGCACGTGACCGGGTCCCAGCTGGCCGAGGCGGGCGGGTGGATGTCCCTGGTCACGGTGCTGCTCGTCATCGGCGTGGTGGGCCGCCGCGTCGCCGCCGGGGTCGTGATGTTCGACCTCGGTGCGATGTACCGCCGGCTGGTCACGCGCCAGTACCTGCGGCTGCCGATGGCCTGGCACCAGCGTCACCCCGCGGGCCAGCTCCTCTCCAACGCCAACGCCGACGTGGAGGCGACGTGGAACGTGTTCGCGCCGCTGCCCATGGGCCTCGGCGTCATCGTGATGCTCGTCGTCGCGGCGGTGGCGATGGTCCTCGCCGACCCCGTGCTGGCCCTCATCGGGCTCTGCGTCTTCCCGGCCCTGGTGGTGATCAACGGCGTGTTCCAGCGCCGGATGTCGCCGCGTGTGACCCGGGCCCAGCAGCTGCGGGCCGACGTGTCCGCCGTCGCGCACGAGAGCTTCGACGGCGGGCTCGTCGTCAAGGCCCTCGGCCGCGAGGAGCAGGAGACGGCGCGGTTCGCCATCGTGTCCGCACGCCTGCGCGACGCCAACGTCGCCGTGGGCCGGACCCGGGGCACCTTCGACCCGGTCATCGAGGCGCTGCCCACCCTCGGCACCCTCGCGGTGCTCGTCGCCGGGACCGCCCGGGTGCGCAGCGGCGCCATCGACGCGGCCGACGTGGTGCAGGTCGCCTACCTGTTCTCGCTGCTGGCCTTCCCCGTGCGGTCGCTGGGCTGGGTGCTGGGCGAGCTGCCGCGGGCCGTCGTCGGCTGGGACCGGGTGAGTGCGGTCCTGCGCGCGGAGGGCGAGCTGCCGTACGGCCGCCACGTCTGGCCGCACACCGGCAGTGCGGCGCTGTCCCTGCGGGATGTCGAGTACGCGTACGCGGACACGGACGGCTCGCCACTGCCGGTCCTGCACGGCGTCGACCTGGAGGTGCCGGCCGGTCGCACCCTCGCCCTCGTCGGTCCCACGGGCAGCGGCAAGTCCACGTTGACCACGCTCCTGGTCCGGCTGGTGGACCCCTCCTCCGGCGTGGTGGAGCTCGACGGCGTCGACCTGCGGGAGGGCGCTCGCGGTCAGGTGGCCGCGCACGCTGGGCTCGTCCCGCAGCAGACGTTCCTGTTCGACGACACGGTTCGCGGCAACATCACGCTCGGCGACCCGGAGATCGAGGAGCTGGGCGACGAGCGGGTCTGGGAGGCGCTGCGACTGGCGCAGATCGACGGGTTCGTCGCCGGTCTGCCGGCCGGCCTGGACACGACCGTGGGGGAGAGGGGCACGACCCTGTCCGGCGGGCAACGTCAGCGCATCGCCCTGGCGCGCGCGGTGGTCCGGCGCCCACGCCTGCTCGTCCTGGACGACGCGACGAGCGCCGTCGACACCACGGTCGAGGCCGCGATCCTGGCCGGCCTGCGCCCGGACGGGTCCGCGTGGAAGGGCCTTCGCACCGGCGGCACGGCGCCACCGACCGTCGTCGTCGTCGCCTACCGCAAAGCGACGATCGCGCTCGCCGACGAGGTCGCCTACATCGAGCACGGGCGCGTCGTGGACCGCGGCACGCATCTCGAGCTGCTGGGGCGCAACGAGGGCTACCGCAACCTGGTCGACGCCTACGAGCGTGAGGCCGCCGAGCGGGCGGCCCTCGCGGCCGACGAGGACGTGCGCTCGTGAGCGCCGCCGCGGCCCACATCGGCGACGGCGTCTCGCCATCGGTGCGGGCGACGATACGACGCGGGCTGCAGGTCTCGCCCGAGATCGTCCGCGGTGGCTGGGTGACCCTGGCTCTGGGCCTGCTGTCGACGCTGGGCCGCATCGTCGTACCGCTCGCCGTTCAGCAGACCATCGACCGCGGCATCATGGCGGGCGGCGCCCCCGACGTGCGCCGAGTCGCCGTCTTCGTCTCGGCAGGGGCGGTGGCCGTCGTGATCACCGCCTTCTCGGCGTACGCCGTCAACGTGCGGCTGTTCCGAGCCACCGAGGCCGGGCTGATGACGTTGCGGGTCAAGGCGTTCCGGCACGTTCACGACCTGTCGGTCCTCACCCAGAACGCCGAGCGCCGGGGGTCGATGGTCAGCCGGGTCACGAGCGACGTCGACACGATCTCGCAGTTCGTGCAGTTCGGTGGGCTGCTGCTTCTGCTGTCGATCGCCCAGCTGGTCGTGGCCACCGTGCTGATGACGATCTACTCCCCGCTGCTCACCCTGCTGGTCTGGGCCTGCTTCGCCCCGCTCCTCGTCGGCGCGCGGATCTTCCAGCGGTCGGTCTCCGCGGCGTACGCGCGAGTACGCGAGCGGGTGGCGGACCTGCTCGGCGCGGTGTCCGAGGCGGTCGTCGGCGCGGCGACGGTACGCGCGTACGCGGTGGAGGAGCGCACCCAGCGGCGGGTCGACCGTGCCGTCGCCGAGCATCGCCGGGCGGCCATCGCCGCGCAGACCCGGGTCGCGCTGACGTTCAGCACCGGTGTCCTGACGTCCGGGCTCACCACGGCCGTCGTGGTGGTCGTCGGCACCTGGTTGGGCGCGCACGGGCGGATCACGCTCGGCGAGCTGCTGGCGTTCCTGTTCCTGGTCCAGCTGTTCACCAGCCCGGTCCAGACCGCGACCGACGTCCTCAACGAGCTGCAGAACGCCGTCGCGGGCTGGCGCCGGGTGATCGCGGTCCTCGACACGACGGCGGACGTTGCCGACCCGGTGGACGGGCAGGTCCTGCCGCGCGGGCCGATCACGGTGCGGTTCGAGCACGTCGGCTACGCCTACCCCGGCGGCCGGGCGGTGCTGCACGACATCGACCTCATCCTGGACCCGAGCACGCGGGTCGCAGTCGTGGGCGAGACGGGGTCGGGCAAGACGACGTTCGCGAAGCTGCTGACCCGGCTGATGGACCCGGTCGACGGGCGGGTCCTGGTCGACGGCGTGGACCTGCGCGAGGTGTCGTTCGCCTCGCTGCGCGAGCGCGTCGTCCTGGTGCCGCAGGAGGGGTTCCTGTTCGAGGGGACGGTTCTCGACAACCTGCGGTTCTCGCGCCCGGAGGCCTCGGTCGAGGAGGTGCGCCTCGCGCTGACCGAGCTCGGTCTCGTGGACTGGGCCGACGGCCTGCCGCACGGTCTGGACACTGCGGTGGGCCAGCGGGGTGAGTCCCTGTCGGCCGGCGAGCGCCAGCTGGTGGCCCTGACCCGGGCCTATCTCGCCGACCCGGACCTGCTGGTCCTGGACGAGGCCACGTCCTCGGTCGACCCGGCGACCGAGGTGCGCATCCAGCGCGCCCTCGACAGCCTCACCCGCGGGCGCACGGCGATCTCGATCGCGCATCGGCTGTCGACGGCCGAGGCGGCCGACGAGGTGCTGGTCATGGACGGCGGGCGGGTCGTGGAGCGCGGTCCGAGCTCGGTGCTGGCCGATGCGGGTGGGCGGTACGCCGAGCTGCACGCGAGCTGGACCGCGCAGCTGCGTTCGGGCTAGGGCTCACAATGGGCCGGTGTCCTCCGACCTCGACCCGGCCGTCGCCGCACGTCTCAAGCGCGACGACGCCGGCCTCATCTGCGTCGTCGTCCAGCAGCACGACACCCGCGAGGTGCTCATGGTCGGCTGGATGGACGACGAGGCGCTGCACCGCACCCTGACCTCCGGGCGGGCGACGTACTGGAGCCGCAGCCGCCGGGCCTACTGGCGCAAGGGCGACACGTCCGGCCACATCCAGCTGGTGCGCGGCGCCGCCCTCGACTGCGACGGCGACGCCTTGCTGCTGTCGGTCCAGCAAGTCGGCCCGGCCTGCCACACGGGCACCCGGACGTGCTTCGACTCGGGCCCTCTCGCCGTCGCCGAAGGCCTGCGGACATGAAGCCGGACCTCGACTACGGACACACCTGGCCGACCCTCGTCCAGTTCCGCGAGCTGGCCCGCGAGCGCCGGGTCATCCCGGTCGTGCGCCGGCTGCTCGCGGACGCCGAGACGCCGATCGGCCTGTACCGCAAGCTGGCCCAGGACCGGCCGGGCACGTTCCTGCTCGAGTCGGCCGAGCACGGCGGGGTCTGGGCGCGCTACTCGATCGTCGGTGCGCGTTCCCGAGCCGTCCTGACCGAGCGGGACGGTGAGGCGCTGTGGATCGGCGAGCCGCCGGTGGGCGTGCCGACCGCCGGCGACCCGCTGGAGGCGCTGCGCGGCACCGTGGAGGCGTTGCACACCGAAGCCTTCGACGGCCTGCCGCCGCTGACCGGCGGCATGGTCGGTGCGATCACGTACGACGCGGTGCGGCGCTGGGAGCGCCTGCCGGACGGCACGGTCGACGACCTCAAGCTGCCCGAGATCACGATGCTGCTGGCGACCGACCTGGCCGTGCTCGACCACAGCGACGGCTCCGTCCTGCTGGTCGCCAACGCGATCAACTACGACTTCACCGACGAGCGGGTCGACGAGGCCTGGCAGGACGCCGTACGCCGGCTCGAGGCCATGACGCTCGACCTGTCGGCTGCGGCCCCTGCCAGTGTCGCGGTGCTCGAGACGCCCGTGCCGGAGCCGCGCGAACAGGTCGGCCGGGCGGCGTACGAGGCGATCGTCGAGGAGGCCAAGGAGGCCATCCGAGCGGGTGAGGTGTTTCAGGTCGTGCCGTCCCAGCGCTACGAGCTGGACTGCCCGGCCGACGCGCTCGATGTCTACCGGGTGCTGCGGATCTCCAACCCGAGCCCGTACATGTACCTGCTGCGTCTGCCCACACCGGACGGAGGTCTGTACGAGGTCGTCGGGTCGAGTCCCGAGGCGCTCGTGAAGGTCGATGGGCGGCACGTGATGATGCACCCGATTGCGGGGTCGCGTCCCCGGGGGCAGACGCCCGAGGAAGATACACTTTACGCCGAACAACTGTTAGCAGATGACAAAGAACGTGCCGAACACGTCATGCTGGTCGACCTGGCCCGCAACGACGTCGGACGGGTGTGCGAGGCCGGCACGGTAGAGGTGCTGGACTTCATGTCGGTCGAGCGCTACAGCCACATCATGCACATCGTGTCGACCGTGGTCGGACGGCTCCGTCCGGACCGCACGGCGTACGACGCCCTGGTGGCGACCTTCCCCGCCGGGACGCTGTCCGGCGCGCCGAAGGTTCGCGCCATGGAGCTGATCGACCAGTTCGAGACGAGCCGCCGCGGTCTGTACGGCGGGACGGTCGGCTACCTGGACTTCGCCGGGGACCTCGACATGGCGATCGCGATCCGGACCGCCGTCATCCGCGACCAGGTCGCCTACGTCCAAGCCGGCGCCGGCATCGTGGCCGACTCGGTGCCGTCGGTGGAGTACCAGGAGTCGGTCAACAAGGCGATGGCCGTGCTGCGTGCCGTCGCGACGGCCGCCCGGCTGCGTCCGGCTCGATGACCGCGAGGCCGGCGGCGACGGCGCGCTCGCCTCGGCGCGAACGCCTCGTGGTGCTCGGGCTGGGCGTGCTCGGCGCGGCTGTGGCGCTCCTGGCCGGCACCCGGACCTGGCTGGCCGTCACCGTGCAGGACCCGTTGGCCGGCAGCGGACGCCTGCACCCGGACGGTCGCAGCGTCGCCGCGCTCGTGCCAGCCGCAGCCCTGGTCGCGCTCGCAGCGTCGGTGGCAGCGGTGACGCTGCGCCGTGTCGGGCGGCAGCTCGCCGCCTTGCTGCTCGTGGCGGCGGGCGGCGCCATCGGGTCGGCGACCGTGCGCGTCCTGGTCGACCCGCGCGGCGCGGCTGAGGAGGCGCTGCGCCGGGCCACCGGGCGCACGGGAGACGTGTCGGCGACCACGCACGTGAGCGGTCTGTGGCCGTGGGTCGCGCTCGTGTCGGCGGCTCTGGTCGTGCTGGCCGGCGCCACCACGATCGTCCGGGGCCGGGGCTGGAGCGGCCTGTCCGACCGGTACGACGCGCCCACCTCGGTGCCGGCCGGCGAAACGGCGTCAGCCACCGTCGAGGAGAGCGACGATGCCTGGGACGCTTTGTCGCGCGGCGAGGACCCCACCAGATGATGGGCCTCGTCGCCGGGTGCTGACAGACTGGACGCAGCCGACGTTCGAGCGAGGAGCGCATCGATGGCCGACCACGGCACCAGCAGCCAGCGATCCACGGCGACCGCGCACGCCGAGGCTGACGAGCACTTCGAAAGCCACGGCCACAGCGTCGCCGCGTGGATCCTGGTCGCGTTCCTGCTGATCGGGTCGTTCATCGTCAGCCTCGGCATCGTGCTGGTCATCACGTGGCTGGACATCGTCGGAGTGGCGTTCTGCGTCGTGGGCCTGATCCTGGGCCGAGTCCTGCAGATGGCCGGTTTCGGGGTCCATGCCCCGGGTGCCCGCGCCGACTAGCCTGGCGGTGCCTCGCCCGACCCGCGGGTGTGCCGTTCGCCGGGAGCGACATGACCGACCAGACCGGGCCTCAGCCCGACGAGGAGCCGACCCCCCACCAACCGCCGCCACCGCAGCCCTATGGGTACGGCCAACCACCCCCACAGCAGCCGCCGGTGTACGGCCAGCAGCCGTACGGGTACGGGCAGATGCCCTACTCCGCGGGCCCGTCCGGCTCGCCCCCGCCCAACTACCTGGTCTGGGCCATCCTCTCCACGGTCCTGTGCTGCCTTCCGCTCGGCGTCGCCTCGATCGTGTTCGCCGCGCAGGTCAACAACAAGTGGGCGATGGGCGACGTCGCCGGCGCGCAGGTCGCTTCGCGGCGGGCCCGCCAGTTCGCCATCGCGAGTGCGATATCCGCCGCGGTCATCGGAGTGCTGTACCTCGTGATCGCGGTCGCTGTGGTGAGCGGCAACAGTTGACGGCCGAGTGGGAGAGCCAGCGGTGGCGCTGAGCCAGACCGTCCCGCGGCGATGGAGCGGGCTGGCCGCACCCTTCGCCTCGGCGGCGGCCGCCCTGACGGCCGTGGCGTACGTCGCAGCGATCGACCCGAACCAGCCGGGCCACTACCCGCTCTGCCCGTTCCGCTACCTCACCGGCTACGCGTGCCCGGGGTGCGGGTCACTGCGCGCGGTGCATGACCTGGCCACCGGACAGCCCGTCGCCGCCCTGCACCGGAACCCCCTCACCGTGGCGGCGGTGCCGTTCGTCGTCGTGATGTGGCTGCTCTGGCTGCATCGGGCCGCCACGGGGCGCGGCCGTCGCTGGGCGGCGCCCGCCTGGTTGCTCTGGACCCTCCTCGGGGTCGTGCTGGCGTTCTGGCTGCTGCGCAACATGCCCGGAATCGCCGTTCTTGGGCCTTGAACGACCCCCCTCGCCAGTAGCCTCGCCCCGAGACGGCCGACGAGCGGCTGTCCCGAGGCACCAAGGGGACCGCATGACCGACCAGCCGGGGCCCAACGGCCCGCAGCCGCCCGAGTCGAGCGGCCCGCCCGCTCCGCCGCCGCCTCCACCTCCGCCCCCGCCCGCAGCGCCGGACTCGGGCGCCGGTGCCCCCAGCACCCCACCGCCGCCGGCACCTGCGTCGTACGGCACACCCCCGCCGGCTGCCGGGTACGGCCAGACGCCGGCTCCGGGCTACGGCCAGATGCCACCTTCCGGCTATGCCCAGCCCGCGGACACGACGCCGTACGCCAGCTGGGGCAACCGCGTCGTCGGCGCCCTGGTCGACTACTTCGTCCCCGGCCTCGTCGCGGCCTTCTTCTACCGGGTCAACACCGCGCTGGGGCTACTGCTCGAGCTGGCCGTCCTGGGCTGGGCGATCTACAACAAGGTCCTCGAGGGTCAGACCGGTCAGTCGACCGGCAAGCGCATCGCAGGCACGAAGCTGATCAGCATGACGACGGGTCAGCCGGTCGGTGTGGGGCTGGCCATCGGCCGCTACTTCGTCCACATCCTCGACGCGATCCCGTGCTACCTCGGGTTCCTCTGGCCGCTGTGGGACGCCAAGCGGCAGACGTTCGCCGACAAGATCCTCAGCACCGTGGTGGTCAAGGTCTGAGGCCGGCCTGGCCTGACGACCAGCCCGGTCGGGTGCTGAGCACTCGGCCGGGCTGGCTAGCATCGTGGGCGTGAGCGTGTTGGACGACATCCTCGCGGGCGTCCGCCAGGACCTCGCCGCCCGGCAGGAGACCGTCTCGCTCACCCAGCTGCAGGAGCGGGCCGCCCGGCTGCCGAGCGCCCGGGACGCGTTCGCGGTGCTCGCGGCCGACGGCGGCATCAAGGTCATCGCCGAGGTGAAGCGGGCCAGCCCGAGCAAGGGCGCGCTCGCAGCGATCAACGACCCGGCGGCGCTGGCCCGCGAGTACGAGCGCGGCGGCGCCAGTGTGGTCAGCGTCCTGACCGAGCAGCGGCGGTTCGGCGGCAGCCTGGCCGACCTGGTCGCCGTGTGCTCGAGCGTCGACGTCCCGGTGCTGCGCAAGGACTTCGTGGTGAGCAGCTACCAGGTGTGGGAGGCCCGCGCACACGGTGCGGACCTCGTCCTGCTCATCGTCGCGGCCCTCGACCAGCCGGCCCTCGTGTCGCTGCTCGAGCGGATCACCTCGCTCGGCATGACCCCCCTCGTCGAGTGCCACGACGAGCAGGAGGTGCTGCGTGCGCTGGATGCGGGCGCCCGCGTCATCGGGATCAACGCTCGCGACCTGCACACGCTCCAGGTCGACCGCAGCGCGTTCGCGCGGCTCGCACCCTTGGTTCCGGACTCGATGGTCCGGATCGCCGAGTCCGGTGTGCGCGGTCCGCACGACGTCCTCGAGTACGCGATGGCCGGCGCGACCGCGGTCCTGGTCGGCGAGGCGCTCGTCACCGGCAACGACCCCCGTACGGCGGTGGCCAACCTGGTCGCAGCCGGCGCCCACCCGGCTATCGGGTCGGCCCGCGGGTCCGGCTCGTGACGACTCAGCAGACGCAGGGCACCGGGCCCGACACGGTCCCGGGCCGGTTCGGACCGTACGGCGGGCGCTACGTCCCCGAGGCGCTGATCGCCGCGCTGGACGAGCTGGACGCGGCGTACCGGTCGGCGCTCGCCGACCCCTCCTTCCTGGCCGAGCTGGCGGGCCTTGGCCGCACCTACACGGGCCGGCCGAGCATCATGACCGAGGTCCCGCGGTTCGCGGCCCACGCCGGCGGAGCGCGTGTCTTCCTCAAGCGCGAGGACCTCAACCACACCGGGTCGCACAAGATCAACAACGTTCTGGGGCAGGCCCTGCTGACGCGGCGGATGGGCAAGTCCCGGGTCATCGCCGAGACTGGAGCGGGCCAGCACGGCGTGGCAACCGCTACTGCGGCAGCGCTTTTCGACCTCGAATGCACGGTCTACATGGGCGAGGAGGACACCCGGCGGCAGGCGCTCAACGTGGCCCGCATGCGGCTGCTGGGTGCCGAGGTCATCCCGGTCAGGGCCGGCTCGCGGACGCTCAAGGACGCGATGAACGAGGCCATGCGGGACTGGGTGACGACGGTCGACCGCACGCACTACCTCATCGGCACCGTGGCGGGCCCCCACCCGTTCCCGACCATGGTCGGCCACTTCCAGCGGGTCATCGGCGACGAGGCCCGGGGCCAGATGCTCGAGCTGACCGGGCGCCTGCCGGACGTCGTGTGCGCCTGCGTGGGCGGGGGCTCCAACGCGATGGGGATCTTCGCCGCTTTCCTGGACGACCCGGCCGTGCGGCTGCTGGGCCTGGAGGCGGGTGGCGACGGGTTGGAGACCGGTCGGCACGCGGCCTCGATCAGTGGCGGTGCCCCCGGCGTCCTGCACGGTGCCCGGTCCTACCTGCTGCAGGACGAGGACGGCCAGACCGTCGAGAGCCACTCCATCTCGGCCGGCCTGGACTACCCGGGAGTCGGCCCGGCGCACTCGTGGCTGCACGACACGGGCCGCGCGTCGTACGAGCCGGTCACCGATGCCGAGGCCATGGAGGCCTTCTCCGTGCTCTGCCGCACCGAGGGGATCATCCCGGCCATCGAGAGCGCCCATGCGCTGGCCGGCGCCATGCGCGCGGGGCGTGAGCTCGGCCCGGACGGCGTGGTCCTGGTCAACCTGTCGGGCCGCGGCGACAAGGACGTCGACACGGCGGCCCGTTGGTTCGGCCTGCTGGACCAGCCGTGACCGGCGTCGGTCCGACCCTGGCGCGCATCCGCCAGGGCGGCCACTCCGCGCTGGTCGGTTACCTGCCCGTGGGCTACCCGGACCTCGACACCTCGATCGCGGCGATGCGCGCGATGGTCGAGGGCGGCGTCGACGTCGTCGAGGTGGGACTGCCCTACTCGGACCCGCTCATGGACGGCCCGGTCATCCAGCACGCCGGCGAGGTGGCTCTCGCCGGGGGGACCCGGACCCGCGACGCCTTCCGAGCCGTCGAGGCCGTCGTCGACGCCGGCGCAACGGCCCTGGTCATGACCTACTGGAACCCGGTGGAGCGGTACGGCGTGCCGCGGTTCGCCGCCGACCTCGCCGCCGCCGGGGGAGCCGGCCTCATCACGCCCGACCTGATCCCGGACGAGGCCGGGGAGTGGCTGGACGCAGCGATCGACAACGACCTCGACCGGGTCTTCCTGGTCGCACCGAGCTCGACCGCGGCCCGGCTGGCGTCGACCACACGGGCCTGCCGTGGGTTCGTCTATGCCGCCTCGACCATGGGAGTGACCGGCGTGCGCGAGGCGGTGGGTGCCACCGCGCAGATCCTGGTCGAGCGCACCCGCGAGGTCACGGACCTGCCGGTGTGCGTCGGCTTGGGCGTCTCCACCGGCCAGCAGGCCGCCGAGGTGGGAGCCTTCGCGGACGGCGTCATCGTCGGCTCTGCGCTGGTCCGCTGCCTCACCGACGCCGCGAGCCCGGCGGCCGGGGTGGACGCGGTCCGCGAGCTCACGGCGCAGCTAGCGGAGGGTGCTCACTCGGCGGTGAGGGCCCCGGTCGACTCCATCACCACGAGCGCGAAGAGCACGAACGTCAGCACGTGAACTCCCGTGCACCACAAGCAGATCGCCTCGACCTTGAACAGCTCGACCCACACCAGATAGATCACGGACCCGATGCCGACGGTGGCGCCGGCCAAGCGGAGCCGGCCCAGGTTCGCGTTCGTCGACCGCCACGCTGCAGGCAGGCAGAGCGCCGTCATGGCGACGAAGAAGATGAGCCCGAGCAGCGCCACCGGCACTCCGGCGACCTTCGAGTAGCTGCTCGTCGTCACCTTCAGGCAGTTGATGGCGCCGGTGTCCGAGCAGGCGAGGCTCGTCGACGCCGTGTAGTGCTCGTACGTCAGGTAGGCCGCGTCGAGCAGGCCCAGCACGCAGACCACCAACGACGCGGCGACGACCCACCGGGCCGTCGCCGGCCGGACCGGTGCCACCCGGCTCGACCGGGTTCCCGTCTTAGGAGGCATTGCTCAGCTTGGCCGCGCCGGCCTTGACCCCGGCCGACGTGCACACGCTGCTCGGCTGGTCCTTGGTCAGCTGACACAGGGCCGCGGTGATCACGTTCGCCGTTCCGTCGACGGCCTTGGCGATGGCGCTGGTCGGGTCGGACAGGGCCGCGGCGATCTGGGCGTGGGTCTTGCCCTGGAGCACCTGCGGGTCGTAGCTGGCACCACTGATGACGTACTTGCCGCCGATGTCGACGAACGGGATCGAGCCGGCGGACTGCTGGTCCACGTACGGCGGGGCGTTGTACTTCGCGAGCAGCGCCTCGTCGGCGGCGGGAACGGTGTCGAGCGGCTGGTAGCTCTGGCCCTGGCGCTTGTTCGTCGTCTCCTCGTAGCCGGTGAAGGAGAGCACCGAGCTGGTGTACGTCGCACCGTGGAACGACAGCGTGGCCGTGCTCGGGTACACCTCGGGCGAGCCGGCCGACTCGGTCGAGCCGAGCCCGGAGAACGAGCCGAACCGGGACATGGCGACGGTGATCGCCCACCGCTCCGCTGCGCAGAACGGGCAGTACTCGGCGCCGACATAGAGCACACGCGGCTTGCCGTCCGCCGTGATGGCCTCCGCGTCCTTCATCGCCGCCGGCGGCGCTTTGACGCTGCCCGCCCCCACGGTGTTGAACGTGTCGAGCGGCACGCCACCGATGGCGTTGACGACCGCGTCGGGCGCCGAGGTGCTCGGCGTACCGGCGTTGTCGGACGACGACCCGCCGCCCACCACCTTCACGACCACCAGCACGCCGACGATCACGACGACCGTGAGGACGGCCGCGAGCGCGGTGTACAGCTTGCGCATCCGCTCCTTGCGCGCCTGGGCGGCCCGCATGGCGGCGACCTTGGCCTGGGTCTGCTCGCGACGCTGCTTCTTGGTCAGTCGTTCTGCCACGGGTGAAGGTTATGCGGGCCAGCCTGGGAAGTCCCTGACCGGGCCGGGGACAGGCTTAGGGTGAACCGGTGCTTCCGCAGTCGATCCCGAGCCCGACCGAGGGTGTGTGGCATCTGGGGCCACTGCCCCTGAGGGCCTACGCCTTCTGCATCCTGGTCGGGATCGTCGTGGCCGTTCTCGTCGCCGAGCGCCGGTGGCGCGCACGAGGAGGTCCACCTGGAATCGGCCTCGACGTCGCGACGTACGCCGTGCCGTTCGGTGTCGTGGGCGGGCGGATCTACCACGTCATCACGACCCCGGACCCGTACTTCGGCAGCGGCGGGCAGCCGATCCACGCGCTGTACGCGTGGGAGGGCGGCCTGGGCATCTGGGGCGCCATCGCCCTCGGCTGTGTCGGTGGGTGGCTCGCCTGCCGGCGGCGCGGCGTCAGCTTCCTGATGTTCGCGGACTGCGCGGCGCCGGGCGTCGTGCTGGCCCAGGCGTGCGGGCGGTGGGGCAACTGGTTCAACAACGAGCTCTACGGCCGGCCGACGTCGTCGCCCTGGGGGCTCGAGGTTCACCAATGGGACGAGAGCGCCGGCCACGCCGTGCGCGACAGCGCCGGTCACCCGATCGTCCTGGGCACCTTCCAGCCGACGTTCCTGTACGAGTCACTGTGGTGTGTCGGCGTGGCCGTCGCCGTCGTCCTGCTCGAGCGGCGGTTCGCACTCGACCGCGGCCGGACCTTCGCGGCGTACGTGATGCTCTACACCGCCGGCCGGGCCTGGATCGAGTACCTGCGGGTCGACCAGGCGCACCACGTCCTCGGGCTGCGGCTGAACGACTGGGTGGCCCTGCTCGTCTTCCTGGCCGCCCTGGCCTACTTCGTCGTCGTCGGACGGCGTCCTCGAGCTGGGGGTCCGGAGCGCGAGGGGCGGGACGTCAAGGCGTCAGAGTCGCCAGAGCCGTCTCACGATTCGGACCAAGAGTCCGATGCGCAAGACACCGAGAGCGTGTAGCCAGCATGTAAGGTGTCAGCGATCGCTGGCCGACGCCGTCCACGCGAGCTCTTCGACGCACTGACGGGACGGTGACCCATGACCCTTCCGGCCGCACCGTCGTCACCGCAGTCCGCGGGGTTGTACGACGGTCAGCACGAGCACGACGCCTGCGGGGTGGCGTTCGTGGCCACCATGCGCGGCACGCCCGGGCACGACATCATCGAGCACGCGCTCACCGCGCTGCGCAACCTGGACCATCGCGGCGCGACCGGAGCCGACCCGGCCACCGGTGACGGCGCGGGGATCCTCACCCAGATGCCCGACCGGTTCCTGCGCGAGAGCGTCGGGCTCGACCTGCCCGGGCCGGGTGGCTATGCCGTCGGGCTGGCCTTCCTCCCGACCGATGCCGCGGCCCGAACCGGGCTCGAACAGCGGATCGAGGCCCTGGCCGACCAGGAGGGGCTGCGCGTCCTGGCCTGGCGCGACGTACCGGTGTGCGACGACCTCATCGGGCAGGCGGCTCGCGACTGCATGCCGACCTTCCGCCACCTGGTCGTCGTACCGCACCACCCGGGGGTCAGCGGGATCGCACTGGACCGGCTGGCGTTCTGCCTGCGCAAGCGGGCCGAGCTCGAGCTCCAGGCGTACTTCGCGTCGCTCTCGGCGCGGACCCTGGTCTACAAGGGCATGCTCACGACCGAGCAGCTGGAGCCGTTCTTCCCCGACCTGTCCGACCGGTCCTACGAGACCGAGCTCGCCCTGGTCCACTCGCGGTTCTCGACCAACACGTTCCCGTCCTGGCCGCTGGCCCACCCGTACCGGCTGATCGCGCACAACGGCGAGATCAACACGGTCAAGGGCAACCGCAACTGGATGCACGCCCGGGAGAGCCAGCTGGCGAGCGACCTCATCCCCGGGGACCTGAGCCGCCTGTTCCCCATCTGTACGCCGGCGGCCAGTGACTCGGCGTCGTTCGACGAGGTGCTCGAGCTGCTGCACCTCGGCGGCCGGTCGCTGCCGCACGCCGTGCTGATGATGATCCCCGAGGCGTGGGAGAACCACGACGAGATGGAGGACGCCCGGCGGGCGTTCTACGAGTTCCACGCGACGTTCATGGAGCCCTGGGACGGTCCGGCCTGCGTCGCGTTCACCGACGGCAGCCTGATCGGCGCGGTGCTCGACCGGAACGGCCTGCGGCCGAGCCGGTACTGGGTCACCGACGACGGTCTGGTCGTCCTGGCCAGCGAGGTCGGCGTGCTCGACATCGACCCGGCCCACGTCGTGCGCAAGGGCCGTCTGCAGCCCGGCCGCATGTTCCTCGTGGACACCGAGCACGGGCGGCTGGTCGGCGACGAGGAGATCAAGGCCGAGCTCGCCGCCCAGCACCCGTACGACGAGTGGCTCCACGCCGGGACGCTCCACCTGGACGAGCTGCCCGACCGCGAGCACATCGTGCACACGCGCTCGTCCGTCACCCGGCGCCAGCAGACCTTCGGCTACACCGAGGAGGAGCTGCGGCTGCTGCTGTCGCCGATGGCCAGCGCTGGGGCGGAACCCATCGGGTCCATGGGCACCGACACGCCCGTCGCCGTCCTCTCCACGCGCCCCCGACTGCTCTTCGACTACTTCACGCAGCTCTTCGCCCAGGTGACCAACCCGCCGCTGGACGCCATCCGCGAGGAGCTCGTGACCTCGCTCGGCTCGACCATCGGACCCGAGCTGAACGCGCTGGAGGCGAGCGCCGCCCACTGCCGACAGCTGATCCTGCCCGGTCCGGTCATCGACAACGACGAGCTGGCCAAGATCGTCCACATCAACGCGGACGGCGACCTCCCGGGCTACGCGACCGTGGTGGTCAAGGGGCTGTACGACGTCAGTGGCGGGGGAGCGGCCCTGCACGCGCGGCTCTCGCACATCTGTGCCGAGGTGTCGCAGGCCATCGAGGCCGGGGTCCGCTTCGTCGTCCTGTCCGACCGTGACTCGGGCCGAGACCTCGCGCCGATCCCGTCCCTGCTGCTGACCTCGGCCGTGCACCACCACCTGATCCGGGAGAAGACCCGCACCCAGGTCGGCCTCCTGGTCGAGGCCGGCGACGTGCGCGAGGTCCACCACGTCGCCCTGCTCGTCGGGTACGGCGCGGCCGCCGTCAACCCGTACCTCGCCATGGAGTCGGTCGAGGACCTCGTGCGCGGAGGCGGCCTGACCGGCGTGAGCCCGGAGCAGGCGGTTCGCAACCTGCTCAAGGCGCTCGGCAAGGGCGTGCTCAAGGTCATGTCCAAGATGGGCATCTCGACGGTGGCGTCGTACCGAGGGGCCCAGGTGTTCGAGGCCATCGGGCTCAGCCCGGACCTGGTCGACGAGTACTTCACGGGTACGACGACCCAGCTCGGCGGCATCGACCTGGACGTCATCGCGGCCGAGGCGGCCGGACGGCACGCCGCGGCGTACCCGCCGGACGGGTTGCACCCGCCGCACCGCCGGCTGGCCGTCGGTGGCGAGTACCAGTGGCGCCGGGAGGGCGAGCCGCACCTGTTCGACCCCGAGACGGTCTTCCGCCTGCAGCACTCGACGCGTCAGCGGCGGTTCGACGTCTTCCAGCAGTACACGAGCCGGGTCGACGAGCAGGCCCGGCGCCTGATGACCCTGCGCGGGCTGTTCGCGTTCCAGGATGGCCGCCGTCCGCCGGTGCCCCTCGAGGAGGTCGAGCCGGTCGAGGCCATCCTGCCGCGGTTCTCGACCGGCGCAATGAGCTACGGCTCGATCAGCCTGGAGGCGCATCAGAACCTGGCCATCGCGATGAACCGGATCGGGGCCCGGTCGAACACGGGTGAGGGTGGCGAGGACGCCGACCGGCTGCTCGACCCGGCCCGGCGCAGTGCGATCAAGCAGGTCGCCTCCGGCCGGTTCGGCGTGACCAGCCTGTACCTCACCCATGCCAGCGACCTGCAGATCAAGATGGCCCAGGGCGCCAAGCCGGGCGAGGGCGGCCAGCTGCCGGGGCACAAGGTCTACCCGTGGATCGCGAGCACCCGGCACTCCACGCCGGGGGTCGGGCTCATCTCGCCGCCGCCGCACCACGACATCTACAGCATCGAGGACCTGGCGCAGCTCATCCACGACCTCAAGAACGCCAACCGCGAGGCCCGGGTGCACGTCAAGCTCGTCGCCGAGGTCGGCGTGGGCACGGTGGCCGCCGGTGTGAGCAAGGCCAAGGCCGACGTCGTCCTGATCTCCGGGCATGACGGTGGGACGGGCGCGGCGCCGCTGACCAGCCTCAAGCACGCCGGCGCCCCCTGGGAGCTGGGCCTGGCCGAGACGCAGCAGACGTTGCTGCTCAACGGTTTGCGGGACCGGATCGTGGTGCAGGTCGACGGCCAGCTCAAGACCGGGCGCGACGTCGTGATCGCGGCGTTGCTCGGTGCCGAGGAGTTCGGCTTCGCGACCGCACCCCTCGTCGTGAGTGGCTGCATCATGATGCGCGTCTGCCATCTCGACACCTGCCCGGTCGGCATCGCGACGCAGAATCCCGAGCTGCGGCAACGGTTCTCGGGTCGGCCCGAGTTCGTGGAGACGTTCTTCGAGTACATCGCGCAGGAGGTGCGCGAGCACCTGGCCGCGCTCGGGTTCCGCAGCGTCGAGGAGGCCATCGGCCGCGTCGAGATGCTCGACGCGACCGCGGCGGTGGACCACTGGAAGGCATCCGGCCTGGACCTCTCGCCGATCTTCGCCGACGTGGCACCGGACCCCGAGGCGCCGCGGCACAACACGACGAGCCAGGACCATGGGTTGGAGAAGGCGCTCGACCTGACCCTCATCGAGCTCAGCGAGGACGCGCTGGAGCGACGGGAGCCGGTGCGGATCACCGTGCCGATCCGCAACGTCAACCGCACCGTGGGCACGATGCTCGGCCACGAGGTCACCAAGCGGTACGCCGAGGGTCTGGCCGACGGGACCATCGACATCACGCTGACCGGGTCGGCCGGACAGTCGTTCGGTGCCTTCCTGCCCGCCGGCATCACCCTGCGGCTGTACGGCGACGCCAACGACTACGTCGCGAAGGGCTTGTCCGGCGGCCGCGTCGTCGTCCGCCCGGACCGCTCGGCCGTCTTCGCCGCCGAGCAGAACATCGCGGCCGGCAACGTCATCGCGTACGGCGCGACGAGCGGCGAGGTGTTCATCCGCGGCAAGGTCGGGGAACGCTTCGGCGTCCGCAACTCCGGCGCGACGGCAGTCGTCGAGGGAGTGGGCGACCACGGCTGCGAGTACATGACCGGCGGCACGGTCGTCGTCCTCGGCCGCACCGGACGCAACTTCGCCGCCGGGATGTCCGGCGGTACGGCGTACGTCCTCGACCTGCGGCCGGGCCGGGTCAACCCGGAGCTGGTCGACCTGTCCCCGCTGACCGACGCCGAGTCGGAGAGCGTGCGCCGGCTCGTCGTACGGCATGAGGAGGAGACCGACTCGGTCGTCGCCGCCCGGCTGCTCGAGGACTGGGGGAGCGCGCGGTCGCGGTTCACCGCGGTGATCCCGCGCGACTACCGCCGGGTCGTGGCGGTCCGGCAGGCGGCGCAGGACCAGGGCCTGGACCCCGACGGGGACGACGTGTGGCCTCGCATCATGGAGGCCGCCAATGGCTGACCCCAAGGGCTTCCTGACCACTCGCGAGCGCGAGCTGCCGACCCGGCGCCCGGTCCCGATCCGGATCATGGACTGGCACGAGGTGTACGAGACGCAGGACCCGGACCAGCTGCGTCGCCAGGCCGGGCGGTGCATGGACTGCGGCATCCCCTTCTGCCACCAGGGCTGCCCTCTGGGCAACCTGATCCCGGAGTGGAACGACCTGACCTGGCGGGCGGACTGGGCGGACGCGATCGAGCGGCTGCACGCGACGAACAACTTCCCCGAGTTCACCGGCCGGCTGTGCCCGGCTCCGTGCGAGACGGCCTGCGTGCTGGGCATCAACCAGCCCGCGGTGACGATCAAGCAGGTCGAGGTCAGCATCATCGAGCGCGCGTTCGCCGACGGCAATGTCGCCCCGCGCCCACCGGACCGGCTCAGCGGCCGGACCGTCGCCGTGGTGGGCAGCGGTCCGGCCGGGCTGGCCGTCGCCCAGCAGCTCACCCGGGCCGGTCACACCGTGGCGGTGTTCGAGCGGGCCGACCGGATCGGGGGGCTGCTGCGCTACGGCATCCCGGAGTTCAAGATGGAGAAGGCCGTCCTGGATCGACGGCTGGCCCAGATGGAGGCCGAGGGGACGCGCTTCCGGGCCGGCGTGAACGTCGGGCAGGACATCACCGGCCAGCAGCTGCGCGACCGGTACGACGCCGTGGTCCTCACCGTCGGATCGACCGTGGCGCGCGACCTGCCGGTGCCCGGGCGCGAGCTGGGCGGGGTGCTGCAGGCCATGGAGTACCTGCCACCGTCGAACCGCGCCTCCCTCGGCGAGCCGGTCGAGGGACAGGTCACCGCGCTGGGCAAGGACGTCATCATCATCGGCGGCGGTGACACGGGGGCGGACTGTCTCGGCACGGCGACCCGCCAGGGCGCGCGAACCATCACGCAGCTGGAGATCCTCCCGCGACCTCCGGAGGAACGGCCGGCCGAGCAGCCCTGGCCCACCTACCCAATGTCGTTCCGCGTCTCGAGCGCTCACGAGGAGGGCGGCGACCGCGTGTACGCCGTCAACACCCAGGAGCTCGTCGGCGACGGCGACGGCAACGTCGCGGCGTTGCGGCTGGTCGAGGTCGAGCCGGTGGACGGCCGGTTCGAGCCGGTCGCCGGCACCGAGCGACAGATCCCGGCCCAGCTCGTCCTGTTGGCCATGGGCTTCGTCGGACCGGAGCGCGAAGGGCTGCTCGAGCAGCTCGGCGTAGAGCTCGACGGGCGAGGCAACGTCGCCCGGGACGAGGGGTTCATGACCAGCGTTGGTGGCGTCTTCGCCGCCGGCGACGCGGGCCGCGGGCAGTCGCTCATCGTGTGGGCGATCGCCGAGGGCCGGTCGTGCGCCGCCGGCGTGGACGCCTACCTGTCGGCCGGGGCCGCCGGCCCGGCGGCCAGTCCCGGAGTGAGCAACCTGGCCGCTCCGATCCGTCCGGACGACCGGCCGCTCACGGCATGAGCCAGGCATGAGCGCGGCATGAGCGCGGCATGAGCCGGGCATGAGCTGCAGGGTCGCAACGTCCCGTTTCGCAACGACAGCAGGGGAATAGGGTCATCACATGCGTCGAGCAAAGATCGTCTGCACGCTCGGTCCTGCAACCTCCAGCCCGGAGATGCTTCGCAAGCTCATCGACTCCGGCATGGACGTCGCCCGGCTCAACCTCAGCCACGGTGAGTACGCCCAGCACGAGCAGACCTACCTCAACGTCCGCCGGGCGAGTGACGAGAGCGGTCACGCGGTGGGCGTGCTGGTCGACCTGCAAGGACCCAAGATCCGGCTCGGCAACTTCGCCTCCGGGCCGGTCGAGCTCCGGGCGGGTGAGCGTTTCACGATCACCACCGAGAACGTGCCCGGGGACCGAGAGATCGTCTCCACCACCTACGCCGGGCTCGCCGGCGACGCGCGGCCCGGCGACCGCATCCTGATCGACGACGGCAAGGTCTGTGTCGAGGTGGTCGATATCGACGGACCTCGGGTCGTGACCGAGGTCGTCGAGGGCGGCCCGGTGTCCGATCACAAGGGCCTCAATCTGCCCGGTGTCGCGGTGAGCGTCCCGGCCATGTCGGAGAAGGACGAGGCCGACCTGCGGTGGGCCCTGCACCTGCGGGCCGACCTGGTCGCCCTGTCCTTCGTGCGCAGTGCCACCGACGTCGAGGACGTGCGCCGGATCATGGACGAGGAAGGCATCCGGCTGCCGGTGATCGCCAAGATCGAGAAGCCGCAGGCCGTGGCCAACCTGCCCGAGATCGTCACCGCGTTCGACGGGCTCATGGTCGCCCGCGGCGACCTGGGCGTGGAGCTGCCGCTCGAGCAGGTGCCGCTGGTCCAGAAGCGCGCGGTCGAGCTGGCCCGCCGCAACGCCAAGCCGGTCATCGTCGCCACCCAGATGCTGGACTCCATGATCGAGAACTCCCGCCCGACCCGGGCCGAGGCCTCGGACTGCGCGAACGCCGTGCTCGACGGCGCCGACGCGCTCATGCTGTCCGGGGAGACAAGTGTCGGGAAGCACCCGCTCGAGGCGGTCGCGACCATGGCCCGCATCATCGAGAACACCGAGGAGCACGGGCTCGAGCGGATCGCCCCTCTCGGCACGCGGCCGTCGACGAAGGGCGGGGTCATCACCGCTGCCGCCGCGGAGATCGCCGAGTTCCTCGACGTGAAGTACCTCGCCACGTTCACCCAGAGCGGCGACTCGGCCCGACGCATGGCCCGCCTCCGGTCGCGAATCCCGTTGCTGGCCTTCACTCCCGAGCCCGTCGTGCGTTCGCAGCTCGCGCTGACCTGGGGGATCGAGACGTTCTTGACGCCGTACGTGACACACACCGACGAGATGGTCGCGCAGGTCGAGTCGATCCTGCTCGACGCAGGCCGATGCGTGCCCGGCGACGAGGTCGTCATCGTTGCCGGGTCACCTCCGGGGATCCCCGGCTCCACGAACGCCGTACGGGTCCACCGGATCGGCGACGTGATCGCCCAGAGCGCGCCGGCGTACGCCGAGATCTAGCGAGCCGACGATGTGTACCCCGAGTGGGAGTCGAACCCACACTGGCCGGGACTTGAATCCGGTGCCTCTGCCAATTGGGCTATCGGGGCGCGCCTCGACTGTATCCGCTGGCGTCCGGGCATGACCGAGGTCGACGGGCCCACGGCGGGCGGACGGCGCATCGTCGTCGCCGAGGACGAGGCGCTGATCCGGCTCGACCTGGTCGAGATGCTCCGCGAGGAGGGTTACGACGTCGTCGGCGAGGCCGGCGACGGTGCCGAGGCGGTCCGGCTGGTCGAGGAGCACCGGCCTGACGTCGCCGTCCTCGACGTGAAGATGCCGGGACTGGACGGGCTCAGCGCCGCCGAGCAGATCGGCGAGCGCCGGCTGTCGGCCGTCGTGATGCTCACGGCGTTCTCCCAGCGCGAGCTCGTCGAGCGCGCGCGCGACGCCGGCGCCCTGGCCTACGTCGTCAAGCCGTTCACCCGCGCCGACCTGATGCCGGCCATCGAGATCGCCCTGTCCCGGCATGCCGAGATCGTCGCCCTGGAGGCGGAGGTGGCGGACCTGGCCGAGCGGTTCGAGACGCGCAAGCGCGTCGACCGGGCCAAGTCCGTGCTCATCAGCCAGCTCGGCCTGACCGAGCCGGACGCCTTCCGGTGGATCCAGAAGACCTCGATGGACCGGCGGCTGTCCATGCGCGAGGTCGCGGACGCCGTCCTGTCCGGGCTGCCCGGAGTGGCTCCCCAGGCCTGATGCAACCGGTTACCGGCCCGGATCCTGCCGGGTTGCGAGTTTCGCCAGAGTTAGGCAACGGAATGGTCACGACACGATCAACCCTGGCTCGGGGCACTGCTGGAGGACCCGCGAGTGGGGTTATGGTGCGCGTCGTACTTCCGCGAAGGAAGGCAACCCCGTCACAGGAGGAAATTCGTGCGGTCCATCGTCAAAATCGGCGTGCCCCTGGTGGCCGCGTCGCTCGCCCTGTCGGCCTGTGGTTCGCGCAGCGACAACGGCGGGAACGGCAGCTCCGGCGGTACGAAGACCGCCACGATCGGCGTCATCGCGCCACTGACCGGTGACCTGTCGCCGCTCGGCCTGGGCATCCAGCACTCGGTCGAGCTCGCGGTCAAGCAGGCCAACGCCAAGAAGACCATCTCCGGGTGGACCCTCAAGGTCGACCCCGAGGACGACCAGGCCACGCCCGCGACCGGTCAGCAGGCCGCGACCAAGCTGGCCAGTGACGCGTCGGTCGTCGGTGTCGTCGGCACGCTGAACTCCAGCGTGGCCCAGACCGTCATCCCGGTGCTCGACAAGTCCAACATCGTGCAGGTGTCACCGGCGAACACGAACCCGTCGCTGACCCAGGGTGCGAACTTCGCCACGGCGCCGGCCCGGCCGAACAAGAACTACTTCCGGGTCTGCACCACCGACTCGGTGCAGGGTCCGTTCGCCGCTCAGTACATGTACAACACGGCGAAGTTCACCAAGGTCGCCACGGTCTCCGACCAGAAGACCTACGGCGCCGGACTGGTGGCCGCGTTCACAGCCGAGTTCAAGAAGCTCGGCGGCACGATCGTGACCGCCCAGACGGTGAACCCCGATGACAAGAAGTTCCCCGGTGTCATCAGCAAGGTCGCCCAGGCCAAGCCGCAGGCCGTCTACTACGGCGGCGAGTTCCCGCAGGCCGGTCCGTTGTCGAACCAGATGAAGGCTGCTGGTCTCAACGTGCCGCTCATGGGTGGCGACGGCATCTTCGACCCGAACTACATCAAGCTGGCCGGCTCGAAGTCCGACGGTGACCTGGCGACCTCGGTCGGCGCGCCCGTCGAGAGCCTGGACTCCGCCAAGCAGTTCGTGTCCGACTACCAGGCGGCCGGCTTCAAGGACGCGTACGGCGCGTACGGCGCCTACGCGTTCGACGCGGCCAACGCCATCATCAACGCGCTGAAGACGTCGCTCGCGGGCAAGGACAAGGTCGACGACTCGGTGCGTCAGGCGACCATCCAGGCCATGTCGAGTGTCAGCTTCGCCGGCGCGACCGGTGACGTCGCGTTCGACCAGTACGGCGACGCCAAGGCCAAGGTGCTGACGGTCTACAAGGTCTCCAGTGGTGCTTGGAAGCCGGAGAAGACCGGCAGCCTGGAGGGCTAGTCCGGAGACTTCAACCTCCATAGGGTGTGGGGGCCCGGCTTCGGTCGGGCCCCCATTCCATCGGTCGAGCAGGCAGAACGGGGACCGCCCGGTGTCGGATTTCTTCCAGCAGCTCGCCAACGGCATCGTGCTGGGCATGCTGTACGCGCTCATCGCGCTCGGCTACACGATGGTGTACGGCATCATCCAGCTGATCAACTTCGCCCACGGCGAGATCTTCATGATCGGCGCCTTCGGTTCGCTCGCGGTGTTCACCCTGCTCGGCTCACCGGACCACCTGTGGGTGCTCATCCCGATGATCCTGGGCGGCATGGTCAGCTCTGTTGCCATTGCCGTGGTCATGGAGCGGTTCGCCTACCGCCCGCTGCGGCACGCACCTCGCCTCGCTCCGCTGATCACCGCCATCGGTGTCTCGGTGTTCCTGCAGGAGTCGATCCGGCTCTGGCAGGGCGGAGCGGCCAAGCCGTACCCGTCCCTGCTGTCCGGCAACGCCCTTTCCATCGGCGGCGTCACCGTCGACAAGACCTCGATGTTGATCGTCTTCCTGGCGGCCGGCAGCATGATCGCCCTCGACCGGTTCGTGGCGACCAGCCGCACCGGCCGGGCCATGCGCGCGACCGCCCAGGACCCGGACACGGCTCGGCTGATGGGCATCGACACCGACCGGATCATCGTCATCGCCTTCGTCCTGGGTGCGTGCCTGGCCGCTGTGGCCGGCGTCGCGCAGGGGCTCAGCACGGGCAACATCCAGTTCAACATCGGCTTCATCGCGGGTCTGAAGGCGTTCACGGCCGCGGTTCTCGGCGGCATCGGCAACATCCGCGGTGCGGTCGTCGGTGGGCTGCTGATCGGGATCATCGAAGTGATGCTCACGCAGTACTTCCCGAACGGTTCGGCCTGGAAGGACGTCGGCGCGTTCGCCGTACTGATTCTCGTCCTGCTCCTGCGGCCGCAAGGTCTGCTCGGCGAGAGGGTGGCTGATCGCGCATGAGCGAGACGACGACGCGCCGGATCTCGTCGATGGACACGGCGGCCCCCAAGACCTGGCAGGGTCGGCTGACCGGGTGGTGCCAGGCTCGTTATGGGCCCTACGCCGCCATCATCACGCTGGTGGGCGCGGTCGTGGTCGGTGTCGGCGGCGTGCTCGCGTGGACGTACGACGCGTCGTACGCCGGCGATCTCACTGTGGCGTTCTCACCCATCGGCGGCCAGCGCTGGGCGATCGGCGGAGCCGTCGCACTCATCGTCATGACGCTGCTCGACGGTGTCCTGCAGAGGCCGCTGGGCCGGTTCTTCCCTCTCGGTGGGGTCAAGGCCTCGTTGATCCTGTCGGTGGCCCTGTTGCTCATGGGCGTCGTCGTCGCCATCCGCGCCTCGAAGGTGCTCGGCGGGCTGGCCAACGTGAACACGGGCCTCTGGCTCGTCATCGCCGGCGGCCTCGTCGCCACGGCCGGAGCCATCGGGCGCGTCGAGCCCGAGCGGCCGGCGCTCAAAGCCCCCAAACCGCTGCCGGCCTGGCTCGACTTCATCATCATCGCGGTGACCATCGGGCTCGGCCTGGTGGTCGCCGTCAAGGCGCTCGACTCCTCCGACGAGGTCACGTTCATGTGCATCCTCTTCGTGGTCGGAGGCATCGCGGCCGCCCTGCAGTTCTCCGGGCTGCTGCCGCGGATCTCGGCGATCACGGCCAGCCACTACGGGGTCACCATCGCGGCGTCCTTCATCGCGGCCATCATCTTCCCGTTCACGCAGGGCACCAACGGTGCGTACCTGTCGATCGCCGTCAACGTGGCGATCTTCGCGG
Organism: Actinomycetales bacterium; assembly: GCA_045807245.1. Classification (GTDB taxonomy): domain Bacteria; phylum Actinomycetota; class Actinomycetes; order Actinomycetales; family CAVURS01; genus CAVURS01. The sequence continues at coordinate 52,122 of JBJMHS010000059.1, forward strand.
CGGCGGCTATCGGCCTGAACATCGTCGTGGGCCTGGCCGGCCTGCTGGACCTCGGCTACATCGCCTTCACCGGTGTCGGCGCCTACTACGCCGCGCTGTTCTCCGGTGCGGCGTCGAGCCGGTTCGCGGGCCATCACCAGCCGTTCCTCGCCGTCCTGGTGGGCGGCGCCGTCGTGGCGGCGATCTTCGGTCTGATCATCGGCGCACCGACCCTGAGGCTGCGCGGCGACTACCTCGCCATCGTCACGCTCGGCTTCGGTGAGATCTTCCGCATCACGGTCAACAACCTCAACGGCCAGTCGGGACCGAACATCACGGGGGGCGCACAGGGGATCTACGGTGTGCCGGACCTCGACGTCTTCGGTGTCAACTTCGGCAAGAACCAGACCATCTTCGGCACCCAGCTGTCCTACTTCGCCAACTACTACTTCGCGGCGCTGATCCTGATCGCCTTCGTGATGTTCATCTTCATCCGGGCCAACAGCAGCCGGATCGGGCGGGCGTGGGTCGCGATTCGCGAGGACGAGACGGCTGCCTCCGCGATGGGCGTCAACACCTTCAAGCTCAAGCTGCTGGCCTTCGCGATGGGTGCGTTCCTCGCCGGCCTGGCCGGCACCATCCAGGCCCACAGCCTGAGCTCGGTGACCCCGGACTCGTACGTGTTCCTGAACAGCTCCTTCCTGCTCTCGGCGGTCGTCCTCGGTGGCATGGGGACCGTCATGGGCCCGCTGCTGGGTGCGGTGCTGCTGCTGGTCATCCCCGAGAAGCTCCGCTTCTTCCAGGAGTGGCGGCTGTGGCTGTTCGGCCTGGCCCTCATCCTGATGATGCGGTTCCGGCCCGAGGGCCTGATCGCCAGCCGGCGTCGCGCGCTGGAGTTCCACGAGGCCGAGGACGACGACGCCGAGGCGCCGTTGTCCGGGGGGCTCGGTGCGCCACCTGGCGCCGGCCACGGGGGTGTCCTGTGACCGCGGCTCAGGCGGAACGGGTGGACCGGTCCAACGCACCCGTCCTGCTGGACGCGCAGAAGGTCACCATGCAGTTCGGCGGTCTGCGGGCCGTCGACGAGGTGGACCTGAAGGTGCGGGCCGGCGAGATCGTCGGTCTGATCGGCCCGAACGGTGCCGGCAAGACGACGTTCTTCAACTGCCTGACGGGGCTGTACATCCCGACGTCCGGTGTCGTGATGTACGGCGGGAGCCAGCTGCCGGCCCGGCCCTACCTGGTCGCGAAGGCGGGCCTGGCCCGGACGTTCCAGAACATCCGGCTGTTCCCGAACATGACGGCGCGCGAGAACGTCATGGTGGGCCGGCACGTGCGGATGCGGCAGGGCATCTTCTCGGCCATCGGGCGCGGCCCGGCCTACCGCAGCAGCGAGCGGGAGGCTCGGGAGAGGGCCGACGAGCTGCTGTCGTTCGTGGGGCTGTCCCGCCACGCGACCAACCTGGCCCGGAACCTCAACTACGGCGACCAGCGCCGGCTGGAGATCGCGCGGGCCATGGCGAGCGACCCGACGACGCTGTTGCTGGACGAGCCGACGGCCGGCATGAACGCGCAGGAGACGCAACGGACCCAGGAGCTGATCTTCGCGATCCGCGACCAGGGTCTGGCCGTCCTGGTCATCGAGCACGACATGCGGTTCATCTTCCAGCTGTGCGACCGGGTCGCCTGTCTGATCCGCGGCGTCAAGCTGGTCGAGGGGACACCGGCCGAGGTGCAGTCCGACCCGCGCGTCATCGAGGCGTACATCGGTGGCGCCGCGACTGACGAGGGGGAGCAGGCGTGAGCGCCATCCTCGAGGTCGAGGACCTTCGGGTCGCCTACGGCAAGATCGAGGCGGTCAAGGGCATCTCGTTCTCCGTGCAGCAGGGTGAGGTCGTCACGCTGATCGGTTCCAACGGCGCCGGCAAGACCACGACGCTGCGCACGTTGTCCGGCCTGCTGTCGCCCAAGAGTGGCGCAATCGCCTTCAAGGGCAAGCGAATCGACGGCATGGCCGCGCACAAGATCCTGCAGCTCGGGCTCGCACACTCGCCCGAAGGCAGACGGGTGTTCGCGACGATGAGCGTGCAGGAGAACCTCATGCTCGGCGCGTACGCCCGGACCGACGGACCGGCCGAGCTGCAGAAGGACCTCGAGCGGGCGTACACGATGTTCCCCATCCTGTCCGAGCGACGGAACCAGTCCGCCGGCACGTTCTCCGGCGGTGAGCAGCAGATGCTGGCGATGGGCCGGGCCATCATGAGCCGGCCTCAGATGCTGATGCTCGACGAACCGTCGATGGGTCTGTCGCCGATCATGATGCAGCGGATCATGTCGACCATCGCCGAGCTGCGCGAGCAGGGCACGACCATCCTGCTGGTCGAGCAGAACGCCCAGGCGGCCCTGTCGCTGGCCGACGAGGGCCACGTCCTGGAGACGGGTTCGATCGTCGTGTCCGGGCCGGGCAGCGAGCTGCTGACCAACGACGAGGTGCGCAAGGCGTACCTCGGTGAGGACTGAGCCGGACCACGGAATCCGCACGCTCCGCAGGGGTTTGACCACGCAAACGACCGCCCCTTTCCACGGAGACTGTCGAGGTCGTAGGCTCCGACCCGATCAGCCTGAACGCGCCGGGAGGGGGTCCCCGGGGCCTTGTCCTGAGGAGGACTGGTGACCCGGAACGCCCTGCTCGTGGCACCCGTCGGGCCGGACGACGTCGGGACGCTCACCGAGCTCTGGAGCTCGGCCCGCAGCGAGGCGGGCGGGTCGAGACACGAGCTGTCGATGCTGGCGAAGGACGCCCACCGGGACATGCACCGGATGGTCGAGGACGTGCTCAGCCGGCAGGGGGTGCACGCGTTCCTGGCCCGCCACGACGGTCGCCCGGTCGGCTACGTCATCACGACGTCCGGTCCGCTGCTGCCCCTGGTGGACACGCCCACCGTCTGCATCGAGCACCTGTTCGTCCACCCCGACTCCCGGCACCGCGGCGCGGGAACTGCGCTCATCTCCGCCTGCGCCACCCTGGCCGAGCGGGTCGGCGCGGAGCAGGTCGCGGTCGGCGTACCGTCCTCCGAACGCGACCCGAACCGGTTCTTCGCCCGCCTCGGGTTCTCACCGTTCGTGGTCAGGCGGATCGTCGGGGTCGGCGCTCTGCGCCGCCGGCTGGGCGGCGACTCGGGCCGCGTCATGCTCGAGCAGACACTGCTGCGGCGGCGGTCGCTGCGGGCCCGGGACCGGGCCAAGGCACTCGTCCCGACGTCGCCCGTATCGCACTGACCGGGCTGTCGCACCAGGCCTTTAGGCTGGCGCGGTGACCGCCTCGCTCAGCACCACAGACGCTTCCGTCACGCTCACCGAGCCGGCAGCCGACGTGGAGTCCGGCGCCGCCGTGGCGCCCGGTCGGGTGCTGCTGCTGGACGGTCACTCGCTGGCCTACCGCGCGTTCTTCGCCCTGCCGGTCGAGAACTTCAACACGACGACCGGCCAGCCGACCAACGCGGTCTACGGCTTCACCTCGATGCTGATCAACCTGTTGCGGGACGAGCAACCGACCCATGTCGGCGTCGCGTTCGACGTCTCCCGACAGACCTTCCGGTCCGAGGAGTACGCCGAGTACAAGGCGGGCCGCTCGGCGACGCCGAACGAGTTCAAGAGCCAGGTGCCGCTCATGCGCGAGGTGCTGAACGCGCTGCGGATCCCGATGGCCGAGATCGAGGGTTTCGAGGCCGACGACGTGCTGGCCACCTGGGCGGTCGAGGCCCGCGCGGCCGGGCATCAGGTGCTGATCTGCTCCGGCGACCGCGACACGTTCCAGCTCGTGAGCGACGAGGTGACCGTCCTCTACCCGATCCGCGGCGTCTCGGAGCTGACCCGGATGACCCCGGACGCGGTCCTTGCGCGGTACGGCATCGGACCGGAGCGCTACAGCGACCTGGCGGCCCTGGTCGGGGAGGACAGCGACAACCTCCCTGGCATCCCGGGCGTCGGACCCAAGACCGCGGCCAAGTGGCTGACGACGTACGGCGACCTGGACGGCATCGTCGCCAACGTCGACCAGATCGGTGGCAAGGCGGGGGAGAACCTACGCGCGCATCTCGACGGGGTGCTGCGCAACCGGCGGCTCAACGGCCTGGTGCGCGACCTCGACCTGCCGCTGCACGTCGCCGAGCTCAAGCGGCAGGTCTGGGACCGCGAGCAGGTGCACCAGCTCTTCGACACGCTGGAGTTCCGGGTGCTGCGCGAGCGCCTGTTCGCCGAGCTGCAGAGCGTCGAGCCGGAGGCCGAGGGTGGCTTCGACGTGGCCGGTGTCCGGCTCGCGCCCGACGAGGTGGCCGGCTGGCTGGCGGACCAGGTGCCGGTCGGGGTTCGCGCCGGGGTGAGCGTCGTCGGCACCTGGGGCCGGGGGACCGGCGACGCCCAGGCGGTCGCGCTTGCCACGGCGGACGGCTCCGCGGCGTACATCTCGCTGGTGGACCTGACGAGCGACGCTGAGCGGGCCCTGGCGGCGTGGCTCGGCGACCCGCTGCAGCCGAAGGCGTTCCACGACGTCAAGGGCCCGATGGAGGCGCTGGCCGCCCGCGGCCTCCGCCTGGGCGGCGTCGTCAGCGACACGATCCTGGCGGCGTACCTGGTCCAGCCGGACCAGCGGTCCTACGACCTGGCCGACCTGGTGCTGCGCCACCTGGGCCGTGACCTGCGCATCGAGGGAGAGGCCGACGGCGGCCAGCTGACACTCGACACCGGTGAGGGTCCGGACGAGGCGGACCAGGCGATGGTGCGGGCCCGGGCCGTGCTGGACCTGGCGGACGCGCTCGACCCGGAGCTGGAGAGCCGGGGCGGCGCACCGCTGCTGCGGGACGTCGAGCTGCCCCTGGTCGACGTCCTCGCGGCGATGGAGGGCGTCGGCATCGCTGTCGACATGGAGATGCTCGAGGCCCTGGAGTCGCACTTCGCCGGCCAGGTCGGCCAGGCCCAGCAGGACGCGTTCGACGCGCTGCCCCAGCCGGACGACGGGTCCAGGCGCACGCTGAACCTCGGGTCGCCGAAGCAGCTGCAGGTCGTCCTGTTCGACGAGCTCAAGATGCCGAAGACGAAGCGGACCAAGACCGGCTACACGACCGATGCCGACGCCTTGGCCGACCTGTTCGCGGCCACCGAGCACCCGTTCCTCGGCGCCCTGCTGCGGCACCGGGACGCCAGCCGGCTCCGCCAGACGGTCGAGGGCCTGATCAAGAGCGTGTCGGACGACGGCCGGATCCACACGACGTACAACCAGACCATTGCCGCCACCGGGCGGATCAGCTCCACCGACCCGAACCTGCAGAACATCCCGATCCGCACCGACGAAGGCCGCCGGATCCGCGAGGTGTTCGTCGTCGGCCGGGGCTACAGCGAGCTGATGTCGGCCGACTACAGCCAGATCGAGATGCGGATCATGGCCCACCTGTCCGGTGACGCCGGTCTGATCGAGGCCTTCAAGAGTGGCGAGGACCTGCACAGCTTCGTCGGGTCGCGGGTTTTCGGGGTCGAGCCCGCGCAGGTGACTCCGGCCCAGCGGGCCAAGATCAAAGCCATGAGCTACGGCCTGGCCTACGGCCTGTCGGCCTACGGCCTGTCCCGCCAGCTGCTCATCGGCGTCGAGGAGGCGCGCGGGCTGATGGACGAGTACTTCGCCCGCTTCGGCGGCGTGCGTGACTACCTGCGCGAGGTCGTCGAGCAGGCCCGTCGCACCGGGTACACCGAGACGATGCTCGGCCGGCGCCGCTACCTGCCGGACCTGACGAGCGACAACCGGCAGCGCCGCGAAGGTGCCGAACGGATGGCGCTCAACGCCCCGATCCAGGGCTCGGCCGCGGACGTCATCAAGGTCGCCATGCTGCGAGTCGACGCGGCGCTGCGCGAGGCCCAGGCGCGCTCCCGAGTGCTGCTGCAGGTGCACGACGAGCTGGTGCTCGAGATCGCCGACGGCGAACGAGCCGACATCGAGACGCTGGTCTGCGCCGAGATGGGCTCGGCCATCACCATGGACGTCGCGCTCGAGGTCTCCGTGGGCGCCGGCCCGTCCTGGCAAGCCGCCGGCCACTGACGAGACCTCATCACAGGCTTCATCGGCGCGACACGCAGCGCGCATTGACAATCCGTCGTAGGCCTCGCGGGACACACCGACGTACAGGCGTTTCGTCCCCGCGGTTCGCGGCGTTCCCACGACGGACTGTCGAAGCGCTGCGGGCTCCGCCGTCGATCGGCGAGGCCGTCAGGGCCGGCGACGGCAGACGAAGATCGCCGTCCCGGGGATGAGCCGGCCGCGCAGGGGGCTCCAGCCGCCCCAGACCTGGTCGTGGCCCGCCGGCCACTCCGGCTCCACCAGGTCGAGCAGGTCCAGTCCCGCGGCAGCGATCTCACGCACGCGGTCCCCCAGGGTGCGGTGGTGCTCGGCGTACCGCACCTGGCCGGACCCGTCGAGCTCGACGTACGGCGTGCGGTCGAAGTACGACGACCGGACGGTCAGCCCGCGGGGGCCCGGGTCGTCGGGCAGCGCCCACCGGACCGGGTGCGAGAGGGAGAACACCCAGCGCCCACCAGGGCGCAGCACCCGCGCCACCTCGCGCATGACGGCGGCGGAGTCCGCGACGAACGGCACGGCGCCGTACGCCGAGCAGGCCGCGTCGACGCTGCCGCCGGCCAGCGGGAGCCGTTGTGCGTCCGCCTGCACCAACGGCACGGGCGGCCGGCCGAGAGCAGTGTCGATCCGGCGGCTCTCGCGCAGCTGACCGCCGGAGACGTCGAGCGCCACGACCTCGGCGCCCTGGCCGGTCAGCCATCGGGCGCACTGGGCGGCACCGGCGCCGACCTCCAGCACCCGCAGTCCGCCCACGTCCCCGAGCAGGTGGGCGTCGGCCTCGCGCAGCCCCTCCGGACCCCAGACGAAGTCCGCGTCGCCGAGGAAGGACCCGTGCTCGTCCTGGTACGACGAGGCCGCCCGGTCCCACCATCCGCGGTTCGCGGCGACTGTCCGGTCGGCGTCGACCTCGCGTCGTTCGACCCCGCCCAGGTCACTCATCTGGCGCTCACGTGGGGGATCGTGCCAGGGTCACGGGCTGGCCGCGTCCGGCCTGCGTGGACTACCCTGGCTTGAGCGCGTCCCACGCGCGTATTTTGCCTGCCCGCAATCACATCATCTGTCCACAATCGAAAGCATCCGACTACATGACCGCCAGCACGACCGAGAAGACCAGCACGCCACAAGTTGCCGTCAACGACATCGGCTCGCCCGAAGACTTCATGGCGGCAATCGACCAGACGATCAAGTACTTCAACGACGGTGACATCGTCGAAGGCGTCATCGTCAAGGTCGACCGGGACGAGGTCCTGCTCGACATCGGGTACAAGACCGAGGGCGTGATCCCCTCCCGCGAGCTGTCCATCAAGCACGACGTGGACCCCGGTGAGGTCGTGTCGGTCGGTGACCACGTCGAGGCCCTGGTCCTCCAGAAGGAGGACAAGGAGGGCCGGCTGATCCTGTCCAAGAAGCGCGCTCAGTACGAGCGGGCCTGGGGCACGATCGAGAAGATCAAGGAAGAGGACGGCATCGTCACCGGCTCGGTCATCGAGGTGGTCAAGGGTGGCCTGATCCTCGACATCGGGCTGCGCGGCTTCCTCCCGGCGTCGCTGGTGGAGATGCGTCGCGTCCGCGACCTCCAGCCGTACGTCGGCAAGGAGCTCGAGGCCAAGATCATCGAGCTGGACAA
>JBJMHS010000060.1:0-43579 GCA_045807245.1 Actinomycetales bacterium
CCGGTGCGGGGGGTCCTGCCGGCGGTGCTCGCGGCGCAGCGGGCGGGTTTCCGGCGCGTGGTCGTCTGCCCGGCGAACGCCCACGAGGCCGAGCTGGTCGAGGGAGTCGACGTGCTCGCCGTGCGGTCCCTGGCGGAGCTGGTCGGGCGGTACCGCGGAGAGCCGGTGCGGGAGGCGCTGCTGGAGGGGCTGCACGACCTCGACGAGCCCGCGCAGCGGCCGGCCGGGTCCGCGGCCGTCGGGCCAGAGGTCGGGCGGGAGCCGCTCGACCTGGCCGACGTGGCCGGGCAGGAGGAGGCCCGCCGCGCGGTCGAGGTCGCGGCCGCGGGCGGCCATCACCTCTTCATGGTCGGGCCGCCGGGTGCCGGCAAGACGATGCTCGCGTCGCGCCTGCCAGGGCTCCTGCCCGACCTGGAACGCGACGTAGCCGTGGAGGTGACTGCCGTCCACTCGCTGCTCGGCTACCGACCTGCCGAGGGCGGCCTGGTCCGGCGCCCGCCGTACGTCGACCCCCACCACACCGCCTCCGTCGCCTCCATCGTCGGTGGCGGTTCGGGGGTGCCGCGCCCGGGGGCGGTCTCGCTCGCGCACGGGGGCGTGCTGTTCCTCGACGACCCGAGAGATCAACTATGGCACACTGTCCCTAGTCAGCGGGAGGGAGACAGAGAGAGTGCTACGGCTCTCGCGTTGCCGCGGGGTCGAGCGGGCGCTCTCTCGGAAATGGTGGAGGCTGTGGCGCGAGTGCTGGGTGTGGTTCGCCTGTCGAGAGACCGGGACGACAGCACGTCCGTAATACGCCAACGTGCGGACATTGAGCGTTGGGCTGCCGCGAACGGGCACGAGGTCATCGGCTGGGCCGAGGACGTGGACGTCTCGGGCTCCGTTCCGCCATGGGAGCGAGTCGGGCTCGGTCAATGGCTCCCCAATCCGCTCCCTGAGCCTGGGAAGGGCAAGCGTCCCGATGGGTTCGATGTGGTGGCTGTCTACCGGCTGGACCGTCTTACACGCCGCGTGCTGCACCTGGCGCGACTGTTGGAGTGGAGCGAGGCGACGGGCGTCCGCATTGTCTCCACGTCCGAGGGCTTCGATCCGACTACCCCAATGGGCCGGTTGCTCGTGCAGATTCTCGCCGCGCTCGCGGAAGGCGAGTTGGAGGCGATCCGAGAAAGGGCGCGCTCGTCCTCGACGCACTTGCTCAAGTCCGGGCGATGGCGAGGCGGCTGGGTGCCCTACGGCTATTCGCCGGTCAAGGCGGAAAGGGGCTGGACGCTGGAGCCCGAGCCGAAGGCGGCCGAGAACTTGCGCAGCATCGTTGAGCGGGTGATTGCGGGGGAGTCCGTCAACTCGGTGGCTGCGGACCTGAACCGCCGTGGGGTGCCGTCTCCGACGGACGCGCAGCGGATCGCGCGTGGAAATGCGCCGACCGGCGCCAAGTGGCGGATGGGGAACCTCGCGAAGATGCTCCGCAGTCAGTCGATGCTGGGCCACTCCGAGATGACCGAGACCATTGACGGCGAGAAGGTGACGCGACTCATCCGGGGGAGCGATGGGCTGCCGCTCCAACGCGCAGAGCCGCTCATCACGCGGGAGCGGTGGGACGCCCTACAGGCCGCGCTAGACGGCCGTCAGGGCACTCCGGCGATGCGCGCGGCCAGCGAGAAGCGCAGCCCGGCTCCACTCCTGCAAACGGCCTTCTGTGGCGAGTGTGGGCGCCCGCTGTATCAGCGGCGCGGCCGTGGTGGCCGCCGCTACATGCGCTGCTCGTCCTCCACCATCGGGGGGGTGGGCTGTGAGGCCCCCAGCATCGCGGCCGAACAACTTGAGCAAGAGGTCTTTGAGGCGTTCCTTGCCCTGGCTGGCCGTGCCGAGGTCATGCGTCGCGTGTTGATCCCTGGCGAGTCACACACTGCCGAGTTGGCTGACGTTGAGCGGGCTCTGACGGAGATGCGCGAGGACCGGGCAGCGGGGCTGTGGAGCGGCCCAAAGGGCGCCGACGAATACCGGACGATGGCCGGAGCCCTTGAAGCCCGCCGACAGGCGCTCAGCACCCTCCCAGCCCGGCCGGACGAGTACCGCGACGAGCCGACCGGCGAGAACTACGCGGAGCGTTTCAACGCTCTCTCAACCGACGTCGAGCGCGGGCAGGAACTGCGCAGGGCTGGCGTCCGCGTGCTGTTGTTCGCGGAGCCGCAGCGGACTCCGAGCCTTCTACCTGGCGCGAAACCGCATGAGGGGTCTCGCGTCAGCATTGAGTTGCCGAACGACTTGGCAGCCCGCATCGACGCCATGACGCGCCGGGGCTAGTTGCCCCTTGCGCGGGGCTCTTGTGTCGTAGGCGCGCCTTAGAATCGGCTCAGGCGCTCCACGTGGACGTGCACACCGAGTACTCCACGCTGGACGCCCGCAATACCTGGGCAAGAGTCGCGCACCACGGGTAAGCCGCGACCGCCCAAGTGAGACTTGGGCTCACGACGGCCAGCCTCCGGCCGATGGACGAGGCCAAGGGCTCCCATGGAGCCCGTTTCAACGTTCCGACCTTTGACCTTGTGAGGCACTGCCCGCATGCCCGAAAACCTGACGCCGCTGTGAGCGGCATGGATACCTCGCGCCGAGCGCGATTCTTTGACTACTTGGCCGCGCTGGCGCGGCTCGACTACCCGACCGAACGGGCGGCCGACCTGGCGACCGCACGAGCCGCTACACCTGCCAAGTGGCATGAGTTCATCCGGTTCTGCGTCTACGTCGTGGCCCAGCACGGCACCTATGGGACGCGCATCTATCCGAGCCAGATGACGCTGGCTGAGGGTTACGGCGCTGACCGCCGAACGGTCGGACGATGGCTCACCTTGGCCGAGTCGCTGGGCATCCTCCGACGAGTTGCTGACCCGTCGCCAGTGCGGGGCACCGAGTACGAGATTGGCGACCTGGGCCGGGCCACGACGGCCATCGTTTCGCCGTTCGATGAGCCACCGTGGTAGCCCGATAGGCACTACCTGCGCCAGTGCCGTGCTCAGCCGTGCACACAATCTAGGACCTAGGAACTGGCATCTACGAAGTAGATGCTTAGTTATCTAGCAACTGCGCTGGCGCGCTTGTCCGCGTGACAGCAAGAGCAATAGCCCGGCCTACGGCCAGGCAAAGGGCAAGCCGTTTCAACGGCCCTGATGGGCCGGACTGATCCTCGCAGGCAAGCCACCGCTTCGCGGTGGCGGTATTGCTTGCAGCCGCTAGAGCGGCTGCCTACTGCCCTGCTGTCGGTCCCAGGCACTACGGTCCCGGCACATGACGCCTTGGTGGGTTTGGTTGATCGTTCCCTTTGGGCTGGCTGCGCTCGCATGGATGTTGTATGGGGCCGTCTGTGCTCTGGTGGTGCTGCACCAAGCCGAGCCAGTCACCCCTCTCGCGGAACGCCACAGGTTGGGCCAAGTAGTGAGCCGGATCGGAAGATGGTTCAAGGGCGCCACCACCTTCGTACTTGGGGCCTTGTTCGGCGTGCTGCTCACGCCGCTGTCTTCGGCGCGAACAACGTCGGAACTACGCGATGCCACGCACGGTGTCCTCATGCTCTGCGCCGCAACAGTCCTTGGCGTCGCGTGCATTGCGGGCGCGTACGTTGCCTTTGCTTCGGTCCGTGCGGCCCGACGACTGTCACCCGAGCAGTTCCGGGGCCGGTTCCGGTTCATGGATAGTCCGGGAGACTTGGGCTTCTGCGTGCTCATGACGTCGCTGGCCGTGGTCGCGGCATTGACCGTGGTCAGCCTGACCGTCTCTTACGCAACCGCGTAGGGATACCCCCTCTGAAAGTTTGAGCCATCGGCTCCCAGGACTCATGGCCTACGGCGCGTGTGAACGGCCGCGATATTCGAGGGTTCATGGGTTATCGGAATGACTGTGCCGCGAATCGAATGAATCCGACTCGGAAAGACGTGTAAACACAGCGATCTCAGCATGTGAGAAGTTCTGAGGGGCCTGGTACGGATCGCCACACAGGACAGGTCAATACAAGTGAGGGGTAAGAGCGGCCATCTCAGGACTTGAGAACCTGCGGGGCAGGGTGTCACGGCAGGGCCTCGGTGACACCTCAATACAAGTGAGCCTTCCGGCTGCGGCCTCTAGTCGCTGTCTCAGCATGCGGGAAGTTACGACAGTCCGGGACGCGGATTGGCCGTTGTAGCCCCTTACTACAAGTGAGGGCACTACTCGTCACCGCCATGGGGCCGACCTTCATCCGAAACGGCGGCGCGGCAGTCCTCGCACTCGTCCGGGGCTCCGAACGGGTTGTCAGCGATCATCACCACGGGCAGGCCGCAGGCGGTCGTCCCATCGTCGGGCTGCGCCGCGTGCGTCACACCCATGAGGGCCTCGTGTCCGATGACCTGACCCCCGGCATCCACTGTGGTCAATCCCGTCCACGCATTCCTGTAGTCCGCCATGCGGCCAACGTAGGGCACCCGCCCACCAATCTTGAACACGAAAGGTTCCCCATGGCAGTCATCTTCGTCTACGCCTGCCGCGTGTGCGGCGGCCGCATGGAGCGCCCCGCAGGCACGCCCGGCCGCCCGCCGACCATGTGCTCACGCACGTGCCGCAACGCGGCCGACCGCCAGTACCGGCACGAGCGGACAGCCGCGCGCCTGGCCGCGAGCGCAGTCAAGGTGAGGGCCGAGGCAGCCCGCCGTTACGGCCACGTGCTGGCGCAGGTGCAGGCATGACCACACTCGCTGCGGTTGCCGATCTGCGCCGCCATCTCGCGGCCTGCGATGGCGAGCAGTTGGCAATCTTGAAGCGGCTTAGCCACTCGGTTCGCGAGAGTCGCTCTGGGCCGTCTGCTGACCCGGTGGACCGTGCGATTGCCGCCACGTGGGCGCTCTTGCTGGGCGAGGTTGCGGACGCTGAGACGTCCGCCGATTTGACTGCCAAGCAGGCCCGGTCGCTGATGCGCCGGGCTGGCTTGGACTGAAAGACCTGGGCCGTTCCCTTTCAAATGCCTTGAGGGCGGCTCAAGGAACGCACGGGCCTATCACCGTGCGCATGGTTGACCTAGTGCTTGTGGCTACCCACTGGTCAACCTGACGTCCCCTGGCTCCCGTTCGACCAACCACTCCCACGGTTGAGCCGGGGGACGTCTTCAAACTTCCCGGCCCTTTGAGGCTGGGCGCCTGACCGTTGTTGTCAGGCAAAAGATCGGCAGACTGTTCCACTCTTGCCGTCCAGGCCGGGCCTACCCCTCGCGGGTAACGGACACCACCTGGGAACCACGAACGACCTTGCACCCGGCTTCGCCAGTCGGGCCGCAGCCGTGCGCGGACGAGGGACACCGGACACCTTTGCGCGGCGCGGCGGCTCTAGCCGCTAGCCACAGCACTTGAGCCCCCGACGTCATGGCGACGGATCGGAGCCGCTGCCGCGTGGTCTGTGTCCGGGTTCATTCCGAACGGAAGAACAACTCAACAGTGGACTACAAGAGCAAGGCTGCCGAGGCGCTTGAGAAGCGCGCTCGGCTTGTGCACGAAATGCAGGGGGTCGCGGCGGACAAGACGCTGACCGACGCTCAGAAGCAGGAACGATGCGACCGGCTTGGCGCCGATGTCACGGCCCTTGAGGCCGAAGCGCGTTCGTACGTCGAGCAGGCCGAGCGTGAGGCGGAAGTTCGCAACTTCCGAGGCACGCCACTTGGCCGCGCGCTTGGTGGCGCTACTGAGGCGCGTGCGCAGCACGCGGATGGTGAGTGGCTGGCCGGTGAGGTCCGCACAATCACCGAGGGCGCCGGGCTGGGGCAGGCGCTCACGCCGGGTCACAACGACTCCGGCGTTTCATGGTTCGACAGGCTCAGTCCCAAGAGCGTGTTGCTTGAGTCGGGCGTCACGGTCATCCGGACCGAGCAGTCTTCGGTTCCGATCCCGCGCCTGACGGGCGATCCCGCTACTGCGTGGGTTGCCGAGGGCGGGACTATCCCGAGCGCCGATGAGTCTGGCGACACCGTGACGGCTACGCCGCGCAAGATCGCAGTCCTCACGGACATCACGAACGAGGCCATCGCGGACTCTGACCCGCGCATCCTCGATGTCCACGCGAAGGCCATCCTTCGCTCGGCCGCGCTGCGGTTCGACCTGGGCGCTTACGAGGGCTCCGGCGTTGCGCCGGAGATTCGTGGTCTCAAGAACGTGGCTGGCATCCAGACGCTGAGCATGGGCACCAACGGTGCGCAGTTCGCCAACCTGGACCCGATTGCCGACGCGCTCGGCATGCTGGCCGATGCCAACGGGGACGCGGACAACGCCGTGATCGTCATGCATTCCAAGGTGTGGCGGGCGCTCTCGAAGTTGAAGGAAGACGGCACGTCGAACAAGCCGCTGCTCAGTGAGTCGGCGGCTTCGCCCGGCGGCAAGATCGAGCGTCACCTGTTCGGTGCTCCGGTGTTCCTGACGACTCAGTTGAGCCTGACGGACACGCAGGGCACGAGCAACCTCGCATCGAGCGTGTACGTGTACGACCCGGCGCAGATTTATGCCGTGGTGCGTCAGGACGCGAAGGTGTTCCTTGACCCGTACTCGCAGAGCGCGTCGGACAAGACGCGGGTGCGTCTGACGTTGCGTGGTGACGTTGTGGCCGCTAACCCGGCTGCTGTCGTGCGTGTCGCAGGTGTGCTGACCGCCTGAGCCTGACGGCTCACAAGCAAGGGGATTGCCCCGGCTCTACATGGGCCGGGGCATCTCTTTGTCCCCATCCAGTTCAAAGACAGGAGCTCTACCGTTGCACCCCGATTCGATCCGCCTGGACGGCGTACGCGCCGCCGAGGCGCTTGAGCGCATCCACGCGCTCTCCACGCCAGACAGCGACCACCGCCGCTGGCACGGCGCCACGTCCAGCGCAGGCGCGCCTCTCATCCGTCACGGTGGCCGGATCATCGACGCGCGCCGCCTGATGCTCGCAGCCATGAATCCCGGCCAGGTCGTCCGCGCCACGGGCGGTCGCGTCGTTGTCGCTTGCGGCGACCCGGCCTGCATCTCGCCGCGATGCGTCCGGCTTCCCGCCGACACGACTGAGCCTGTGGGCTCGGACGCGTTGGCGTTGCTGAGGCACCTGCGGCGCTACTACTCCGACCGGCATCTAGCCACGGAGATGGACGCGGTGTGGGATTCAACGTCCGACCCGCGCGCGGAATCGGTCGTCCGGGAGTACGTCGCTGCCCGCAAGGCAGCGCCGGGGTTTGACGCCCGGTCATGGTCAGCCAACTCGCACAACCGCATCCCGGCCGAGACGTGGCAGCGGATCAAAGCCACTGCCACCGCTCCGGCCGACACGACGGCGACGTGTGAACGCTGCGGCGCTCAGTTCACCGCGCGCCGCTCAACGGCGCGGTTCTGCGGCTCCACCTGCCGCAGTGCTGCGGCTCGCGCCGCGCGAGCCCTCCCGAGGGCTTCTTAGCGTCGCATCGACGCACGCGGCCAGTTCCCAGAAACCTAGGGGTGACCCGATCACCCCAACCCACCCCAGCCGGCGACCCTTAGCGTCGCCAAGAGAGGCATGACCATGCACGTGAACGGCTACAGCGACACCGCCCGGCAACTCATCGCAGACAGACTGCGCAGCCGAGGCGGCTGCATCAAATGGACCGGCCCGATGGGCCACAAAGATGGTGCCCCTGTCGTGTTCGATGAGACAGGAGCCATGCTGCCCGTGCTACCGCTCGTGTGGCTGCTGCATACCGGCCATCAGTGCAAAGGCCAGCCAGTCAGCCTGTGCGGTGGTCGCTGCGCTGACCCACGCCATCTCGTAGCGACCTCGGTCCCGGCAGCATCTCAACCTCGGTCGGTTGTCGGTGGCCCATGCTAAAAGTGTTGGTGGCGACTCATTGCGCGCAGACGGCCTGCGCCGGTGTTGCGTCGCCAGATTGGGGCTCAGATGCCCTATCCGTACGACAGGCAGCCCAGCCGGAAGCCCAAGCGGCTCCCGGCTAAGAGGCCCGTGTCGGGCTCGCTGGCGTATGAACTGATTGAGTTGTTCCCATGGCTCTCTTGGGCGGACGCGCACTCGTACGCCTACAAGTGGACCGATGCCGTGATGCAGGAACGGCACGACATCATCGCGTGGATGCTGCAAGGCGGACTGAGCCTTGATGACCACTGGTTGGCGGCGAAGTTGGCCTCCGCAGGTGTGCGACCCAAGGAGGCCAGCCTCAGGCTTTGGTATGGCGGTATCGTCTCTGCAACCAAGGCGCCGCTGTCACAGACGATCCTCCGCGTCGATCCGGAGGACATTCGTGGGTGGCTCACGAAGTACCGGCACTCGCAGAGCAGACAAGCGGAGACAGGAACCTAGCCGCAGCCGATGCTGCGCGAGGCGATCCGAGCCTGAGGCGAAACGGCGGCCTACAGTCGTCGGATGGAACTGACGCGCTCGTACTTGAATGTCTTTCCCGAGGACGTGCTCTCTCGCTACTCGTGGATTGAAGTGCGCAACGCGGCAGCCATGATCCAGGCGTCCGACCCTCAGACGTTGGATGATTTGGTGAAGGTGTTGTCCAACTTCAACCTGACAGTGCCGTACCTGCTGGACAAGGGCGGCGGCAAGAGCAAGTTGGCGGCGGACATCGACACCGCTTTCCGAGAACTTGGCTGGCGCGAGACACACATGAGCATCACGACAACGACGGTCCTCGCTCGCCAGCCATGGCGAAAGGCGAAGGAAAAGACGGTGGAGTCCCAGAGCATCACTGTCGAAGGCGACACGCACAAGGTGGACAACGTTCAGCGTCGGGTGGCGATTGACGTCGAGTGGCATGCGAAGGACGGCAACCTCGACAGAGACGTCTCGGCGTTCCGTGCACTCTTTGATGCTGGCGTCATCGACGTGGGCGTGATCATCACGCGGTCGTACGCCGACATCCATTACTTGGCGAACTGGCTGGCGCACGACCTTGGCCGAGTGAACTACAAGGCCACGACAGGGGCCGAAGTCGAGAGGTTCGGGACAACGACGAGCACCACGATGGAGAAACTCGAACCACGCATGCGCCGGGGCGATGGTGGCGGCTGCCCAATCTTGGCTATCGGGCTGGGGCTTGCGACATACACGCCTGACGCGACGTATGTGGACCCGGATGGAGCCGAACGGACGGCGCCAGAGGTCCCAGCGATCCCCGAGTCGCTCGCTAGAGAGTTGACGAGTCAGGCGCTAGCCGAAACAGACGACGAGGACGAAGACGAGATTCCGACGGACGAGGGCTAGTCGGCATCCCAGGCATAGCCCTTGTGCCGTCTCCCGCGAGGCGCCACATCGGGATTCGCCTCATTCCCCCAGGTGGACCAACCCTGACGGGGATAGCGGGCGAACATCTCTAGGAACGGGCCGGGAGAGCAGGCCTCGATCAACTCGTACTGCTCATCTGGCTTCCGCGAGTGCTCCCGCTTACGTGTCTCGATCATGTTCACCTGAGAGCGCCCCGGTGGGAGGGTCCGAAGGCTCCCGCGAACCCCGAACAGGACCAGTTCGGTCACGTTACGGAAGTAGAAGCCGACGCCCCTCCCATCTGGCCCCCCGTCCTTCCGACGCTTGGCCCACACGACGTTTGACACGTAGCGGAATCCCCATGCCTCCATCACGCGAAGACCGTCAGGTAGGAGTGCGTTGGGAACCCAGAGGTACAAGTGGGCACTGTCCGCGAGCCGCTCAGAGAGCGGCAGCGCGCAGATGTCGTCAACGGTCATCGTGTCGTATCGGTCGAGGCGCCGGTGCTCAGGCGCGACCTTTCCCGTCCGGTTCGTGAACCTCCATGGCGGGTCGGCCAACACCGTCCGGAAGCCGCCCTCGACAGATGGCAACGGCGGAACGTCGATCACGGGCGCGACGTCCGCCCGGAGCGGCGGTACCCGCCTGACGCGCACGGCAGAGCGGCGGTCAACCTCAACCGGCTGCGCTGTCACGGCCTGCTCCCTTCGCAATGTCCAACCTCCGACCACACCCTGTCAGACGGTCGCCGGATGGTTTCCGACCGACACGTTTCGATGCGCACTCCGCTCACCACTCGTACGCCGCAACGTGTCCGACGTCGGTCGTTGGTTCGCATGGGTCGTCCCAGCCGACTTGGATCGGCATTCCGTCCGGCACTGTCTCAAGAGCCGCCCACAACGCGGTGCGTGTTACCAGACCGGCGGCCTCCACCACAGCGTGTTCGGCGCCCGGCAACGTGTGCAGGTGCACGGCTATCCCGTCCTGGTCGTAGGCCGCCACGTCGATGAATGGGTCGTCCGGCAGACTCTCGCTCCACTCGTCCATCTGCGCCTCCTAGGCGTCATTAGCCATCCCTCGATGAGGCGCCGGAATGGAGCCGGACCACGCTCGACGCTCTCCGGCAGCCCATCGAGACGGGCTTCCTCACCATCCACCGGACCAGAGCCGTCGCGCGTTACCCGGCGAGCTTCCAGCTCGTGCTGGCGGCCAACCCGTGTCCGTGCGGCCGCGCGGTCGGCAACGGCAAGGACTGCTCCTGTACGCCGATGGCCCGGCGCCGCTACCTCCGGCGCCTGTCCGGGCCGCTGCTGGACCGGGTGGACCTCCAGATCGCCGTCCGTCCGGTCAGTCGCGCGGCGATTCGCCGGGTCGGCCTGGGGGAGTCCTCGGAGCGGGTCGCGGCCCGGGTCGCCGCGGCGCGCGCAGCGCAGCGGGCGCGGCTGGCCACGACACCGTGGCGGTCGAACGCGCAGGTGCCGGGACCGGAGCTGACGACCGGCGTGATGGCGCTGCCAGGCAGCGTGACCCAGGACCTGGACCGAGCCATGGAGCGGGGGTCGCTGACCGTCCGCGGCTTCCACCGCGTGCTGCGAGTGGCCTGGACCGTTGGCGACCTCGCCGGGCTTTCGGCGCCCGGCCGGGACGAGGTCTGCCTGGCGGTCGAGCTGCGCCATCATGCGCCGGTGGCGGCGTGAGCTCGGCCGGCAGCCCCGCCGTGCGCGAGGCTCTGCGCCTGCTGGTGGACGACGACCGGCTGGCCCGGGCTGCGTGGTCGCGTCTGGCTGAGCCGGGCGACGCAGCGGCCACCGCGCTGGTTGCCGAGTTCGGGCCGGGCCCGGCGCTCGAGGTGCTTTCGGTCAGCAGCAAGCGCGAGCATCAGGGCTATCGCGGCCGGTTGGTAGCGGTGGACCCACGCCCGGAGCTCGACATTCTGCACCGCGTCGGCGGACGCCTGGTGTGCCCCGGCGACGAGGAGTGGCCCGCCGGGTTGGACGTGCTCGGCGCGCCGCCGTTCTGTCTGCGGTTGCGCGGGGTGCTCGACCTGGCCGCGGCGTGCCGGCGGTCGCTGTCGATCGTCGGCTCGCGTGCGTGCACGAACTATGGCATCGATGTCGCAACCGAGCTGTCCGACGGCGTCGCCAGCCGCGGGTTCACCGTGGTGTCGGGCGCGGCCTTCGGCATCGACGGGGCTGCCCACCGGGCCGCGCTGCGCGCCGACGGTTGGACCGTCGCCGTGCTGGCTGGGGGTGTCGACCGGGCCTATCCCCGCGCGCACGAGGGCCTGCTGGCCGAGATCCGCGAGCGTGGCGTCGTCATGAGCGAGGTGCCGTTGGGGTCGGCGCCGACCAAGTTCCGGTTCATCGAACGGAACCGGATGATCGCCACGATGACGCTGGGCACCGTCGTGGTCGAGGCCGCCCTGCGCAGCGGTGCCCTGAGCACCGCCCGGTCAGCGGCCGACCACGGCCGCCCGGTCGGCGTGGTCCCTGGACCGGTCAGCTCCCCCGTGTCGGCGGGCTGCCATCAGGCGCTGCGCGACGGGTACGCGACGGCGGTGACGGACGCCGCCGAGGTCGCCGAGCTGGTCGGGCGGATCGGTGTCGACGCGGCGCCGCGGCCGGCGGGACCGGTCGACCCGGCCTGGGACGGTCTGGACGAGACGGGCCGGCGCGTGCTCGACGCCCTGCCCAAGTCGACCGGCAGCACGGTCGACAAGCTGGCCTTGGTCGCGGGCCTCACCGCCGATGCCACCCGGTCCGCTCTTGGCCGGCTGGCCCTCCTGGGTCTGACCGAGCGCCACGGCGCGGGCTGGCGGCTGATGCCTCGTGCGCGGCGAGGCGGCTTGCCGCGCGGGGAGGGCTGGGTCAGCGTGGACGGGTGAGCACCCAGGGCCGGGTGGCCCGGAGCGACTCCGGCGACGGAGCCGTCGTCCGGACCGTCGACGAGGCGGTCGGCCGGACCGTCGACGAGGCCGTCGTCGCGTTCGAACGACACCTCGCTCTGGAGCGTTCTCGGTCGGTGCACACCCAACGGGCGTACATGGGCGATGTGCGCGACCTCGTGGGCTACGCCCGGCGGCACGGACTGACGGAGCTGGCGGCGATCGACCTGGCGCTGCTCCGCTCGTGGCTGGCTGCGCTCACCGCCGCTGGGCGGGCCCGGGCGACGGTCGCCCGGCGGGCGGCGGCGGCCCGGACCTTCCTGGCCTGGGCCGTCCGCACCGGCCGGATCCCGACCGACCCGTCCCTGCGGCTGCTCGCGCCCCGGCGCCACGCGACGCTGCCCACCGTGCTCAAGGCCGACGAGGCGGCCGAGCTGCTCCAGGCCGCTGACCAGGCGGTCTCGGCGTCAGCCGAGCAGGCCGGACCGGCTCACCCGATCGGCCTAAGAGATCGCGCAGCGTTGGAGCTCCTCTACGCAACCGGTGCCCGGGTGGGCGAGCTGGTCGGTCTGGACGTCGACGACGTCGACCTCCAGCGTCGTACCGTGCGTCTGCTCGGCAAGGGCGGCAAGGAGCGGATCGTGCCGTTCGGGGTGCCCGCCTCGGACGCGGTTCAGGCATGGCTGAGCACGGGACGGCCCGTTTTGGCCCGATCCGGCAGTGGGTCAGCGCTGCTTCTCGGCCAGCGGGGGCGGCGGGCCGACCAGCGCCAGATCCGGACCGCCGTGCACCGCTTCGCCAGCGCCCTGTCCGAACCCCGGGACCTCGGCCCGCACGGGCTGCGGCACTCGGCGGCGACCCACCTCCTGGAGGGCGGAGCTGACCTGAGGACCGTTCAGGAACTGCTCGGTCACGCTACGCTCGCCACAACACAGATCTACACCCACGTATCCGTTGAAAGGCTCAAGGTCACGTATGAGCAGGCGCACCCACGAGCCTGAGCTCTCCGTGTCCAGCAAGGTGGCCGCCAGGCCCACGCGACGTGTCAAGCCGACCGACGACGAAGCGGCCGCGGCCGACGCCGCGATCCGGGCGATGTGGCAGACGTACAAGAGCGGCGGCGACGCCGCGGTGCGCGAGCGGCTCATCCTGCACTACACGCCGTTGGTCAAGTACGTCGCCGGCCGGGTCGGTGTCGGCCTCCCGCAGAACATCGAGCAGGCCGACCTGGTCTCCTACGGCATCTTCGGGCTGATCGACGCGATCGAGAAGTTCGACCTCGAACGGGCCATCAAGTTCGAGACCTACGCCATCAGCCGCATCCGGGGCGCCATCATCGACGAGCTGCGGGCCCTCGACTGGATCCCGCGCTCGGTGCGGTCGAAGGCTCGCGAGGTCGAGCGGGCCTACGCCACGCTCGAGGGGGAGTTGCACCGCACCCCGAGTGAGGCCGAGGTCGCCGACCATCTCGGGATCGCGCTGGGGGACCTGCACCACATCTTCAGCCAGGTGTCCTACGTCAACGTGGTGGCCCTCGACGAGATGCTCTCGGTCGGCGGGGAGAAGGGCGACAAGCTCACCCTCGGCGACACGCTCGAGGACCACCGCGCCGAGGACCCGGTCCTCGCGTTCGAGGGCGAAGAGACCAAGTTCCTGCTCGCCGGCGCCATCAACCAGCTGCCCGAGCGGGAGAAGATCGTCGTCACGCTGTACTACTACGAAGGCCTGACCCTCGCCGAGATCGGCAAGGTGCTCGGCGTGACAGAGTCCCGCATCTGCCAGATGCACACCAAGGCTGTGCTGCAGCTGCGGGCCAAGCTCACCGACCAGGACTGAAGACCAAGGCTCACCAGGACGGCGTACCCGTCTTCTCGTGCGTCGGCCGCTTCACCTTCGCCTTGTCGAACACGATGATGCTGTCGTAGACGTGCATCCCTCGGATCGACTTGGAGTACTCGTCGACCGCGAGCAGGTCCTTGTCCCGCGAGTGCCACGCATTCATCTGGTCGACCAGGTTCTTGGCGTACTCGATGAACGTGCCCGGCCGGCGCACCCCGCCGCCGTAGTTGTCCCAGTAGCTCGTGTGCAGGTCCTCGATCAGGAACACCCCGCCGTTGCGCACGCCCGGCCAGATCTCCTCGAAGGTGTTGATCTGCTGGGTCATGGTGTGGCCACCGTCCTCGATCACCACGTCGATCGGGCCGATCTGGTCCCGTAGCGAGCGCAGGAACGAGCGGTCCTCCTGGTCTCCGATGACGACCTCGACCTGGGCCTCGGTGAGCTCCTTGCACCGAGGGTCGATGTCCACGCCGATGATGCGCGCCTTGCGGCCGAAGTACTTCTTCCACATCTGCAGCGAGCCACCGTGCGAGACGCCGAACTCCAGGACCGTCACGTCCCGCTTCCGGAAGGGCGAGAAGTGCCGGTCGTAGATGTCGAAGTAGTGCATCCACTTGTGGATCAGGCGACCCTCGTTGTCGCGGAAGTAGGTCTCGAGCGGGTTGGCCTTGCTTCGCATCATCACTCCGCGTCCAGGTCGGCTCTCGGCGGCCCGACTCTACCCGCGAGCCCCATACCGGCGGCCATGACAACTGCCCGATGCCGGCCAGCGGGAGCAGCACGGGCGGGTCCGCGGCGCCCGGAATCAGGGTCAGCGGGTCGAGGTACGTCGCGTCCGGCCCTGACCCACGCACCAGGCCCCAGTGCAGGCAGGTGGCGGGGGCGCAGTGTCCGGGCGTCGCGTCGACCCGGCCTATCGGCGTACCGGTCACGACGTGCGTCCCGGCCGGCACCCGCGACCCCAGCGGCTCGTACGTCGTCCGAAGGCCGCCCGGATGCGCCACGGCCACCACTCCGCGGCCCGCGATCACTCCGGAGAAGGTGACGACGCCCGCTCCGGCGGCCAGCACGGGCTGGCCGATACTCGCCGCCAGGTCGACCCCGCGGTGGCCGGCGCCCCAGGGCGTGGGGGACGGCTCGAAGCGCCGAGCCACCGCGGGTGCAGGCTCCAGTGGCCAGCCCCATGGCCGCGCTGACACGGGTGCGAACCCGTCGTCGCGGGCCGCGGGGACGGCTGCGCCTGCGACAGCGCCCACCGACGCCACCAGTACCGCGGTGAGCACCCCGAGCCGCAACCGCATCCGCCACCGAGCCATGACGGAACCCTGGCGGGCGGCGCGGACCGGCCGGGCCGGCGAGCGGCCCGGGTGTGGACGACGGGACGAGCGGGCCGGCCTGTGGACGAGGGGCGGTCCGCCGGCCGGCTAGGCCGGACCGCCGGCCCGCGAGCCCAGGCGGCTCAGCCGGTCCACCGCGTCGTGCAGCACGTGCTCCTGCTTGCAGAACGCGAACCGCACAAGGGGTCGGGCCGCGTCCTTGTCGTCGCAGAAGACGCTGACCGGCACGGCCACGACGCCCGCCAGGCCCGGCAGCGCACGGCACAGGTCCAGGCCGTCGTCGAAGCCGAGCGGTCGCGGGTCGGCCACCACGAAGTAGGTCCCGGCCGGTCGCGAGACGGCGAATCCCGCCCGCTCCAGCCCTCCGGCCAGCAGGTCGCGCCGCTGCTGCAGCGACCCGGCCAGGTCGGCATAGACCTCGTCGCCCAGACCGAGACCGAGCGCCACGGCGGGCTGGAACGGACCGGACGCGACGAAGGTCAGGAACTGCTTGACGCCGCGCACGGCCGAGACGAGCGCCGCCGGTCCGGTCACCCAGCCCACCTTCCAGCCCGTGACGGAGAACGTCTTGCCGGCCGAGGAGATGGTCAAGGTCCGGTCGGCCATCCCGGGCAGGGTCGCGGCCGGGATGTGCTCGCGCCCGTCGAACACCAGGTGCTCGTAGACCTCGTCCGTCACGACCAGAGCGCCGTACTCCTGGGCCAGCGCCGCCACCAGCTCCAGCTCGGCCCGGTCGAAGACCTTGCCCGTCGGGTTGTGCGGAGAGTTGAGCAGCACCAGCCGGGTCCGCGACGAGAACGCCGCGCGCAGTGCCGCCTCGTCCACGGCGAACCCGGGCCAGCGCAGCGGTACGGTCCGGCGTACCGCTCCGGCCAAGGCGATGCTCGCGGCGTACGAGTCGTAGTACGGCTCGAACGTGACCACCTCGTCGCCGGGCTCGCACAGCGCGAGGATCGCGGCCGCAACGGCCTCGGTCGCGCCGGCGGTCACCAGCACCTCGGTGTCGGGGTCGAGGTCGACTCCGTAGAACCGCTTCTGGTGCTCGGCCACCGCGGCCCGCAGCTCGGGGCGTCCCGGACCGGGCGGGTACTGGTTCTCGCCGGACGCGATCGCCTTCTGGGCCGCCTCGAGGATCGCGGCCGGGCCGTCCGTGTCCGGGAACCCCTGGCCCAGGTTGATCGAGCCGGTCGCGACGGCGAGGGCGCTCATCTCGGCGAAGATCGTCGTGCCGAACTCGCGCATTCGCTCGACGAGTGGGGGCGTGCGGGGCGCGGTCGCCATGAGCGGGAGACTACGACCTGATGAACCGCGAGGCGCTGCTGCTGACGCTGACGGCGGCCCTGCTCCACGCGAGCTGGAACTTCGCGGCCAAGCGCGCCGAGGGCGGCGGCCCCTCTTTCGTTTGGGGGTACGCCGGCGCGTCCTGCGTGCTCTGGGTCCCGGTCACGCTGTTCTGGTCGATCTGGCATCCGCTGCACCCGGCCTGGTCCTGGCTGGCGGCCGGGTTCGTGAGCGGGATGCTCCACGTCGCCTACGGCAACCTGCTGCAGTCCGGCTACTCGGCCGGCGACATGAACCTGGTCTACCCGCTCGCTCGCGGGACCGGCCCCGCGCTCACCGTGCTCGTCGCGGTGGTCGTGCTGCGCCAGCCCACGACCGCCGAGGCCGGCGTGGGAGTCGCGCTCGTGGTGTGCGGCGTCCTGGTCATCTCGTTCGGCCGGCGCCATCCGGCCAGCCCGCATCGCCGTCGGGTGGGCATCCTGTACGGCGTCGCGACCGGGGCCAGCATCGCGGCGTACACGCTCTGGGACGCCCACGCGGTGACGGCGCTCGGCATCCCCCCGCTGCCCTACTTCACCCTCGGCGTCGCGTTCCAGTGGCTGGGACTGACGCCGGGCGTCCTGCTCGGCCGAGGGCGGAAGTCCCTGCGCCCGCTGCTGACGCGTCACCGCACGCAGATCCTCGTCGTGGCGACGCTGTCACCGCTGGCCTACGTCCTGGTGCTCGAGGCGCTGACCCTCGCACCGGTCTCCGTCGTGGCACCCGTGCGGGAGTCGAGCATCGTCGTGGGAGCACTCTTGTCGTGGCTCGTCCTGCGCGAACCGCACCCGGCGCGGCGGCTCGTCGGGGCGGCGGTCGTGCTCGCCGGCGTGGCGGCCCTCGCGCTGGGTTGACGGTAGACTGACGCCGCGGTCGAGCACCCGCTCGGCCGACATCGCGCGCCCGCTGACCGTCACAGCCCCTCCGAAACGCCGGGAAACGACCCGGCTCGGACATCCGGCACAGACGGGGCGCGCCGCCTCGGTCCCGTTCGCGGGCTCCAGGCGCGTCGCGGGCGCCAGGACGCGGCGGCCACCAGGCCGACCGCACAACCGAGTGCGTCCGCCCGGGCACCTGGCGAGGCGCGGAAGGAGTACACCGTGGCTGTCGTCACGATGCGCCAGCTGCTCGAGAGCGGCGTTCACTTCGGGCATCAGACCCGGCGCTGGAACCCCAAGATGAAGCGCTTCATCTTCACCGAGCGCAACGGCATCTACATCATCGACCTGCAGCAGTCCCTGTCCTACATCGACAGCGCCTACGAGTTCGTCAAGGAGACGGTCGCCCACGGCGGCACGATCCTGTTCGTCGGCACCAAGAAGCAGGCGCAGGAGCCGGTGGCCGAGCAGGCCCGCCGGGTCGGGATGCCGTTCGTCAACCAGCGCTGGCTGGGCGGGATGCTGACGAACTTCAGCACCGTGCACAAGCGCCTGCAGCGCCTCAAGGAGCTCGAGGAGCTCGACTTCGAGGACGTCGCCGGCAGCGGTATGACCAAGAAGGAGCTGCTGTCCCTCAAGCGCGAGAAGGACAAGCTGGAGCGCACGCTCGGCGGCATCCGGGACATGAACAAGGTCCCGAGTGCGGTCTGGATCGTCGACACCAAGAAGGAACACCTCGCGGTCGACGAGGCACGCAAGCTGGGCATCCCGATCGTCGCGATCCTGGACACCAACTGCGACCCGGACGAGGTCGACTACAAGATCCCCGGCAACGACGACGCGATCCGGTCGGTCACGCTGCTGACCCGGGTGCTGGCCGACGCCGTCGCGGACGGGCTCATGGCCCGGGCCCGCGGTGGCGAGCCGGCGAGCGACGGCGAGCTGGCGGCGGACGAGCCGCTGGCGGCCTGGGAGCAGGAGCTCCTCGCGCACGCGGGCGAGCAGTCCGGCGAGACCCAGGGTCGCGGCGGTGACACGGGTACGGCGGCCGAGGTGGCCGCTGCGACCGAGGTGTCCGGCCAGTCGGCCGAGGCCGCCGTGAGCGCGGCCGAGGTGGCCGACGGCGCGACCGAGGACCCCGCGGCAGAGATACCGGCCGATTCCGTCGAGCAGGCGGCGGCCAACACGATTGACGAGGAGAGCAACGCCTGATGGCGAACTACACGACTGCTGACATCAAGGCGCTCCGGGAGAAGACCGGGGCCGGGATGCTGGACGTCAAGAAGGCACTCGACGAGGCGGACGGCGACCTGAAGCGCGCCGAGGAGATCCTCCAGGTGAAGGGCCAGAAGGGCGTGGCCAAGCGCGAAGGTCGCACGACGTCCAACGGCCTCGTGGCCCTGAAGATCGAGGACTCGACCGCGGGCCAGGTCGGCACGCTGATCGAGATCGACTGCGAGACCGACTTCGTCGCGAAGGGCGAGCCGTTCCAGGCGCTGGCCGACAAGGTCCTGGCCCAGGCGGTCAAGATCGGCGCGGACAACCCCGAGGCGCTGCTCGCCTCGGAGATCGACGCCGGTACGACGGTCCAGCAGGTGGTGGACCAGGCCAACGCTGCGATCGGCGAGAAGATCGTCGTGAGCAGGGTGGCCCGCGTCGAGGGCGAGCACGTGACGTCGTACGTGCACAAGACCAGCCCCGACCTGCCCCCGCAGATCGGTGTGCTCATCGCTTATGAGGGCAGCGACGAGGCGGTGGCCCGCGACGTCGCGATGCACATCGCCGCGATGTCGCCGACCGTCCTGACCCGCGAGCAGATCGCGGCCGACATCGTGGACGACCGGCGCCGGGTCTTCGAGGAGATGACGCGCGAGGAGGGCAAGCCCGAGCAGGCCGTCCCGAAGATCGTGGAGGGCCGGGTCAACGCGTTCTTCAAGGAGAACGTCCTGCTCGAGCAGGAGTTCACCAAGGACGCCAAGAAGTCGGTGGCCCAGGTGCTCAAGGAGGCGGGCGCCACGGCGACGAACTTCGCCCGGTTCAAGGTCGGCGTCTGACCGGCCGGACCGTACGAGAGCCACAGCGCCGGGATCGCCGCCCGATCCGGAGAGGACGAGGATGACCGAGGAGGCAGTCGTGTCGGAGGAGCTGCGCATCGTCACAGTGGTCTCGGAGTCGACGCCCGACTCGGAGCCCGATCCGGACGTCCTGCCCCAGCGACGCTACAACCGGGTGCTGCTCAAGCTCTCCGGTGAGGTCTTCGGCGGCGGTCAGATCGGTCTCGACCCGGACGTCGTGCGCGACGTCGCGGCGCAGATCGCCGAGGCGGCGCAGACCGGCGTACAGATCTCGGTCGTCATGGGTGGTGGCAACTTCTTCCGCGGCGCGGAGCTGCAGAAGAAGGGGCTGGACCGCACCCGCGCCGACTACATGGGCATGCTCGGCATCGTCATGAACTGCCTCGCGCTGCAGGACTTCCTGGAGAAGGCCGGGCAGCCGACGCGGGTCCAGACGGCGATCACGATGGGCCAGATCGCCGAGCCGTATGTGCCGTTGCGAGCGATCCGGCACCTGGAGAAGGGGCGGGTCGTCATCTTCGGCGCCGGCTTCGGCGTGCCGTTCTTCTCGACCGACAGCGTGGCCGCACAGCGGGCGCTGGAGATGCACTCGGACGTCGTCCTGATCAGCAAGAACGGCGTCGACGGCGTCTACACCGCTGACCCGCGCAAGGACCCGACGGCCGAGCGGCTCGACCGGGTGACCTACACGAAGGCCCTCCAGCAGCGGCTGCGGGTGGTCGATGCGGCGGCGTTCGCCCTGGCCCAGGAGAACAAGCTGCCCATGGTCGTGTTCGGCATGGAGGGCGAGGGAAACATCGTCCGGGCGATCCGCGGTGAGAAGATCGGCACGCTGGTCGAACCCGGATAAGCGACGCAGCGTGACCGCAGAATTCCGAAGACAGGTCGGTACGCAGACCGAACAGGTGAGCCAGGAGGATGGCCGACGTGATCGACGAGACGCTGCTCGAGGCCGACGAGAAGATGGACAAGGCCATCGAGGTCGCCAAGGAAGACTTCGCGACCATTCGCACCGGCCGGGCCAACCCCAGCATGTTCAGCAAGCTGACCGTCGACTACTACGGTGCGCCGACGCCGTTGCAGCAGCTGGCCTCGTTCCACACGCCGGAAGCGCGGACCATCCTCATCACCCCGTATGACAAGGGCGCGACCACGGCGATCGAGAAGACGTTGCGTGACTCGGATCTCGGCGTGAACCCGACGAACGACGGAAACCTCATCAGGGTGAGCCTGCCCGAGCTGACCGAGGAACGGCGCCGCGAGTACATCAAGCTGGCTCGGCACAAGGGTGAGGAGGCCCGCGTCTCGATCCGCAACATCCGTCGCCGGGCCAAGGAGGAGCTGGACCGGATCGGCAAGGACGGCGAGGCCGGTGAGGACGAGGTCAACCGGGCTGAGAAGGAGCTCGAGGGGTTGACCAAGCAGCATGTCGACACGGTCGACGAGCTGCTGCGGCACAAGGAGTCCGAGCTGCTGGAGGTCTGACCTCCACTGCGACGGCTCGGGGCGAGCGCCGGCATCATGGACATCATTCCCAAGAACCGCCGCACCGGTGTCGGTGGGCTGCTCGGTCGACGAAACCGCACGGAACCGGTGATCGACCTCACCGAAGCCGCAGACGTGGCGGGGTCGGCCGGCGACGATGAGGAGACGCCGGTTCACGGGCGGCGTACGGCGCGGGGCCGGCACGAGCTGGAACGCGGCGGTCAGTCGACCACGACGGTCGTGAACGGGCCCGGACCGACGGAGCACGGGGAGGTCGGACCGCCGCCGTCGCCGGACCAGCCGCAGACCCGGGCCGCCGTGCGCGCCGCCAGACAGCCGAGCCGGGCCGGACGCAACCTGCCGGCCGCGGTGGCCGTAGGGCTGGTCCTCGGTGTGTTCGTGATCGCGTCGCTGTTCGTCCGCAAGGAGGCCTTCGTCGTCCTGGCGACGCTGGCCATCGTCGTGGCGGTCTGGGAGCTGACCGAGGCGCTGGCCGTCCGCGGTATCGCCGTACCGCTCGTCCCGGTGGCGGTCGGAGCCGTCGGCATGCTGGTCGCCGCCTTCGCCGCAGGCGGCCAGGCGCTGGCCGTCTGCTTCACGCTGACCGGGCTGGGCGTGATCGCGTGGCGCGTTGCTGAAGGGCACGAGGGAGCGGTGCGCGACGTCGCCGGTGGCCTGTTCGTCGCCGCGTACGTCCCCTTGCTCGGTGGGTTCACCATGCTCCTGCTCTCGCCACGCGACGGGCCCTGGCGTGAGCTGGCCTGCATCATCCTCGTCGTCGGCAGCGACACCGGCGGGTACGTCGTCGGCGTTCTGCTCGGCCGGCACCCGATGGCGCCGAGCGTGAGCCCCAAGAAGTCCTGGGAGGGGTTCGCGGGATCGGTCGCCGCCTGCGTGCTCCTCGGCACCGGCCTGGTGGTCCTGTTCCTGGACGGCAGCTGGTGGGCGGGTGCGGTGACCGGGCTCGCGGCTGTTGCGGCTGCGACGGTCGGCGACCTCGGGGAGTCGCTCATCAAACGGGACCTCGGGATCAAGGACATGAGCTCGCTGCTGCCCGGGCACGGCGGGGTCCTGGACCGGATCGACTCGCTGCTGTTCGCGGCCCCCGTCGTGTGGCTCATGCTCCACGCCCTGGTGCCGGTGAGCTGACAGCCATGGTCCAGCTCACGTTCGACGCTCCCCGTCGGGCCAAGCCGCCCCGGCACCTCGCCGACCTGACCATGGCTGAGCGTCGCGACGCAGTGGAAGCCTTGGGGCAGAAGGCTTTTCGGGCCAACCAGATCTCCCGGCATTATTTCGAGCGGCACACGGTCGACGCAGAGGAGATGACCGACCTGCCGGGCACCGGGCGGGCCGAGCTGGTGTCTGCGCTGCTGCCTCAGCTCCTCACGCCGTTGAGCCGCAAGGAAGCCGACCACGGAGCGACCGTCAAGACTCTGTGGCGCTTGTTCGACGGGGCGCTCGTGGAGAGCGTGCTGATGCGGTACCCGGGCCGGGTGACGATGTGTGTCTCCAGCCAGGCCGGCTGCGGCATGAACTGCCCGTTCTGCGCCACCGGTCAGGCCGGGCTCACGCGGAACATGTCCAGCGCCGAGATCGTGGAGCAGGTCGTGGCGGGCGCGCGGTCGCTGGCCGCGGGCGAGGTGGCCGGCGGGCGGGAGAGCGACCCGCTGCGGGTCTCGAACGTGGTGTTCATGGGCATGGGTGAGGCCCTGGCCAACTACAAGGCCGCACTCACCGCCATCCGCACGCTGGTCGCGGCGCCACCGGACGGGCTCGGGCTGTCCGCGCGCGGCATCACGATGTCGACCGTCGGGCTGGTGCCGGCGATCGACCGGCTGGCCGGCGAGGGCATCCCGATGACGCTGGCCCTGTCCCTGCACGCGCCGGACGACGAGCTGCGCGACGAGCTCGTCCCGATCAACACCCGGTGGAAGGTCGGCGAGGCGCTGGACGCGGCTCGGCGGTACTTCGAGGTGACCGGGCGTCGGGTGTCGATCGAGTACGCGCTGATCCGCGACGTCAACGACCAGGCCTGGCGGGCGGATCTGCTGGGCACCGAGCTCAACCGGCGCGGACGCGGCTGGGTGCACGTCAACCCGATCCCGCTGAACCCGACACCGGGGTCACGCTGGACGGCGAGCGACCCACGGGTCGAGCACGAGTTCGTCCGCCGGCTGCGCGCGCACGGCGTACCGACCACCGTGCGCGACACGCGCGGACGGGAGATCGACGGTGCCTGCGGCCAGCTGGCCGCGACGGCGGTGTAGAAAACAGACGTGACGGAACGATTCGCGCGAGTCACCGGGCTCGCCAAGGGCTACAGCGTCGCCCAGGTGGACGCGTTCCTCACGCGCGCCGTGAACGGAGGTGTGGGCTCGACGGAGATCCGCGCGGTCGGCTTCGACCTGGTCCGCCGCGGGTACGACGTCCGGGCCGTCGACGAGGCCCTGGACCGGCTCGAGGACGAGATCGGCCGTCGCGAGCGCGACCATGACCAGTCGCGGCTCGGCTCGCGCGGCTTCTACGATCTCGTCACCAGCCACGCCCGCACCTTGCGCGCCCGCCTGGACCGGCCGCACGGCGACCGGTTCCCCCGGGCGGCAGCCCTGACCGCGGCGTACGACGTCCAGGCCGTCGACGAGCTGTGCGACCAGCTGGCGGAGTACTTCGACGGACAGCTGGCCATGGCACCCGACCAGGTGCGCACCATCTCGTTCCGAGGCCGGCGCGGCTCGCGCGGCTATGCCGAGTCGAGCGTCGACCGCTATCTCGACCAGGTCATCGAGATCATGACCCAGGTCAGCTGACGTCCAGGTCCTTCTCGAGCAGGGTCACCGGGTCCCATCCGGGACGGTCGAACTCTTGCACTCCGACAATGTTGTAGCCGGCGGCGAGATAGAACCGTTCGAGCGGCGCGTTCCCATGCAGGCACGACAGCCGGGTCCGGGTCCGGCCGGCCCCCCGGGCGACCTCCTCGACGTGAGCCAGGAGGAGGCGGCCGACGCCTCGGGCCGACGCAAGACGCGCTCTGACGAGGGACTGCACGTACGCCGCGTCCTCGTCCGCCCCGGGCCACACCTCCAGGTCCGTCCAGGCGAGGCGGACCGAACCCGCCATGGTGCCGGCGATCTCAGCCACGTACAGGCGGCCGCCTGACATCCAGCCGACGACGTCCTCGGGCGTCACCTCGCCCGGTGTCCACTGCCGGATCCCCTTGCTCAGCAACCACTGCGCGGCCTGGTCACGCAGCCGCACGATGGCGGCGGCGTCCTCGGGGAGCGCCCGCCGTACATCGACCGCGACGTGGGGCGTCATGCGTACAGCGCCGCTGCGTCGTCGACGGTGTCGACCAAGTGGATGGTCGCGGCCATGGGTCGGCCCGCGGCCAGCGCGGACAGCAGTGGCCAGACCGGCACGACGTCCGTCCAGTAGCCGCGACCGACCAGCACCAGCGGCGCCGCGGGCGCCGCAGCGTAGTAATGGCCGGTCACCGCCTGGAACACCTCCTGCACCGTCCCCGCCTCGCCGGGAAGGTAGACGACACCGTGGGTGCACCGGGCCAGCAGCCCGTCCTCGCGCAGCGCGTTGGAGAAGAGCTTGGCGACGCCGCCGCCGAACACGTTGGGCGGCTCGTGACCGTAGAACCAGGTGGGAACGCCGACGCTGCGGGCTGTTGCCGCGACGTCCGCGGTCAGGGCGTCCAGCGTGTCTCGCACGGCAAGTCCGAGCAGCGCCCACGCCGTCACATCGTCGGCGTACCACGGCACCTCGGCCAGCCGGTCGATGCCGTCGTCGAGCACCTGGTCTGCGAGCCCGGCGGTCCGGGCGCCGAGGTTCGCTGCCTCCATCGCGCCCGGGCCGCCCCCGGTCGCGACGAGGACGCCGAGCCGGGCCAGGCTCCGGCCCAGCCGGGCGGCGTCGCGATAGGCCGGCTCGCCGCGGCGGAGTGCGTGCCCGCCCATGACCCCGACGACGCGACGGCCGGCGCAGAGCTCGTCCAGCGCGTCACCGATGCTGTCGTCGTGGATGGCCCGCAGCAAAGTGGCGTACACGTCGCCCGCTATCTCACTGTCCTGCGACCAGGCGTAGGCCCGCGCGTCCGGCGTACCGGCGTACCCACCCTCGGCCAGCCCGGCGTACAGCTCGCGCGCGTCGTACAGCCGCGAACGGTACGGGTCGACCGGGGCGTCCGTGAACGCCGGGAAGACGAGGGCTCCGCCGTGTCGCAGGTGCTCATCGAGCCGGTCGGTGAGGATGCCACCCAGGACAACCGCTCCGCGGGGGTCGCAGCCGAGCAGCGCCTCCTCTCGCGCGGTCAGGTCGACACCTTGGATGCGCAGACCGTCCAGCCGGTGGGTCATGGACAGCACGTCGTCGAGCTGCTCCAGCGTCTCGATCTCACGCGCTCGGGTCACGTCTGCATCATGATGGGCGGCATGGTCCCATCGGCAGAGGGCCCCTACGCCCGCGCCTACCGAGCCAGCCTGGAGGACCCGGAGACGTTCTGGGGCCGGGCCGCGGAGTCGATCCACTGGATCAGCCGGCCGCGGCAGGTGCTCGACGAGAGCAACCCGCCGTTCTACCGATGGTTTCCGGACGGTGTGCTGAACACCTGCTACAACGCGCTGGACCGCCACGTCGTCGAGGGACGCGCGGACCAGCTGGCCCTGGTGCACGACAGTCCCGTGACCGGAGCTCAGCGCGCGTTCACCTTCGCCGAGCTGGTCGAGCATGTCGCGCGGTTCGCCGGCGTGCTGCGCGACCTCGGAGTGCAGAAGGGCGACCGCGTCGTCATCTACCTCCCCATGGTCCCCGAGGCGGTCATCGCGATGCTGGCCTGTGCGCGCATCGGCGCCGTGCACTCGGTCGTCTTCGGCGGCTTCGCACCGGCCGAGCTGGCGGCTCGGATCGATGACGCCGAGCCGGTCGTGCTGGTCACGGCGTCCTGCGGGATCGAGGGCGCCCGGGTCGTGGAGTACAAGCCGCTGGTCGACGCCGCCCTGGCCCGTGCGAGGCATCAGCCGTCGTACACCGTTGTGCTGCAACGGCCCCAGGCTGTCGCCGCCATGGGGGAGCGGGATCTCGACTGGGCCGAGGTGACCGCACCCGACGCGGTGCAGCCGGCCGGTTGTGTCGCCGTCCAGGCGACTGACCCGCTCTACGTCCTGTACACGAGCGGGACCACCGGCAAGCCGAAAGGCATCGTGCGCGACAACGGCGGTCACGCGGTGGCGCTGCGCTGGTCGATGGCGAACGTGTACGACGCGCATCCCGGCGAGGTGTGGTGGGCTGCCAGCGACGTGGGCTGGGTCGTGGGCCACTCCTACATCGTCTACGCCCCGCTGTTCACGGGCTGCACGACGGTCATGTACGAGGGCAAGCCGATCGGAACGCCCGACGCGGGTGCGTTCTGGCGGGTCGTGGCGGAGCACGGGGTCACCGGGTTGTTCACCGCGCCCACCGCGATCCGGGCGATCAAGAAGGAGGATCCGGACGGCCGGCTGATGCGCGGCCACGACCTGTCGCGGCTCCGCACGCTGTTCCTCGCCGGGGAGCGGCTCGACCCGGACACCTACCACTGGGCCAGCGACCGACTGGGCATCCCCGTGATCGACCACTGGTGGCAGACCGAGACCGGGTCGCCGATCGTCGCGAACCTGCGTGGGCTGGAACCGATGCCGGTCAAGGCCGGTTCGCCGACCGTGCCGGTGCCCGGGTACGACGTGCAGGTGCTCGACGAGCGCGGGTCACCCGTCCCGGCCGGGGTCGAGGGCGCCATCTGCCTCAAGCTGCCGTTGCCGCCGGGCACGTTGCCGACGCTCTGGCGCGACGACGACCGGTACGTCGCGTCGTACCTGTCGGCATTCCCGGGCTACTACCTCACTGGCGACGGAGGGTACGCGGACGAGGACGGCTATCTGTTCGTGATGGGCCGCACGGACGATGTGCTCAACGTGGCGGGGCACCGGCTGTCGACCGGCTCGCTCGAGGCCGCGCTGGCCGGTCATCCGGCCGTGGCCGAGTGCGCCGTGATCGGTGTCTACGACGAGCTCAAGGGTCAGGTGCCGCGGGGGCTGGTCGTGCTGAAGGCCGGCGTGGATGCCGAGCCGGAGGTCGTGGCGGCCGAGCTCGTCCAGCGAGTGCGCGACGAGGTCGGTGCGGTGGCGTCGCTCAGACAGGTGGACATCGTCCCGGCCCTGCCCAAGACCCGGTCCGGGAAGATCCTGCGCAAGACCATGCGCGAGATGGCCGACGGGGCCGATCCCGCCGTCCCCAGCACGATCGAGGACGCGTCCGTGCTCGACACGTTACGACCGTTGCTGCGCGGTAAGTGAGGCCTTTGCCCCGATGCGCGCCCATCCGGGCGACGCGCCCGCGCGCCTGGCGGGCCTGATCGGTGTCCGCAGGTACGCTCCGGATCGTGGCCAGGGCGAGTTCGAGCAGCCGGGCGGGAGCACCCGCGAGCCTGGCGCGCGTCGTCGAGGAGTCCTCGCTGGCGTTCGTCGACCTGACGGTGGCAGCCGTCGCGGCAGAGGGTGGCGTGTCGATGCCGCAGTTGCGCGCCTTGCTGGCGCTCGAGCGGTCCGGGCCGGTCAACCTCAGCGGTTTCGCGGCCAGCATCGACTCCTCGCTGCCGTCGGCCAGCCGCCTGGTGGGCCGGCTCGAGGAAGCCGGGCTGATCCAGCGCGGGGTCAGCAAGCGCAGCCGGCGCGAGGTCGAGATCCGGCTCACCGCGGCCGGGCGGTCCGCCCTGGCAGCGCTGCGCGCGGCCCGCCGCAAGGAGATCGCGCGGGTGCTGCGCCGGCTCGACGCCGAGAGCGCCGACCGGCTGGCATCGGCCCTGGAGAGCTTCGCGACCGCGTACGGTCGTCCCGCCTGAGCGTGCTCAGGCGACCCTGCGTCCGGCCCTCGCGGCGAAACTGTCGAGCGCCTGAAGTACCTCCGGTGATTGCCAGGCACGGTTCCGCTTTTTCGCTGTGAGCTCTACGAGCACATCGGCCCGCTCCATTACGGCGAGGTGCCGCAGAACGTTGTTGCCCGAGATTCCCAGCTCCTGGCTGATCAGCCGGGCGTCGATGACGGGCCTGGTGATGATGAGATCGCAGACTCGCCACACGGCCGAGTCGCTGCGTGCCCTGATCCGCTGGGACCACGAGCGTCGGATCTCACGCAGCTCCTCGACGAGTTGTCGGCCGTTGACAACCGCCACCAGAGCGGCGTCGGACATTCGTCGCACGATCGGTTCTAAGTCACCCGCTCGGTACGCGGTCAGGGCGTCGAAGTAGGTCTTCGTATCGACCAGCAGGCCGGCTGAGACAGGGACCGTGACGTTTCGGGTCAGCCCTTTGCCTCGCAACATCGATTGCATCAATGCGCGACCGGTGCGTCCGTTCCCGTCGACGAAGGGGTGGATGGTCTCGAACTGGGCATGGGCTACGGCGACCTGCGGGAGGATCGGCATGTCGTCCCTGGTCGCGAAGGTCATGAGGTCATCGATTGCTTCCGCAATGCGAGTACTCCTTGGTGGCACGAAGTCCGCGTCATGGGGGCCGAGCTGGGAGCGCCCAATCCAGACTTGCTCGGTGCGCCACTGACCCGCGATCTCCGGTTCGGTGGACTGCATGAGTGCGCGATGCATCCTCAGGATGGCATCGGAGTCGATGCGTTCCGAGAGTGAGACGGCGGCTGTCATGGCCTCCACATTGGCCACGATCTCGGCTGCGTTGGCCCGGGACCCTGCGCCGAGCTCGGCTTCGGCGATGGCACGCGCCGATGCCGTCAGGTTCTCGATGCGTGAGCTCGCGGCCGACTCTGACCGGAGCAGTATCGAGGCGAAGGGTGCGATCTCAGCACCCATCGCCGAGTCGAACCGTGCGATCTCATTGGAGGCGTCCTCTGCAACCGCAAGGAGCGCGGCCGGGAGGGCGGGTGTGAGGAGTGCGATCCGGGGAGGAACGGCCGCCTGATAGGGACCTCGATGGCGAAGACGCTCCCTGCGGGAGGTCATCTCTGCTGACGCCTTCGGAGCCCACTCGACGACCTCGAAGTCCACCGGTGGCCAGGGACTGGTGTCCTGGCTGGGTGGGGCGGCCGGATCTGGTGTCACGACGCTTCCTTGCTCTCACTTATCTTATTAAATGAGAATAACAGACCGCGCCACACTCAGATCATGCGTTGCGGCGCCCCAACGGGGCCGTCGCCGCGTTCGTCGGCGAACACGTACTCGCCGTTGCGCAGCCGCTTGACCAGCAACCGTGACCACTCCTGCTCCGCCATCAGCCGTCCGGCGGTCAGGCGCGCCATCTCACGGCCGAACGTCGGGCTGGTGGTCGCGGCCGCGGGGACCTCTCGCTCGTCGTCCTCGGTCTCGACCAGCCGCCGGTCGATCTCGGCGATGCGGTGCTCGAAACCCTCGATGACCTCCTGCCGGGGGAGCGCCCACATGAACGACAGGATCGCCATGATCGGCTGGGGGTCGAACGCCTCGACGTTCCACAGCGCAGCCCGGAGCAGCGTCATGAGCTCCGACTCCCCGTCCGCGGTGAGCTGGTACGTCGTCCGGCCGGGCCGGCCGCCGGTACTTCCTGTGTCGACCTCCTCGAGGAAGCCTTCCCTCGTCAGGGCGCGCAGCGCGTTGTAGATCGAGCCGGGGTTGATGTTCGCCCACTCGTCGACCCGCCAGGTCATCAGCTCACGGCGCACGTAGTAGCCATGCACGGGCTGGAAGATCCGGACCGCGCCGAGGACCACGAGACGCGTCGTCGACATGGTTTGAGTCTAAGGACGTCAGGCGCGACCGGACGGCCATTGAGCGAGGTAGGCCGGCACCGGCGGGTCGCCTCGCAGGTCCGGCGCCGGGATCGGCTCGCCCCACACGTGGTGCAGCGGCAGGACGCCGGCCCAGTACGGCAGCTCGAGGTCTTCCTCCTGGTCGTCCGGGTCGCCCGCGCTGACCTTCAGCGACCACTCGTCGATGGGCAGCGCCAGGATCGACGTCTGGGCCAGCTCCTTCTTGGACGGGCCGCGCGAGTCGAGGCGCCGCCCCGGCATGAGGTGGTCGGTCAGGACCTCGAGCGCGTCGAACCGCTCCGGCCCCTTGAGCTCGCTGCACTGCCCGAGCAGCATCGCGCTGCGGTAGTGCATCGACGACTCGAACTGGCTGCGGGCGAGCACCAGCCCGTCGACGATCGTCACGGTCAGGCACGTCGGCTCGCCCTCGGCCAGACCCCGGAACAACCGCGCACCGGTTGAGCCGTGGCACAGGACGCGGTCGCCGTCACGTGCGATGCCGACGGGTACGACGAACGGCCAGCCGTCGGTGACCACCGCGATGTGCCCGACCAGGGCGGCATCGAGCAGCTCGTTGAGCGCCGCCCGGTCGTGGACCTGCTTCTCGGGCAGCCGTCGAACCGTCGTACGCGACTTTGGGTCTCTCACAACAGGTTTGACGCCTCGGTGAGAACGCCGCGCAACATCTGCTCGATGTCGTCGAACTCGGGCTGGCCGACGATGAGCGGTGGGGCGAGCTGTACGACGGGGTCGCCCCGGTCGTCGGCGCGGCAGTAGATGCCGGCGTCGAACAGCGCCTTTGAGAGGAACCCGCGCAGCAGCCGCTCGGCCTCGTCGTCGTCGAACGTCTCCCGGGTCGCCTTGTCCTTCACGAGCTCGATGCCATAGAAGTAGCCCTCGCCTCGGACGTCTCCCACGATCGGGATGTCGAGCAGCTTCTCCAGGGACGCCCGGAACTTCGGGGCGTTCTCGTGCACGTGGTCCGTGAGACCCTCACGCTCGAAGATGTCGAGGTTCGCCAGGGCTACCGCAGCCGACACCGGGTGCCCGCCGAACGTGTAGCCGTGCGGGAAGTACGTCGTGCCCTTCTTGAAGGGCTCGAACAGGCGGTCGCTGGCGATCATCGCGCCGATCGGAGCGTACCCGGAGGTCATGCCCTTGGCGCAGGTGATCATGTCCGGCACGTAGCCGAAGTCGTTGCAGGCGAAGAGCTCTCCGATCCGGCCGAACGCACAGATCACCTCGTCGGACACCAGCAGCACGTCGTACTCGTCGCAGATCTCGCGCACC
This sequence comes from Actinomycetales bacterium, assembly GCA_045807245.1. Lineage (GTDB taxonomy): Bacteria > Actinomycetota > Actinomycetes > Actinomycetales > CAVURS01 > CAVURS01. The sequence goes on from JBJMHS010000060.1 coordinate 31,133, forward strand.
CGCTCGAAGTATCCGGGCGGCGGCGGGAAGCAGCCACCGGAGTTCTGAACCGGTTCCAGGAAGACCGCGGCGACGGAGTCGGGTCCCTCGAACTCGATCGCCTCCGCGATGCGGTCGGCGGCCCAGCGGCCGAAGGCCTTGAGGTCGTCCTGCAGATGCTCAGGTGCCCGGTAGTGGTTGGTGTTCGGCACCTTGAACGCTCCGGGCACCAGCGGCTCGAACGGCACCCGGGCCTCCGGGATGCTCGTGATCGACAGCGCGCCCTGCGGCGTGCCGTGGTACGCGATCGCCCGGCTGATCACTTTGTGCTTGGTGGGTTTGCCGACCAGCTTCCAGTACTGCTTGGCCAGCTTCCACGCCGTCTCGACCGCCTCGCCGCCACCCGTCGTGAAGAACACCCGGTTCAGGTCGCCGGGGGTCGACTGGGTCAGCCGCTCCGCCAGCTCGATCGCGCGCGGATGCGCATACGACCAGAGGGGGAAGAAGGCCAGCTCGCTCGCCTGTTTGGCGGCCGCCTCGGCCAGCTCGGTCCGGCCATGGCCGACCTGGACCACGAACAGCCCGGACAGCCCGTCGAGGTAACGCCGGCCGTTGAGGTCGTAGATGTAGGCACCCTCACCGCGGACGATGATCGGCACCTGACCACCGTTCTCGTACGTCGAGTGCCGGGTGAAGTGCATCCACAGGTGGTCGCGTGCGGAGTCCGAGTAGTGCACGCCGCCCGGTGTGAAGGCGTCGCTGGTGTCGGGCGTGGTGATGCCCTGGAAGGTGGTCATCGAGTTCCCCAGTTGTAGAGCTGTTTTCGGAGCTTGAGGTAGACGAACGTCTCCGTGCTGACGACCCCCGGGATGGTGCGGACGCGCGTGCTGATCAGGTTGAGCAGGTCGTCGTCGTCCTCGCACACGACCTCGGCCAGGATGTCGAAGCTGCCCGCCGTGACCACGACGTAGTCGACCTCGGGCATCGAGGCGAGCTTGTCGGCGATCTGCGTGAGGTCGCCCTCGGTCCGCAGGCCGATCATCGCCTGCCGGCTGAAACCAACCTGGAGCGGGTCGGTCACCGCGACGATCTGGACCACGCCGTTCTCGAGCAGACGCTGGACCCGCTGGCGCACGGCCGCCTCCGACAGACCCACCGCCTTGCCGATCGCGGCGTACGGCCGGCGACCGTCCTCCTGGAGCTGGTCGATGATGCGTTTGGAGACCTCGTCCAAGGTCGGCGCCGGGCCATGGTCGCGAGGGCTCACGCCTTGGATACTCGCGCGAACCCTCCGTAGGGCGCAAGTGAATCCGTCGTCAAACGGCCTCTTGACACATGGATTCCTCACTTTGGCTCGTCCAGGACTATCGATCCCGGCCGGATCTGCGACTAGAGTCGGTTGCGGCTGACCAGCGCCTGACCCAGGGAGTCTTCGTGAGCACCGTCACCCGTTCGCTGCGCAACTTCGTCGACGGCGAGCACGTCGACACCGCCGAGGGCCGGACCACAAACATCGTCGACCCGTCGACCGCACAGGTGGTGGCCGAGGCGCCGGTGTCGGGCCCGGCTGACGTCGACCGCGCGTACGCCGCCGCCGCCAAGGCCTTCGAGGTGTGGCGGGACACCACTCCCAGCGGCCGGCAGAAGGCCTTGCTGAAGATCGCCGACGCCATCGAGGAGCACGCCGACGAGCTGGTCAAGCTGGAGGCGCAGAACACCGGCAAGCCGTGGGCCCTCACTGCCAGCGAGGAGATCCCGCCCATGGTCGACCAGATCCGGTTCTTCGCGGGCGCGGCACGCGTCCTCGAGGGACGGGCGTCGGCCGAGTACCTGGCCGGTCACACGAGCTGGATCCGGCGGGAGCCGGTCGGTGTCATCGGACAGGTGGCTCCGTGGAACTACCCCATGATGATGGCGGTCTGGAAGTTCGCCCCCGCGATCGCCGCGGGCAACACCGTCGTCCTCAAGCCCAGTGACACGACCCCAGAGACCACCTTGCGCATGGCCGAGATCGCTGCCGAGTTCCTGCCACCCGGTGTGCTCAATGTCGTGACCGGCGACCGCGAGACCGGCCGGCTGCTCGTCGAGCACCCCACGCCGGCCATGGTGTCGATCACGGGCTCGGTCCGCGCGGGCATGCAGGTCGCGGAGGCGGCCAGCAGGGACCTCAAGCGCGTCCATCTCGAGCTCGGCGGGAAGGCGCCGGTGATCGTGTTCGATGACGCCGACGTCGAGGCTGCGGCCGAGGCGATCGCGGTGGCCGGCTACTTCAACGCCGGCCAGGACTGCACGGCGGCGACCCGCGTACTGGCCGGCCCCCGGGTCCACGACGACTTCGTTTCCGCGCTGTCGGCCCAGGCCAAGGGCGCGCATGTCGGCAAGCCGGACGACGAGGACGCGCTCCTCGGTCCGGTCAACAACGCGAACCAGCTGGAGCGCGTCACCGGCTTCCTCAGCCGGCTGCCCGACCGGGCCACCATCGAGGCCGGCGGTCAACGCGTCTCCGAGCTCGGCGACGGCTACTTCCTGTCCCCGGCCGTCGTCTCCGGCGTCCAGCAGGACGACGAGGTGATCCAGGAGGAGATCTTCGGTCCGGTGATCACGGTCCAGCGGTTCTCCGACGAGGAGGAGGCGCTCCGCTGGGCCAACGGCGTGCCGTACGCCCTGGCCTCGAGCGTCTGGACAAAGGACTTCGGCCGCGCGATGCGGATGGCCCGCCGGCTCGACTTCGGCTGCGTGTGGATCAACACGCACATCCCCCTCGTCGCCGAGATGCCGCACGGCGGGTTCAAGCACAGTGGGTACGGCAAGGACCTGTCGATGTACGGGTTCGAGGACTACACCCGGATCAAGCACGTCATGGCGAACCTGGACAGCTGAGGAGCCTGATCGGTGACTGCCTCCGCCGCCGCAAGCGGCTGGACGAACGGCTGGGAACACGACCAGCACCAGTGGATCGGCGGTGAGGCACGGCCGGGCACGTCCGGTACGACGCACGACATCGTCGACCCGGCGAACGGCCAGGTGCTGCTGACGACTGCGCTCGCCGCTGTCGAGGACGTGGACGCCGCCGTCGCGGCGGCCCGGTCGGCCCAGCCGGCCTGGGGGAGCGCACCGCCGGCCGAGCGGTCGGCGGCCCTGCACCGTCTGGCGGCGCGGCTCCAGGAGCGAGCCGAGCTGTACGCCCGGACCGAGTCATGGCAGACCGGCAAGCCGATCCGGCTGGCCCGGGAGTTCGACGTACCGGGCACGATCGACAACACGGCGTTCTTCGCCGGTGCGGCCCGGACGCTCGGGGGGCGGGCCGCGGGTGAGTACTCCCCGGACCACCTCTCCTTCGTACGGCGTGAGCCGGTCGGCGTCGTCGGGTCGATCGCGCCCTGGAACTACCCCCTGCAGATGGCGGCCTGGAAGGTCCTGCCCGCTATCGCGGCCGGCAACGCGATCGTGCTCAAGCCGAGCGAGCTGACGCCTCTGACGGCGTTGATGTTCGCCGAAGACTGCGGGGCCGCCGGTGTGCCTGCCGGCGTGGTGAACGTCCTGACCGGTGCCGGACAGGTGGCCGGAGAGGCGCTCGTCTCTCACGCGGACGTCGACATGGTGTCCTTCGCCGGCTCCAGCGGCGTGGGCCGGCGGGTCATGGAGCTGGCGTCGCGGACGTCCAAGCGCGTGCACCTCGAGCTGGGCGGCAAGGCGCCGTTCGTGGTCCTCGACGACGCGGACCTCGACGCTGCCGTCCACGGTGCCGTCGCCGGCTCACTCATCAACACCGGCCAGGACTGCACCGCGGCGACGCGGGCGATCGTGCATCGCTCCCTGCTCGACGACTTCGTCGCCGGCGTGGCCGACCTGATGCGCTCGGTGCGCCTGGGCGACCCGCGCGACACCGGCACCGATCTCGGTCCGCTGATCTCGGCCACGCAGGCCGAGCGGGTCGCCGGCTTCGTCGACCGGGCCCGGACCGAGGGGCAGAAGGTCGTCTGCGGTGGCGAGGCGCCCGGTGGCACGCTCGCGGGCGGCGCGTACTACCAACCCACCCTCGTCGTCGTCGACGACGCGAAAGCCGAGATCTGGCAGCAGGAAGTGTTCGGTCCGGTACTCGCCGTGATGGCCGTCGATGATGACGATTCGGCATACACACTGGCCAACGACACGCCGTACGGGTTGGCTGCCTCGGTGTGGACTCGCGACGTGATCCGGGCGCAGCGCGGCGCGCGGGAGATCCAGGCCGGCTGTGTCTGGGTCAACGACCACATCCCCATCATCAGCGAGATGCCACACGGTGGTTACAAGGCATCCGGCTTCGGCAAGGACATGAGCATCTACTCGCTGGAGGAATACACGAACATCAAGCACGTGATGTCCGACACCACGGGTACGGCGCACAAGCCTTGGCACCGAACGATTTTCACCATCAGCAGTTGAGTCCCGGCAGCTGAGCCCGCCGGCTCAGGCCATCCCACAGGAGGAACGCATCACATGACCGAACACATGGGCCCCGGCCAGGCCGCTCTCGTCCGGGGCATGTTCACCCGGCGTACGGCCCTCGCCGGTGCGGGTGCCGTCGGCGTGGCTGCAGCCCTCGCCGCGTGCGGCACTAAGGGGACGGCCACCAAGAAGAAGCCCGCCGAACAGGCCGCCACGGACATGTCGGCCACCGAGAAGGTGTGCAACTGGTCGAACTGGCCGGAGTACATCGACGTCGACGACAAGACCAAGGCGCACCCGACGCTCGACGCCTTCACGAAGCAGACCGGGATCAAGGTCAACTACACCGAGGACTACAACGACAACGACGAGTTCTTCGCCAAGGTGAAGCCGCAGCTCCAGGGCGGCCAGGACACCGGGCGTGACACCTGGTGCAGCACCGACTGGATGGTCGCCCGGCTCATCCGGCTGAACTGGGTGCAGAAGCTCGACAAGGCGAACATGTCGAACGTGTCCAACCTCGAGGACTCCCTCGTCAACGTCGAGTACGACAAGGGACGGGTCTACTCGCTGCCCTGGCAGAGCGGGTTCACCGGCATCGCCTACAACCCCAAGGCGACCGGCGGCAGGCAGGTCACCACCGTCGACCAGCTGCTCACCGACCCGAAGCTCAAGGGCAAGGTCTCGCTGCTCACCGAGATGCGCGACACCGTCGGCCTGGTGATGCTGGCCCAGGGCAAGGACCCGGCGAGCTTCACCGACGACGACTTCAACGCCGCGATCGACGAGCTCAAGAAGGCCAAGGACGCCGGGCAGATCCGTGCGTTCTACGGCAACGACTACGCCAAGCCGCTCGCGGCCGGTGACGTCGCGGCCTGCATGGCCTGGACCGGTGACGTCGTCCAGCTCAAGGCCGACAACCCCTCGCTGGGGTACGTGCTCCCGGACACCGGGCACATGCTCTGGTCGGACAACTTCGTGATCCCGAACAAGGCGCGGCACAAGAAGAACGCCGAGACGCTGATCAACTACTACTACTCGCCCGACGTCATGGCGGCGGTCGAGGACTACGTCAACTACATCGCGCCGGTGAAGGGCGCCAAGGACGCGCTCCTCAAGCAGGACCCGGACGTCGCCAAGAACCCGCTGATCTTCCCGAGTGACGCGGTGCTGGCCAAGTCGCACGTGTTCAAGGGCCTCACCGAGGCCCAGGAGACCAAGTACAACCAGGCCTTCCAGGCCCTGATCGGAGGCTGATAGTGGCTGCGCCCGACCAGGCCACCTCGCAGGGCGACCTGAAGCTCGTCTCGTTGACCAAGCGCTTCGCGGACTTCGTGGCGGTCAACGAGCTCGACCTGGTGATCCCTCAGGGCTCGTTCTTCGCCCTGCTCGGACCATCCGGCTGTGGCAAGACGACGACGCTTCGCATGGTGGCCGGGCTCGAGGAGCCCACGATCGGGCGCATCCTCATCGGCGACCGGGACATCACGGACAGCAAGCCGTACCAGCGGCCGGTCAACACGGTGTTCCAGAGCTATGCCTTGTTCCCCCACCTCGACGTGCTGGAGAACGTCGCCTTCGGCCTGCGGCGCCGTGGCCAGGGCGACGTTCGGCAGAAGGCCGGCGAGGCGCTCGAGCTGGTGCAGCTGTCGCACCTGGCCGGGCGCAAGCCGGGCCAGCTCTCCGGCGGCCAGCAGCAGCGGGTCGCGCTGGCCCGCGCGATCGTTAACCGGCCCGCGGTGCTGTTGCTCGACGAGCCGCTCGGCGCTCTCGACCTCAAGCTGCGGCGGCAGATGCAGATCGAGCTCAAGCGGATCCAGACCGAGGTGGGCCTGACGTTCGTCCACGTGACGCACGACCAGGAGGAGGCCATGACCATGGCCGACACCATCGCGGTCATGAACGGCGGCGTGATCGAGCAGCTGGGCGACCCGGCGTCCTTGTACGAACGCCCGGCCACGACGTTCGTGGCGAACTTCCTCGGCCAGTCCAACCTGCTGCCGGCCGATGTGAGCAGCCGGGACGGCGACCACCTGGTCCTGCAGGTGCAGGGTCAGCACCTGCGGCTCCGAGCGGACCGGTCGGCCAGCACGTCCGGCAAGGTCTGGCTCGGCGTGCGGCCGGAGAAGCTGCAGATCAGCGACGCGACCGAGCCGGCCCCGACCAATGGCTTCAACAGCCTCGAGGGCGACATCACGGATGCGTCCTTCATCGGTGTGGCCACGCAGTACCTCGTCCGCCTGCCGTGGGGCCAGGAGATCAGCGCCGTCCAGCAGAACGACGGCACGCGTCCCCGCTCCACGGGGGAACGGGTCCGGGTGAGCTGGGCTTCGGACCATGGGTTCGCGCTCGACGCGGCGCAGGACGCACATGCCGGTGAGGAGCGGGAAGCTCTCGACCCGGTCCCGGTCGGATGACCGCTCTGGCCCACGTCGGCGCAGCCGACCAGAAGCCGCCGGTCCTCGAGGAGAACGCCCGCCGGCGCAAGCTCACGCCGTACTGGCTGCTGCTGCCTGGACTGGCCTGGCTGACGTTCTTCTTCGTGGTACCGATGCTCTTCCTGGCCTCGCAGTCGTTGCAGACCGGGTCGCTGGACCAGGGCTACGCACTCACCTGGCACGTGCAGACCTACGTCGACGCGCTGAACAACTACTACCCGCAGTTCGTCCGCTCGCTCGGGTACGCCGCCACCGCGACCATCTTCGCGCTGGTCATCGCCTACCCGCTCGCCTACGCCATCGCGTTCAAGTCCGGGCGGTGGAAGAACATCCTGCTGGTGCTGGTGATCGCGCCGTTCTTCACCAGCTTCCTGATCCGGACGCTCGCCTGGCAGACGATCCTCACCGACGGCGGGCCGGTTGTCGGCTTCTTCCGCGACACCAAGCTGATCTGGGTGCTGCAGCAGCTGCACCTGACCAACAACAACTCGTTGCTGGCCAGCAAGTTCGCCGTCATCGCGGGGCTGACCTACAACTTCCTGCCGTTCATGACGCTGCCGCTGTACGCCAGCCTGGAGCGCGTGGACCCACGGCTGCACGAAGCGGCGGGAGACCTGTACGCCACGCCGTTCACCGGGTTCCGCAAGGTCACCGTGCCGCTGTCGATGCCGGGCGTGGTGGCCGGCACGCTGCTCACCTTCATCCCGGCCGCGGGTGACTACATCAACTCCAAGCTGTTGGGCAACACCAACACCGCCATGATCGGCCAGGTCATCGACGGTCAGTTCCTGCGCGTCCTCGACTATCCGACGGCGGCGGCTCTGTCCTTCCTGCTGATGATGATCATCTTGGTCATCGTCCTGGTGTACGTGCGCCGGGCCGGCACCGAGGAGCTGGTCTGATGCACGACCCGATGAACTGGCTGCTCTACGGCATCGTCGCGATCGACGCCGCCCTGCTGGCCGCCGTCGTGGTGTGGCAGGTCAGCCAGGGTCGCAAGCCCCTGGACTGGATCCGCCGCCACATCATCTCGATCATCGCGGTGCTGGTGTTCGAGTACATGCTGCTGCCGAACCTGGTCGTGATCCTGTTCTCGTTCAACCGGCCGAACGGCCGCTACAACCTGTCCTGGACGCGGTTCTCGCTGGATGCGTGGCTGCACCCCTGTGCGGCGCCGGGCATGTGCACGTCACTCAAGCTCAGCCTCAAGATCGGCCTGCTGGCGACCATCGGCGCGACCGTGCTGGGCACGCTCGTGGCGTTCGCGCTGGCCCGGCACCGGTTCCGTGGGCGTTCGTCGACCAACCTGCTGATCTTCATGCCCATGGCCACCCCAGAGGTCGTCATGGGCTCGAGCCTGCTGACGCTCTTCGTCAACCTGGGCTTCCCGCTCGGTCAGTGGACGATCCTGCTCGCGCACATCATGTTCTGCCTGTCCTTCGTCGTCGTGACGGTCAAGGCCCGCATCGCCAGCCTCGACCCACGACTGGAACAGGCAGCGATGGACCTGTACGCCAACGAGAGACAGACGTTCACGAAAGTCACGCTGCCGCTCGTGGCGCCGGGCATCGCGGCGGCGGCCCTGCTGGCGTTCTCCCTGTCGTTCGACGACTACATCGTGACGAACTTCAACGCGAGCTCGTCGTCGATCACGTTCCCGATGTTCATCTGGGGCGCGTCGACCCGTGGGACGCCGGTGCAGATCAACGTGATCGGCACCCTGATGTTCGTCCTCGCCGTCGCGGCGGTGGCTGCCGGGCAGCTGCTCGGCCGGCGCCGGCGCGGGGTGGCTGTGTGACCGCAGCCGCTCTGGCAGGTGCGTCGTCGACGCCCCTGTGGCTGGACGCGCCCGACCGGCCGGAGGCCCGGCCCACGCTGGAGGGCGAGGTGCGCTGCGACCTGGCCGTCGTCGGCGGCGGGTTCACCGGGCTGTGGACGGCCCTGCTGGCTCTCGAGGAGGACCCCGCGCGGGAGGTCGTCGTCATCGAGGGCGCCCGCCTGGGCTGGGCCGCATCCGGACGCAACGGCGGGTTCTGCGCCGCGAGCCTGACCCATGGTCTCCGCAACGGCTTGGCGCGCTGGCCGCGGGAGCTCCCGGCGCTGCTGCGCCTTGGGCACGCCAACCTGGACGGCATCGCGGAAACCGTTGCGCGCTATGGCATCGACTGCAACTTCGAGCGGACAGGCGGTTTGGACGTCGCGATCGCCGACTGGCAGGTGGCGGACCTGCACGAGGTGCACGAGGCGGCGACCGAGCTCGGGGAGTCCAGCGTCCTCCTGGATGCCGCCGCGACCCGGGCTCTGGTCGACTCGCCGACGTACCGGGCCGGCGTGCTCGACGCGAACGGTACGGCGATGGTCGAGCCGGCCGCGCTGGTCTGGGGACTGGCGCGGGCGGTGGAGAGTCTGGGCGGCCGCATCGTGGAGGAGTCGCCGGTCACGCGCTGGCGGGACAACGGTGACACCGTCCGGCTGGAGACGGCTCGCGGCAGCGTGCATGCGCGGCAGGTCGTCCTGGCGACCAACGTCTTCCCGTCACTGGTGAAGCGCAGCCGCACGCTCGTCGTACCGGTGTGGGACCACGTCCTTGCCACCGCGCCGCTCACTGAGGCCCAGCTGGGGTCGATCGGCTGGGCCGGACGTTGGGGCGTCGGGGATGCCGGCAACCAGTTCCACTACTATCGGTTGTCACGAGACAACCGTCTGGCGTGGGGCGGGTACGACGCGCTGTACTACTACGGCTCGGACCTGTCGGGGCGGCGGGCTCGGAACGAGCAGACCGAGGCCGTGCTTTTCGAGCACATGATGCAGACGTTCCCGCAGCTGGACGGCATCGCGATAACGCACACCTGGGGTGGGGCGATCGACACGTGCACGCGGTTCAGCCCGTTCTGGGGCCGAGCGATGAGCGGGCGCGTCGCGTACGTCGCCGGGTTCACCGGTCTGGGCGTCGGCTCGTCTCGGTTCGGCGCCCAGGTGTGCCTCGACCTGCTGGCCGGGCGTGACAACGAGCGCACCCGCTTGGCCATGGTCCGGCGCAAGCCGCTGCCGTTCCCGCCGGAACCGTTGCGTTGGGCCGCGATCCAGATGACCCGGCACAGCATCGCGCGCGCCGATGCGTCCGGTGGGCGGCGCGATCTGTGGCTGCGCACCTTGGACCGCCTGGGTCTCGGTTTCGACTCCTGACACGCCTGCACACCGACCCATAGGATCCCGGAATGACCAGATATGGGGCGCAGTTCGGCCCGGACATCACGTTCCTCGGAGTGCCGCCCTGCGACCTGGACGACCCCGCGTCGTACGCCGATGCCGAGGTCGTGATCCTGGGTGCTCCGTTCGACGGCGGCACGTCGGCCCGCCCCGGCGCCCGGTTCGGGCCTCAGGTGCTGCGCCGGACCGACTACCTCGCGCATGACGGCTCGCGGCCCAGCCTCGCGTTGCGCACGGACGGCCTGGTCGACCTCAAGGTCGTGGACGCGGGCGACGTCGAGATGTACTCGGGTGACATCGAGACCGCGCTGCCGCTGCTGGAGGCGGCGGTGCAGAAGGTCACCGAGGCCGGCTGCATCCCGGTGATCCTGGGCGGGGACCACTCCGTGACGTTCCCGGACGCGAAGGGCGTGGCCAACGTGCTGGGGCACGGCCGGGTGTCGATGATCCACTTCGACGCGCACGCCGACACCGGCGACATCGAGTTCGGCTCGCTGTGGGGTCATGGTCAGCCGATGCGGCGGCTGATCGAGTCCGGCGCGCTGCGCGGTGACCGCTTCCTGCAGGTGGGGCTGCGCGGCTACTGGCCACCGCCCGAGACCCTGGACTGGATGGCCCAGCAGCGCATGCGGTCCTACGAGATGACCGAGATCGTCACGCGGGGGCTCGACGAGTGCCTGACCGAGGCGTTCGTCATCGCCACCGACGAGTGCGACGGGGTGTTCCTGTCGGTCGACATCGACGTCTGCGACCCGGGGCATGCGCCCGGCACAGGCACGCCGGAGCCGGGTGGCCTGTCCGCCCGCCAGCTGCTCGACGCCGTACGGCGTATCGGCCTCGAGCTGCCCGTCGTCGGTGTCGACGTGGTCGAGGTCAGCCCGCCGTACGACCACGCCGACATCACCGCAGCGCTCGGCAACCGTGTGATCCTCGAGGCGCTCAGCGCCATCGCTCGCAAGCGCAAGGACGAGCGGGACGGGAGCTCGTGGGACCCGTCCCGCCCGCTGCTCGACCGCTAGGCCAAATGAACGGTCGAAGGGATCTCTTGTATGCGCATCCTGCTGGTCGGCTCCGGCGGTGTCGGTGACGCTTTCGCCCGGATCGCCGCCCGCCGTACCTTCTTCGAGCTGCTCGTCGTGGCCGACTACGACCGGTCGCGGGCCGAGCGGACGGTGGCCGCCGTAGCCGGGGCGCATCCGGGGGAGGCACGGTTCGTGGCGGATCAGGTCGACGCGTCATCAGCCGACTCCGTGGCCGCGCTGGCGCGAGAGCACGGCGTCACGCACGTGATGAACGCCGTGGACCCGCGGTTCGTGATGCCCATCTTCGACGGCGCCTTCGCCGCCGGGGCGGACTACCTGGACATGGCGATGAGCCTGTCCCGGCCGCACCCCGAGACGCCGTACGCGGAGACCGGCGTGAAGCTCGGCGACGAGCAGTTCGCCCGGGCTGAGGAGTGGTCGGCGGCCGGCCGGCTGGCGCTGTGCGGCATCGGTGTCGAGCCGGGACTTTCCGACGTGTTCGCGCGGTACGCCGCGGACCACCTGTTCTCCTCGATCGAGGAGCTGGGGACGCGCGACGGCTCGAACCTGGTGGTCACCGGCTACGAGTTCGCACCGTCGTTCTCCATCTGGACGACGATCGAGGAGTGCCTGAACCCGCCTGTGGTGTGGGAGAAGTCGCGGGGGTGGTTCACGACCGAGCCGTTCAGCGAGCCGGAGGTCTTCGACTTCCCGGGGGGCATCGGGCCGGTCGAGTGTGTGAACGTCGAGCACGAGGAAGTCCTGTTGATGCCACGCTGGGTCGACGCGCAACGCGTCACCTTCAAGTACGGGCTGGGCACCGAGTTCATCGACGTCCTGAAGACGCTTCACAAGCTGGGGTTGGACCGTACGACGCCCGTGCGGGTCCCGTCGGCCAGTGGCCCGGTGGAGGTCAGCCCGCGCGATGTCGTGGCGGCGTCGCTGCCCGACCCGGCCGGGCTCGGCGACCGGATGAGCGGCAAGACGTGCGCCGGCCTGTGGGTGACCGGGACTAGCAAGGACGGCCAGCCGCGCTCCACGTACCTGTACCACGTGGTCGACAACGAGTGGGCCATGGCGGAGTACGGCGCGCAGTGCGTCGTGTGGCAGACGGCCGTGAACCCGGTGGTCGCCTTGGAGCTGCTCGCATCCGGCGCCTGGTCGGGTGCCGGCGTGCTGGGTCCGGAGGCGTTCGACGCGCAGCCCTTCCTTGATCTGTTGGGCGGCGCGGAGCCGAGGGGGTACGGGTCGCCGTGGGGTCAGAAAGAGCTCCCCGCCGGCTGAGTCCGCGGCTGAGACGCACACTCCTTGCTCACGAAATCCATTGCCGCGCAGCGCTTTTCGTCCGGTGTCCGTTACGGGGTCGTGAC
>JBJMHS010000061.1:0-68679 GCA_045807245.1 Actinomycetales bacterium
CAGCCTCGCGGCCGGTCTGCTCGGTGCCGCCGTCGCTGCCGTGGTCCTGGTGGTCGTCGTCGCGGCCGCCGACCGCGGTGACGCCCGGGCGCTGCTCGCCCGCATCGCGGGGGGCCGGCGATGAGCCTGCGCGTCCTGCTCGTCCTCGGCACGAGCGGTGGCGGGGTCGGGCGCCACGTCCGAGACCTGGCGACGTCGCTCGTCGAGGCCGGTCACGCGGTCATCGTGGCCGGGCCGCAGACCGTGCAGGACACGCTGAAGCTCACGCCGAGCGGCGCCAGGTTCGTCGCCGTACCGATCTCGGAGCGCCCGTCCCCGGTCCTCGACGCTCGGTCGGTGCGCACCATCCGCCGGCTGGCCCGGGGCGCCGATGTGGTCCATGCCCACGGGCTCCGGGCCGGCGCGCTGGCCTCGCTCGCCCGGCGGCGCGGGGGACCGCCGCTCGTCGTCACCCTGCACAACGCCCTGGTGTCCGGCGGCGCGGTGGCCGTGGTCTACGGCGTTCTCGAGCGGATCGTGGCCCGGCGGGCCGACCTGGTGCTCGGCGTCTCGGCGGATCTCGAGGAGCGGCAGCGGCGCCTGGGGGCCCAGCGGGTCGGGGCTGCCGTCATCGCTGCTCCGGCGCTCCTGGCACCGACGCACTCCGTGGAGGTGGTCCGCAGTGGGCTGGGCATCTCGGCCACGACACCGGTGCTCGTGACCGTGGCGCGCCTCACTGAGCAGAAGGGCCTGACCACCCTGCTCGACGCGGTGGACTTGCTGCGCGATCCCGCGACCGAGCCGGTTGTCCTCGTCGCGGGCGACGGACCGGCGAAATCCCTTCTGCAGCAACGGATCGACGACGAACTGCTCCCGGTGCGGCTGCTCGGCTGGCGGCGCGACGTACCGGACCTGCTCGCCGCCGCCGACGTCGCCGTCTCGGCCGCCGTCTGGGAGGGACAGCCCATCTGGGTCCAGGAAGCACTGGCCGTCGGCTGTCCCATCGTGGCCACCGAGGTGGGCGGTACGGCGCGGGTCGTCGGCGACGCGGCCGTCCTCGTACCGTCGGGTGACCCAGCGGCTCTGGCCGGAGCCGTCGCTCGGCTGCTCGCCGACACCGGGGCCCGAGACATCCTGCGCGCGCGGGGGCTGGCCCGCGCCGCCGAGCTCCCGGACGCGGACGACGCGCGCGAGGCGGCACTCGCGGCGTACGCCGACGTGCGCGCCGAGTGACGATCCGACTGTTAGAGTTGAAGTCCGTGGCGCAGACCAAGCACATTTTTGTGACCGGGGGCGTGGCCTCTTCACTCGGCAAGGGCTTGACGGCTTCTAGCCTCGGACACCTTCTGCGGGCGCGTGGCCTTCGCGTCACGATGCAAAAGCTGGATCCCTATCTGAACGTGGATCCCGGCACGATGAACCCCTTTCAGCACGGCGAGGTCTTCGTGACCGACGACGGAGCCGAGACGGACCTGGACATCGGGCACTACGAGCGGTTCCTGGACGTCGACCTGGACCGCCGGGCCAACGTCACGACCGGCCAGGTCTACAGCGAGGTGATCGCCAAGGAGCGGCGCGGCGAGTATCTCGGCGACACGGTCCAGGTGATCCCGCACATCACCAACGAGATCAAGGCCCGCATGCTCGAGGTCGGTGTCGGGACCGCGGGCCAGCCCTCGGCCGACGTCGTGATCCACGAGATCGGCGGCACGGTCGGCGACATCGAGTCGCTGCCGTTCCTCGAGTCGGCTCGCCAGGTGCGACAGGACGTGGGCCGCGACAACGTCTTCTTCCTCCACGTCTCGCTGGTGCCATACCTGGCGCCCTCGGGCGAGCTCAAGACCAAGCCGACGCAGCACTCGGTGGCCGCTCTGCGCCAGGTCGGCATCCAGCCCGACGCCCTCGTCTGCCGGGCCGACCGTGAGATCCCGAGTGCCATCAAACGCAAGATCTCGCAGATGTGCGACGTGGACTTCGAGGGTGTGGCCACCGCCGTGGACGCGCCGAGCATCTACGACATCCCGAAGGTGCTGCACTCCGAGGGCCTCGACGCGTACGTCGTACGGCGGCTCGGGCTGCCGTTCCGCGACGTCGACTGGCACAGCTGGGACGAGCTGCTGCGCCGGGTGCACCATCCCGAGCACGAGGTCGAGATCGCCCTCGTCGGCAAGTACATCGACCTGCCCGACGCGTACCTGTCCGTCACGGAAGCGTTGCGGGCCGGGGGATTCCACCACGACGCGAAGATCCGCCTGCGGTGGGTCGCGTCCGACGAGTGCCAGACCGTCGAGGGCGCACGCCGGGCCCTCGCCGGGGTCGACGCGGTGTGCGTGCCGGGAGGTTTCGGGGTGCGCGGGATCGAGGGCAAGGTCGGCGCGTTGCGCTGGGCCCGAGAGCAGCGGGTGCCGACGCTGGGCTTGTGCCTCGGCCTGCAATGCATGGTCATCGAGTACGCGCGCAACGTCGCCGGGCTGGCCGACGCGTCGTCGACCGAGTTCGACCCGGACAGCCGGCACCCGGTGATCGCGACGATGGAGGAGCAGAAGCACATCGTCAGCGGCGAGGGTGACATGGGCGGCACGATGCGACTCGGGCTCTACCCGGCCGACCTGCTCGACGGGTCGAACGTGCGCCAGGCCTATGGCCGGTCCGAGGTCTTCGAGCGGCACCGGCACCGCTACGAGGTCAACAACGGATATCGCGACGACCTGGAGCGGGCCGGCCTGGTGTTCTCGGGAACCTCGCCCGACGGCTCACTGGTGGAGTTCGTGGAGCTGCCCCGCGACGTACACCCGTACTACGTCTCGACCCAGGCCCACCCGGAGCTGCGGTCCCGGCCCAACCGGGCCCACCCGCTGTTCGCGGGACTGGTCGAGGCGGCGGTCTCGCGCCAGCGGGAGAGCCGGCTGGTCGAGGTCGAGCGACCCCGCGAGGCTGCGGTCGCGGTGCCGTGACGGCGGACGACACTTTGGGGCCGCTGCAGGACCGGATCGAGCCACGCCCGGTCGGTACGACGGAGCACCTGCTCTCCGGGATGGTGTGGGACGTCGTCCGGGACACGGTCGACCTGGGCGATGCGGGGGTCGTCCGGCGGGAGTACCTCAAGCACCCGGGGGCCGTCGGGATCCTGGCCCTGGACGATCAGGAGCGGGTGGCGGTCGTGGACCAGTACCGGCACCCGGTGGGCATGGTCCTGTGGGAGATCCCGGCCGGCCTGCTGGACGTGGCGGAGGAGCCACCCGTGGAGTGCGCGCGGCGCGAGCTGGCCGAGGAGGCCGACCTGGTCGCGCAGGAGTGGCACGTCCTGGCCGACTTCATGAACTCGCCGGGCGGTACGTCCGAGGCCTTCCGCTGCTTCCTGGCCCGCGGGCTCAGTGACGTCCCCGAGGCGCAGCGGCATGCTCGGCACGGCGAGGAGCTGGCCATGCAGGTGCGGTGGGCGGGGCTGGACGAGCTGCGCGACGGGATCCTGGCCGGTCGGCTGCACAGCCCGAGCCTGGTCGTCGGAGTGCTGGCCGCCTGCGCGGCCCGGGACCAGGGCTGGCGCACGCTGCGCCCGGCCAGCGCGCCGTGGCCGCAGCACCCGTCGTACCGCTAGGTCGCGCCGGCCGCCTGCCTGCTCGTGCTCCCCAGGGCCCGGTGATCTCGCTCTCCGGGAGGCGTGAGCACCGGGCTGGGGGGAGCACCGCGCGGGGTGGGGAGCTCTAGACTCGCCGCAGCCGCAGCAGGCGGCCCGAGGGCGGCAACGGCGCCGGACTCGGCTGACAGCAATGGAGCCAAGCGTGAAGGTCGGCATCCCCCGCGAGGTCAAGAACAACGAGTACCGCGTGGCCATCACCCCCTCGGGCGTCCACGAGCTCGTGGCCCACGGCCATGAGGTGTTCGTCGAGAAGGACGCCGGCGTGGGCTCGTCGATCACCGACGAGGACTACGTCGCGGCCGGGGCCCGCATCCTGGACACCGCGGACGACACCTGGGAGACCGGCGACCTGATCCTCAAGGTCAAGGAGCCGGTCCCGGAGGAGTACCACCGGATGCGCGAGGGGCAGACCCTCTTCACCTACCTGCACCTGGCGGCGGACCGCCCGCTCACCGAGGAGCTGGTCAAGCGCAAGGTGACCGGCATCGCGTACGAGACGGTCGAGCTGGCCGACCGGTCGCTGCCGCTGCTGGCCCCGATGAGCGAGGTCGCGGGGCGGCTGGCTCCCCAGGTCGGCGCGCACACGCTGATGCGCGCGCAGGGCGGGCGTGGCGTGCTCATGGGCGGGGTGCCCGGCACGTACGCGGCCAAGGTCGTCGTCATCGGCGCGGGGGTCGCGGGCCAGAACGCCGCCGCGATCGCCCTGGGCATGCAGGCCGAGGTCCTGCTGCTGGACCGCAACGTGGCCCGCCTGCGCCAGGTGGACGCCATCTACCAGGGCCACTGCCAGACCGTGGCCTCCAACGCGTTCGAGGTCGAACGGGCCATCTCCGACGCGGACATGGTCATCGGTGCCGTGCTTGTGCCGGGGGCCAAGGCACCGAAGCTGGTCACCAACGAGCAGGTGTCCCGGATGAAGCCCGGCAGCGTGCTGGTCGACATCTCGATCGACCAGGGGGGCTGCTTCGAGGACTCGCGCCCGACCACGCACGCCGACCCGACGTACCAGGTGCACAGCTCGGTTTTCTACTGCGTCGCGAACATGCCCGGCGCGGTGCCGCACACCTCGACGTACGCGCTCACCAACGTGACCCTCCCGTACGCCGTGGAGCTCGCCAACCGCGGCTGGCGGACCGCCCTGGGCGCCGACCACGCGCTGGGGCTGGGCCTGAACACGTACGACGGGCACGTCACGTACGGCCCGGTCGCCGAGGCCCACGAGATGTCCTCGATCTCCCTGGACGAGGCCCTGTCCTGACGCAGGTCGCACCGGAGACGGCGTTGGCGCGGGCCGCCGCCGCCTGGCTCGACCACCTGCAGATCGAGCGTGGCGTCGCCGCCAACACGCTCACGTCGTACCGGCGTGACCTGCGCCGGTACCTCGCCTTCCTGGACAGTCGCGGCATCGCGGCCCCCGACGCGGTCGGCGAGTCCGACGTCACCGACTTCCTGGCCCGGCTGCGTGAGGGCGACGACGCACACCCACCGCTGTCCGTGTCGTCGGCCGCCCGGACGCTGGTGGCCGTGCGCGGCCTGCACCGCTTCTGGCTGCTCGAGGGCGTTACCGCAGCCGACCCGGCCGCTCCGGTCCGGCCGCCGACGCCGTCCAAACGCCTGCCGAAGGCCATCTCGGTCGACCAGGTGGAGGCCCTGCTGGCGGCCGCGGCCTTCGGCGACACCCCCGCGAGCCTGCGCGACCGGGCCCTGCTCGAGGTGCTCTACGGCTGCGGGGCGCGGATCTCGGAGGCGGTGGGCCTGGATGTGGACGATCTGGACCTCGAGGCTGGCGCGGTCCGGCTCAAGGGCAAGGGCAGCAAGCAGCGCGTCGTACCGCTCGGGTCGTTCGCCCGGGAGGCGGTCTCGGCGTACCTGGTCCGGGCCCGGCCCCTGTTCGCCGCCCGCGGGGTGGGGACTCCCGCCGTGTTTCTGAACACCCGGGGCGGGCGGCTGTCCCGGCAGAGCGCTTGGACCGTGCTCCGCGCCGCCGCTGAACGGGCCGGGCTGGGCGGTTCGGTCAGCCCGCACACGCTGCGGCACTCGTTCGCCACCCATCTCCTGGACGGCGGCGCGGACGTGCGCACGGTGCAGGAGCTGCTCGGGCATGCGTCGGTGACGACGACCCAGATCTACACGCTGGTCACGGTGGAGAAGCTGCGCGAGGTGTACGCCGCGGCGCACCCGCGCGCGAGTGTGCGATGAGCGCCGCCGTGACCGGTGTGGCTGTTGTGGTATATGGGTTTTGGCCCTTGCGGCGTGCCGCGGCTAGCCTCGCCCAGGGCTGAGTCAGACTGGGTGGCATCGAACCTGCCTTGGCACAAGAGCTGACTTCGAGCCGTACCCGTTGGAAGAGGACCGTCGTGAGCACCGATACCGAGTTGACCCGGGGCCTGACCCAGGAGATGCCCGAGCTGACGGTCTCGGTCGACGACGCCCCGACCCAGACCGTTGATGATGCACGCCCGGACACGCTGACCGTGACTGACGGGCCGACCGGACGGCCGATGCCGGACTTCCCGGCGCCGCCACCGCTGAGCTCGCACGGGCCGGCCCGGATCATCGCCATGTGCAACCAGAAGGGTGGCGTGGGCAAGACCACGACGACGATCAACCTGGGGGCCGCGCTCGCTGAGTACGGCCGCAAGGTCCTGCTGGTGGACTTCGACCCGCAGGGTGCGCTGTCGGTCGGTCTGGGGATCAACCCGCACGAGCTCGACACGACCGTGTACCAGCTTCTGATGGACCGGTCGGTCGACGCGCACTCGGTGATCCAGCACACCGCGGTGCCCGAGCTGGACGTGCTCCCGGCCAACATCGACCTGTCCGCGGCGGAGGTGCAGCTGGTCGGCGAGGTCGCCCGCGAACAGGTGCTGTCCCGGGCCTTGCGGCCGCTGACCGACGACTACGACGTGATCATGATCGACTGCCAGCCCTCCCTAGGGCTGTTGACCGTCAACGCCCTCACGGCCGCGCACGGCGTGGTCATCCCGCTCGAGTGTGAGTTCTTCGCCCTGCGTGGTGTGGCGCTGCTCGTGGAGACGATCGAGAAGGTGCAGGACCGGCTCAACGCGCGGCTGGAGATCGACGGCATCCTGGCGACGATGTACGACGGCCGGACGCTGCACAGCCGCGAGGTCGTGCAGCGCGTCGTCGAGGCGTTCGGCGACCACGTGTTCCACACGGTCATCGCCCGGACCGTGAAGTTCCCGGACGCGACCGTCGCTGCCGAGCCGATCACGTCGTACGCCGCGACCCACCCGGGTGCCGAGTCCTATCGACGGCTGGCCCGCGAGCTCATTGCCCGTGGCGACGCAGCCTGACCTGGAGGTCCCCGGCGGCGTTCTCACCTCGCGCACCTCGGGGGCGCCGTTCGAGGTGCACCTGGACGTGTTCGAGGGACCGTTTGACCTGCTGCTCGGTCTGATCTCGAAGCACAAGCTCGACATCACCGAGGTCGCGCTGGCCAAGGTCACCGACGAGTTCATCGGGTGGATCAAGGCCTATCGGGACGTGAACGGCGAAGACTGGGACCTGGCCAAGGCGAGCGAGTTCCTGGTTGTCGCGGCCACGCTGCTGGACCTCAAGGCCGCCCGCCTGCTGCCCTCGGCCGACGAACCGGACGAGGACGACCTGGCCCTGATCGAGGCCCGCGACCTGCTGTTCGCCCGCCTGCTGCAGTACCGCGCGTTCAAGGGCATCGCCGCCGTCTTCGAGCAGCGGATGGCCGACCGCGCCCGCCGCATGCCGCGTCAGGT
Organism: Actinomycetales bacterium; assembly: GCA_045807245.1. Classification (GTDB taxonomy): domain Bacteria; phylum Actinomycetota; class Actinomycetes; order Actinomycetales; family CAVURS01; genus CAVURS01. The sequence continues at coordinate 7,372 of JBJMHS010000061.1, forward strand.
CGGCCTCGAACCCCGGCTCGCCGGCCTGCTGCCCGAGCTGGTCTTCGGGATCACCCCCGAGCAGGTCGCCGCCCTGGCCGGCATCGCGATGACGCCGCGCCCCGAGGTCGGGGTCGGTCTGGACCACCTGCACGCCCCAGCGGTCAGCGTCCGCGAGCAGGCGGCCATCGTGGTGGAGCGGCTGCGCCACTCCGGCACGGTGAGCTTCCGCTCGCTGGTCGCGGACTCGGAGATCGCCGTCGTCGTGGCCCGGTTCCTGGCTCTCCTGGAGCTCTACCGCGAGGGCGCGGTCGCGTTCGACCAGGTCACGGCCCTCGGTGAGCTGTCCATCCGATGGGTGGGCGAGGACGACCGGGAGTTCGGCGTCGGCGACGAGTTCGACGTCGGGGGCTCGGCCAGCAACGAGGAGGGACGGTCGTGAGCGACGACCAGCACGACGAGCAGTACGACGAGCGGCAGGACGAGCGACACGACGAGCACGGACCCCGTGCGCCGCAGAGCCAGGTCGTCGACGTCGACGACCTCCCGGGCGGTGCACGGGGAGCGCTCGAGGCTGTCCTCATGGTCGTGGACGAGCCGATCAGCGACGTCGCCCTCGCGACGGCCCTCGGGCTGACCCGGGACCGGGTGCGTGAGGAGCTGAGCCGGCTGGCCGCGAGCTACGTCGAGGAGGGGCGCGGGTTCGAGCTGCGCGAGGTCGGCGGGGCGTGGCGGTTCTACAGCAGTCCGGCGTACGCCGCGCTGGTCGAGGCGTTCGTCCTGGACGGTCAGCAGGCCAGGCTCACCCAGGCAGCACTGGAGACCCTGGCGGTCGTGGCCTACCGCCAGCCGGTCGCCCGCGGCCGGGTCTCCGCCATCCGCGGCGTCAACGTGGACGGTGTGATGCGCACCCTGGTGTCCCGAGGGCTGGTCGAGGAGACCGGCACCGACCACGAGACGGGCGCCATCCTGTACGGCACGACCACGTTGTTCCTGGAGCGAATCGGCCTGTCCAGCCTCGAGGAGCTGCCCGCCCTCGCGCCGTTCCTGCCCGAGGTCGACGCACTGGACGAGCTCGCAGGGCACCACACGGGCTGAGCACGCGTTTGGGCAGGCCGTGTGTGGCCAGCGATGATGGGTCGGTGAGCCCCCGTGCCCGACCCGACCTGTCAGCACCACAGCGGCGGAAACCCCCGCGTGGTGCTGACGCGCGCCGACGACCGGTCCCGGCCAAGGACGTGCACGACCCGGACGGGATCCGGCTGCAGAAGCTGCTGGCCCAGGCCGGTCTGGGCAGCCGCCGCGCCTGCGAGGAGCTGATCGCGCAGGGGCGGGTCAAGGTCGACGACCAGGTGGTCCGCGAGCTCGGCGTCCGGGTCGACCCGGCCCGGGCGGTCATCCACGTGGACGGGCTGCGCGTCCAGCTGGGTGAGGACAAGGTCTACCTGGCGATCAACAAGCCGCTCGGCGTCGTCTCGACCATGGACGACGACCGCGGCCGGCCGTCGCTCGCCGACTTCGTCGGGCAGCGCAAGGAGCGGCTGTTCCACGTCGGGCGCCTGGACATCGACACCGAGGGCCTGCTCCTCCTGACGAACGACGGCGAGCTCGCGCACCGGCTCCAGCACCCGTCGTACGGCGTCCCGAAGACGTACCTGGCCGAGGTACGCGGACCGGTCGCCCGCGACGTCGGCAAGCGGCTGCGGGCAGGCGTGGAGCTGGAGGACGGCGTCGTCGCCGTCGACAGCTTCAAGATCGTGGACTCCCAACCGGGGAAGGCGCTGGTCGAGGTCGTGATCCACGAGGGCAAGCAGCACGTCGTACGGCGCATGCTGGAGTCCGTCGGTTACCCGGTCCTGCAGCTGGTGCGCACCGACGTCGGGCCGATCCGCCTTGGGGAGCTGCGCTCTGGCAAGGTCCGGTCGCTGACGCGTGACGAGGTCGGCCGTCTGTACGCGTCGGTGGGCTTGTAACCTCCGCCACGGAGCACTCGGCGCCGCCGAGGCCCAGCCACCGACGCCATCCGAGGAGGTAGGTCGTGGCGGTACGCGCCGTGCGGGGGGCGATCCAGCTGGAACGCGATGAGCGCGAGCACCTGCTGGAGTCGGTCCGTGAGCTCGTGCGCGCGGTCCTGGACTCGAACCCGTTCGACGTCGACGACCTGATCAGCGTGATCTTCACCGCGACGCAGGACCTGCACAGCGAGTTCCCGGCCCTGGCCGCGCGTGAGCTCGGGCTGGGGGACGTGCCGCTCATCTGCACCCAGGAGCTCGACATCACCGGTGCGATGCCACGCGTGGTCCGGTTGATGGCCCATGTGGACACGGACCTGTCGCGCGCGGAGATCCAGCACGTCTACCTGCGGGGTGCGGCCGAGCTGCGCCGCGACCTGGCCCAATGAGGTCCGATGAGCGCCTGCCCGTGAGAGCGCGGCCATGAGCCTGCCCGAGACCGTCGCCGAGCCGCCGGCCGGGCTGCCTGGTGCCGTCCGGGTGGTCGGCGCCGGTCTCCTCGGGACGTCGCTGGGCCTGGCGCTGCGGCAGCAGGGCGTCGACGTCGAGCTGTCCGACCCCTCGCCGACCGCCTTGGCCCTGGCCGCGGACCTCGGAGCCGGCCGGCCGGCTTCGCCAGCGGCTCCGGGTGGAGCGGCGCTGGTCGTCGTCGCAGCCCCGCCAGACGTCGTGGCCGAGGTGGTAGCCGCCGAGCTCGCGGCTGCTCCCGATGCAGTGGTCACCGATCTGGCGAGCGTCAAGGCCGGACCGCTGAAAGCGTTGCAGGACAAGGGCATTGAACTGTCGCGGTACGTCGGCTCCCACCCGATGGCGGGACGTGAGCGCTCCGGAGCCGTGGCGGCTCGGGCCGACCTGTTCGCCGGCCGGCCGTGGGTCGTCTGTGCGCACCCGGCCAGCTCGGCCGCCGCCCTGGCGGCGGTGCGAAGTCTCGCCGTGACGGTCGGGGCCCTGCCGACCGAGCTCGACGCGGACGCGCACGACGGCGCCGTGGCGCTCGTCTCGCACGTGCCGCAGGTTCTGGCCAGCCTGGCCGCGGCCCGGCTCAGCCGAGCCTCCGAGGGCGCGCTCGCGTTGTCCGGGCAGGGACTGCGCGATGTGACGCGCATCGCGGCCAGCGACCCCGCCCTGTGGACCCAGATCCTGGGCGCGAACGCAGCCGCGGTCGGTGACGTGCTGCGGGCCGTCCGCGCCGACCTGGACCGGGTCGTCGAGGCCCTGGAGGCGCTGGCCGCGGAGACGGCCGAGACCCCGGCTCGCGGGGCCCGGGCGGCGGTCGCCGGACTGGTCGCGCAGGGCAACGCCGGCGAGCGCCGCATCCCGGGCAAGCACGGCGCACCGCACACGTCGTACGCCGTGGTGCCGGTGCTCGTGCCGGACCGGCCGGGCGAGCTGGCCCGGCTGCTGCACGACGTCGGCGCGGCCGGCGTGAACCTGGAGGACCTGCGCCTCGAGCACAGCCAAGGCCAACCGGTCGGAGTCGCGGAGGTCCTCGTCGTGCCCGCCGCGGCGCCCACTCTGGTGAGCGCGCTGCAGGAGCGCGGCTGGACCGTCCACGAGGCCGGGCGGACGCTGTGATCGCCCGCCCGTGCGGTGCGACCGATTGTCGGGTCGTCGCGGCCAACGGCTAATCTCACGCAGTGCCGTACGACGAAGCCCACCGCCGCATCGTCGTCGCTATCGACGGGCCGAGCGGATCGGGCAAGTCCACCGTTTCCCGGCGCGTGGCAGCGGCGCTCGGTCTTCGGTTCGTCGACACGGGTGCGATCTATCGGGCGCTGACCTGGTGGTGCCTGGAGTCGGGCGTCGACCTGGAGGACCAGGCCGCCGTGGCCGCTATGGCCAAGGACTTCCCGCTCGAGATCGGCACGGACGCCCGCGCGCCCAAGGTCGCCGTGGGCGGTCGGGACATCGCCGCCGCGATCCGCGAGCCGCGCATCTCGGCCGCCGTCAGTGCGGTGGCGACCAACCTGGAGGTGCGGGCGACGCTGCTGCCCGTCCAGCGTGAGCTGATCGCGCAGGGGCGGCGGGGCGCGGTCGCCGAAGGTCGCGACATCACCACCGTCGTGGCCCCGGACGCCGACGTACGGATCCTGCTGACCGCCAACGAGCAAGCACGGCTCGAGCGCCGGGCCACCGAGATCCACGGGGACGCCGACGAGGCCGCGATCGAGGCCACCCGCGACCAGGTCGTGCGGCGGGACCGGGACGACTCCGCGGTGGCGAGCTTCCTGACCGCGGGGGAAGGGGTCCGGACGATCGACTCCTCGGGCCTGACGCTCGACCAGGTGGTCAACGCCGTCCTGGCCGAGGTGGCGGCGACGACGGGCGTGGGTCCGGAGCATCCGGACATCGACCTGAGAGGCGACCGGTCCGGCGACGAGTCCCGTGAGGTGGGGTCGTGACCGAAGGACGCCGGCGCAACATCGAGCCGCCGCCCGGCCCGCGCGGAGCAGCGCTCGGCCACGGGATCGGAGCGGTGGTGTTCCGGACGGTCTACCGCGGGCGCTCGTACGGCAACACCAACGTGCCCCGGACCGGCCCGGTGATCTATGCGGCGAACCACACGAGCTTCATGGACGGGCCGCTGGTCTTCGGCCTCGCGCCGCGACCGGTCCACTTCATCGTCAAGCAGGAGATGTTCACCGGTGCGATGGGCCGGTTCATCGAGGCGATGGGCCAGATCCCGATCGACCGGTCGATCGCAGACCGCGCCGCGCTGACCTCGGCCCTGTCCGTGCTGAAGCGCGGAGGCGTCGTCGGCATATTTCCCGAAGGCCGGCGCGGCCGCGGCGACGTGGCGGAGGCCAACGCGGGCACCGTCTGGCTGGGGCTGGCCTCAGGAGCGCCCGTCGTACCGGTCGCGGTGCTGGGTACGCGTCGTACCGGCCAGTCGATCAGCGGCTTCCCACCGCCGTTGCGCCGTGTGGCAACGGTTTTCGACTCTCCCCTCCAGCTGTCATTGCCCGATGGCGTGCCGCGCCGGCAGGCGATGGCCGACCTGACCGAGGACCTGCGGCGACGCCTGTCGTCGCATGTGCTCGACGCGAGCGAGCGCCTTGGCCTGCCGTTGCCCGCCGACGACCAGACGGAACGCGCGTGACTGACGAACCGACTGACGAACCGACCGACGAACCGACCGACGAGCGGGTCGCGGAGAGCCTGCTGGCGGGGCTGGAGCAGTACGAGCTGGACGACGAGGACCGGGCGCTGCTCGAACATCCGGGCGACGAGTCGGCCGACGGCCGGCAGGGCGGTCCGCTGCCCGTGCTGGCGGTCGTCGGGCGGCCGAACGTGGGCAAGTCGACGTTGGTGAACCGCATCCTGGGCCGGCGCGAAGCCGTGGTCGAAGATGTGCCGGGCGTGACCCGCGACCGCGTTGCGTACGAGGCGGACTGGGCCGGCCGCCGGTTCACGCTGGTCGACACCGGTGGGTGGCAGCGCAAGGCCCAGGGCATGCATCTGCGGGTTGCCGAGCAGGCCGAGGTCGCGATCGAGCTCGCCGACGCCGTGTTGTTCGTCGTCGACGCGACCGTGGGGTCGACCGACGAGGACGCCTCTGTCGTCCGCGTCCTGCGGCGGTCCGGCAAGCCGGTGGTGCTCGCGGCGAACAAGGTGGACGACCAGCGCACCGAGGCTGACGCGGCGGGCCTGTGGTCGCTCGGCCTCGGGGAGCCGTACGCCGTCTCGGCCCTGCACGGGCGCGGCAGTGGGGACCTGCTCGATGCCGCCCTGGCGGTGCTGCCTCCGGTGAGCGCGGTCGGCGGCGCGTATGCCGAGGGCGGGCCGCGGCGGGTCGCGCTGCTCGGCCGGCCGAACGTCGGCAAGTCCAGCCTGCTCAACAAGGTCGCGGGGGCCGAGCGGGTGGTCGTGGACGCGACGGCCGGTACGACGCGCGACCCGGTCGACGAGCTGGTGGAGCTGGGCGGCCGGCAGTGGCGGTTCGTCGACACGGCCGGCATCCGGCGGCGGGTGCACCAGACGCACGGTGCCGACTTCTACGCGTCGCTGCGGACCCAGGCGGCGTTGGAGAAGGCCGAGGTGGCGGTCGTGCTCATCGACGCGCAGGAGCCCATCGCCGAGCAGGACGTCCGGGTCGTGCAGGAGGTCATCGACTCCGGCCGGGCACTCGTGATCGCGTACAACAAGTGGGACCTGCTGGACGAGGAGCGGCGCTACTACCTCGAGCGCGAGATCGAGCAGGACTTCGTCCAGGTCGCCTGGGCGCCGCGGGTGAACCTGTCCGCCCGGACCGGACGGCACCTGGACCGGCTCGTCCCCGCGCTCGACGTCGCGCTCGACTCGTGGGACATGCGCATCCCGACCGGGCGGCTGAACGCCTTCCTCGGTGAGGTCGTCGCCGGGCACCCGCATCCCGTGCGCGGCGGCAAGCAGCCCCGGATCCTGTTCGCCACGCAGGCGGCGACCCGGCCCCCGCGCTTCGTGGTGTTCGCCAGCGGGTTCCTGGAGGCGGGTTACCGGCGCTTCCTCGAACGGCGGCTGCGCGAGCAGTTCGGCTTCGAGGGCACGCCGATCGAAGTCAGCGTGCGGGTGCGGGAGAAGCGCTCGCGGCGCTGAAACCCTGGGCAAGGGCCGCGCGGTCCTGCGGTAACCTGCCGTTGCCCGTGCAAGCGGGCGTCCCGGGACGTGGCGCAGCTTGGTAGCGCACTTGACTGGGGGTCAAGGGGTCGCAGGTTCAAATCCTGTCGTCCCGACCGGGTGTGTTCCGCGGCCCCGATCCGCCCAGGAGATGGGCGGATCGGGGCCGCGCTGTTGTTCGGCCCGGCCTACTTCTGCCAGGTGGTGAAGCCGATTCCCTTGCCGTCGCCGGTGGCGGAGACGGCGAGTCCGCTCCACCCGGACCGGACGACGGTCGCAGCGGCTCGGTCCCCCCATGCGCTGTTGGTGCGCAGCGTCCGGGCGACGGGTGCGTTGGGCCCGGTGGTGGCGACCACCAGTCCGACGTCGGTGCTGGCTCCGTCGACCGGTGTCTGGACGCGTCCAGCGGCCAGGCTGATGAACGGTGCACCGGAGCTGGCCAGCACTTCTTGAGGCGGCAGCCAGGAGCTCGAGCCTGCGGCCTTGGACATGGTGAACACCCGATGATCGAAGGTCGACGCGCCATAGCCGATGAGGTCGAGCTCGACGGCTCCGGCGGAGGGTCCGCTGGTGGCTGCGGCGAGCGCCACCCGGGTGGCCTGGACGGGCAGACCCGCCGTGTCGCGGACGATCTGCCAGCCGTCCCAGTTGCCGTCCGCGTGACGCGTCCGGTAGTTGATGTTGTGGTCCAGCCCGAGGGCGGCGACGTGCGCGGTGCCGCTGTTGTCGATGCTCAACGCCACGTCCGTGGCCTGGAAGAAGTCAGGTCCGGGACTGCCCCACGCCGACCAGGTGCCGCGCGGAGGCAAGGTGCGATGCCAGATCCGCTTGTCGCCACCGACCACTGCCAGCTGAACCTCCCCGGTCGTCGGGTTGGTGTCGATGGCGACCGATGTGGCCAGCATGGGCTGACCGTTGGCCGCGTACATCGGGGTGAACTCCGGTGCGGGGTTCTGCAACGGGTTGTCCACCCGGGCGTAGACCTGGCCACTGGAGGAGATGGCGGCCATTGCCTTGCCGTCATGGGAGACCGCCACGGCCAGCGGAGTGCCGGGCACGTTCTTGAACGGGTAGTCAGTGAACGGCGCGCCGGCTTCCCAGCCCGGCCCGGAGCCCGGGTAGTACGGCGCCTGCACGAGGGGCCCGGACCGGATCACGGTGCCCGAGCCGCTGCCGGGCAGGAACTGGAAGTCTCCCGTGTACGACGCCTTGACGACCTGTGGACCGGTGCCGGTGAACGTGGCCTGGCAGGTCGCCGTACGGCCGACCACGGCCACCGCGGCGCACTGACCGGAGCCGTTCGCTCCAAGATCGAAGTTCATCGTGCCTCGAGGCACGGACGACGCCCCCGCATCGGACCCATAGGTGAGCTTCGCGGTCAAGGTCACGGGGACGCCCGGCACGGAGTTCCCACTGGGCTGGACGGAGACTTGCGGGTCCACCTTCGGCCCGAACCTGAAGAGCACTGTCCCGGGCTTGAGGCGGGTCTCCACCGTGCAGGTGTCCGGCGGCGTCACTGGCCCGTCGTTCTGGCATTGACCGCTGCTCCAGGTGCCTGAGTACGAGGCCATGAGGTGGTAATACGCACGCTGCGCATCGTCCCGGCACATGGCGAGGTAGCTGTATGCGCCGTCCCAGTCAGGTCCACCGACGGTCCAGCCTCCGGCAGCTCCCGGCGCGATCCTCGCAGTTGGCGCGACCACGAAGTCCCACGACGCGTATGGGGATTCCAAGAAGTCGCCGGCGCAGGGAGTCGCGTTCCAGTCCATGAGGTCCCACGGGACGGTCGAGTTGTTGACGACGACTGCACTGGTGTAGACCCAGTTGTCCGCTGCCACTGCCGAAGTCGGAGAGCTCAGGCCGGCGACGAGCAGCCCGACCACGACGGGAAGCACTGCCAGGACCCTGCGCCAGCTGCGACGCAGAGACTGCTGGATATGACGAACCACGATGTAACCCCCTGTGTGTTGGTTCTCAGAACTGGAAGCCGTAGGCGAACGACTGCGCGGTGGCGGCGCAACCTAACGCGGACAGCCCGAGGATGTCCTCCGCGGTCCGCAACGTCGAGCAGTGCGTGTAGGCCTCGTCCGAGACGATGCCCGAGATCGTCGCGCCGACCAGGACGGTCGGGATGTGGTTGCTGGTCGGCGAGCCTTCGTCCCAGGTGAGGACGATCAGCAGGCGGCCGGAGGTGAAGTCGTCCGAGGCCAGGATCTGCGGCAGCCAGGTCGCCAGCCAGTCGTCGCCGCGCTTGATCTTGCCCGTCGTGCAGCCCGTGGCGCCGTGCATGTCGTTGCACGCGTTCGGCGTGACGAACGAGTACGCCGGCAGGCCGGTCTGCAGGTCGTCATGCAGTGCACCGGCATCCGGGGTCCCGAGCGGCACCGACCAGCTGCGGCACCGAGCCTTCTCGCTGACGTAGTACGTCGGCGGTGCGTGCCGGACGACGTACGGCGAGGCGTTGCTGCGCAGGCAGTTCGACGGCATCGACTCGGCGTACTCCCGCCATTGCAGTCCGGCCTCAGCGACCTGGCTGAAGATGCTCGATCCAGCGAGCGGGTGCTTGGCCGGGTTCGCGTCGTCGCACACGTCCTGCCGCGACCCGCTGGTCATGATGAGGTACGCCGCTAGCGACGGACACTCGGTGGGATAGCCCGCGTCCATCGCGGTCGCTCGCCCGTACTTCGCGGCCAGCGCGGTGATGTACGGCGCCTGAGCGGTTCCGATCACCGCGGACTCGGGCTCGTTCTCCTCCGCGATGACCATGACCTTCGTGTAGCCGCCTTGAGCGGCCACCGCCCCGCCCGGTGGGGCCAGCGTCGTGGCCAGAGCCACGACGGCCAGGCCGACCAGTAAACGGGCATGACGACGCAAACGTGTTCCCCCCACAGCGCGGAACCATACCGGATATTTCGCGGTGGACCGCGCAGGTGTTTGCCACGACGGGCCGTCGAGGTCAGAACCCGAAGCCGTAGGCAAACGACGAAGCCGTTGTGGCACAACCGATCCGGGGTAGGCCGAGGATGTCCTCCGTCGTCCGCAGCGTTGAGCAGTGGCTGTACGCCGTGCCCGGCTTCTTCGCGCTGATACTGCGTCCGACGAGGACCGTCGGGATGTGGTTGCTCGACTTCGAGCCCTCGTCCCACGTGACGATCACGAGCAACCGCCCCTGCTGGAAGTCGGGAGAGCCCATGATCAGCGGCATCCAGCGCGCCAGCCAGTCGTCCCCGCGCTTGACCTTGCCGCTGGTGCAGCCGGTGGCGCCGTGCATGTCGTTGCAGGCGTTCGGCGTCACGAACGAGTACGCCGGCAGACCCGAGCCGAGGGCGCTGCGCAACGCCCCGGACGACGTCGTACCGAACGAGACGTCCCAGCTCTGACAGCGCTCTCTCTCGCTCGGGTAGTACGGCGGAGGGGCATGACGCACGAGGTAGAGCCCGTCGTTGCTCCGGTGACAGTTGCCGGGCATCGACTCGGCGTACTCCCGCCACTGCAGTCCAGCCGCCGCCACCTGGTTGAAGATGTTGTCGCCTGCCAGCTGGTGCTTGGCCGGGTTCGCGTCGTCGCAGATCCCTTGTTGCGACCCGCTCGTCATGAGGATGTAGGCAGCGAGCGACGGGCAGTCGGTCGGATAGCCGGCCTGCATGTTGGTGGCCTGGCCGTACGTCGCGGCGAGCTGGCTGATGTACGGCGCCTGCGAGGAGCCGATGATCGCGGACTCCGGCTCGTTCTCCTCGGCGATCACCATCACCTTCGTGTAGTAGGCGCCCGCGACTGCGGGTCCGCCGTCGGCTGGTATCAGGGTCATGGAGACGGCGACCCCCGCGAAAACCATTCCGGCGCTGAGCACTAGGCGGTGTGGAGTCACGTCCACACCGTGGCGGCGGCGAGTTGACCGCAGGGGCACGCCTGGTGACGTGTCGGGGACGTTCCGTGGACGGTCGCGTGTCGCTGCGGCGACAAGCGGGAGTCAGAAGCGGAAACCCGTGCGGAACGACGCTGCGGTCGCCGCGCAGCCCAGGCGGGGCAGCCCGAGCGAGTCCTCGGCCAGCCGGAGCGTCGAGCAGTGTGTGTAGGCAGCCGCTGACGACAGGCCGCGCACGGTCCGCGCGACCACGAGCGTCGGGATGTGGTTGGTGGTGCCCGAACCTTCGTCCCACGTGATGAGGACGACGAGCCGCGCCTGCTGGAAGTCGTCGGACGCGATGATCTGCGGCATCCACTTCGCGAGCCAGTTGTCCCCGCTCTTGATGATCGTGGTCTGGCAGCTCGGTGCGCCGTGCATGTCGTTGCACGCGTTGGGTGTGACGAATGAGTACGACGGCAGCCCGGTCGCGAGGGCGGCGTGCAACGCGCCGCTCGTCGTCGTACCGAGTGGGACGTCCCATGCGTCGCAGCGGCCGCTCTCGCTGGTGTAGTAGGGGGGTGGCGCGTGCCGGACCAGGTAGAGGCCATCGCTGCTGTTTGTGGTTCGGCAGCTCTGCGGCATCGACTCGGCGTACTCGCGCCATTCGAGCCCGGCGTCGGTCACCTGCTTGAAGATGTTGTCGCCAGACAACTGATGGTTCGCCGGCGGCTCGTCGTCGCAGATGCCTTGCTGGGACCCGCTCGTCATGAGGATGTAGGCCGCGAGCGACGGGCAGGCGGTCGGGTAGCCGGCCTGCATGTTGGTGGCCTGGCCGTAGGTCGCGGCCAGCTTGGTGAGGTACGGCGCCTGCGAGGAGCCGATGACGGAGGACTCTGGCTCGTTCTCCTCGGCGATGACCATCACCTTGCTGTACGGCGAGACCTGGGCCGGTGGCCGCGGCGTCGCGGTCCAGCTCGTGGCCCGCCCTCCGGTCGCCGGCGCCACCGGACGGTTGCCGGACGGCGTCGGACCAGGGGTGGGAGGCGTCGAGCCGCAGGCGGCGAGCGCGAGCAGCACGGCCAGCGCGGCGCCGGCCACGGCGGCCGAGCCGGCCCGGCGAGTGCGGCAGCGGGTCACCGCCCCATTCGACCAGACGCGCCTTAAAGGTGCCCTGGGGTCGTTCCCCTACGCTCGAACCGGCGGCCGCACCGGGCCGCAGCCGTGGATCGGGGGATCGGGAGCGGATGAGCGAGCCGGCGGTCACGACCGATCGCGTCCTGACCGTGCCCAACGCCTTGTCGGCGCTGCGGCTGCTGGGCGTGCCGGTGTTCCTGTGGCTGATCCTGGCCCACCACGACGGCTGGGCACTGATCGTGCTCATGCTGTCCGGCGTCACCGACTACCTGGACGGCAAGATCGCGCGCCGTTGGAACCTCATCTCCCGGGCCGGCCAGCTGCTCGACCCCGCGGCCGACCGCCTCTACATCCTGGCCACGTTGCTCGGCCTGGCCATCCGCGGCGTGATCCCGTGGTGGCTGGTCGGCCTGCTGGTGGGCCGGGAGGCGTTCATTGCGGCGCTGCTGCCCTTCCTGCGGACCCGTGGGTACACCGCGCTGCCCGTGCACTTCCTGGGCAAGGCGGCCACGCTGTGCCTCCTCTACGCCTTCCCGTTGCTGCTGCTCGGGCAGTTCGACAACGTCGCCGGCACCGTGGCCCAGCCGGTCGGCTGGGCCTTCGCCTGGTGGGGGACCGGCCTGTACTGGCTGGCCGGGATCCGGTACGCGGAGCAGACTCGCCAGGTCCTGCGGACGGTCCCGCGGGTCGGCCAGGCGTCCACGGCGACGAGGCCCCCCGAGGTCGCACGATGAGCGTGACTGCCCGTCGGCGGCCGGACGCCTCCATGACGCTGCTGACCGAGGTCATGGAGCGGCCGCTGGACCCGGGGTACCAGGCCGCTGCCGACCGGCGAAACGTGTCGGGAGCCCAGCCCGTCACGCCGGCGAACCGGGTCGTGACGACGGTGCTGCTCGCCGTGATCGGCCTGCTCACAGTGGCCGCCGTCCTCGCCCTGAGGGCGCCACAGCCGGAGGCGGCGTCGGCCAAGGACGCGCTGCTCGAGCGGATCAGGTCCGAGACCGCGGCCGCCGACCGGCTGCAGCGGGCCAACGACACCCTGCGGCTGACCAACGACAAGGCCCAGGCCGACCTGCTCCGCTTGCAGTCCCGAGGGAGCCTGGCCGACCGGATCCAGCAGCTGGGCATGGTGTCCGGTGCGCTCGCGGTCCGCGGGCCCGGACTGCAGGTCAGTGTCAAGGACGCCCCGGGCTCGGCTCCGACCGCAGGTGAGGATCCGCGGCAGCAGGACGAGAAGGCGCAGGGCCGCGTGCTGGACCGCGACCTGCAGATCGTGGTCAACGGCCTGTGGGCTGCGGGCGCCGAGGCGATCAGCATCAACGGGCAACGACTGACCGCACTGTCGGCGATCCGGTCGGCGGGCGAGGCCATCCTGGTCGACTTCCGGCCGCTCACCCCGCCGTACGTGATCAGCGCGATCGGTTCCTCGGACGCGCTTCGCTCGGGTTTCGCGTCCGGCGCCGCGGGGCCTTACCTGCACTCGCTGCAGGACAACTACGGGATCGGCAGCTCGATCGACAGCGTGTCGTCCCTGTCCCTGCCCGCGGCCAGCGGCTTGACTTTGCACGAGGTCAGGCCGCCTCCGTCGCCCACGTCGTCCCGCTCGCCCACCAGTACGGAGAGTTCCCCGTGATCGCTGCGCTCGGCCTCGTCATCGGTGTCGTCGCTGGCCTGATCCTGCATCCGACCGTGCCGCTGTGGCTGCAGCCGTACCTGCCCATCGCGGTGGTCGCCGCACTCGATGCGGTCTTCGGTGGCGTCCGCGCCGTGCTGGACGGGATCTTCGACGACAAGGTGTTCGTGGTCTCGTTCCTGTCCAACGTCGTCGTCGCCGCGCTCATCGTCTACCTCGGTGACCAGCTCGGCGTCGGGTCCCAGCTGTCCACGGGTGTCGTGGTGGTCCTGGGAGTGCGCATCTTCTCCAACGTCGCCGCGATCCGGCGGCACCTGTTCCGCGCATGACGGCAGTCCACGGCCCGGGCGGGGCACACGAGTCTCCCGGCCGGCCGGAGGAACCGGCGCGTACGGCGTGGGCTCGGCTGTTGCGGGCCGGACGGCCGCGGGCGACCCGGGCTCAGGCGCTGGCCGGTGTGCTGACGCTTGCCCTGGGCTTCGCCGTCGTGACCCAGCTCCGGCAGACCCAGCAGGAGGGGCTGTCCACGCTGCGCGAGACCGACCTCGTCCGCATCCTGGACGACGTCGGGCAGCGCGAGGCCCGGCTGGAGGCCGACGCCCGTGACCTGGAAGCCACCCAGCAGCGGCTGCGGTCCGGCTCGGACAGCTCGCAGGCCGCCCTGGAGGCCGCCCAGGCGCGACTGGACACGCTGGGCGTGCTGACCGGCACCCTGCCGGCCAGCGGTCCGGGCATCCAGCTCACCGTCACCGACCCGCAGGGCAAGGTCACGGCCGCGATGCTGCTGGACACCCTGCAGGAGCTGCGGGACGCGGGCGCAGAGGCGGTGCAGGTGGGCCCGGTCCGCGTCGTGGCCAGCACCGCGTTCGAGGACGGCGGCACCCGTTCCGACCCCGCGGTCGTCGTCGACTCGAACGTGCTGCACCCGCCGTACGTCTTCCTGGCCGTCGGTGACCCGCCCACGCTGTCGGCGGCGCTCGACATCCCCGGTGGTGTGCTGGAGACATTGCGTCAGCAGGGCGCAGAGGGCACCGTCAGCACTGACGACGATGTACGCATCACGGCCTTGCACACCATTTCCCCGCCTCGTTACGCTCGCCCGGCTCCGACCCCTTCGGGGGCGGCCGGCTGAAACCTCCGCTCGACCACTGGAAGGCATCCGCAGATGAGCTCCCTGGACTACCCCGAGGACCTGCACTACACCAGCGAGCACGAGTGGGTGCGGTCGGTCGCCGACGGCGTGCTGCGGGTGGGGATCACGTCGTACGCGCAAGATGCGCTGGGCGACGTGGTCTACGTGACGCTGCCCGACGTCGGCGCGGCGGTGTCGGCCGGTGACGCGTGCGGCGAGGTCGAGTCGACGAAGAGCGTCAGCGACCTGTACGCGCCGGTCTCCGGCGAGGTGACTGCTCGCAACGAGGCTCTGGACTCGACACCGGAGCTGGTGAACAGCGATCCGTACGGCCAGGGCTGGCTGTACGAGCTGCGGCCGGGAGACCCCAGCGCGGTCGAGGGGCTGCTGGACTCCGCGAGCTACCAGGACCAGCTGCGCTGAGGGACTCCGGCTCGGCGCACGAGCAGGCTCCGACCGGTTACCGTTGCTCTTTTCCTGCATCCATCCGAGCACCGGCCGAGGGGAGGACCGATGAGCAATCCGTCGGACGAGACCGACATCGTGCATCCGGCCGCCCCGGTCGACCCCGCGACGACGGACACTGCCGCCGACACCGGGCGGGGGACCGAGACGCCGGCCGAGCAGGGCGAGGCCGGGCTCAGTGCGGCCGACCAGGCGACGGTCGAGGCGCTGCAGTCCGGGACGGCCCTGCTGATCGTGCGCCACGGCCCGACCGCGGGCGCCCGATTCCTGCTGGACGCCGACGTCACGACCGTGGGGCGGCATCCCGGCAACGACATCTTCCTGGACGACGTCACGGTGTCGCGCAAGCACGCCCAGTTCGTCCGCACCCCGGACGGCTTCGTGGTTCGTGACGTCGGCAGCTTGAACGGCACGTACGTCGGCCGTGAGCGGATCGACCGCGAGGCGAGGCTGCGGACCGGCGACGAGGTGCAGATCGGCAAGTTCCGCTTCCTGTTCAACGAGCGTGCCGGCGGTCACGAGTGACGTCAGCGGCGTCGCGCCGAGAACACGCGCTGCGGCTAGCGGCGCTGAGCATCGGTGAGGTGCTCGGCCAGCTCCGGGAGGACTTCCCGGACATCAGCATCTCCAAGATCCGCTACCTCGAGGCCGAAGGCCTGGTCGAGCCGGCCCGGACGCCGTCCGGCTACCGCAAGTTCAGCCAGGACGACGTCGAGCGCCTGCGCTACATCCTCACCCTGCAGCGCGACCACTTCTGGCCGCTGCGGGTGATCCGGGAGGCGCTGGACGCGTACGACCGGGGCTTCGACCCGCCGTCAGCCGGAGGGACCACGCCCGGGCGTCCGGGCGCGCCCCGCGTCGTCGGCGCCGAAGGCGGGGCTGACGACCTGCCCGATGCCTCGACGTTCGCCCGGCGTGGCCAGGGGCTGCGCATGACACGGACCGAGCTCGCGACCGCGGCGGGCCTCGACGAGCGGGACCTGGCGCAGCTGGAGACGTTCGGCCTGCTCACATCCGGCGCGGGGGGGCATTTCGACGAGACCGCGCTGACCATCGCTCATGCTGCGGCCGAGCTGGCGTCGTACGGGATCGAGCCGCGCCACCTGCGCCCGTTCCGCACGGCCGCGGACCGGGAGGTCGGGCTGGTCGAGCAGGTGGTCACGCCGCTCGCCCGCGGCCGCGGTGACGACGCGCAGGCGAGGGCGGGCGAGGCGGCGCGGGAGATCTCGGCGCTGTGCATCCAGCTGCACGCCGCCCTGGTCAAGGCGAGGCTCGGGCCGCGCCTCGGGTGAGGCCGTGGCTCGTCGACCGGGCGGCGGCTCCTCAGGGCGCCGCGCAGATCGCGAGTTAGGCTGACTGCGTGCGCGAGCTCGATGTGGTCGGAGTCCGGGTCGAGATGCCGAGCAGCCAGCCGATCGTGCTGCTGCGTGAGCGCGACGGGGACCGGTACCTGCCGATCTGGATCGGCGCCGCGGAGGCGACCGCGATCGCCTACGCCCAGCAGGGCGTCGTACCGCCGCGCCCGCTGACCCATGACCTGTTCCGCGACGTCATCGAGGCCCTTGACCGCACCCTGGAGGAGGTCCGCATCGTCGCCCTGCGCGATGGTGTCTTCTATGCCGACCTGGTCTTCGACGGTTCGGTCGAGGTGAGCGCCCGTTCCTCCGACGCCATCGCGCTGGCATTGCGCACCGGAACCCGGATCGTGGGCGCCGATGACGTGCTGGAGGAGGCCGGGGTCGCCGTTGCCGGCGAGGAGGAGGACGAGGTCGAGAAGTTCCGCGAGTTCCTCGACCAGATCTCTCCGGACGACTTCGAGCAGCCATCAACCTAAGGTTGAGGGTTAGGGTGAGCGGGTCGGCCGCGACACGCCGTTGGTCACCCTCTGGTTGTCGTTGACGCCTGGGTGTCCGCCCCTTACCGTCACAAGAGAACGCCCTCGCTGTAGTTCCAGCCATGTGGTCTGTCCGGGTCACGCCTTTCTTTCCCGGAGTGCTCGACAGAGATGACCTGGCCGGTCCTACTTCCCCCGGAGGGCGACGACACCGAGGAGGTTCGCGTGAGCGGATCCGGCGACGCGACCACCCCGACCAGCGGGGCGTCTCGCCCGGTGCCCAAGCAGGCGCAGGGGCTGCTGTTCACCGACGACCTGCCGGACATCCCGGAGGACGCGGGTTACCGCGGCCCGACGGCCTGCCGGGCGGCCGGGATCACGTACCGCCAGCTGGACTACTGGGCCCGCACCGGCCTGGTCGAGCCGTCCGTGCGTCCGGCGACCGGGAGCGGGACCCAGCGGCTGTACAGCTTCCGCGACATCCTCGTGCTGAAGGTGGTCAAGCGGCTGCTCGACACCGGCGTCTCGTTGCAGCAGATCCGCAGTGCCGTCAGCCACCTGCGTGAGCGCGGCGTCGACGACCTGGCCCAGATCACGCTGATGAGCGACGGCGCCAGCGTCTACGAGTGCACCTCCGCCGACGAGGTGATCGACCTGGTGCAGGGCGGGCAGGGCGTCTTCGGCATCGCCGTCGGCCGGGTCTGGCGTGAGATCGAGGGCGAGCTCGCCGCTCTGCCCAGCGAGCGGGCCGACGACAGCGTCGGCGAGCACCCGGACGACGAGCTGGCGCTGCGCCGGCGTACCCGCCACACCGGCTGACCGCCGTACCCCCTGACTGCCGGTTTACCCTCCGAAAGCCGCTCCACGGCCCTGTTTTGGCGGTCGGCAGCGGCTTTCCGGGGGTAAAGCGGCGCTCGAGGGGTAGGGACGCGCGGGACGCAACCCGGTGTTAGGTTGGTGCCCGCTGTCGACTCCGCGTGGGAGAGCTCCGGTCGTGCACCACACGCCCGGAGCGCCGAAGGGGCAAGACTCCCCATGAAGCTCTCAGGCAACCGGACCGCGCGGACGAGGCGACTCTGGAGCCGGCGACGGCAACAGATGGGGGAGGCCAGTTAACCGTCCGGTGCGACCCACCGGCCGCCGACAGGAGCCTCCGTGCGCGACCTCGCCGACACCTTCTCCCGCCGCCACATCGGGCCGAGCCCGGCCGACCAGCAGCACATGCGCGAGGTGGTCCTCGGTGCTGCGGCCAGGGACGACCTCGACGGCATCGCCGACCGCGTCGTACCGCCGGGCATCCGGATGTCCGGTGCCTTGCGGCTCGAGCCCGGCCGCAGCGAACCCGAGGTCCTGGCCGAGCTGCGCGCGCTGGCCGACCGCAACACCGTGCTCGCGTCGATGATCGGGCTCGGCTACTACGGCACGCACACGCCCGGCGTGATCCGGCGCAACGTGCTGGAGAACCCGGCCTGGTACACGGCGTACACGCCGTACCAGCCCGAGATCAGCCAGGGCCGGCTCGAGGCGCTGCTCAACTTCCAGACCGTCGTCTCCGACCTCACCGGGCTGGCGACGTCGAGCGCGTCGATGCTCGACGAGGCCACCGCCGCGGCCGAGGCGATGACCTTGATGCGGCGGACCAGCAAGGCCGCCGCCGACGCCGTGCTGGTGGTCGACCAGGACGTCTTCCCGCAGACGCTGGCGGTCATCCGGACGCGGGCCGTGCCCCTGGGCCTGCGCGTGGTCGAGGCGGACCTGTCCGGCGCAGTCGACGAGGCGGCCGCCGGGAGAGCGCTCGATGGCGCCGCCGAGGGCGTCGCCGTGTTCGGAGTCGTGACCCAGTACCCCTCGGGGACGGGCGCCATCCGCGACCTGACCCCGCTCGCGGAGGCCGCACATGCTCGCGGCGGCCTGCTCACGGTGGCCGCCGACCTGCTCGCGCTCACGATGCTCAGGCCGCCAGGCGAGATGGGCGCCGACGTCGCCGTCGGCTCGACCCAGCGGTTCGGGGTGCCGATGGGCTTCGGCGGCCCCCACGCCGGGTACCTCGCGGTGCACTCGGGCCTGGAGCGGTCGCTGCCGGGGCGGTTGGTCGGGGTGAGCGTTGACGTGGAAGGGGCTCCGGCGTACCGGCTCGCCCTGCAGACGCGCGAGCAGCACATCCGCCGGGAGAAGGCGACCAGCAATATCTGTACGGCGCAGGTGCTGCTCGCGGTCATCGCGTCGATGTACGCCGTGTACCACGGTCCGGAGGGGCTGGCCGCGATCGCGCAGGGGATCGCCCGGCAGGCCGGCCGGCTGGCCGCGGCGCTGCGTCGCGGCGGCGTCGAGATCCGGCACGACGCGTTCTTCGACACGCTCCTGGTCC
This sequence comes from Actinomycetales bacterium, assembly GCA_045807245.1. Classification (GTDB taxonomy): domain Bacteria; phylum Actinomycetota; class Actinomycetes; order Actinomycetales; family CAVURS01; genus CAVURS01. The sequence goes on from JBJMHS010000061.1 coordinate 26,372, forward strand.
GGGTGCCGGGCCGGGCGGCCGAAGTCGTCGGCGCGGCCCGCGAGCGTGGCGTGAACCTGCGGCTCGTCGACGTCGACCACGTCGGGGTCAGCGTGGACGAGACCACGACGTCGGACCACTGTGCGTCCGTCCTCGCGGCCTTCGGAGTCGTGGGGTCAGATCCCGAGCAGTTCTCCAAGTCGTTGGGGGACAACGGAACCGGGCTGCCCGATGCGTTGCTCCGCGAGTCGGAGTACCTCACGCACCCGGTGTTCCACGAGCACCGCAGCGAGACCTCGATGCTGCGCTACCTGCGCCGGCTCGCCGACCGCGACTTCGCTCTCGACCGGGGCATGATCCCGCTCGGCTCCTGCACCATGAAGCTCAACGCAACGACCGAGATGGAGCCGATCAGCTGGCCCGAGTTCGCGAACCTCCACCCGTTCGCGCCGGCCGAACAGACCGAGGGCATCAGGGCGTTGATCGACGACCTGTCCGCCTGGCTGGCCGAGCTGACCGGGTACGACGCGGTGTCGCTGCAGCCGAACGCCGGCTCGCAGGGTGAGCTGGCCGGGCTGCTGGCGATCCGGGCCTACCACCGCGCCAACGGCGAGGACCACCGCACCGTCTGTCTCATCCCCGCGAGTGCGCACGGGACCAACGCCGCGAGCGCGGTCATGGCCGGCATGAAGGTCGTCGTCGTGAAGACAGCCCAAGACGGCTCGGTGGATCTGGACGACCTGCGGGCCAAGGTGGAGGACCAGGCGTCCGTCTTGGCGGCGATCATGGTCACCTACCCGTCCACGCACGGGGTCTACGAGGACACCATCTCCGAGCTGTGTGCGCTGGTGCACGACGCCGGCGGGCAGGTCTACGTCGACGGGGCCAACCTCAACGCGCTGGTCGGCCTGGCCCAGCCCGGGCGGTTCGGGTCGGACGTGAGCCACCTGAACCTGCACAAGACGTTCTGCATCCCGCACGGTGGCGGTGGTCCCGGTGTCGGGCCGATCGGCGTACGCGCGCACCTGGCGCCGTACCTGCCCAACCACCCGCTGGCTCCCGAGGCGGGTCCGGAGACCGGGATCGGGCCGGTGTCCGCGGCGCCGTACGGCTCGGCCGGCATCCTGCCGATCAGCTGGGCCTACGTCCGGCTGATGGGCGGAGAGGGCCTGGCCGCGGCGACGCGCACTGCCGTGCTGAGCGCGAACTACGTTGCGGCGCGGCTGCGCTCGCACTACCCCGTGCTGTACTCGGGCCCGGACGGGTTGGTCGCGCACGAGTGCATCCTCGACCTGCGGACGATCACCAAGGAGACCGGTGTGACGGTCGACGACGTCGCGAAGCGGCTCATCGACTACGGCTTCCACGCCCCGACGATGTCGTTCCCGGTCGCCGGCACGTTGATGGTCGAGCCGACGGAGAGCGAGGACCTGGCCGAGCTGGACCGGTTCTGCGCGGCCATGATCGCGATCCGTGAGGAGATCGGCCGAGTGGCGTCGGGGGAGTGGGACCGCGACGACAACCCGCTGGCCGGCGCGCCGCATACGGCCCTGATGCTGGCCGGCAAGTGGGAGCACGGTTACTCGCGCGAGGACGCGGCCTACCCGCCGGGCGTGGACCCGATGGCGAAGTACTGGGCTCCGGTACGGCGGGTGGACGGTGCGTACGGCGACCGGAACCTGATCTGCACCTGCCCACCGCCGGAGGCGTTCGCCGCCGAGCGCTAGTGGCTCGGCCTCGATAGCGTCCGCCTCATGGCGACGGACCAGAGCACGCCCTGGGAACCCCCGCTGGCCGGCACTGAGGTGGAGCACCTCCTCGGGTCGCTCGAGCGGCTGCGAGCGACGTTCCGGTGGAAGGCCGCAGGCCTGGACGACGGCGGTCTCCGGGCGCGGATCCAGTCCTCCGACCTGACGCTGGGCGGTCTGCTCAAGCATCTGGCCTTCGTCGAGGACCTGACCTTCACCTGGAAGCTGTCCGGCTCCGATCCGGGCGAGCCGTGGCGGTCGATCGACTGGGACGCCGAGCCCGGCTGGGACTTCCGCTCGGCGGCCGACGACTCACCGGAGGAGCTGTACGCACTCTGGGACGGCGCGGTCGCCCGCTCGCGCGAACGCGTGGCCGCGGCGCTCGCGTCGGGCGGGCTGGACACCGAGGCGGACATCGGTGACGAGCGCGGCCACGCGAGCCTGCGGCGGCTCGTCTTCGACCTGGTCGAGGAGTACGGCCGGCACACCGGTCATGCGGACCTGCTGCGCGAGTCCGTGGACGGGCTGGTGGGTGAGGACCCGCCGCCCGGGTGGCGTCCGTAACGCTCAGACCTGCAGGCCCATCACGACGGCGTCCCAGAGCTCGCCGCTCCGGCGCCGGTAGTGTCGTCGCAGGAGGCCCTCCCGCTCGAATCCGGCTGTGCGGTAGAGGTGTTGGGCCGCTTCGTTGTGCGGCCAGACCTGCAGGGCGATCTTGTGCACGTCCGGCTGAGCCCGCGCCCAGTGGATCGCGTCGTCCAGGAGGGCGCGGCCGACACCGCGGCCCCGCATGGGTGCGGCCACCAGCATGCCGAGCTCGGCCACGCCGTACGGCGCGACGCCGAGGTGGAGCTGCCCGACCAGCCGGCCGAACGCCGGCTCCTGCCGCTCGTCCGCGCCCGGCTCGCCGGCGATGGACGCCAGCTCGGCCACCGTCGAGTCGTGGCCAGGCGCGTCGACTCCCTCGGCGATCCGGGCTCGGGCCGCGTCCTCGTCGATCGGGAGCTCCCGACCGATCCATCGGCCTTCACCCGCCACGGCGGCGTACAGGGCGAGGACGTGGTCGACGTCCTCCGGCCGGGCCAGCCGGACCAGGACCCCCGCGGGCGCCATGTCACGCGGCCCCGGCGTCGCGGTAGACGATGCGGGAGCCCCCACGGGCCTTGCGAATCTCGAGCTGGGCACCGATCCGGCTGCGCAGGTCGGCAACATGGCTCACCAGACCCACGGAGCGGCCCCCTTCACGCAGCCCGTCCAGGACGTTCATCACCTCATCGAGCGTCTCCTCGTCCAGCATGCCGAACCCCTCGTCGATGAACAGCGTCTGCATGGCCGCGCCCCCGGCCTCGGCATGCACCGCGTCGGCCAGGCCCAGCGCGAGGGCGAGCGAGGCGAGGAACGACTCCCCGCCCGACAACGTTGCCGTGTCGCGCTCGACACCGGTCCATCCGTCGACGACCCTCAGCCCGAGACCGCTGCGCACGCCACCCTTGGCCAGGGCGTCGGAGTGGACCAGGCTGTACCGCCCGTCGGACATCACGAGCAGGCGCTCGGTGGCCGCCTCTGCCACCTCCTCCAGCCGGGCGGCCACGACGTACGACGACAGCCGCATCCGCATGACGTTGTCGCCGCCCGTGCCCTCGACGCAGCGCGCCAGATCGTCGACCAGCGCGCTCTCCGCCAGGACGGCCGCGCTCCCCATCTCGTGCTCGGCCAGCTCCGCGGCCAGGCGATGGAGGGCGACGCGCGCCGAGTCGGCGCGCGCGTGGTCCTGCTCGGCCGCCCGGCGGCGGACGGCGGCAGCGGTGTCTGCGGCCTCGAGGGTTGCGAGGTCAGGCGCGGGACGGTCCGCGGCGGCCTGCAGTGCGGGGTCCTCGAGCTGGGCTCGGACAGCGGTCACGAGCTCGTCGTGCCGGTTGACCTGCTCGGCCAGTGCATCCATCTGCTCTTCGGCCATCGCGGCCGCGGTAGCACTGGCCGAGTCGGGGAAAGCCGCTGTGCGGTAAGCCGTTTCGCACTCGTTGATCGCTCGGGTGGCCGCGGTCACCAGCCTGGCGTGCTGGTCGTCGGCCTCCATCAGGTGAGTCAGCCCGGTCACCTCCGCCTCGATCCGAGCCTGTCGTGCCGGCACGTCGGGGTCGTCGCCGCGCAGCCGGTCCAGCCGCGTGGTCAGGCGCCGCACCTGCGCCGAGGCAGCCTTCGCGGTGGCTCGATGGGCGGCGGCGTCGGCGAGCAGCTGCTCGCCGAGGTGAGCCAGCTCCGCGATCTGGCCGTCCAGGGCCCCCAGGTCCTCGCGCACCACGTCGACCCGCTGCGCCGCGTCCACCGTGGCGGCGAGATCGGCCTTGGCCGTGGCGATCGCCGCCTTGAGGCTCTTGGCGGTGTGCTCGCCGACCCGGTCGGTCTCGTCCTTGAGGCCGGCCAACAAAGCGCTGAGGTGCTCGCGCGCCGCAGCCAGCGCCTGGTCGGCCTCGAAGGCCGCCTGCTGCGCGGCTTCCTCGGCCTGTTCGGTGACGGCACGGGTGCGCGGCGGGGCGGGAGCGGGATGCTCGCTCGCACCACAGACTGGGCACGGCGAGCCGTCGGCCAAGGCCGCGGAGAGCTCGGACGCGATGCCGGCCAGCCGTTCCTCGCGCAGCGCGAGCCACTGCTCCTTGGCGGTCAGGGCGGCGGTGTGCCGTTCGTCGGCGCTCTGCCGGGCGACCACGAGCTCGGCCTCCAGCCGCGCCTTGGACACGACGGCTCGCTGGATCCGTTCGAGGTCCTGCAGGACGGCCTCGGCCGCGGGTCGCCTGGCGGCCGCGGCCGTGAGCTGGTCGAGCCGGGCCAGGGCTGTCGTACGGCGGCGGTCGGCCTGGTCCCGCTCCTTCTGGGCCGCGGTCGCAGACCGAGCGGAGGCCCGGGCCAGCCCGTCCGCGTCCTGCTGGGCCGCCGACTGCTCGGCCAGGTTGTCCTCCAGCTCGACGGCGTCCGCGAGCCGGCCCAGCGCCTTGCCGCGTTCGGCGATGGCGGCCCGCAGCGCCAGCCGGCCGGCCGTCGCGAGGTCGGCCGGCACCGCCAGCCGGGCCTGGGCCAAGGCCGTCGTCGCCTGGCCCAGCTCGTCGGCGAGCCGGGCAGCGGCCGCCAGCAGCGGCACGAGGGGAGCGGCGCGGCGGGCCTGGACCAGCCGCTCGCGCCGCTGCTGCTGCTCCGGTTCGGCCGCCAGCAGGACCGCGGCCTGATCGGCGAGCGCCGCGACGCGGGCCCGGCGGGTCACGAGCTCACGCGCGTTCGCCAGCGCCGCCGCGGCGGTCTCGGCCTCGGCTGTGGCCGCCACGGCCCGACCGGCTGCACCCTCGGCCAGCGCGGCGGCATGCTCAGCCAGCACCCGCAGCCGTGCGGCAGGGGCGGAGGACTCCGCCTCGGCAGCCATCTCGGCAGCCATCTCGGCAACCGCCTCGGCAGCCACATCGGGAGCCACCTCGGCAGCCGCCTCTGGACCCGGGTCGGCAGCGGCGGGAGCCAGAAGGGCGAGCTGGGCGGCGTGTTCGTCGGCGCGGGCGAGCAGCTCGTCGGCGCGCCGTCGTACCTCCCCGACCTGTCGGCCGAGATCGCGCCGGCGGTCGGCCAGCCAGGTCTCGACCTCGGAGAAACGGCCGGTGCAGAAGAGCTGCTCGAGCAGGCTCCGTCGTGACTCCGCATCGGCTCGCAGGAATGCCGCGAACTCGCCCTGCGGCAACAGGACCACCTTGGTGAACTGGTCCAGCCGCATGCCGAGCAGGTCCTGCAGGAGGTGGCCCGCCTCGTCAGCGCGCGTCGTGACCGTCTCCCACTGCCCGCGGACACGTTCGCGCAGCGTCACCGCGGACTTCTCCGGCGTCGTACCGTCGCCGCGCTTCTTCGGCCGGTGCCACTCCGGGCTGCGTGCGACCTCGAACCGCCGTCCGTCCAGAGTGACCTCCAGACGCACCTCGGGCCGCGCCGTGTCGGAGGCGTGGTCGCTGCGCAGGTGCGGTCGGGCGGCGCCGCGCGGCCCGGGTACCCGGCCGTACAGGGCGAAGCACACGGCGTCGAGCACGGTCGACTTGCCGGCTCCGGTCTGGCCGTGGAGCAGGAACAGCCCGGCGTCCGAGAGCCGGTCGAAGTCGATCTCCTCGGCGCCGGCGAACGGGCCGAATGCGTTGACCTGCAAGCGATGTAGCCTCACGGTGCCCTCACGCGGCTCCTGCGTCCCGCGATGTCGACGCCACCGAGGCAACGGTCGCAGCCGAAGCATCCGCCGTCGGCTCCGCGGCCGTCGTACGCTCCTGGTCGACGTCGCGGGCCGCCTCCAAGGCGGCCTGGAGCAGCTGCCGCTCGGCCGCCGTCGCGCCGGCGCCGCCGCGGACATGCTCGAGGAAGTCGCAGCACACGTCGACGTCGGCCCGCCCCCGGACCCTGGTGGCGTACTGCCGCAGCGGCGTCGCGCCCCCCTCCGGCTCGAAGGCCAGGACGAGGGTGTGCGGGAACCGGCCGCGCAGCCGCTCCATCGCCGCGCGCGGCCGTTGCGCGTCGGTGAGCGTGATCTGGCAGTACGACGACTCGGCGGGCGCGTGGACCGGATCGCTGAGCAGATCCTCGATCGGGCCGCGCAGCACGGCGAGCTCCCGGGCCACCGGGGCGGCGACGAACTCGGCGGACGCCAGGCCGTCGGCGTCGAGGTCGACCAGCCACGACCCCTTGGGCTGTCCGGCCTCGGAGAAGGAGTACGCCACCGGCGAGCCCGAGTAGCGCAGCCGCTCGGTCAGCGCGGCCCGCCCGTGCAGGTGGCCGAGCGCGACGTAGTCGACGCCGTCGAAGACCCAGGTCGGCACGGCAGCGACACCGCCGACGCTGATGTCGCGTTCTGAGTCGGATGCGACGCCACCGACGACGAACGCGTGCGCCATCACGACCGAACGGGTGTGGACCGGGCGCTCGGCCAGGTCGGACCGGACCCGCTCCATGACGTGCGTGAGCACGCTCTGGTGCGACGGTGCCGGCTCGCCGGGCAGCCCGATCGGCGCGGCCGCCAGCGCCGGCTCGAGGTACGGCACCGGATAGACCGCGACCGGGCCGTGCTCGTCGTCGAGCACCACCGGTTCGCCGGCCCGAGCAGGGTCGGTGCGCACGTGTACGCCGCCCGCGGCCATCACGCGGGACCCGAACCCGAGCCGTTGTGCCGAGTCATGGTTGCCGCTGGACAGCACGACCTGTGCCCCGGCCGCGCGCAGCCGGACCAGGGCGTCGTCCAACAGGGCGACGGTGTCGACGGAGGGCAGTGCTCGGTCGTACACGTCGCCCGAGACCAGGACGAGCTGGACGCCTCGCTCGGCGACCACCTCGACCAGGTGGTCCAGGAAGCGCGCCTGGGCGTCCAGCATCCCGACCCGGTGGAACGTACGTCCCAGGTGCCAGTCGGAGGTGTGGATCAGCCGCACGCCGCGAATGTAAAGCCGGGCGGGGACAGCACCGTGGACCTCACCCGGCGAGGCGACGAACTGACCCAGCGTGGCGCTGCGTGGAACCCGGGTCGGATCGGTGGTGGTTGGGTGCGGTTCGGCCCCTGGACGACCTCTTCACCTGGCTGCCCAGGTGTGGTTGGGTCCGGCCATGGGTGACGAGGTCGCGCAGCGGGCGTACACGCGCGAAGAGCGCCAGCGGTATCGCAAGCGGGTCCGCGAGTGCCTCGACGTGTTCGAGCAGATGCTGGCCCACGCGAGCTTCGACTTCGAGAAGCCGCTCACCGGTCTGGAGATCGAGCTCAACCTGGTCAACGCGGACTTCGCGCCCGCCATGGCGAACGCCGCGGTCCTCGACGTCATCGCCGACCCCGACTACCAGACCGAGCTCGGCCAGTACAACATCGAGCTCAACGTCTCTCCGCGCCCGCTGTCCGGCGACAACCCGCTCGAGCTCGAGGAGCTGCTGCGCAAGAGCCTCAACCATGCCGAGGCGCAGGCGAACAGCGTCGGGGCGCACATCGTCGCCATCGGCATCCTGCCCACGCTGACGCCGGAGAACTTCCACAACGACTGGATGAGCGCGAACCCGCGCTACGCGATGCTCAACGAGGCGGTCTTCGCCGCGCGCGGCGAGGACCTGTTCATCGACATCGCGAACCCGGACTACGAGGGTGAGCGGCTGGCGATGTACGCCGACACGATCGCTCCGGAGTCCGCGTGCACCAGCGTGCAGCTCCATCTCCAGGTCAGCCCGCAGGAGTTCGCGGCATCCTGGAACGCCGCCCAGGCGCTGGTCGGTCCGCAGCTCGCACTCGGTGCCAACTCGCCGTACTTCTTCGGCAAGCAGCTGTGGGCCGAGACGCGCACCGAGCTCTTCCTCCAAGCCACCGACACCCGCTCGGTCGAGCTGAAGAACCAGGGCGTGCGGCCGCGCGTGTTCTTCGGTGAGCGATGGATCACCTCGATCTTCGACCTGTTCGAGGAGAACGTGCGCTACTTCCCGGCGTTGCTGCCGGAGTCGACGCAGGAGGACCCGGCAGCGGTGCTGGCCGCCGGTGACGCACCCAAGCTGCAGGAGCTGCGGCTGCACAACGGCACGGTCTATCGGTGGAACCGCCCGGTGTACGACCTCGTCGGTGGCCTGCCTCACCTGCGGGTCGAGAACCGGGTGCTGCCGGCGGGCCCCACTGTCGTCGACACCGTGGCGAATGCGCTGTTCTACTACGGCGTCAGCCGGGTGCTCAGCTCGGAGGACCGGCCGATCTGGACCAAGATGAGCTTCGACGCCGCGGCGCACAACTTCACCGAAGGTGCCCGGCGCGGGATCTCGGCCAGCCTCTACTGGCCCGGCCACGGTGAGCTGCCGGCCGACGAGCTGGTCCTGCGCCGGCTGCTCCCGCTCGCGGCCGAGGGGCTGCACCGCTGGGGGGTGTCGCAGGAGGCGATCGACCGCTACCTGCCGATCATCGAGGCCCGATGCACCGGCAGTGTGAACGGCGCGTCCTGGCAGATCGACGCGGTCCAGGCGTTCGAGCGGCGCGGGGCCGACCGTCGTACCGCCCTGCGGCAGATGCTGGAGCTGTACACCCAGCAGATGCACGCCAACATCCCGGTCCACGAGTGGGAGCGGCCCTGACCCTGCGGGTCGGCCCACCAGAGGAGCGAACTCCGGAGCGCGTGGTCCGGCTGGTCCAGGAGGTCATGGCCGAGGGCGCGGCCCTGGGCTGGGCGGGGGTCCCGACGTACGAGCAGGCCGTGGACTGGTGGCACGGACTGTTGGCTGAGGCCGCGGAGGGGCGCGCCGGCGTCTCCGCTGCGTACGACGGGGACGACCTGGTCGGGCTCGGCGAGTGGCGTCGCTATGAGCTCGCGCCCCAGGCGCAGAACGCCGATGTGGAGAAGGTCTTCGTGAGCCCGCGCTGCCGAGGTGCGGGCGCGGGACGCCTGCTCATGGAGCACCTGGTCAGTCAGGCCCGGGCCTCGAACGTCGAAGTGCTGACGCTGCAGTGCCGGGGTAACAACCACGGCGCGATGCGGCTGTATCAGCGGCTCGGGTTCATCGAGTACGGCCGGATCCGCGACTTCGTCGGCTCGGGGCGCGACCGATGGGACAAGGTCGTGATGGCGCTCGACCTGCGTACCGGCCGTGAGGACCTCGACCGCCATGGCAGCGACCCGGTCGGTGAGGGATCGTCGCCGTGAGCCACGGCTGAGCGCAATACCGCTGCAGCACAACAGGTTCAGGCAGGGGATCAAAGAGAGCGGCGGCGGCCCGGGCGAGGCAGCTCGCTCAGGACGTCGACCGCGCTGGTCGTCTCGTCCACGACCAGGAGGCGGACCGGGCCGACGCCGGCGTCGTCGAGCTCCTCGAGCAGCTGGGTGGTCCCCGCCTCGCCGCTGGACTCGAGCTCGGCGAGGACGACCGCGTGCCCGAGCTCGGCGTACTCACGGCTCAGCCGCGCGGCCAACCGGGCCCGCCACTCCAGGCCGGCCCCGCCATCGCGGTCGTCGCTCACCTCAGTGCCCACGATGGCCCGGGCGAGGAGGTCGCCGCGGACGACCGCCATGCTCGGCACCTCCTTGGCCAGGTCGCGAGCCAGCGCGGCCACGCCACCCATGCCCGTGAGCACGAGCACCCCTGGCCATGGCGCCTGGACCGGCGGCCGCGCGACCGGACCAACCGGCCCAGCTGCCTCCTCGGGAGCCTGGGTCGGGAACAGTGACGGCGTCGCACCCGGTGTCTCGGCTTCGTCCTCGGCCTGGTCGCTGGCCGCCGGCGCCTCGGACCGGGACTCAGCGGCGGGCTCGGCCTCGGGCTCGGACTCCGGGGGAGCCACCGGCTCGAGCAGCCGGCGCACCACGGCCCGCGACTGCTCCTTCAGCTGGTCGTCCTCGGCGGTCCACCACCACGCCCAGCTCAGCGTGCCGTCCCGGATGTCGATGACGACGCCGACCATCTGCCCGTCGAGGCTGCCGAAGACACCCGGCTGCCCCTCCTGGAACGACAGCGGTTCCGCCTGACCGGCCAGGGTCGACTCGAGGATGACGTGGCCGCTGTCGGCGCGACGGATGACCGCCCGCTCGGCATGCTGCAGGCCGGCGCCCTGCGTCCACGCCTCGTAGTCGAGGTCGATCGCCCCGGCCTTGGTCGTGGTCACGGTGACCCGGGCGATGAATGGTCCACTGTGCGGTCCGTCGCCGCTGCCCCAGTAGGTCCCGGGCACGGCGGATAGCCGGTCCAGGATGGTCATGGGTCTTCCTTCGGGACAGAGACGAGCGGCGTCGACGGAGGAATCAGCGTACCGGCCTGGGGCGGACCGTCACGACGCGCCGATGGGACGTGACAGCCTGGTCACGTGGGCGACCTGTTCCTACTGCGCCATGGGCAGACCGCGTGGGCGGAGGCGGGTCGGCACACCGGGCTGACCGACGTACCGCTCACTGCGTACGGCGAGCAGCAGGCGCGCGCGGCAGGGGATGCGCTGCGCGCAGTGCTCAGCGCGCAGCAGGTCGCCCTGGTGCTCACCAGCCCTCTGCAACGCGCCCGCCGAACGGCGGAGCTGGCCGGCCTGCCCGAGGCCCAGGCGGAGCCGGACCTGGTGGAGTGGGACTACGGCGGCTACGAGGGCCAGACCACCGCCGAGATCCGGGCTGCGGGACATCCGGGCTGGCTGATCTTCCACGACGGCGTCGTGCCCGGGGCGACTCCGGGGGAGACCCTGGAGCAGGTCGCGGCCCGCGGCCGCCGGGTCCTGGACCGCGTCCGGCCGGCGCTGGCCGACGGCGACGTGGTTCTCGTCGGGCACGGCCACGCCCTGCGCGTCCTGGCCGCTGACTGGCTCGGCCGGCCGCCGGACCTGGCCCAGCAGCTGATCCTGAGCCCGGCTTCGGTGAGCCGGCTCGGGTCCGAGCACGACGTGCCCGCAGTCCGTGCGTGGAACGTCCTCCCACCGGACGGGTCGGCCGTCGGGACCGGCGGATAGCCTGCCGACCGTGCCGGACCTGTTCTCCAACGAGGCCGACGACGCGTACGGCGGTGGCGCCAGATTTGCCGAGGACACCGACGAACCGGGGTCCCAGCGCCCCCGGGTGCCGCTCGCCGTCCGGATGCGTCCACGCACGCTCGACGAGATCGTCGGGCAGTCGCACCTGCTCGGCGAGGGCGCGCCCCTGCGCCGGCTGGTCGAGGGCTCGGGGGGCCGGGCCGGGCCGCCGTCGGTGGTCCTGTGGGGACCTCCGGGCACGGGCAAGACGACCCTCGCGCACCTGGTCGCCCGCGCGACCGGGCGCTCGTTCAGTGAGCTGTCGGCCGTGACGGCCGGCGTCAAGGACGTCCGGAGGGTCATGGACGAGGCCCGCGTCACGCGCGACCTGCACCAGCGCGAGACCGTGCTCTTCCTGGACGAGATCCACAGGTTCACCAAGGCCCAGCAGGATGCGCTCCTGCCCGGTGTCGAGAACCGCTGGATCGTGCTGGTGGCGGCGACGACCGAGAACCCCTCGTTCAGCATCATCGCCCCGTTGCTGTCGCGCTCGCTGCTGCTGACCCTGCGCTCGCTCGAGGACGACGACATCCGCGACGTCATCCGGCGCGCGGTCACCGACGAGCACGGGCTGGCGGGCGAGGTCGACGTCGACGACCACGCGATGGACCACCTGGTCCGCACCGCTGTGGGTGACGCCCGCCGCGCACTGACGGCGCTCGAGGCCGCCGCCGGCGCCGCCCTCGACCGCGAAGGCCCCGACGCACCCCGACCCGTGACCGTGCACCTCAATGACGCCGAGGCTGCGCTGGACCGTGCCGCCGTGCGGTACGACCGGGCGGGTGACCAGCACTACGACGTCGCGAGCGCGCTGATCAAGTCGATGCGCGGCTCCGACGTCGACGCTTCGCTGCACTACCTGGCCCGCATGCTCGAGGCGGGGGAGGACCCTCGCTTCGTCGCCCGGCGGATCGTCATCGCGGCCAGCGAGGACGTCGGCATGGCGGACCCGTCCGCTCTCCAGACCGCAGTGGCGGCCATGCACGCCGTCGCGCAGATCGGCATGCCGGAGGCGCGAATCGTGTTGGCCCAGGCGGTCGTTCACCTGGCCCTGGCGCCGAAGTCCAACGCGGCGTACCGCGGGATCAACGCCGCCATCGCCGACATCCGGGAGGGTCTCGGCGGCGCCGTCCCGGCTCACCTGCGCGGCACCGGTTACGCGGGGGCCAAACGGCTCGGGCACGGCGAGGGCTATCGCTACCCCCATGACGACGAGCTCGGGGTGGTGGCGCAGCAGTATGCCCCGGACGACGTCGCCGGCCGCGAGTACTACGACCCGACCGATCGTGGGCTGGAGCGCGAGCTGGCCGCCCGGCTGGCCCGGATCCGCCAGATCCTGCACGGCGGCTGACCGCCCGGGCCGAGTGCGGTCCTTATGGTCGAGATGGTCGAGCATCAGCCGTGCGGAGCCGGGTAAGGTCGGCCCGTTCGCCTGGTCAGTCCGACCGGGGCCGCGCCAGTCCACTCCAGGGAGCGTGCCGATGTCTGTTGGCGACGTCGCAGGCCTCATTGCCGCGATCGTCTTCGCCCTCCTGGTGGGCCTGTTGGCCTATCCGATCGTGAAGGTCGGCCGGCTGCTGGAGGACCTGCGCCACGGCGTGCAGGGTGTGTCCGAGCAGACCATCCCGCTGCTGTCCGAGGTCACCACCACGGTGTCCACGACGAACGCCCAGCTGGTCCGAGTGGATGCGATCACGACGAACGTCCAGCAGATCACCACCAACGCGTCCGCGCTGACCGCCCTGTTCGCAGCGACGCTCGGCTCGCCGCTGGTCAAGGTCGCGGCGTTCTCGTACGGCGTGCGCCAGGCGATGTCGGGCCGGGGCAGTAAGCGCCGCAAGGGTGGGCGCTGATGCGCCGGCTGTTCTGGGTCGCCCTGGGCGCGACGGCGGGCATCCTCGTCGTCCGCCGGGTGACGCGCGCGGCGCAGGCCTACACCCCCGAGGGTGTGGCGCGCTCCCTGTCCGGCCTGGGCGACGGGCTGCGCGAGATGGCGTCCGTCGTCCGTGAGGGGATGGCGGAGCGGGAGGCCGAGCTGCGCGCAGCCCTGGGTGCAGACGCGCAGTCCCACCCCGGTTCCGACCCGCACGCGGCCTGATGGAGACGGCCGAGATCCGACGGCGCTGGCTGAGCTTCTTCGAGGAGCGCGGCCACGTCGTCGTGCCGAGCGCGTCCCTGCTGTCCGACGACCCGACGCTTCTGTTCACCGTCGCCGGCATGGTGCCGTTCATCCCGTACCTCACCGGCCAACAGGCGCCGCCCTGGCCGCGCGCGACGAGCGTCCAGAAGTGCGTACGGACCCTCGACATCGAGGAGGTCGGCAAGACCACCAGGCACGGCACGTTCTTCCAGATGAACGGCAACTTCTCCTTCGGTGACTACTTCAAGGAGGAGGCGATCGGCTTCGCGTGGGACCTGGTGACCGGTTCGCAGGGGGACGGCAAGCTCGGGTTCGACCCCGACTCGATCTGGGTGACGGTCTTCGAGACGGACGACGAGGCGTACGACGTCTGGTCACGGGTCGTCGGCATCCCGGCGGAGCGGATCCAGCGGCGGGGCCGCAAGGACAACTACTGGTCGACCGGTGTGCCGGGCCCGGCCGGGCCGTGCTCGGAGATCTACGTGGACCGCGGTCGCGAGCATGGTGTCGAGGGCGGCCCGGTCGCGGACGAGGACCGTTACCTGGAGATCTGGAACCTCGTCTTCATGCAGGACGAGCGTGGCCCGGGCTTCGGCAAGGACGACTTCGACATCCTCGGCCCCCTGCCGCAGAAGAACATCGACACCGGCCTGGGCCTCGAGCGCGTCGCGTACCTGCTCCAGGGCGTCGACAACCTCTACGAGATCGACGAGGTCTACCCGGTCCTGGAGCGCGCCGCGGACCTGGCCGGCAAGAAGTACAGCGGGCTCCCAGGGGACCGGGCCGACGAGGGCGCGAACCACATCGACGACGTCCGGCTCCGGGTCGTGGCCGACCACATCCGCAGCGCCCTCATGCTGATCGGCGACGGCGTCACGCCGGGCAACGAGGCGCGCGGCTACGTCGTCCGCCGGCTGATCCGGCGGGCGGTGCGCTCGATGCGGCTGCTCGGAGTCGAGGACCCGGTGCTGCCCGAGCTGCTGCCGCTCAGCCGGGACCGGATGTCGGCGTCGTACCCGGAGGTCGCGTCCGACTTCTCGCGCATCAGCCAGATCGCCTACGCCGAGGAGGAGGCGTTCCGTCGTACACTCACGGCCGGTACGACGATCTTCGACACCGCGGTCGCGAGGTCGAAATCGACTGGCGCCCAGTCACTTTCGGGCGACCAGGCGTTCCAGCTGCACGACACCTACGGCTTCCCGATCGACCTCACGCTGGAGATGGCGGCGGAGCAAGGCATCGGCGTCGACGAGGACGGCTTCCGCCGGCTGATGGCCGAGCAGCGCGAACGGGCCAAGGCCGACTCCCGGGCGAAGAAGACGGGCGCCGGTGGCACTGCGGCGTACCGCGGGATCGCGGACCGGCTCGGCCGCCCGGTGGACTTCACGGGCTACGACGAGGTCGTGTCGGAGGGCTCGGTCGCGGGCCTGCTGGTCGATGGCGAGGAGGCGAGCTCGGCGCCCGAGGGGTCGGAGATCGAGCTCGTGCTGGACCGCACCCCCTTCTACGCCGAGGGTGGCGGGCAGCTGGCCGACGGTGGCCGGGTCGAGCTGGCCAACGGGGCGGTCGTCGAGGTCCACGACGTCCAGTCGCCCTTCTCCGGCCTGATCGTGCATCGGGCGAGGGTCGTCAGCGGTCAGGTCGACGTGGGCGACCACGCGCAGTCGCTCGTGGACATCGACCGCCGCAAGGCGATCAGCCGTGCGCACACGGCGACCCACATGGTGCACAAGGCGATCCGTGAGGCGCTGGGGGACACCGCTACCCAGGCCGGCTCGGAGAACGCCCCCGGCCGGTTCCGGTTCGACTTCCAGGCATCGGCAGCGGTCCCACCGAGCGTGCTCTCCGACGTCGAGGCCGAGGTCAACGCGATGCTGGCCGAGGACCTCGCGGTCCGGGCCGAGCTCATGACCCAGGCCCAGGCCCGGGAGATCGGCGCCATGGCCCTGTTCGGCGAGAAGTACGGGGACCAGGTCCGCGTCGTCTCCGTCGGCGACTGGGCCCGCGAGCTCTGCGGCGGCACCCACGCCCAGCGCTCCGGGCAGCTCGGCCTGGTCAAGCTGATGGGCGAGAGCTCGATCGGGGCGGGGGTCCGCCGGGTCGAGGCTCTGGTGGGCGCGGACGCCTACGACTTCCTGGCCCGCGAGCATGCGTTGGTCGGTCAGCTCACGGACGTGCTGAAGGTACGCCGCGAGGAGCTGCCCGAGCGAGTGGCCTCGATCCTGGCTCGGCTGCGCGAGGCGGAGAAGGAGATCGACGCCGCCCGGCGCCAGCACGTCCTGTCCGATGCGGCGGCCCTGGCCGGCTCGGCCCGGGACGTGTTCGGCGTACGCGTCGTCAGCACGAACGCAGGCGAGGGGGTTGCCGCGGACGACCTGCGCACGCTGGTGCTCGACGTGCGCGGACGGCTCGGTGAAGCCGAGCCGGCCGTGGTGGCCGTCGCCGGTGTGGCCAAGGACCGGCCGTCGATCGTCGTGGGGACGAACGCGGAGGCCCGGCGCTGGGGGGTCAAGGCGGGAGACCTCGTGCGAGTCGCCGCGAGCACCCTCGGCGGCGGCGGCGGCGGCAAGGACGACCTCGCGCAAGGCGGCGGCACCGACCCGGGCAAGGTCGACGAAGCCCTGGCCCAGCTGGAGCACGCCGTGGGCCAGGCGGTGACCCGGACCACGTGAGGCCGGGGCGCCGGATCGGCGTCGACGTCGGCACCGTCCGGGTCGGCGTGGCCGTCAGCGACCGGGACGGCCTGCTGGCCACACCAGTGACGACGCTGGCCCGGGACGCGGCCGGCGCGGCCGACCAGGCGCAGGTCGCCGAGCTGGCCCGCGAGCATGAGGCCGTCGAGCTGGTCGTGGGGCTGCCACGGTCGCTGTCCGGTCGCGAGGGACCTGCCGCGCAGGCGGCCCGCGCCTACGCCCAGGCCTTGGCCGCTCTGGTGGCGCCGCTGCCGGTCCGGCTGGTCGACGAGCGGCTCACCACCGTGAGCGCACAGCAGCACTTGCGCCGCGCCGGTGTACGCGAACGGCAGGGCCGGGGCGTCGTCGACCAGGTCGCGGCCGTCGTGATCCTGCAGCACGCGCTCGACGCCGAGCGGTCCTCCGGGCGGGTGCCCGGCGAGCTCGTGCCGCCGACCTCTGGCTGAGGGCCGCACTTTGGCGCAGAGGTAGAGTGTCGCGACTGCGGTGGGGGCTGGAGATAGCGCGCAACTCTGGACGAAAGGCGAACGCTCCCGATGTCGGAGCTCCACCCGCTGGATGCCCTGGTGGGCCACGAAAAGGGACGCTCGGCCGAGCACGGGCGCCGTCGCCGGAGTCGTCGTCGCCGTGGACGGCGTTTCGTCGTCCTGCTGCTGGCCCTGGCCGTCGTCGCTCTGGCGGCTTTCGCCGGCCTGCAGTTCGTGCGCCCGATCTACAACCACTTCACGGCGACGGACGACTACAGCGGCTCGGGCACCGGCACGGTGACCATCACCATCCAGCCCGGCCAGTCCGGCCGGTCCATCGGAGGGACGCTCGAGGCGGCGGGAGTGGTGAAGTCGGCCAGTGCTTTCGCGAGCGTCGCGGCCACGTCGCCCGATGCCGCGTCCATCCAGCCCGGCACGTACCGGATGCACGCCAAGATGAGTTCTGAGGCCGCACTCAGCCTGCTGCTCGACCCGAGCTCGCGGATCACGGACCGGGTGACGGTGCGAGAAGGCCTGCGAACGACCGCCGTGATCGCCCTCCTGGCGAAGCAGACCGGCCAGCCGCTGAGCTCGTACCAGGCGGCCCTCAAGGACCCGCGGGCGATCGGCCTGCCGGCGTGGGCCGATGGCAAACCGGAGGGCCTGCTGTGGCCAGCGACCTACAGCTTCCCGCCCAAGACGTCGGCGGTCCACCAGCTGTCCGAGATGGTCAAGCAGACCCTCAGCCATCTGAAGAGCTCGAACGTGCCGGATGCCCAAGCGATGCGCGTGCTGACCATGGCCTCGATCGTGCAGGTCGAGGCCCGTGCGGCGGCCGACGGGCCCAAGGTCGCCCGCGTGCTCGAGAACCGGCTGAAGATCGGCATGCGGCTCCAGCTGGACTCGACGGTGAGCTATGTGACGGGCAAGCCCGGCGTGGCCACGACCGCCGCCGACCGCGCCAACCCCTCGCCGTACAACACCTATGTGCACGCGGGGCTCCCACCGGGCCCGATCAGCAACCCGGGCCAGGCGGCCATCGACGCCGCCCTGCACCCGGCGAAGGGGAGCTGGCTGTACTTCGTCACGGTGAACCCGACCACGGGCGAGACGAAGTTCGCGACGACGGCGGCGGAGGCGGCGGCGAACCGGGCCGAGTTCCAGGCCTGGTGCACGGCGCACGAGGCAGCCTGCCGAGGGTCCGGATAACCGTGCCTGCCGCGGGGGTCATGGGTTCGCCGATCGCTCACTCGCTCTCGCCGGCCCTGCATCTCGCGGCGTACCGCAGCCTCGGCCTGCCCTGGACGTACGTCGCCCGCGAGGTCGACGAGGCGGCGTTGCCCGAGGCGCTGGCCGGGTTGGGCCCGGACTGGGTGGGGGTCTCACTGACGATGCCGCTGAAGCAGGCCGTGCTGCCGCTGCTCGACGAGGTCAGCGACCTGGCCCGGGACGTGGGTGCCGTCAACACGGTGACGTTCGGGCCCGGCGCCTGGCGGTCCGGGGACAACACCGACGTGTACGGGATCACGGCTGCCCTGCGGGCCGCTGGGGTCGAGGATGGCCGGGGGGCGGTCGTCCTCGGGGGCGGCGCCACCGCCGCATCCGCGGTGGCCGCGCTGCGCGAGCTGGGTGAGCAGACCGCGACGCTCGTGGTCCGGTCCCGCGAGCGGGCGAGGGGTGTCGAGGCGGCGGCCGAGCGGCTCGGGGTGCGCGTCCGGCTGGCGTCGTGGGACCAGGCCGGCCCGCTGGCGGCCTGCGCACCCGTCGTGGTCAGCACCGTGCCACCGGGTGCCGCGGACCGGATCCGGCTCAACGTGTCGACGGCCGGGGTGCTGCTGGACGTGGTCTACCGCCCGTGGCCGACCGCCCTGGCCGGCGCCTGGCAGCGCGCGGGTGGGGTCGCCGTACCCGGTCTGGAGATGTTGGTGCACCAGGCGGCCGCCCAGGTGAGGGCCTGGACGGGCGAATGGCCCGATCTGCAGCAAATGATGCGTGCCGCCCAGGCTCAGACCGCCTGAGCGACGGAACGTTGGCAAAGGCTCGTCAAGCCGGGCGGGCAACGCGCCGATAGGCCATTTGGTGGTCCCCTCCCCGCGTCGCCATGGCGTGGAGGTCAGTCGTGGGACCTGGGGCGGGAGGGGCCAGCAAGCCATGCAGCTGAGCGACATCTTGCTGAACGACGGCCTCGTCAACGAGACCCAGCTCGCTGCTGCCTACGACGAGCACCAGAAGGACGGCCGCAGCCTCGGACGGGTGCTGGTCGACCAGGGCGTGCTGTCGGAGTCGCAGCTGGTCGCGGCTCTGGCCCAGCAGGTCGGTCTGCCGTTCGTCGACCTGACCGAGTACAACGTCGACGGCTCGGCCATCGGGCGGGTCCCCGGCGGCGTCTGCCGCCGGCACGTGGCCCTGCCGATCGCCTACGAGGACGGCCGCCTGCTCGTGGCGATGGCCGACCCGGGCAACGTCTTCGCCCTCGACGACTTCCGGTCCATCACCGGCATGGACGTCCGTCCGGTCGTTGCGACCAAGGGCGACGTCCTGGCCGCCATCGACCGCTACTACCGCGCCGACGCGGACATGGACGACATCACCAGCGCGATGGAGGTCGAGGAGGACGACGACCTCTCCAACGTCCGCGAGGTGGTCGAGGACGCCCCGATCGTCAAGTACGTGAACCTGCTCATCACCCAGGCCATCCAGGACCGCGCGTCCGACATCCACATCGAGCCGACCGAGCACGACCTGCGCGTGCGCTACCGCATCGACGGTGTGCTGCACGAGGTCATGCGCTCGCCGCGTGCGATCCAGTCCGGTGTCACGTCCCGCCTGAAGATCATGGCCGACATCAACATCGCCGAGCGCCGCATCCCCCAGGACGGCCGGCTCTCGGTGAACGCGCACGGCAAGAAGATCGACCTCCGCGTGGCCACGTTGCCGACGGTGTGGGGCGAGAAGGTCGTCATGCGTGTCCTCGACAACTCGACGGCACGGCTCAGCCTGGACGACCTCGGCTTCGGCGCTTCGAACTACACGCGCTACTCGAAGAGCTTCACCAAGCCCTACGGGATGATGCTCGTCACGGGCCCGACCGGGTCGGGCAAGTCGACCACGCTGTACGCCACGCTGAACATCGTCAGCAAGCCCGAGGTCAACGTCATCACGGTCGAGGACCCGGTCGAGTACCGCCTGCCCGGCATCAACCAGGTGCAGACGAACACCAAGGCCGGCCTCACCTTCGCCTCGGCGCTGCGCTCGATCCTGCGGTCCGACCCCGACGTCGTCCTGATCGGTGAGATCCGTGACCACGAGACGGCACAGATCGCCGTCGAGGCCGCGCTCACCGGTCACCTCGTGCTCTCCACGCTGCACACCAACGACGCCCCGAGCTCCATCACCCGGCTGACCGAGATGGGCATCGAGCCCTTCCTCGTCGGCTCCGCGCTCGACTGCGTGCTGGCCCAGCGCCTCACCCGCCGCCTGTGCGACAAGTGCAAGGAGGCCTACCAGCCGGACGCGGAGCTGCTCGAACGGGTGGGTTACCCCTGGACGCCGGCCGACCAGATCCCCACCCTCTTCCGCGCGGTGGGATGCTCCGCCTGCTCCAAGACGGGCTACAAGGGCCGGATCGCTCTGCACGAGGTCATGGAAGTGACCGAGGAGATCGAGCGGCTCACCGTCGAGCGCGCCTCGGCGGCGGCCATCGGTGAGATCGCCCGGGCCCAGGGCATGCTCACCCTGCGCCAGGACGGCATGTCCAAGGTCGGACAGGGCGTCACCTCCATCGAAGAGATCCTGCGCGTCGTCGTCTGACGCCCCTCGCGCTCGGTCGCGAACACGAACGGACTAACCCGTCCGTCGTACTCAAGCGCCACAGGCAGCAGGCCGATAGCCCATCCGAGGCGGCATGTCCGTCGCCCGACCGACCAGCGAACGAGCTCGCAGCGACAAGGGTCGCTTACGAGGGGAGACCCGTGGACAGCTACGGCCAGTCGAACGGCGCGTACGTGCCCGACAACTACGCGTACACCGCCGACTCGAGCGCAGCGTCCGCACGGGTGCCGCACCAGGCGGGACCGGCGACCAGCGTGGCCATCGACGAGGACGACATGGACATGGCCGGCGCGTCGTACCGCCGGGCCAGCACGGAGCGGCGGGCCGAGGTCGGCGACCTGAACCTGCACGACCTGCTGATCACCGTGCTCGACCGCAAGGCGTCCGACCTGCACCTCACCGCTGGCGCACTGCCGACGCTGCGGATCAACGGCGAGCTCGTCCCGATGGAGGACTTCGAGCCGCTGAGCCCGGCCGAGCTGCAGCGCGTGCTGTTCGCGGCGCTCACCCAGAAGCAGCGCGAGCGCTTCGAGGCCGAGCTCGAGCTGGACCTGAGCTACTCGGTGCCGGGCAAGGCTCGGTTCCGGGTCAACGTGTACCGCCAGCGTGAGGCGATCGGGGCGGCCTTCCGCCTGATCCCTTACGAGATCAAGCCACTCGACGCCCTCGGCATCCCGCCGGCGGTCAAGAACTTCTCCGGCCTGCCGCGTGGCCTGGTCCTCGTGACCGGTCCGACCGGTTCCGGCAAGTCGACGACGCTGGCCGGCCTGATCGACCTGGCCAACCGCACCCGGCACGACCACATCATGACCGTCGAGGACCCGATCGAGTTCCTGCACCGCCACAAGTCCTGCCTGGTCAACCAGCGCGAGGTCGGCGAGGACACGCACTCGTTCGCGGCCGCGCTCAAGCACGTGCTGCGCCAGGACCCGGACATCATCCTGGTCGGTGAGATGCGAGACCTGGAGACGATCTCGGTGGCCCTGACCGCGGCCGAGACCGGCCACCTGGTCTTCGCCACCCTGCACACGCAGGACGCCGCCCAGACCATCGACCGCGTCATCGACGTCTTCCCGGCCGAGCAGCAGGAGCAGGTGCGCGCGCAGCTCGCCGGCGCCGTCCAGGGCGTCGTCTGCCAGACGCTGTGCAAGACGGCCGACGGCAAGGGCCGGGTCGTCGCCACCGAGGTGCTGGTCGCGACGCCGGGCGTCCGCAACCTGATCCGCGAGGGCAAGACGCACCAGATCTACTCGGCGATGCAGGCCGGCGCCCAGCACGGCATGCACACGCTGGACCAGCACCTCGCCGAGCTGGTCCGCACCAACCAGATCACGTACGAACACGGTCTGGAGAAGTGCCACCACGTCGAGGACTTCAACCGCCTGCTCGGCCGGATCTAGCCGGACCTAAGAGGAGCTCCAGCCATGACCATGACGAAGTACGAGTACGCGGTCCGCGACAAGTCCGGCAAGCTCGTCAAGGGCACGCTCGACGCCGAGAACCAGGGCCAGGTCGTCGCCAAGCTGCGCACGATGGGCTTCGCGCCCGTCAGCATCAGCGAGACGAACTCCGGGATGAAGAAGGAGATCACGATCCCCGGCTTCAGCAACCGGGTGAAGCTGAAGGACCTGGCGATCATGTCCCGCCAGTTCGCGACCATGATCTCCTCCGGCCTGTCCCTCCTGCGAGCGCTGACCATCCTCGCCGAGCAGACCGAGAACAAGGAGCTGGCGCGCGTCCTCGGGCTGGTCCGCTCGGACGTCGAGGCCGGGCAGTCGCTCTCCTCGGCCCTCGCCAAGTTCCCCAAGGTCTTCCCCCCGCTCATGGTCAACATGTGCCGGGCCGGTGAGGTCGGTGGCTTCCTCGACGGCGTGCTGCTGCAGATCGCGGAGAACTACGAGGCCGAGGTCAAGCTGCGCGGCAAGATCAAGTCGGCGATGACCTATCCCACCGTGGTGTTCTGCATTGCGATCGTCGCGGTCATCGGCATGCTGCTGTTCATCGTCCCGGTGTTCGCCAAGATGTTCAAAGACCTGGGCGGTACCTTGCCGGCGCCGACGCGGGTCCTGGTCGAGCTCAGCGCGATCGTGAAGTACGGCTTCCCGTTCATGCTGGTGGGCGTCATCGCGCTGTTCATCACCTGGCAGCGGGTCAAGCACAAGGACGCTGTCCGGGCGGTCTTCGACCCGTTGAAGCTCAAGGTCCCGGTGTTCGGCAACCTGTTCCAGAAGGTCGCGCTGAGCCGGTTCAGCCGCAACCTGGGCACGATGCTTCGTTCCGGCGTACCGATCCTGCAGTCGCTGGACATCGTCGCTTCGACCACGGCGAACGTCGTTCTCGAGCGTGCGGTACGCGACGTCCAGGAGAGCGTACGGCGCGGCGAGTCGCTCGCGGGGCCGCTGGCTCAGCACAAGGTGTTCCCGCCCATGGTCGTCCAGATGCTCGCCATCGGCGAGGACACAGGAGCCATGGACACGATGCTCGAGAAGATCGCCGAGTTCTACGACCAAGAGGTGGAGGCCACGACCGAGGCGCTGACCAGCCTGATCGAGCCGCTCATGATCGCGGTCCTCGGCAGCATCATCGGGTCGATGATCATCGCCCTCTACATGCCGATCTTCAAGGTCTTCGACCTCATCAAGTAGTCGCTCGACTCGGGCCGGAAGAGTGGCCACCCACGCACGGTCACCCTTTCGGCGTAGTCGAAAAAGTCATGACGATTGCCCCGTTCGGACGCTCAAGCCCGCGCGGCAGAAGTCGATAAACCACCTGTAAGCGAGCCGTGCCTCCCGAACATGAACCGGGCACCGCGGGCGGCTCCGTCTCATAACAGAAAGGGAGCAGCAGATGCTCGCTCGCATCCGCAAGTCGATGGAGGAGAAGGACCAGGGCTTCACCCTGATCGAGCTCCTCGTCGTCATGATCATCATCGGCATCCTGGCCGCCATCGCGATCCCGGTCTTCTTGAACCAGCGCGCCAAGGCCCGTGACACCTCGACCAAGGCCGACGTGTCCACGCTGGGTAAGGAGGTCGCGACGTACTTCGTTGACGGCACTGGCACGCTGACCGCGACGCAGGCCGGCGGCGCCGGCACCGACATCACCCTCGGCGACGGTGCGGCGACCAACCCGTACACCACCGTCATCAAGGTGAGCAACGGTACGACCCTGGGCACCGGCAAGAACCTGAACAGCTCGACCACCTGGTGTGTCGCTCTGTCCAACGCGAACGGCTCGGTCAAGAACTACTACTACTCGGCTGCCGCTGGCCTCAACGCCGGCACCTGCCCGTGATCTAGCGCTTGACCACTACGGATGGGCGGCCCCTTGCGGGCCGCCCATTCGTGCGTCGTAGGCGTGCGCCGCGCGGGTGAGATGTGCCCGTGCGCCCTCAAGGTGCCGAGCGCGCAGCCGACAGACACAGCAAGGCCTCCACTTTCCCTGAGCCATGCAGAGGACACGATGCTTCGCAAGAGCCTGCGGGCAACGCGTGACGACGACGGCTTCACCCTGATCGAGCTGTTGGTCGTCATGATCATCATCGGGATCCTTGCGGCCATCGCCATCCCGGTGTTCCTCAACCAACGGGCCAAGGCCCGTGACACGGCGGTGAAGGCCGACGTCTCCCGGTTGGGCAAGGAGGTTGCGACGTACTTCGTCGACGGCACCGGCACCCTGTCGCTGGACTTCGCCTCCACTCCTGGCTCGGTCGTGCTCATGGACGGCGCGGCGACGGTCACGACCGTCCAGCTGACCACAGGAACCAGCTCCAGCACGGCCACGGGCCTCGGCCTGCCGACCGGTTGGTGTGTCTCGCTGACGAACGCGAGCGGCATGCAGAAGACCTTCCAGTACTCGGCCGCCAGTGGTCTCAAGACCGGCGCCTGCTAACCGGATCGGCGAGAGAGGAACAACCGTGGTCGATCGGCCGCCTCGCGCGGACGAGGGCTTCAGCATGATGGAGGTCCTCGTGGCCGCCATGATCTTCGCCCTTGCCGCGACCGTGCTCGCCGGCGTCTTCATCAAGACGCTCGGGCTGGCGCAGAGCAACACGCAGCGGACCACCGCTGCGAACCTCGCGACCCAGCAGATGGAGAAGCTGCGCGCCATGGACGCGACGCAGATCCCCGACGGTCAGACCACGATCGGTCCGGTCACCGTCGGCGGCACGTCGTACACGCTCACGCAGTACGTCGAGCTCAAGACCCAGGACGGTACGGCGTGCGTCGGGACCGGCACGGAGCTGACGGCCAAGCAGATCACGGTGCTCGTGACCTGGCCGAACCAGGGCGCCGTGAAGCCGGTCCGCAGCGACACGATCCGGACCCTGAACTCGACCGACGACGTGGTCACGGCGTCGAAGGGCGCGTTGGCCGTCACCGTCCAGGCTGCCGACGGCACGGGCACGGCGAGCATCCCGGTCACGCTCACCACGTCGACCGGCACCTTCGTCCAGACCCTGACGTCGGGTGTCGACGGCTGCGTCGTCTTCACCGGCCTGGCGCCGGGCAGCTACCTGGCCAACGCCAACACGATGAACTACGTCGACCAGGACGGTGACCAGTCGACGTCGAGTACGGCGCTCGGCGTTACTGCGAACACGATCGCCAAGGGCGTCTTGCCCTACGACCTGCTAGGCGGCATCGCGATCACACCTCAGACACCGGACGTGAACTACCCGGTCCCGAGCGCCGTCGGCCTCACGCTGACCACCTCGGTGTGGTCGCCCAGCCAGAACCGGCCGTACGTCACGTGCGTAGGCGCGACCGTGTCGGGTTGTGTGTCCGGGACCTCGCTTCGGAACGCCTCGTCCCTGTTCCCGGCCAAGTACGGCGCCTGGGCCGGCACCTGCTCGGACGCCGCGACACTGGCCGGCACGCCGACCCTCGCGACGGTCAAGAGCGGGAACACCACGTCGTACACCGTGTCGAACTTCGGCCGGGCCCGCGCGGTCATCGGCCCGCTCGTCGTGGGCGGCCCGCACCTGTACGCGGTGCACGCGGCCGACGCGGTCTGCCCGTCAGGTGAGATCTACGACCTCGGCACGGTCACGGCCGGCCAGACGGTCAACACCGCGCTGCCGTGGGGAACCTGGCGCCTGCAGCTGACCACCACGGGCGTCCCCACAACGCAGACGGTGAGCCTGTCCAGCGGCGTCTCGTCGCCGCAGACGGTGACGGTGCTCCTATGACCCGCCTGCACTCGGCTCTCCGGCGTGTCCGGGCCGGTCACGGCTCTCCGGACTCGGGTATGAGCCTCATGGAACTCATCATCGCGATGGCGGTGGCCTCGATCGTGCTGCTCGGTGTCGGCACGTTGTTCGTCAGCAGCCTTCGTCAGAACCGCACGGTGATGGCGAAGACGACGACCACGGCCGACGCCCGCATCGGCATGGAGGCGATGACGCGTGACCTCCGCGTCGCGGTCGTTCCCTCGGGTGGCACCAGCCCGTTCAACTCGCCTGTGGGCACACCGGTCAGCTCCTCGCGGATCAGCGTGTACAGCAGCCTGGGTGCCGTCACGGGCACCACGGACCCGCAGCCGACGCTGGTGACGTTCTACTACGACTCGACGAAGAAGTGCCTGGTCCGGGAGCTGACGCCGTCCAGCGGCTCTCTTACGTGGACCTGCATCGCTCGCGGGACCATCAACGCCAGCGGCGACGCGCTCTTCACGTACTACCCCCTTGCGGCGGACGGAACCGTGAGCACCACGCCGTACGCCCCCTCGGCCATCACCAGCAACCTCCCGACGATTGCGAGCGTCGCCATCAACCTCCAGGTCAACGACCCCGCCAACCCCTCGGTGCTGCCGACCAAGCTCCAGGACCAGGTTTCCATGATCAATATCGTCACCGCGCTGCAGGCAGGTGTGTCGTGAGAGCTCTCCGCCCGTTCCGGCTCGGTTCCGGCGCTGATGACGAGGGCATGGTCCTCGTCGGCGTCATGGGCGCGATGATGGTGCTGTCCGCGTTCGCGCTGGCGACGCTGGGCTACGCGCTGCAGAACTCGCAGCCGAACCGCAAGGACCAGGACGCCAAGGCGGCCGTGGCCGCTGCCCAGGCAGGCATCGACGACTACCTGTCGCGGCTCAACAGCGACCCGAGCTACTACACGTTCACCGACTCGACCAACGTTGCGTTCACCAGCGGCAAGCCGGCATCCGGCACGGTCGGCCAGGGCGCGACGTTCAAGTACTCAGTCCTGAGCAGCGTCGCCACGACGGTGTCGCAGGGCTACATCCGGATCAAGTCCACCGGAACGATGAACGGCGTGACGCGCACCTTGAGCGCGCGGCTGAACCCCAACGGGTTCCTGCAGTACATCTACCACACGGACAAGGAGGACCAGGACCCCGTCCTGTACTCCGGCGGCAGCGCCACCATCGAGGCGAAGTGCAACCAGTACTACTACTACAGCTCGGCCACCAAGCCAGGCCGCAGCTCGTACTCGCCGGACCCGTGTCGCGAGATCCAGTTCACGACCGGCGACACGATCAACGGCCCGATGCACACCAACGACGCCATGCAGATCAACGGCTCGATCCTCTTTACGAGCCCGAAGACCGAGACTAGCTGGGTCACGGCACAGACCAACAAGTGGTGGGGCTCCGGCACGCCGAGCACCTCGGGCTACAAGCCGGTCTACGCGGCGCCGGTGCAGATCCCACCGTCGAACGCCAGCCTGCTGGCGAACGCGACGACCGCCGGCTGCGTGTACTCGGGAGCCAGCAAGATCACCTTCACCAGCGATGGCAAGATGACGGTGCTCAGCCCGAACACCACGGCGTCGTCGACCTGCTACCCCGCTGGCGCCAACAAGGCCACCCCAGTCGTCGGGATCACCATCCCACCCGTGATGTACGTGCAGGACTTCAGCGGCACGTGCGCGAAGAACAGCAGCGGCGTGACCATCACGCTCGGCTACCCGCTCTCGGGCGAGCTTCCGACGACGGACGCGAGCTACACCGGTCCCGACTACTCGTGCAACAAGGGGACCGCGTACGTCTCTGGCACGCTGAACGGGACGTCGACCATCGGCTCGGCTCAGGACATCGTGGTGGTCAGCAACCTCCTGTACAACGACAAGTCGACGACCAGCGACGACCTGCTCGGCCTGGTCCCGACCCACTTCATGTGGATCTACCACCCGGTGAACACGAGCGACGCGAACATGCTGAGCACCCCGGTCACGGAGGTCGACGCCGCCATCCTCGCCGTGTCGGACAGCTTCATCGTCCAGAACTACAACCTCGGAGCGCCCATCTCGTCCGGGTCGACGAACAAGCTCACGGTGTTCGGTGCGATCGCGCAGAACTACCGGGGTCCGGTGGGCACCGGTACGACGACCGCGGCCTCGACGGGCTACCTGAAGAACTACAACTACGACACCCGGTTCGCGCGCGGCGCCCAGCCGCCGTACTTCCTGCAGCCCGTGTCCACGCAGTGGACCGCCGGCCAGATCAGCGACGGCAACTGAGCCGCGGGCTCACGCACTGTCAACTCGCACTGACCTAGGCTGACCGGAATGTGGCTCGTGACGGTGTTCTGCGCCGTCGTCGGGCTGGCGATCGGCTCGTTCCTCAACGTCGTCATCTGGCGCGTGCCGAGGGACGAGTCCGTCGTCCGGCCGCGGAGCCACTGCCCGTCCTGTGGCAACCCGGTGCGCCCGTACGACGACATCCCGGTCGTCAGCTGGCTCGTGCTGAGGGGCCGCTGTCGCGACTGCGGCCAGCCGATCAGCATCCGCTACCCGCTCGTCGAAGCCGGGACGGCGGTCCTGTTCGGCGTGACCGCCTGGCATTTCGGGCTGTCGTGGGAGCTGCCGGCGTACCTCTACCTGATCGCGATAGGCGTCGCCCTCGCGCTCATCGACATCGACGTCCACCGCTTGCCCAACGCGATCGTGCTGCCGTCGTACGTGGTCGCACCCGTCCTGCTCACCGTGGCGTCACTGGGTGACGGCGACTGGGCAGCCTTGGTACGAGCCGCGATCGGCGGCGCAGCACTCTACGTCCTGTACTTCCTGCTCCGCCTGGCCTACCCGAGCGGCATGGGGTTCGGCGACGTAAAGCTGGCCGGCGTGCTCGGGATGTACCTGGGGTGGCTCGGGTGGGGGCCGCTCGCCGTAGGAGCCTTCCTCGGGTTCCTGCTCGGCGGCGTCGTCGGTGGTGCGCTGATGGCAGCCAACCGCGCCAGCCGGAAGTCGAAGATCCCGTTCGGTCCGTTCATGATCGCCGGCGCCTATGTCGCCGTGCTCGTGGGCGCGCAGATCAGCGACCTCTATCTCGACCTGTTCGTGGGCTGAACCGGGGATGTCGCCCGGCCCGCACACCCGTTCGGCCTAGTCAACGGGCCAATCCGAGCGGTTGTCCTCAAGACCCTTGGGACAGGCACCGATCACCCCTTTGACGCAGCCCTGCCTGGGCTTTGCGAAGTGTCTTCGCGGAAGGGGATACGACGTGGCTGGACGCACTGCCATCGGTCTCGACATCGGGACCTCCGGCGTTCGCGCGGCCGAGCTGTCGTTCGGCAAGGGTGGTGTCACTCTCGAGAGGTTCGGCCAGATCGCCGTGCCCGAGGGGGCAGTCCGGGACGGCGAGGTCATCGACACGGCGGCGGTCGCGCACGCGATCAAGCAGCTGTGGTCGCACACCCGCTTCTCGCACAAGAACGTCATCATGGGCGTGGCCAACCAGCGAGTGATCGTCCGGCAGGTCGACCTCCCGTGGATGCCGATCGCCGAGCTGAAGGAGTCCCTGCCCTTCCAGGTCCAGGACTTCCTGCCGATGCCGGTCGACCAGACGCTGCTCGACTTCCACCCGCTCGAGGAGGTCCAGGGCGCCGGCGGCGCGCGGCTGCTGAGGGGTCTGCTGGTCGCTGCGGCTCGGGAGATGGTCCTGTCGAACGTCCGCGCGGTCGAGCAGGCCGGTCTCAAGCCGACGATGGTCGACCTGACGTCGTTCGCGGTCCTGCGGTCGGTGGCCAACATCGGCGTCGTCGACAACGAGATCGAGGCGCTCGTCGACATCGGCGCGCGCGTGACGAACATCGTCGTGCACAGTGGCGGCGTCCCACACTTCGTCCGGATCCTGCTCATGGGCGGCCAGGACGTCACCGACGCGGTGGCGAACAACCTGGGTGTCTCGCACGAAGAGGCCGAGGCGCTCAAGCACGAGCTCGGCAGCGGCTCGCACTCCGACAGCGCCGCTGCGGCCGGCCGGGTGGCCGACGTCACCGCGGCGACGCTCGTGGACGAGATCCGCGGCTCACTCGACTACTACATGTCCTCGACACCGCACGGTCCCGTCCAGCGGGTCGTCCTGACCGGCGGTGGCTCACGCCTCCGTGGCCTGGTCGACCGCATGGCCGCGTCCACGCGCGTGCCGGTTGTCGTCGGCGACCCGCTGGGGTCGCTGCACCTGGGTCGCACCGGTCTGACGGATGACCAGGTCCGCCATGTCCAGCACCTCGCCGCAGTGCCGGTGGGTCTCGCGCTAGGAGCCTCTTCATGAGCCGCACGAGTGTCGACTCCGTCGAGTCGCTCGCGACCGGTCGGGCAACGCTGCCCCGGGTCAACCTCCTGCCCCCCGAGGTCCACCAGGCGCGTCAGCTGCGTCGTCTCCAGGCCGGTCTGGGAGTCGGTGTCGCGGCCGTGGCGCTCGCCGTCGGCGGTTTCTACTTCCTGCAGACGCAGGCTGCCGGCGACGCGCAGGAGAGCCTGAACCAGGTGGCGGCCAAGGGCTCGACGCTCACCGCGCAGAAGGCGCAGTACGCGCAGGTGCCGAGGACACTGTCCGCGATCGAGGCGGCCGAGTCGGCCCGGCAGAACGCCATGGCGAACGACGTGCAGTGGTACCGGTACCTCAACGACCTGAGCTACGTCACGCCGAAGAACGCGTGGTTCCTCACGGTGGACATCTCGCTGAACCAGTCCGGCGTGGTCAACGTGAACCCGGTGGCCCACGCGTCCATCGCCACGGTCACCGTCACGGGCGCTGCCAAGGTGCACAACGACGTCGCCTCGTGGTTGAACTCCGCGTCCAAGGAGTCCGGCTGGACGGACGCGTACTTCACCAACTCACAGAAGCAAGACATGAACGGTGAGACCTTCGTCCAGTTCAGCAGCACCGCGAACGTGACGGACGACGCTCTCTCCCACCGCTACGACCGGAAGGCCGGCTGACATGTCCAACACCCGACCCTGGATCTTGGGCGCTGCTGCGCTGAGCGTCCTCTTGGCGGTCGCGGGCTGGTTCCTGCTGATCTCTCCGGAGCGCAGCAAGGCGGCCGACCTCAAGAGCCAGCGCACCGCGCAGGTCGCCCAGAACCAGCAGCTGCAGCTCGACATCGCGCAGCTGAAGGCCCAGAACGAGAGCCTGCCGGCCAAGCAGGCTGAGCTGGCCAAGATCAAGCAGCAGCTGCCGAGCAACCCGGCCCTGCCGGCCTTCATCCGCGGTCTGACCTCGATCGCGGGCCAGTCGGGCGCCGGCCTCACCTCGGTGTCCCCGGGCCAGCCCATCTCGCTCGCCGCTCAGTCCACTGCTGCCGGTGCGGCGGCAGCGCCGGCCGGTCTGGTGGCGCTCCCTGTCACGGTCGTCGTGGACGGCAGCTACGCGCAGAGCGAGCTGTTCCTGCAGAAGCTCCAGACGGCGATGACGCGGGCCTTCCTCGTCCAGAAGCTGTCCATCGCAGCGCTCGACACGGGGTCGCTGTCCAACAGCACGCCCCCCACGCCGTCCGGCAACCTGCTCCGCACCACGATCAGCGGACAGATCTTCGTGTTGCAGGACCAGGCCGCCGCTGTGAGCGGCGCAGCCGGTGCGGCGGGAACGCCGTCGGGCACCACCACGACCACCGCACCGGCGAGCTGAAGGGCTGACCGATGAGCATCATGAGCGGAACCACACAGACGGCGCCGGCGCCCCCGGCCCCTCCGGTCGATGAGCCGAAGTCGGCTGCCAACGGTCGGCAGCGGCTGTACCTGCTGGTCGGCGGCGGGCTCGCCCTCGTCGTCGTCGCAGCTCTTGCGTACTTCTTCCTGCTCAGCGGGTCGGACGACGCGAACACCGGCGCGACCATCGCCCTTCCGGCGCCCAAGGCGTCGGCTAGCCCCAGCGCGTCCGCCGCGCCGGCCGCGCCGCCGCTGAAGACGTTCGCCGGCCAGACAGCCCGCAACCCGTTCAAGAGCCAGGCCCCCGTGGCCGCCGGCTCCGGCGGCACGGGCACCTCCAGCGACGTGGCCAACTCGGGTAACACCGGCACGAGCGGCTCCACAGGCTCCGGCACCGGTACGGCGACCGCGCCGTCCGTCTCGTCCGTCCCGCTGGTCCTGACCCTGAAGAGCGTCAGTGGCACGTCGGGCGCCACCGTCTGGGTCTACAACAAGAGCACCAAGAAGACGGCGCACTACTCGCCCCAGATCGGTGACACGTTCGGCACGTACTTCCGCTTGACCGGCTTCCTCACCGACACCAGCTCGGGCGACAAGGCGGCCTTGGTCGAGTACGGCGACACGATCCTGACGCTGTTCCCGGGGACGTCCTCGACGGTGCAGTAAGTCCGTAGTGAGTCCGGTCCGGGCCAGCCGGACGCACAGCATGAGGCCGATCCTCCACATGGGAGGATCGGCCTCATGCTTCGCTGGATCACCGCGGGCGAGTCGCACGGACCCGCGCTGGTCGCGGTGCTGGAAGGCCTCCCGGCCGACGTCGCCGTCACGACCGACGTCGTCGCGGCAGCGCTCGCCCGTCGACGCCTCGGGTACGGCCGCGGGGCGCGGATGTCGTTCGAGCAGGACGTCGTCGAGCTGACCGGCGGGGTCCGGCACGGCCGGACGATGGGCGGCCCGGTCGCCATCAGGGTGGGCAACAGCGAGTGGCCCAAGTGGGAGCTCGTGATGAGTGCGGACCCGGTGCCGGAGGATGAGCTCGCCGACCTCGCGCGCAACGCGCCGCTGACCAGGCCACGTCCCGGTCACGCCGATCTGGTGGGGATGCAGAAGTACGGGTTCGACGACGCCCGGCCGGTGCTCGAGCGGGCCAGTGCGCGCGAGACTGCGGCACGGGTCGCCCTCGGCTCGGTCGCCTCTGCGTTCCTCGACCAGGCGTTCGGCATCCGTCTGGTCTCCCACACGGTCTCGGTGGGTTCGGCGGCCGTGGACGACGGCGCCGAGCTCCCGACGCCGGGGGACGTCGACGCGCTGGACAGGGACCCGCTCCGGGCGTTCGACGCGGCCGGCTCGGCCCGTATGGTCGAGGAGGTCGAGGCGGCCCGTCGCGACGGGGACACCTTGGGTGGTGTGGTCGAGGTGCTGGCGTACGGCCTGCCGCCGGGTCTGGGCAGCCACGTGCACTGGGACCGGCGCCTGGACTCGCGCCTGGCGGGTGCGCTGATGGGCATCCAGGCCATCAAGGGCGTCGAGGTCGGCGACGGGTTCCGCACCGCGGCCCGGCGGGGCTCGCAGGCCCACGACGAGATCGAGCGCGGACCGGACGGGGCGCTCCGGCGCCGGTCCGGACGCGCGGGCGGCACCGAGGGCGGCATGTCGACCGGCGACGTGCTGCGCGTCCGTGCTGCGATGAAGCCCATCTCCACCGTGCCGCGCGCGTTGGACACGGTGGACGTCACGAGCGGCGAACCGGCCAAGGCGATCAACCAGCGGTCCGACGTGTGCGCCGTACCCGCTGCGGGTGTCGTGGCCGAGGCGATGGTCGCGCTGGTGCTGGCCGACGCCTGTCTGGAGAAGTTCGGCGGCGACTCGGTGGCGGAGAGCGCTCGCAACTGCCGGACCTACCTGGAGTGCCTGCCGGAAGCGCTGAGGGCACGGTGACGTCCGACATGCCCCGCCCCCGGGCAGTGCTCATCGGGCCGCCCGGTTCGGGCAAGTCGACCGTCGCTCGGGCGCTGGCCCGGCGGCTCGGTGTGGCGGCGCGCGACACCGACCAGGACGTCGAAGCGAGCGCACAGATGACCGTGGCGGAGATCTTCGTCGAGCAGGGTGAGCCACGGTTCCGCGAGCTGGAGCGGGAGGCGGTCCTGTCTGCCTTGGCGCAACATGACGGTGTGCTGGCCCTGGGCGGGGGAGCGGTCCTGGACCCATCGGTGCAAGCGGCTCTGTCCGGTCATCTCGTCGTCTTCCTCGACGTCGGCATCGCGGACGCCGCAGGACGGGTCGGGTTTGGGCAGCACCGACCGCTGCTCATGATGAACCCGCGCGCGCAGTGGACGGCGCTGATGGAGCAGCGCCGGCCGACGTACGAGCGGCTGGCGACGGCTCGGGTCGACACCGCGGGGCGCACCGTGAAAGAGGTGGTCGACGAGGTCGAGCAGGTGCTCGCGCGGACCGGTGCCAGGGCGGACCGGTCGCGATGACCACGCGAATCCCGGTGGGGGCGGGCTCCTCGGCGTACGACGTGCTCGTCGGGTCGGGCGTGGAGAGTGAGCTGCCGAGCGTCCTCGGCGACGGCGTACGGCGGGTGCTGGTCGTGTGCCCGGTGGCCCTGACCCGCACGGGTATCCGTATCCGGGACCTGTTGCAGGACAACGGGTTCGAGACCTTCGTGGTCGATGTGCCGAACCGTGAGGCTGCCAAGACGCTGGGCGTCGTCGCCGAGCTCTGGACCGAGCTCGGACGGCGGGCCTTCACCCGGACCGACGCCGTCGTCGGTCTGGGTGGCGGCGCGGTGACCGACCTGGCCGGTTTCGTCGCGGCGACCTGGCTGCGCGGTGTGCCCGTCGTGCACCTGCCGACGACGCTGCTCGGCATGGTCGACGCAGCGGTCGGCGGCAAGACGGGCATCAACACCGCAGAGGGCAAGAACCTGGTCGGCTCGTTCCATCCGCCGCGTGCGGTGCTGTGCGACCTGGACCAGCTGACCAGCCTGCCGCGGGAGGACCTCGTCGCCGGGCTGGCCGAGGTGGTCAAGTGCGGCTTCGTCGCCGACCCCGAGATCCTGGGTCTGATCGAGGCCGACCCTGGTGCTACGACGGTGGCCGGGTCGGCTCTGGTGCGCGAACTGGTCGAGCGCAGCATCCGGGTCAAAGCCGACGTCGTGACGGCCGACCTCAAGGAGTCCTCGCTGCGCGAGGTGCTCAACTACGGCCACACGTTCGGCCATGCCATCGAGCTGGTCGAGGATTTCCGGTGGCGGCACGGCGAGGCGGTCAGCGTCGGTATGGTCTACGCGGCCGAGCTGGCCCGGCTGGCCGGCCGGCTGGCGCCGGACGTCGCCGAGCGCCATCGGTCGGTGCTGAGCACCCTCGGGCTGCCCACGGCTTACCGCTCGGACCGCTGGGACCGGTTGCTCGACGCGATGCGCCGCGACAAGAAGACGCGCGGCGACATGCTGCGGTTCGTCGTCCTCGACGGCCTGGCCCGACCGGGCCGCCTCGAAGGCCCGGACGAGTCCCTGCTGCGTGAGGCCTACGCCGCCGTCTCCTCGTAGGGCTCGCCGGCGCGCCGGCGAACACGCACAACGGGTAGGTCCGGCCCTCAGGCGAGCCCATTCCGCTCATTGCGCCTGTTTCGCCCGAGTCGGGCCTGTGGACAGCGCGCCTCAGACAGAGTTGCGAGCACGCAGACTCAGCCGCATGCGAGGGCCGGAGGTTGTCGATGTGCTGCGGCGCGTCGGCGGCTGGTGCCGGGCGGGTGACCTCGTGTCGGTCTGCGGCCGGACCGCGGTCGAACATGCCATCGGCCGCAGCGAGGTGGTCCGGGTGGCGCGCGGTCGCTACGCGCTGGCCGCCCTGCCGGATCCCTGGACCAGCGCGGCGCGCCTCGGCGGGGTCGTCTCCCACACGAGCGCGGCGCGGTTCTGGCGGCTGGCCGTGATGAACAACCCGGACCAGGCGCACGTGACCCTGGCCCGAGGCCGCAGCCGGGTTGCCCCGGCGGGCGCCGTGCTGCACTGGTCGGCTCTGCTCAAGCCCGATGTGCACGCAGACCTGCCGGTGACGACCCCGCTGCGCACCGTCCTCGACTGTGCCCGGACCCTGCCGTTTCGTGAGGCCCTGGCCACTGCCGACAGCGCCCTGAGGGCGCAGGTCATCGGAGCCGACGAGCTCCGGCGCGCAACGGAGAGGCTGCGCGGGCCGGGGGCGCGCCGCGCCCGCCGGGTTGCGAGCTGGGCCGACGGACGCGCCGAGAGCGGGCTCGAGTCGATGCTGCGCGCCATCTTCCTGGACCACCGCCTCCGGTCCTTCGCACCGCAGTACGTCATCAGGGACCAGTCCGGGTTCGTCGCCCGAGTGGACCTGGCAGACCCTGCGCGCCGCCTGGTCGCGGAGGCGGACAGCTTCGAACACCACGGCCACCGAAACGCTCTCGTGCGGGACTGCGAGCGATACGACGAGCTCCTCGTCCGCGGCTGGGGCGTACTGCGGTTTGCCTGGGAGCACGTGATGTTCCGGCCGGAGTGGGTCGCCGCGATCGCCATGGCGGCCGTGGCCGATCGGTTGCGGGGGAACATGCGCAAGGCCGCTGACCCGGCAGTCGGCCGGGTTGGCGGCGGTTGCGCCTGTCCGGCCGCGGCGCAGGTCACGACTATCCTCGGCGGATGCGAGCCGTCCTGGTGCTCAACGGGCCGAACCTGGGCCGGCTCGGATCGCGCGAGCCCGAGGTGTACGGGACGGCGTCCTACGACGACCTGGCCGAGGCCTGCCGCACCCTGGGCGCCGAGCTGGACCTGGACGTCGACGTGCGCCAGACCGACGACGAGGCCGAGCTGGTGCGGTGGCTGCACGAGGCCGTCGACACCAACCGTGACGTCGTGCTGAACCCGGCGGCGTTCACCCACTACTCGTACGCCACCCGCGACGCGTGCGCCATGGTCACGTCGTCCGGGCTGCGGCTGGTGGAGGTGCACCTGAGCAACCCGCTGGCCCGCGAGGACTTCCGCCACACCAGCGTCGTCGGGGGCGTGGCGACCGGGACGATCGCCGGGTTCGGCGTCGACTCCTACCTGCTCGCGCTCCAGGCAGTGGCAGCGCCCCGGTAGCATGGTCGGCGATCCCGGCACGACCCGCGAACTGCGCGCGCCCTCGTGCCCGCGCCCAGCTAAGGAACACCGACGGTGGCTACGACCAACGATCTGAAGAACGGTTTGGTGCTCAACATCGACGGCCAGCTCTGGTCCGTCGTCGAGTTCCAGCACGTCAAGCCCGGCAAGGGCGGCGCGTTCGTGCGCACCAAGCTCAAGAACGTCCTGTCCGGCAAGGTCGTCGACCGCACCTTCAACGCCGGCACACGGGTCGAGACGGCGACGGTCGACAAGCGCGACATGGAGTACCTGTACAAGGACGGTACGGACTTCATCTTCATGGACTCCTCGTCGTACGAGCAGATTCCGGTCACCGAAGGCACGGTCGGCGAGGCCTCGCACTTCTTGCTGGAGAACCAGAACGCTGTGGTCGCCGTGCACGACGGCACGCCGCTGTACGTCGAGCTGCCGACGTCCGTCGTCTTGGAGGTCACGTACACCGAGCCGGGCCTGCAGGGCGACCGGTCAACCGGAGGCACCAAGCCCGCCACCCTCGAGACCGGCTACGACATCCAGGTGCCGTTGTTCCTCGAGACCGGCGCCAAGGTCAAGGTCGACACCCGGACCGGGGACTACCTCGGCCGGGTGAGCTGACCGGCGCCCATGCCCGCTCGCTCGAAGGCCCGCAAGCGCGCGCTCGACGTGCTGTTCGAGGCCGAGCAGCGCCGGCTCGACCCGATCGAGCTGCTCGCCGAACGACAGGCGGCCGCAGATCCGCCGGTCCCGGCCTACACCGCGGACCTGGTACGCGGCGTGGTCGCCAACCGCGAGCGGCTGGACGAGCTCATCTCGACGTACACCCAGAGCTGGCCGCTCGAGCGGATGCCGTCGGTGGACCGGGCCGTCCTGCGCCTCGGGGCGTACGAGCTGCTGTTCGTCGACGACGTCCCTGACGCGGTGGCGCTGAGTGAAGCCGTGCTCCTGGCCCGCAGCCTCTCGACCGACGAGTCGCCACAGTTCGTCAACGGCCTGCTGGCCCGGCTGATGTCGCTCAAGCCGACGCTGTCGATCTGAGGGCGACCAGGCGCTCCGAACGCAGAAACGGCACCCGCCGGAGATCACTCTCCGTTACGGGTGCCGGTTCTGGCGTAGTCGACGGCGATGCGCCGCGTGCTCAGAGCTCCGGGTGCATGCTCTGCTCGACGGCCCGGCGGGCGTCGGGGTCGAGCACGCCCCACGAGATCAGCTCGTCGGCCAGTGCGGCCGGCGGCATGTCGTAGATGACGGCGAGAGTGCGCAGGTCGTCCTGACGGATGGACAGCACCTTGCCGTTGTAGTCACCGCGCTGGCCCTGGATCGTCGCTGCATAGCGGGCGAGGGGCCCGGCGCGCTCGGCCGGAACCGAGCCCAGAGCCTCGAGGTCGATGACCAGGCGCGGGGGCGCTTCGACGACCGTGCCGCCGCCGGCGTCGGGCAGGAGGGCCCCGACAGGGACCCCGTAGAAGTCCGCCAGCTCGGCCAGCCGCTGCACCGTGACGGCGCGGTCGCCGCGCTCGTAGCTGCCCACCACCACGGCCTTCCAGCGACCGGTCGAGCGTTCCTCGACTCCGTGGAGTGACATGCCCTGCTGCGTGCGAATCGCGCGCAGCCGGCTGCCCAGCGCCCTCGCGTAGTCGGTCGCCATAGATCCGTTCCCTCCCGTGAGACCCACGTCCCTGGTGGGTCCGGCCCGTCGCGGTGACGCACCGTGTTCGGGCTATCGTCACGGAGCGTGATCTTCGCCGTCAAGCGGATCGGGGGAACTGGTCGCCCTTCACGGTCCCTATTTGCGCCGTCCGGGTGAAAGGGCTTGCTCAAGTGGCCTATTGCGAGGCAGGGAGCGACCGTCCGCGGCGCGTCGCCGGACCGGTACGACGCGAGCCGCCACGGCGGGGTAGGTTGCAGCCACTGCATGACGTCCTTTAACGACCCGTCCGGTGAGGCGGGGAAGGAGGTCGGGTCCGTGAGTCGTGCCCGAACGGTGCTCAGCGCACCAGACATCACGCGGGCGTTGACCCGCATCGCCCACGAGATCCTGGAGCACAACAAGGGCTCCGCGGATCTCGTCCTGTTGGGGATCCCGACCCGCGGCGTCGACCTGGCTCGCCGCCTGGCCGAGCGGATCGCGCAGGTCGAAGGCACGGAGGTCCCGTTCGGCTCGCTGGACGTCACGATGTACCGCGACGACCTGCGCCGCCATCCGGTCCGCAGCCTGGAGCGGACCCAGATCCCGGCCGGCGGAGTCGACGGCAAGGTGGTGGTGCTGGTCGACGACGTGCTGTTCTCGGGCCGCACGGTTCGAGCCGCCCTCGACGCCCTCGGCGACATTGGCCGCCCCTCGGTCGTCCGGCTCGCTGTGCTGGTGGACCGTGGGCATCGCGAGCTCCCGATCCGCGCCGACCACGTCGGCAAGAACATCCCGACCTCGCTGGTCGAGCGGGTGAGTGTGCGGCTGACCGAGTACGACGGGGCGGACGAGGTCGTGCTCGAGGACAGCGATACCGGCGCCGCTGGCACGGCGGGGGTGGCCTGATGCGACACCTGCTCTCGGCGGCGGACCTGACCCGCGACGAGGCCGTGCACGTGCTGGACACCGCGGAGCAGATGGCGGCCACGCAGCAGCGCGAGATCAAGAAGCTGCCCACCCTGCGCGGCCGGACCGTGGTCAACCTGTTCTTCGAGGACAGCACCCGGACCCGCATCTCGTTCGAGGCGGCCGCGAAGCGGCTGTCCGCCGACGTCATCAACTTCTCCGCCAAGGGCTCCAGCGTGTCGAAGGGCGAGAGTCTCAAGGACACCGCGCTGACCCTCGAGGCGATGGGCGCGGACGCGGTGGTGGTGCGCCACTCCGCCAGCGGGGCTCCGCACCGGCTGGCCAACTCCGGCTGGATCAACGGCGCGGTCGTCAACGCGGGAGACGGCACGCACGAGCACCCGACCCAGGCCCTGCTCGATGCCTTCACCATGCGCCGCCGGCTGGCCGAGGGCGACGTCTCCGGCCAGGACCTCGGCGGTCGCCGGGTGGTGATCGTGGGCGACGTGCTGCACAGCCGGGTGGCGCGCAGCAACGTCCTGCTCCTCCAGACGCTGGGTGCCGAGGTGACGCTGGTGAGCCCACCCACCCTGCTGCCCGTCGGGACCGACGCGTGGCCGTGCGCCACGTCGTACGACCTCGACGCCGAGCTGCCCAAGGCAGACGCGGTGATGATGCTGCGGGTGCAGCGGGAGCGGATGAACGCCTCGTTCTTCCCGAGCGCCCGCGAGTACTCGCGGCGCTACGGCCTGGACGGGCGGCGCCTGGCGCTGCTGCCGGACCACGCCATCGTCATGCACCCGGGGCCGATGAACCGGGGCCTGGAGATCACGGCCGAGGCGGCGGACGGCGAGCGCTCGACGATCGTCGAGCAGGTGGCCAACGGGGTATCGGTGCGGATGGCGGTCCTGTACCTGTTGCTGTCCGGCGAGGTCGAGGGGGTGGAGGCATGAGTACGGCGTACGTCGTCCGCGGCGCTCGCGTGCTGGGTGGCGAGCCGACCGACCTGGTCCTGGAGGACGGCGTCATCGTGGAGGTCGGAGCCGGCCTGAAGCGTTCCGGCGCAACGGTCCTGGACGCCGACGGTCTCGTCGCGCTGCCCGGCCTGATCGACCTGCACACGCATCTGCGCGAGCCGGGACGGGAGGACGCCGAGACCGTCTGGTCGGGCACCCGAGCGGCCGCGCTCGGCGGGTTCACGGCCGTGCACGCGATGGCCAACACCGACCCGGTCGCGGACACGGCCGGGGTGGTCGAGCAGGTCTGGCGGCTCGGCCGCGAGGCCGGCTGGGTCGACGTCGCGCCGGTCGGAGCGGTGACCATCAAGATCGCCGGGGAGCAGCTGGCCGAGCTGGGCGCGATGGCCGACTCGGCGGCCCGGGTCCGGGTGTTCAGCGACGACGGGCACTGCGTGTCCGACGCGGTCCTGATGCGGCGGGCCTTGGAGTACGTCAAGGCGTTCGACGGGGTCATCGCCCAGCACCCGCAGGAGCCGCGCCTCACCGAGGACGCGCAGATGCACGAGGGGGAACGCTCCGGGGTGCTCGGCCTGCGCGGCTGGCCGGCCGTCGCGGAGGAGGCCGTCGTCGCCCGGGACGTCCTGCTCGCCCAGCACGTCGGTTCGCGGCTGCACGTCTGCCATGTCTCGACGGCGGGGTCGGTCGAGATCCTGCGCTGGGCCAAGGGCCGCGGGGTCGACGTCACGGCCGAGGTGACACCGCACCACCTCCTGCTCACGGACGCGCTCGTCGCGACGTACGACCCCAGGTACAAGGTCAACCCGCCGCTACGCACCGACGAGGACGTGCACGCCCTTCGGGCGGCCCTCGCCGACGGGACGATCGACGCGGTCGCGACCGACCACGCGCCGCACGCCAGTGAGGACAAGGACTGCGAGTGGGCGGCGGCCGCCTTCGGCATGACCGGCCTGGAGACGGCGCTGTCGGTGGTCCAGGAGGCGATGGTGGACACCGGCCTGCTCGACTGGGCCGGCGTGGCGGACCGTATGTCGGTGCGGCCGGCGCGCATCGGGCGGCTCTCCGGCCACGGCCGGCGCCTCGAGGCCGGCGCACCGGCCAACCTGACGCTGGTCGACCCGGCGGCCCGCTGGGTAGTGCGCGCCGAGGCCATGGCCACCCAGGGCCGCAACACGCCGTACGCCGGCCGGACCCTGCCCGGACGGGTCGTGGCGACGTTCCTGCGCGGCCGGGCCACGGTGCTCGACGGGACCGCCGTCGGGCGCGACGAACGACCGGCCCGGACGGGGGAGGACGCGGCGTGAGCGGGCCGGCGGTGCTGGTGCTCGAGGACGGCCGGACCTTCCACGGCGAGGCGTTCGCGGCGGTCGGGCTGACGGTCGGCGAGGCCGTGTTCACGACCGGGATGACGGGTTACCAGGAGACGCTCACCGACCCGAGCTACCACCGCCAGGTCGTCGTGCAGACCGCGCCGCACATCGGCAACACGGGCGTCAACGACGAGGACGGCGAGTCGGCCCGCATCTGGGTGGCCGGGTACGTCGTTCGTGACCCGTCGCCGCGACCGTCCTCCTGGCGGTCGCGGCGCACGCTGGAGGAAGACCTGGTGGCCCAGGGGGTGGTCGGGATCAGTGGCATCGACACCCGAGCCCTCACCCGCCACCTGCGCGAGCGTGGCGCGATGCGGGTCGGCGTGTTCTCCGGCGACGCCGCGAGCGCCCGGCCGGAGGAACTGCTGGCGGCGGTGCTGTCGGCTCCCGAGATGGCCGGGGCGCAGCTCGCCGAAGAGGTCAGTACGGCGACGCCGTACGTCGTGGAAGCGTTGGGCCCCAAGCGGTTCACCGTGGCGGCGCTGGACCTGGGCATCAAGGCCATGACCCCGCACCGCATGGCCGAGCGCGGCATCCAGGTGCACGTGCTTCCGGCGACGTCGACGGTCGACGAGGTGCTCGCGGTCGGGCCGGACGGCGTGTTCTTCTCCAACGGCCCGGGTGACCCCTCGACGGCCGACCTCCAGGTGGCCCTCCTGCGCCAGGTGCTCTCCCGGGGCATCCCGTTCTTCGGCATCTGCTTCGGCAACCAGCTGCTCGGTCGGGCCCTGGGGCTGGGGACGTTCAAGCTCGGCTACGGCCACCGTGGCATCAACCAGCCGGTCATGGACCGCACGACCGGCAAGGTGGAGGTGACGGCCCACAACCACGGCTTCGCCGTCGAGGCGCCCCTCGACGGGCGGCTCGAGACGCCGTACGGGCTGGTGGAGGTGTCACACGTCTGCCTCAACGACGACGTCGTGGAGGGCCTGCGGGTCAGCGCGCCGGACGGCCGGGTGACGGCGTTCTCCGTCCAGTACCACCCCGAGGCCGCGGCCGGGCCGCACGACGCCGGGTACCTGTTCGACCGGTTCGCCGATCTGATGGC
>JBJMHS010000062.1:0-16978 GCA_045807245.1 Actinomycetales bacterium
AGGCCCATGACCGCGTTCCCGGCGAACCCGCCGACACCTTGGTAGAGGTGATAGCTGCCGCGCACCAGTGCACTGGCCACCAGGGCCCGGTTGCGGCCCCAGCCCAGCTGGTCCAGGCGGTGCATGAGGAAGCCCAGGACCACGACCTCCTCCAGGATCGCGTTCTGCGCAGCCGACAGGACCAGCACGGGGATCCGCCACCACACATCGGGCAGATCCTCGGGTACGACCGTCAGGTCCACGCCGAGCGCGTGGGTCGCGAGGTAGAACGCCAGCCCGACCCCACCGACCGCTGCCGCGAGCACGGCGCCCCGGGAGAGGTCGAAACCGGGCCGCCTCCGGTCGGCGCCCAGCGTGCCCAAGCCCTCTCCGGACCGCACCAGCAGGTAGCCGACGAGCAGCACCGGCGCCAGGCCGAACCCGACCCCCAGCAGCTGGTAGGTCAGGTCGAGCCAAGGCCGTCCGGGGGCAGCGCTGCCGTTAAGCACCGCCTGTTGACTGGAGAGCGACTTCGGCGTGGTCAGCGCCGCCAGGAAGCTCACCAGCGCGTACACGCCGGACTGGCCGAGCGACAGCGTCAGGACGACCACGGTCTCCCAGGCCAGGACGCGGCGCGGCAGCGGCTCGCCGGCGGTCCCGGTCTGCCCCGCCGCGCGCTCCGTCGCCATGCCGGACAGCATGCCGCGAGCGCATCTGCGCAGGTGAGAGGGGTCACGACGACTCAAGGTTTGACGGCCTCCGGTCGATCAGAAACGTGCAGGGGGAACCGTGGCTTCGGGCGGGTGGACGCCTGGCACTGTGCTAACGACCCTGGGGGTGGAACCGCGCCGTGAGCGTGTCGCGCATTGGTGCACCTCCGGTGCCCCTGTCCGCCGCTTCGTCGAGCCGTCAGCCGGCCGGCGGGCGCTTCCGCCGCACCCAGCGGGTCCTGGCGACGGTCGAGTGGTCGCTCATCGCGGTCAGCACCGTCGTGGACTTCCTGCTCCGCGCTCCGCAGCACGAGGCGCTGTTCGAGAGTGCCGTGCTCATCGAGACCGCGGTCTTCTTCCCGCTCCTGCTCATCCGCCTGGGCGTCACCTTCGTGGCCCGACCGCGGCGGCGCCGGGCCACCGCGGCGATCGCGGTCGCCGTACTCGGCTGGGCTTGCGGGTCGGCGCTGTTGCAGACCAACGGCGCCTTGACCCTCGCCGCGCTCTTCACGCCCGGGATGCTGTCGTTCGTCGTCTCCTATATCGCGTTGGCGTCCTTCCTGGTGCTCGACGCCGAGCGCCGCCGCCACCGCGCCATGCGGGTCTGGCTGGAGACGACGGTGGCCTGCGCCGGCATCACCTCGGTGGCCGCGCTGCTGTTCCTCACCCCGTTGGCGGTCAACTTCGGGGGCAGCGGTGTGCGTCTGCTCCTGGCCTTGCTCTTCCCCCTGATGGACATCGCGCTGGCCGTGATCGTCGTCGGTCAGCTCGCCGCTCATCACCGGGCCCGCAGCCTCCGGACCGGCAAGCTCGTACTGGGCGGGGTGGGGCTCTGCGTCTCCGACCTCACCTACCTGATCAACTCCTCGTCCAGCACGTACGTCGGCAGCGCCGGCGTCGACGTCCTGTACGGGCTGTCCTTCGCGCTCATCGTCGGCGCAGCCTGCACTGCCGACCGTCTGCCGGAGGCTCACGCCGTACCGCGGCAGCGGGCGCGCACGCTCGTCCTGGCCGCTGCCGTCGCCGTACTCGTGCTGGTCTTCCGTCCCACCGGACCGGTGTCCTGGTACGTCGTGCTGCCGGCAGTCCTCACCCTCGCCGCGGCCGGTGGCCGGCTCACGCTCGCCCTGCGCGAGAGCCAGGGCGCCGCGGAGGCGCTCCGCCTCTCGCGCACCGACGAGCTGACCGGCCTGGGCAACCGCCGCGCCGTCCTGGCCGCGGTCGACACGGGCCTGCGCGACGAGACGCCGCTCGCCCTCATGCTGCTCGACCTGGACGGCTTCAAGGAGATCAACGACAGCCTCGGCCACTCGGCCGGCGACGGCGTGCTGGAGGCGATCGCCGCGCGGCTCGAGGACACCCTGGGCGCCAAGACGCTCGTCGGACGGCTCGGTGGCGACGAGTTCGCCCTCGTCGTCGGCGAGGACGACCCCAAAGCGCTCGTGGGCATCGCGAACGGCATCCGCGAGACGTTGCTGGACCCGGTCAAGGTGGACAACCTCGACCTGGCCATCCGGGCCTCGATCGGCATCACCGTGCGCCAGCCCTCGGACGTGACCGCCACCGACCTGCTGCGCCGGGCCGACGTCGCGATGTACGAGGCGAAGGGCACCCGCAGCGGGGCTCTGTTCTACGACGCCGCCCGCGACAGCTTCAGCCGCCAGCGCCTGCGTCTGGCCGAGGACCTGCGCCGCGGCATCGACGAGGGCCAGCTCGTCGTCTTCTACCAGCCGCAGATCGACGCGCGGTCCAAGGAGGTCGTCGCGCTGGAGGCCCTGGTCCGCTGGGACCATCCGGAGGACGGGCT
The DNA here is from genome assembly GCA_045807245.1 of Actinomycetales bacterium. Lineage (GTDB taxonomy): Bacteria > Actinomycetota > Actinomycetes > Actinomycetales > CAVURS01 > CAVURS01. The sequence continues at coordinate 2,497 of JBJMHS010000062.1, forward strand.
CCTGCCCCCGATCGCCTTCCTGCCCGATGCTCGCCGGGCCGGGCTGATGCTGGCCCTGACCGACTCCGTCATGCGGTCGGTGGTCGCCGACGCCCGGCGCTGGACCGCGGAGGGGCTGGACTTCCGGGTGTCGCTGAACTGCGCACCGCCTGAGCTGCTCGGCGGGGCGCTGCTGCCGAGGCTGTTCGATGCTCTCGACCGAGCCGCCCTGCCCCCTGACACCCTCACCATCGAGGTGACCGAGGACTCGTTCGTGGCCGACCCCGAGCACGCGCGGCAGATCCTGCACGAGCTGCGCGAGCACAACGTGCAGGCCGCCATCGACGACTACGGGACCGGCTTCTCCTCGCTGGCCTACCTGCGCGACCTGCCGGTGCACGAGCTGAAGATGGACCGCTCGTTCATCTCCACCATCCTCACCGACCCGCGCAGCCGCGTGATCGTCGACTCGACCAACCAGATGGCCCACGCGATGGGGCTACGGCTGGTCGCCGAGGGCGTGGAGGACGAGGACATCGCCCAGCTCCTGTCGATGCTGGGCATCGACGTGCTCCAGGGCTACCACATCGGGCGGCCGATGCCGAGCTCCGATATCCCGGCCTGGGTCCGGGACTGGTCCGCGTCAGCGGTGCGCCAGCTCAACGGCCTCCGGGTGCGCTGAGCCTGCAGCCGAAGCGGCCAGGTCGACGGTCCGCTGGGTGATCTGCGGCAGCGTCACGGACCGCGGCCGGTGCAGGACGAACGCCTCATTGTCGGGGATCCGGATGCCGTCGAGGCCGACCCCGAGTGTCACCAGCCGGTAGGCGTCCGGTGACATCCGGCGCTGCCCGTCGATCAGCTGGTTGAAGTTCGCGTACGCCGGTGTCGTGGCCGGAGATCCCCAGAACGGCAAGGTCTCGACGCCCGGGAGCGGGTGCATGACGACGCCCAGCATGTTGAGGATCCGGTGGATCCGGGCGTCGAGCATCGCGGTGAAACCGTCGACGCGGTTGGCCCGCATCGTCTTGATCAGGCCGTGGTAGATCGCGGCGGCCAGCAGGGCGGTCTGCCCGCGCGAGGACTTGCGCGCGCAGACGGTGGAGACGTCCCAGGTGCGCGCCGGGTCAAGTCCGGCGGCCGCGAGCGAGGCGCGCGCGTCGACGTTCCACGGCTCACCGGCGACGTCCCGGGTCGTGATCAGACCGGCCGGCGACGGATAGACCAGGCGGGCCATCGCCACGACGTCGCCTTGGGAGTCAGCCAGGCTCAGGAACGTGGAGGCGGCGTAGAACGGCGAGTGGTAGTGCTCGAGGGCGGACCGGTCCTCGCCGTACCGCTCGGCGAACACGTCGTACTCACAGTCGAGCGTCGACTCCAGCAAGGCCCCGTCCGGGTCGAAGTGGAGGGTCAAGCCGGCTGCGTCCTGCTTCTTCATGCTCCCCGAACCCCAATCACTGTCCGCCATCGAACGACTACGTACCGCGTTCACCCTAAAGAGTGACCGTGCGGTTGCATAGCGCAACCGGTGCGGCGTCGGCGTGTCGTCGGCGTGTCCCTGGGACACGCCGACGCGCGCCGGTCGGTGTCCCCGGCCGCGGCTAGCGTGACGGGGGTGTCGCCGCCCGCGCGCAGCCGTCCGCTGCTCTCTCGCCGGGCGCTGAACCGGGCGACGCTCGCCCGGCAGATGCTGCTCGAACGGGCCGACCTGGCACCGGCCAAGGCGGTCGAGCGACTGGCCGGCCTGCAGGCGCAGGCCCCGCTCTCGCCGTACGTCGGGTTGTGGACCCGGCTGGACGGCTTCGAGGCCGAGCAGCTGGCCGACCTGATGCGGCGCCGGGCCGTCGTCCGCGCGACGCTCATGCGCGTCACGGTCCATCTGGTCACCGCCCGGGACGCGCTCGCCTGGCGCCCGGTCCTGCAGCGCGTCGCCGAGGGAGGCTGGCGCGGCAGCCAGTGGTCCAAGCAGATCGGTACGGCGAAGCCGGCCGCCGTCCTGGCCGCCGCTCGCGAGCTGATCGACGAACAGGCCGTCGGCCGTACCGAGCTGGGAAACCTTCTGGGCCAGCGGTTTCCGGACGCGGACCCGTACGCGCTCGGCGGCACGGTGATGTATCTGCAGCCCACGGTCCAGGCCACTCCGCGTGGCGTCTGGGGTGAGAGCGGCGCGACCAAGTTCCGCTCCATGCAGTCCTGGCTTGGGCGCGAGCTCGACCCGAACGCATCCGTGGACGACCTGGTCCTGCGCTGCATCGGGGCGCTCGGACCGATGAGCGTCAAGGACGTTCAGGCCTGGTGCGGACTGACCCGGCTGCGCGAGGTCGTCGACCGGCTGGGCAGCCGCCTGCGCGCGTTCCAGGGCGAGGACGGGGTCGAGCTCTACGACCGGCCGCGCGCACTGCGGCCCGACCCGGACACGCCCGCGCCGGTCCGGTACCTGCCCGAGTACGACAACCTGCTGCTGTCCCACGCCGACCGCCGGCGGGTGAACCCGGATGGCCGGCAGGTGCCCCTGTTCCCAGGCAACGGAGCCCGTCTCGGGACGTTCCTGGTCGACGGTCTCCACGCCGGCCACTGGCGCATCCGGGCCGAGCGCGGTGCGGACGAGGCCGTGCTCGAGCTGTCACCCTTCGGCCGCCTCGCGGCCGCGGACCGTGACGCGCTCACCGTTGAAGGGCTCCCCCTGCTGGCGTTCGCCGTTCCCGACCACAGCGCGCGCGACGTCCGCATCGCGCAGCCGAAAGGATGACGGTTGACCGGAGCGGCGGACCGCAGGGGCGGCTTCGGTCAGGATCGCGAGATGGGCACGTTCACCGAAGTCGTTTTGGGGTTCTCGTTCCGGCCCGAAACGCCAGACCACGTGTTGTCCGCGTTCTCCGCGCTCGCGGTGCCGAGCACAGCGCAGTTCGGACCGCCTGAGCCGCCACTGCCGTCGCCGCATCCCATCAACCCGGACGACGAGTGGGAACCAACCGACGAGTGGGCGGACCCGGCCCTCGACCCGGCGCCCTGGCGGCACGACTGGGCGACCTGGTTCAGCCGGTCAACGAGCGTGTCGATCACGCCGAGCGCGCAGCTCATGTGGTCGAAGACTGGCCGTTGGACACTGTCCTGCCGGTGGGGGATCAAGTCGGGCCCAGAGGAAGTCTTCTCGGCGTTGCGGTGGCTTGGTCCGTACCTTGAGGGGTTCGACCAGCGTCCTATCTTGCTCGGCTACATGGACTACGGAGGCGCACCGCGACCGGTGCTGGTGTGGCTGTTCCAAGGGCAGCTCTCGCTCGAGGATCTCAACCCGCCGGGCACCGTCAACTGAGGACGGAAGGTTTCGACGAGTCGTGCCAGTGGCGCCGAACTGCGGCTTCCTTCGCGTCAGGTGAAGGTCTTTGCGGCTGGTTGGATTCAATTCAGACGCAAGTGCGGGTTAGAGTGCGGCGTGCCGTCGTACCGCATCCGCGAAGCCGCCGAGCTGCTCGGCGTCAGCGACGACACCCTGCGGCGCTGGGCCGACGGCGGCCGGATCGTGACCGAGACGGACGAGTCCGGGCGCCGGGTCATCGAGGGCGCGGCGCTGGCCACGTTCGCCTCGGAGCTGGCCGCCTCTGCCGAGCGTCCCGAACCGAGGCCGGTCGTGTCGGAGTCAGCCCGTAACCGTTTCGTCGGGCTGGTCACCCGGGTCCTGCGCGACACCGTGATGGCCCAGGTCGACATCCAGGCCGGCCCGCACCGGTTCGTCTCGCTGATGAGCCGCGAGGCGGCGGACGACCTGGGCCTCGAGCCCGGCGTCCTCGCCGTCGCGTCGATCAAGTCGACCAACGTGGTGGTCGAGGTGCCGGACCAGCCATGACTCGCCTACTCGCGGACGTGCGCAGATCACCATGTGGGTGAACCGCGCTCGCGTCGGCGCTCCGATGCCGGTCATCGTCGCGAGCGTCGCGGCCGCAGTCCTGACCGGCTGCGGCTCGTCGGGCGGCGGAGGCTCCTCGGGCGGCGGCTCGTCCAGCTCGTCGGCGGTCACGGGAACCATCACGGTGCTCGCCGCAGCCTCCCTCACCGAGGCGTTCACGACGCTGGGCAAGCAGTTCGAAGTGGCACACCCAGGGACCAAGGTGGTCTTCAGCTTCGGTCCGAGCTCCGGGCTGGCCGGCCAGATCACCGCGGGCGCTCCGGCTGACGTCTTCGCCTCGGCGAGCCACAAGAACATGGACCAGGTGACCTCCGCGGGTGATGCCTCTGGACCTCGCGTGTTCGCGAAGAACACCATGGAGATCGCCGTTCCACCGGACAACCCCGCCAACATCACCGCGCTGACGGACCTGGCCAAGCCGGGCCTGAAGGTCGCCCTCTGCCAGGCACAGGTCCCCTGCGGCACGGTGGCGAAGCAGGTGTTCGACAACGCCAGGATCACGGTGCGGCCGGTGACCGAGGAAGCGGATGTGAAGTCCGTCCTGTCCAAGGTGCAGCTGGGTGAGGTCGACGCCGGAATCGTCTACGTCACTGACGTGCGTGCGGCCGGGGACAAGGTCAAGGGGATCGAGATCGCGAGCGACGTCAACGCTTCGACCGCATATCCGATCGCAACTTTGACCAAGACGCCGAACACCTTGGGGGCGAGGGCTTTCGTCGACCTCGTGCTGTCCGCCGCCGGCCAGGCGGTCCTCACCCAGGATGGCTTCTCGTCGCCATGACCGTCGCGCAGAGGCAGCGGGCGCGACGCGCTGGCCGAGCCGTGCCGGCGGCGCTCGCCGTGCCCGCCATCGTGGCGCTGCTCTTCCTGCTGGTCCCCCTGGTCGCGTTGCTGGTGCGCGCGCCGTGGCACGGCCTGCCGCGCATCCTACGTGACAGCCAGGTGTTCGAAGCTCTGCGCCTGTCGCTCGAATGCGCCAGTGCCGCAACGGTTCTGTCCCTGGTGTTCGGCGTCCCGCTGGCCTGGGTGCTGGCCCGCGCGCGGCTCCGCGGACTCGGTCTGCTGCGAGCGCTCGTGACGCTGCCACTGGTGCTGCCTCCGGTCGTGGGCGGCGTCGCCCTCCTGCTGGCCTTCGGACGGCTGGGCATCGTGGGCCGACACCTGGACGACTGGACCGGCATCACGCTGCCGTTCACCACGCCGGGCGTCATCGTCGCGGAGACCTTCGTGGCCATGCCCTTCCTGGTCATCGCGGTCGAGGGCGCGCTCCGGGGCAGTGACCTGGACCTGGAGGAGGCGGCCGCGACGCTGGGCGCAAGCCGCATGACGACGTTCCGCCGGGTCACCGTGCCGGCGATTGCACCGTCGCTGCTGGCCGGCTCCGTCCTGTGCTGGGCCCGCGCCCTCGGCGAGTTCGGCGCCACGATCACGTTCGCCGGCAACTTCCCGGGCAAGACCCAGACCATGCCGCTCGCTGTCTATCTCGCGCTCGAGTCCGACCCGGACGCCGCGATCGGCCTCTCGCTCGTCCTGCTCGCCGTGTCGGTCGCGGTGCTGCTGGCGCTGCGGGACCGGTGGCTCCGCCTCCCAGCACCTCATCTCGTCGCGTGACGGTGCCGGACCGGGGAGGGGACGACCTCGACCTCGACCTGCGCCTGGTCCGCGGCACGTTCGAGCTCGCGCTCACTCTGTCGGCCGGCCCGGGTCGGGTCGTCGCGGTCCTCGGCCCCAACGGCGCGGGCAAGACCAGCCTGCTGCGTGCGCTGGCCGGGTTGAGCCCGATTACCTCGGGGCACATCACCTTGAGCGGCCTCCCGGTGGACCGCCCGGCGACGGCGACGTTCGTCCCGCCGGAGCGGCGCCGGGTCGGCCTGGTGTTCCAGAACTACCGGCTCTTCCCCCACCTCGACGTGCGGGACAACGTCGCCTTCGCGGCCCGCTCGCGCGGCGCCGGGAGGCAGCGCTCGCGCGCCCTGGCCCGCCCCTGGCTGGAGCAGCTGGACCTGGTCGAGCTCGCGGGCCGGAAACCGGCCGAGCTCAGCGGGGGCCAGGCGCAGCGGGTCGCGATGGCCCGGGCGCTCGCGGCCGACCCGGCCGTGCTGCTGCTCGACGAGCCGCTGGCCGCGCTGGACGCGCAGGCCCGGCTGGACCTGCGCAGCCACCTCCGGCGCTACGTCTCCGGCTTCAGCGGGCCAGTGCTGCTGGTCACCCATGACCCGCTCGACGCCATGGTCCTGGCCGACCGGATCGTCGTGTTGGAGCAGGGCCGGATCGTGCAGGACGCGACGCCGCCGATCGTGGCCCGGCGGCCGGCGACGCAGTACGTCGCGCGCCTCATGGGCCTGAACCTGTATCGCGGCTGCCTGGACGCCGAGGGGACGGTCGACCTCGACGGAGGAGGACGGCTCGTCGTACCGCTCGATCCCGGGCTCGACGCCGGCACGCGTGTCCTCGTGGGCGTCCGTCCCTCGAGCATCTCCATCCACGCGGGCCAGCCCCAGCACGTCAGCACCCGCAACGTCTGGCCAGGGACGGTCGCCGGCCTCGAGCTGCTCGCCGACCGCGTGCGGCTCCAGGTCACGGGTCAGCCGGACGCCTTGGTCGACATCACGCCGGCCGCGCTGGCGGAGCTCGGTCTGCGGCCGGGCAGCGCCGTGTGGCTCTCGGCCAAGGCGACCGAGACGGAGACCTATCCCGAGACGACTCCCCTCGCGTGACCGGCGAGGGGCTCGCGCTGGACGGGTCCGCCGTGGCTCGTGAGCCCCTCCGACCTGCCGCGCGGCCACGACGGATCTACCGTGGCAGGAGCATCGGGAGGCGAGATGGCGACCGAGCAGGACGTGAGGCGCATCGCGCTGTCGCTCCCGGAGACGACGGAGAAGCCGTCGTACGGCACGCCCGGGTTCCGCGTCGCGGACCGGCTCTTCGCCCGGCTGCGCGAGGACGGGGAGTCCCTCGTCGTTTGGGTGGCCGACGAGGGCGAGAAGCATGCGCTCGTCCAGTCAGAGCCGGACAAGTACTTCACCACCGCCCACTACGACGGGCATCCCTCGGTGCTCGTCCGCTGGGCCAGGGTCGAGCTCGACGAGCTGACCGAGCTGCTCACCGAGGCCTGGCGGCTCCGGGCGCCGACGCGGGTGCTGCGGGCGCACCCGGCCGGCGAGTGAGCCCACGCATTCAGCGAGCGAGCAGTCAGCGAGCGCCGAGCGAGCGCCAGTAGTCGTTGAGCGCGCCGTTCGTCTTGACGAACCAGATGATCGGGCCGACCAGGATCAGCGCGCCGGGGAAGCTCCACAGCCCGGTCGCCGCGGACACCGGCTTGGCCTGACCGCGACGGTGGTACAGCTCGCCCACCTCGCCGGACGTCAGGTAGGGCATCACGATGCCGGCCAGGATCGCGAGCAGCAGGGCGATGCCGCCACCGATGCCGACGCCGGAGTGCCGCTTCATCTCCTCGTGCGTCTTGAAGTACCAGTACCAGCCGTAGAACCCGAGGGTCACGATGAACAGCAGGATGCAGGTCCCCGTGCTGCGGACCTCGCCGATCGACCCGGGCCCGCCCTGGTACGGCACGGGGTAAGCAGGCGGGGCGGCGGGATACGGGACCGGGTCCGGCGACGGTGGGGGTTGTTGCGGAGCCAGGTACGGCGATGGGGGCTGTTGCGGGGTCTGTGGTGGCTCCGGCTCGCTCACGGACCCGACCCTAGTGCCCCGGAACCTCAGGGCCCCGACACCTAGCCGACGGGACCCAGCACGCGGTCGAGGTAGGCGTTGCCGAAGGTCCCGGACGGGTCGAGCCGGGCCCGCACCTCGCGCCAGTCGGCCATCCGCGGGTACAGCCGCTCGAGCTCGGCGGCGTCCAGGTAGTGCAGCTTGCCCCAGTGCGGCCGGCCGTGCACGCCCCCGACGATGGACTCCACCGCCCGGAAGTACGGCTCGTGCTCGAGCCGGTGGAACTGGTGCACCGCCACATAGGCGGTCGCCCGCTCATAGGCCGTCGAGAGCCAGATGTCGTCCGGCGCGGCCACGCGGACCTCGATCGGGAAGGGGATCCGCTCACCGCTGCCGTCGATCCAGGCCTCGAGGGAGCGCAGCACGTCGACGAGCGACTCGCGCGGCACGGCGTACTCCATCTCGCGGAACCGCACTCGCCGCGGTGAGCAGAACACCTTGTACGACGCGTCGACGTACTCGCGCGCGGTGAGCGCCCGGGTCGCGACGTTGTTGAGAGTCCGGGTGAACCGCGGCACCCGCGCCGTCAGGCCCTGGGTCCAGCCGAAGACGGTGTTGCTGAGCAGCTCGTCGTCCTTCCAGTGGCGGAACCGCGACAGGGGGCGGAGCCGGTCGCCGGCGGGGATCCGGTTGTTGCGCTTGGTCAGCGCGCGCTTGGTGTGCGGGAACCAGTAGAACTCGAAGTGGTCGTTGCCGTCCGCGAGCTCGTCGAACCCCTCGAGCACCTCCTCCAGCGGCATCGGCGCCTCGACGGCCCGCAAGGCGAAAGCCGGGACGCACTGCAGGGTCAGGGCCGTGACGACACCGAGTGCACCGAGCCCGATCCGGGCCGCCGCGAAGGTCCTCGGTGAGTCGGTGGCCGAGCACCGCACCAGCGTGCCCTGGGCGTCGACGAGCTCGAGCCCGATGATCTGCGTCGCCAGGCCACCCAGGGCGTGACCTGTGCCGTGCGTTCCGGTGCTCGTCGCGCCGGCCACGGTCTGCAGGTCGATGTCTCCGAGGTTGGCGAGCGCCAGCCCGTGCGCGTCAAGGGCGGCGTTCAGCGCGTGCAGAGGCATGCCGGCCTCGACCGTCACCTGGGCGCTCGGGACGTCGAGGGAGCGGATCTGCGCCATCCGGTCCAGGTGCACCATCAACCCGTCGGTGGCCGCGACCCCGGTGAACGAGTGACCCGACCCCGCGGCCTTGACCTGCAGGCCTTGGGCCGCGGCCGCACGGATGTCCTTGCCCAGCTCGTCGACGTTGGCCGGGTGGGTCTGGCGGACCGGATGGGTCAGCACGGTGCCCGACCAGTTCGACCAGCCCGGTTCACCCACCATGGCCGGACTATAGATTCCTGGCCATGGCGGCGGCGGCTCGGCGTACCCGGATCGCCGTCGCCGCAGCGTTCGCAACCCAGGGTCTCGGGTTCGCGGTACTCCTGACCCACCTGCCCGCGTTCAAGGACCGGTACGACGTGGGCGACGGTGTGGTCACGGCCGTGATCTTCGGCGTGGCGCTGCTCGCCGGAGCCGGTACGGCGCTCGCCGACCGAGTCAGCCGGTCCCATGGCAGCGGCACCGCGCTGCGGCTCAGCCTGGCCACCATCGGCGTCGCGGTCCTGGTCATCGGGCTGTCCCCGACGCTGCTGCCGTTCGTGGTCGGCTTCGCGGTGTACGGCATCGGCGTCGGGGGCGTCGACGCGTCGATGAACATGCAGGCCGTCGCCCTCCAGCACCGCTACGGGCGCAGCATCCTGACCTCGTTCCACGCGGCGTGGAGCGCCGGTGGGATCCTCGGCGCCCTCTATACGTCGGGCACCGAGAAGCTCGAGCTGTCGCTGCCCCTGGTGCTGACCGTTGCGGCCGCGGCCATCCTCGTCGTCTCCGGCTCCATCGGCGAACGCGTCGCCGCCTCGACCTCGGGCATCGTCAACGAAAGCGATGGGGAGAACGGCGGGCCGGCCTGGCGCGACCCGCTCGCGTCACCCGGCACGGCACCGTGGCGGCCGATCCTGCTGCTCGGGCTCGCGGTCGTCTGCTTCTACGTCGCGGACTCCGGCACGTCGAGCTGGAGCTCGGACTTCCTGCACGAGGTGCTCGGCGCCTCCAAGAGCGTCGCGCCATTGGCCTTCGCGGGCTACACCGGCTCGTCCCTGGTGTCCCGGTTGGTGGGTGACCATGCCGTGCGGCGCTTCGGCGGCCCGGCGATCGTGCGGGTCGGCGGCGTCCTCGGTGCCGCCGGCCTGCTCCTGGTCGTTGTGGCGCAGCAGCCCCTCCTGGCGATCACCGGGTTCGCCGTGCTCGGCCTGGGCATCGGCGTCATCGCACCGCTGTCGTTCGCAGCCGCCGGTGAGCTCTCCCCGGGCAACGCCGACACCGTGGTGGCTCAGGTCAACGTCTTCAACTACGTCGGTTTCATCGCGGGCGGCGTCGTCGTCGGCCTGTTCGGCTCAGCCGGCGTTCTGCGCGGCGGCTTCGTCGTACCGCTGGTCCTTACGCTGGTCATCGTGGCGCTGGCACCGGTGTTCCATCCGGGCCACCGGTCCGCCGCCCTGGAGCTGGAGCGATGAGCGGCGAGTACGAGCGGTTGGAGAGCGCCACCGCCCATCTGGACCCGCCGTTCGCCGTCGTGGACCTCAACGGGTTCGAGGCGAACGCCGCCGACCTGGCCCGACGGGCGCACGGGGTGCCGGTGCGGGTGGCCAGCAAATCGGTGCGGGTGCGCGACCTGGTCGACCGGGCGTCGCGCACCGCTGGGTTCGCTGGGGTGATGACGTACGCGCTGCGCGAGGCGGTCTGGCTGGCCCGCGCCGGTCACGACAACGTGCTCATGGGGTACCCCAGCGTGGACCGAGCCGCGCTGGCCGAGCTCGCGGCCGACGCGGAGCTGCGCGAGCGAGTCGTGCTGATGGTCGACCATCCGGCGCAGCTCGCGCTGGTCCGGGCGGCCGGCGCGACCGACGCAGCTCCCGTGGCCGTCTGCCTCGACATCGACTCCTCGCTGCGGGTCGGGCCGCTGCATCTGGGCGTCCGCCGCTCACCGATCCACACGCCGCAGCAGGCCGCCGACGCGGCCGCGGTCGTGCAGCGGGCAACGGGCGTCGAGCTGGTCGGGCTGATGTTCTACGACGCGCAGATCGCCGGACTGCCGGACGCGAACCCCGCCGTACGTGTCGTGAAGGCGAGGTCCGCTGCGGACCTGGGCTCACGCCGTACGGCGGTGCTCGACGCAGTGACGCGGGTGCTCGGGCGGACCCCCACACTGGTCAACGGCGGCGGCACCGGCAGCATCGAGGTGGACGCGGCCGACCCGGCGATCACCGAGGTAACCGCCGGCTCCGGGCTGTACTCGCCAGGCCTGTTCGACCGCTACCGGTCCTTCACCAGCCGTCCGGCCGCCTGGTTCGCGCTGCCGGTCGTCCGCCGGCCGCACCCGCGCATCGCAACGGCATTCGGCGGTGGCTACGTCGCCTCGGGGCCGTCCGGCTCCTCCCGCCTCCCGCGGCCCACCTGGCCGACCGGGCTGTCCTTGCTCGGCGCCGAGGGTGCCGGCGAGGTGCAGACGCCGCTCTCCGGTGACGCGGCCAGCCGGCTGCAGCCTGGGGACCGGGTCTGGCTCCGGCACGCCAAGGCCGGCGAGCTGTTCGAGCGGTTCGATGTCGTCCATCTGGTCCGTGGGCGTCGGATCGAGCGGACCGTGCCGACGTACCGCGGCGAGGGCCAGGCGTTCGGCTAAGACCGCCAGATCAGCACGCACGCCCGGTCGTCGGACTCGCCGGCGCGGGCCAGGTCCACGATCCGCTGGGCGCCACCCCGGAAACCGCGGGTCACCATGAGGTCGGCCTGGCCGAGCATGCGGTCGATGCCGACCGACAGGTCGCTGGAGCGGGCCTCCACGACGCCGTCCGTATAGAGCAGCAGGGCGTCCCCGAACGCGAGCCGGCCGTGCTGCGCGGTGTAGCGGGCGTCCGGCAGGACGCCGAGCAGCGGCCCGCTCTCCGTGCTCAGCACCACCCAGCGGCCGGATCCGGACTGGAAGTGCGCGGCCGGTGGATGCCCCGCCGTGTCGACCGTGAAGTCGCCGGTGTTGAGGTCGATGGCGACGTGGATGGCCGTCGCGAACCCCTCGGTCCAGCCCAGCCGCAGCAGGTAGTCGTTCGCAGCCGACAGGAACTGTCCGGACGGCAGGGCGCCGAGCAGACCGCCCATGGCGCCGGACAGCAGCAGGGCCCGCGTCCCGGCCGCGGCCCCCTTGCCCGACACGTCGACCAGCGCCAGCTCGAAGCTGTTGCCGTCCATCCGCCGGGTCGCGACGAGGAAGTCACCGGAGAACTGGTCGCCGTACGCCGAGCGCAGGATCACCTCCGCGTGCCAGCGCGCCGGCAGCGGCGGCAGCTCGCCCTGGGCGCGCAGGCGGTCGCGCAGGTCAACCAGCATCGTCTCCCCCGTCGTGCCCTGGACGCCGAGCCGCCCCCGGCTGTGAGCGATCCAGATCATCAGCAGCGCCGTGACCGCGATCAGGTAGACGACGCTGCGCTGGAGGGGGAAACGTCCACCGTGGCGAGCGATGCCGACGTAGACCAACGCAGCGGCGATGACCACGAGGAGCAGGACCAGCGGCCGGACGGGCAGGAAGAACCCACCCAGCACCACGACGAGCAGGAAGATCGAGACCGGGATGTTGGTCGGATGGTCGACCGTCAGCGCGGCGAGGGCCACTGACATGACGGACAGGAGCAGCAGGGTGGGCCCCCACGTCGGGCCCCCCGTCCGGCGGAACCGACGGATCCGGCGCAACGCTCGCGCGCGCAGCCTGCGGGCGACGGCGGTCCGGTCACCGACTGTCACACTCGGACCCTACTGGTCACCACGCCCGAGGAATTGCCTTGCTGGGCACACCCGCAGGCTTCCATGCTGACCGCATGAGTGCTCCGCGCGGTCTACGGATCATCGCCCTGGGCCCGGAGCACCGCGACGAGGTCCTCCGGGTCGACCAGGCGGCGTTCGCCTTCCCGAGCACGGAGGTGGATGCCCAGCTCGACACGGCCCATTTCGAGTGGGACCGCACGTTTGCGGCGGTGCGCCCGTCCGTCGGTCCGCGCGAGCGGCCGGCCTCCGCCACCTGGTCCGAGGACGAGGACCTCGCGGGGGTCATGACGTCGTACTCGCTGTCCCTCGCCGTGCCCGGTTGCGGGGCCGGCGTCCGGACGACCCCGGTCGCCGGCCTGTCCTGGGTCTCCGTCCACCCCGACCACCGCCGGCGAGGTGTCCTCACGGCGATGATCCGTCACCACCTGGAGGGTTTGCACGAGAGGGGCGAGGCGGTCAGTGGACTGTTCGCCTCCGAACCGCTCATCTACCGGCGGTTCGGGTACGGCGAGTCGGCGTCGGGCGCGCGGCTCACCCTGGACCGGGGGTCGGCCCTGCGGCCGATCGCCGGGGTCGACCAGGTGAGGACGACGCTCTCGCCGGCCGCCACCGAGGGCAACGTCGAGCTGGTGCACCAGGTCTTCGCGGACGCCGAGCGGCTGCGACCGGGCCGGATCGACCGGCCTCTGGTCGCCACCCAGGGCCTGCTGCGGGACCGGCCCGAGCGTCACCCCGGGGTCGAGCTCGGCCAGCTCATCGTCGCGCGCCGGCAGGACCGGCCGACCGGCTACGCGTTCTTCCGCCGGGCGAACAGCTGGACCGCAGGCGGCATGCCCGACGGCACGGTGTCGGTGATCGAGCTGGTCGGGCTGGACGCGCCGTCGCTGCACGCCCTGTGGTCTCGCGTCCTCGACCTGGACCTGATGAGTCAGGTGAACACGCCGATCGTGGGCCTGGACGACCCGCTGCTCGCCTGGCTGGTCGACGCCCGCAGCGTGCCGCGCCGGACCGACGCGCTGTGGTTGCGGCTGGTCGACGTGGACCGGGCGATGACGGCGCGCGGCTACGCGGCCGACGTCGACGTCGTGTTCGAGCTCGCCGACGACCTGTGCCCCTGGAACGCGCGTCGTTGGCACCTCACCGCCGCCGGCGAGGAGGTGCGCTGCGTACCCACCACCGACGAGCCGGGCCTGCAGCTCGACACCCGGGACCTCGCCACGGCGTATCTCGGCGGCCCGTCACTGGCCTCGCTCGCCGATGCCGGCCTGGTGCTGGAGTGTCAGCCCGGCGCGGTCGCCGCGCTGTCGCGAGCGATGCGTGGCGCCGTGGAACCCGCCGTACCGCCCATGTTCTAGCCTTCGCTCTCCGGGATCGGCGGCAGCTCGCCGCTGACTTCGTAGCGCTCGACCATGGCCAACCGTCGCTGGTGCCGCTCCTCCTCGGCGAAGTGCGTGGACAGGAACGTGTCGACGATCTTCGAGGCCAGCTCCGGGTCGGTCATGCGTGCACCGATCGAGACGATCTGCGCGTTGTTGTGCAGCCGGGCCAGCTTGGCCGTCTCCTCGCTCCAGCCCAGAGCGGCCCGGATGCCCTTCACCTTGTTGGCCGCCATCTGCTCTCCGTTTCCGGAGCCGCCGAGGACGATGCCGAGGTGCCCCGGCTCAATCGACACGGCCTCGGCGCAGCGCAGGACCGCGACCGGGTAGTCGTCCTCCGCGTCGTAGTGGTCCGGGCCGTGGTCGATGACGTCGTGGCCCTGCGCCTGCAGGTGCTCCACCAGGTGCACCTTCAGGTCGTACGCCGCGTGGTCCCCGCCGATGTGCACATGCATGCGCGCATCCTAGAAGCACGCTGGCTCAGTCGAATGTCGTGCCGGAGGCGCGCTAGTTGTGATGTCCAGGCACGTTGGTCGAATCGGTGTGACGAGACGATCTGATGTTGTAGATGGGTGAAGACCTCCCGGTGTGGAGTGGAGCTGTCTAGAAACCGCTTCACGCCCAGGAGGTCTTCGTGTCTCACG
>JBJMHS010000063.1:0-35721 GCA_045807245.1 Actinomycetales bacterium
CGTGAGGCGCTCGCCGACGTGCGGGCGACGATCAGCGGGTACCGCGAGGTGAACCTGGCCCGCGAGCTGGTGAACGCCAGGTCGGCCCTCACGGCGGCCGGGATCGACGCCGACCTGCCGGGGGCTCTGGACGACGTGCCCGGTGAGCGGCGCGAGCTGTTCGGTTGGGCCGTCCGGGAGGGCGTCACGAACGTCGTGCGGCACAGCGGCGCCCGGCACTGCTGGGTGCTGATGGACGAGGACCACGTCGAGGTCGTCGACGACGGGCAGGGACTGCCCGACCGCCCGGAGTCTGAGGGCCCGGTGGAGCGGACGCCAGGGCACGGGCTGTCCGGCCTTCGCGACCGCGCGCGTCAAGCCGGCGCGACGATGACCGTGGGGGCGGGCGAGGGCGGGCGCGGCTTCCGGCTGCGGCTGGACGTCGGAGCGGTGCGGTGAGCGGCCCGATCCGGCTGTTGCTGGCCGACGACCAGGCGCTCGTCCGCGGGGCGCTGGCCGCGCTGCTGGACCTGGAGAGCGATCTCGAGATCGTCGCCGAGGTGGGCCGCGGCGACGAGGTGGTCGAGGAGGCCCGTCGTACCCGTCCGGACGTCGCGCTGCTGGACGTGGAGATGCCCGGGCTGGACGGGATCGCGGCGACCGCCGACCTGCGCGCGGCCGTGCCGCACTGCAAGGTGCTCGTCGTCACGACGTTCGGGCGCCCGGGATACCTGCGGCGGGCGATGGAGGCCGGCGCCAGCGGGTTCGTCGTCAAGGACACACCCGCCCGGCAGCTGGCCGACGCCGTACGACGGGTGCACTCCGGTCTGCGCGTCGTCGACCCGAGCCTGGCCGCCGAGACGCTGGCCAGCGGTGACAGCCCGCTCACGGCTCGCGAGAGCGACGTACTGCGGGCCGCGCGTGACGGTGGGACCGTCGCGGACCTGGCGTTCGAGCTGCACCTGTCCGAGGGGACGGTGCGCAACTACCTGTCGGCCGCCATCGGCAAGACGGGCGCCCGGACGCGGGCCGAGGCGGTGCGCATCGCCGACGAGCGTGGCTGGCTCCTGGGGAGCTGACCGCCCCGCTTCCCGGTGCTCCCCGCCCCGCGCGGTGCTCCCGCCAGCCCGGTGATCAGGGCCCGGCCGGGCCCCGATCACCGGGCCCTGGGGAGCACCGCGCGCGGGGGGGAGCACGGGCGGGTCAGGCGGCGGGGACGGACGACCCTGGGTGGGCGGCCGCGACGGCCGCGAGGGCAGCGAGTACGGCGGCGGTCGAGGGGTCCTGCTGGGCTCCGGCCCGGGCGACGGCGAAGATCAGCCGGGACGCCGTCGTACCGATCACCGGGCAGACGACGAGGCCCGGCTGGCGCAACGGCTGGGCCAGCCGGGGGACCAGCGCGACGCCTGCCCCGGCCGCCACCAACGACGCGACGGCGTCCCACTCGGTGCAGTGATGCCTGAGGTCAGGGCTGAAACCGGCGACCGCGCACACGGCCAGCATGATCTGCGCGCACGGGTTGTCCAGGCCGGTGCCCACCCATGACTCGGCGGCGAAGTCACTGAGCCGGACGCCGTCCGGGTCGGCCAGCGGATGTCCTTGTGGCACAACGACATCCATGACATCGGTGATCAGGTCGACGCGGTGGTAGCGAGCATCACGCCGGGAGGGGGCGTCGCGGTAGTCGGCCGCGATAGCGACGTCGATGTCACCGGCGTCGAGCCGCGCGAACAGTCCCGGCGGCTCGTCCTCCAGCACGCGGATCTGCAGGTTCGGCCGGGTGGCTCGGAGCTCGACCAGGGCCGGTGCCACCAGTGCGGAGATGGCTGTGGACAGCCCGGCCACCGACACCTCGCCGAGCTTCCCGTCCTGCCAGGCGGCCAGGTCGGCGCGGGCCAGCTCGAGCTGCTCCTGGACGACGCTGGCGTGGCTCAGCAGGACGCGCGCCTGCCCGGTCAGCCGCACACCACGGCCGTGTCTCTCGAGCAGGGTGACCCCGACGTCCCGCGAGAGGCCGGCCAGCTGCTGGGAGACGGCGGAGGGCGTCAGGTGGAGCGCCTCGGCCGTCGCGGCAACCGTGCCACGCTGTTCCAGGGTCCGCAGGACCCGCAGCCGGCGCAGGTCGAAGATGAAGTCGCGGCTGATGGGTTCCATGCAGAAAGACTAGATGGACTTCACGGTCGCTGGAAGACCAGACTGTCGTACGTGTCCGGGAGACTGCAGCCGTGAACCGCCGCGCCGCCATCCTCTTCGTCAGCCTCGGGCTGGCCTGGGGGATCCCGTACCTGCTGATCAAGGTGGCCGTCGAGGAGCTCAGCCCCCTGACCCTCGTCCTCGGCCGGACGGCCCCTGCCGCGCTGCTACTGCTGCCCATCGCGTTCGCCAAGGGTGCGGTTCGACCGGTCCTCGCGCGCTGGCGCCCGCTGCTCGCCTACTCCGTCATCGAGATCGTGGTGCCGTGGCTGCTGATCTCCCGCGCCGAGCAGCACATCACCAGCTCGCTCGCCGGCCTGCTCATCGCGGCCGTCCCGTTCGCCTCGGTGTTCGTCGCGGTCGCCTTCGGCCGGCGTGAGCACCTGGGCCCGTTCGGCCTTGGCGGCCTGATGGTGGGCTTCGCCGGCGTTGCCTTCCTGGTCGGGGTCGACGTGACCGGCTCGCAGTGGGGCGCCGTCGGAGAGATGGCCGTGGTCGTCGTCTGCTACGCGACCGGCGCCGCCATGCTCGGGCGCTGGATGTCCGACCTGCCCGGCATCGGCGTCGTCGCAGTCTCGGTCGCGATCGCCGCGCTCATCTACACCCCGTTCGCCGTGCCCGGGCTGCCCAGCCACTTCCCCTCCGGCAAGGTCGTGGCCTCGGTCGCGCTGCTCGCCGTCGTCTGCACGGCGGCGGCCTTCCTGCTCCTGTTCGCCCTGATCAACGAGATCGGGCCCGTACGGGCCACGACCATCACCTATCTGAACCCGGTGGTCGCGGTGGTCGCAGGTGCGTTGGTGCTGGACGAGCGGATCACCGTCTGGACCGTGGTCGGGTTCGCCCTCGTGCTCACCGGGTGCCTCGGAATCGGCCGGTCGCGTCGTACGCCGGCCGCCGCGGGCACGTCGTCGACCGCGGAACCGGGCCAGGCAACCGACGTACCCCTGGCCGCGGACGCGCTGCGCGGCGTACCGGCCCGTGCTGCGGCCACAATGGAGAAGTGACCGACCTCCTCGACCCCGTCGCGGCGTACCCGGCGTTGCGCTTGGGCGACCGCGAGATCGGTACGCCGGTGGTCCTCGCCCCCATGGCCGGTATCACCAACGCGGCGTTCCGCCGGCTGTGCCGCGAGGTCTCGGCGGGGCACGGCGGACCCGGCGTCCTGGTCAGTGAGATGGTCACCTCGCGTGCCCTGGTCGAGCGCACGCCGGTCTCGATGCAGCTCATCCAGCCGGCGCCGGGCGAGTCCCCGCGGAGTGTCCAGCTGTACGGCGTCGACCCGGCCACCGTCGCAGCGGCGGTCCGGATGCTGGTCGAGGAGGACCGGGCCGACCACGTCGACCTGAACTTCGGCTGCCCCGTGCCCAAGGTCACCCGCAAGGGCGGTGGCGCCGCCCTGCCGTGGAAGACCGGCCTGTTCCGGGCCGTCGTCGCCGCGGCCGTGCGCGCGGCCGAGCCGGCCGGCGTACCCGTCACCGTGAAGATGCGGATCGGCGTGGATGCCGGCCACGTGACCTACCTGGAGGCGGGCCGGATCGCGGCGGGCGAGGGTGCCGCCTGGGTCGCCCTCCATGCCCGCACCGCGGCCCAGCATTACTCGGGCCAGGCCGACTGGTCCGCCATCGCGCGGCTCAAGGAGGCCGTGACGTCCATCCCGGTGCTGGGCAACGGCGACATCTGGTCCGCTGACGACGCGCTGCACATGATGGCCGTGACCGGATGCGACGGTGTCGTGGTCGGCCGCGGGTGTCTGGGGCGGCCCTGGCTCTTCGCGGACCTGGCCGCGGCCTTCGCGGGCACCACCGTGCGGGTCCGACCGAGCCTGGAGGAGGTGGCCGTCACGATGCGCCGGCACGCCGTGCTGCTGACCGAGCACTTCGGCGACGAGCGCAAGGCCTGCCGTGACCTGCGCAAGCACATCGCCTGGTACCTCAAGGGTTTCGCCGCCGGGGGAGCGGTCCGGCAGCAGCTCGCGCTGATCGACTCGCTCGCCGATCTTGACCGACTGCTGGACACGCTCGATCTCGACCAGCCGTGGCCGGGCGACCCGGCCGAGGGCCAGCGGGGCCGGGCCGGTACGCCGCAGGACCGGGTCGCGCTGCCGGAGGGCTGGCTGGACAGCCGCGAGCTGGACGGCGCGGCGCGGGAGACGATCCGCGAGGCCGAGCTGAGCGTCTCCGGCGGATGAGGGGATGACCAAGGCCGCGAAAGCCGCGCCGAGCGCCCAGGCGGCCAGGGCCGCGCCGAGCGAGCGCTCACAGGCGTGGGCCGAGACCACCTCGGGGTACGACGGCGGGCAAGGGCTGGTCCAGGCGCACGCTGCGCCGGGGGCCAGGCTGGGGGGGTACCCGCTGATGGACCGGCCGCGCCGCGAGGCGATCGAACGCGAGTCCCTGCGGCCGGGAGCCACGCTGTCCGAGGGGGCGGGCGAGCGCGTCCGGCCCGAGGTGCCGGACCCGGACCGGACCTGTTTCGAGCGCGATCGCGACCGAATCCTGCACTCGACGGCGTTTCGCCGGCTGGCCGGGAAGACGCAGGTCTTCGTGTTTCCGGCCGATCATCAGCGCACTCGCCTCACCCACGCGCTCGAGGTGGCCCAGGTGGCCAACGGGATCGGCCGGGCGGCGGGTCTCAACGCTGCGCTGACCGACGCGATCGCGATCGGGCACGACTGCGGTCACGGGCCGGGCGGCCACGCCAGCGAGGAGGCGTTCGAGGAGTTCCTGCCCGAGGGCTACGACCACGCTGTCTGGGGAGCGGACGTCGTCCTGGTGCCGCTGAACCTGTGTGCGCAGACGCTCGACGGCGTACGGAACCACTCGTGGGCACGGCCCACGCCCTCGACACCAGAGGGTGAGGTGGTCAGCTGGGCCGACCGGATCGCCTACTGCGCACACGACTTCGAGGACGCCGTGCAGGCCGATGTCGTCAGTGCGAGCGACCTGCCGGGCGAGGTGGCCGAGGTCTGCGGGCGGACCCGACGCGAGCAGCTCGGCACCTTCATCGGCGCGGTCGTGAGCTGCATCCAGGACCACGGCGTCGTCGGGATGGCGGACGAGCCGGCGGCGGCGCTCGCGGCCCTTCGCCGGTTCAACTACGACCGCATCTACTCCCGCCCGGACTCGGTGGCCCAGTCCCGCGCCGTCGTGGCCGTCCTGCGGGCGCTGGTCGAGCACTTCGCCGCAACGCCCGCTTCGCTGCCCGCGGAGCACCAGCCTTCGGACGACGTGCCGGACCCGGTCCGGGCCGCGGTCGCGTACGTGGCGGGCATGACCGACCGCTTCGCGTTCACGACGGCCGAGCGTGTCCTCGACTGGCCGCGCCACCAGCTCCCGCGCGGCGTCGACGTCGCCGGAGCGTAGGTCGCGAAGATCTTCTATCGGAAACGCTTGTGTCTCATAGACGAGAGTGACAGGCTGAGCGCATGAGTGACCCCACGTCGTACGTCGTTGTCGGTGGCGGTCTGGCCGGAGCCAAGGCGGCGGAGGCGATACGTGCCGCTGACGCCGACGGGACGGTCACGATCGTCGGGGCCGAGAGACGCCGACCGTACGAACGCCCGGACCTGTCCAAGGCCGTGCTGCTCGGCAAGAAGTCGGCCGACGAGCTCTACGTCCACGATGAGGGCTGGTACGGCGAGCACTCGGTCGAGCTCCTGCTCGGCCAGCGGGCGACGGCGATCGACCGAGACCAGCGCCGGGTGACGCTCGCGGACGGCCGTGACCTGTCCTACGACCGGCTGCTGCTGGCGACGGGCGCGAGCCCGCGCCGGCTCAACCTGCCCGGGGCCGACCTGCCCGGAGTGCAGTACCTGCGCACGGCCGAGGACAACCAGGCCCTCGCGGCGGCGCTGTCCGGCGGCTCGTCCGTGGTCGTGGTCGGCGCGGGATGGATCGGGCTCGAGGTCGCCGCCGCGGCGCGCGAGCAAGGGCTCGACGTGACAGTTGTCGAACCGCAACCGACGGCGCTGTACGGCGTGATGGGCCAGGAGGTCGGGGAGATCTGGGCCCAGCTGCATCGTGACCACGGCGTCGACGTGCGAACCGGGGTGCAGGCCATCGCGATCCGTGAGGAAGGCGGCCGGGCCAGGGGCGTCGTGCTCGACAACGGACAGGTCGTGTCCGGTGACCTCGTCGTCGTCGGCGTCGGGGCAGCGCCGAACCTGGAGCTGGCCGAGGCGGCCGGTCTGGTCAACGGCGGCGGCGTCCCGGTCGACACCCGGCTGCGCACCCGGGACCCGAACATCTGGGCGGCCGGCGACATCGCGCTGGCCGAGAACACCTGGGCCGGGCGATCCCTCCGGGTCGAGCACTGGGCCAACGCCAAGAACCAGGGCGCCTTCGCCGGCCGCAGCATGACCGGGTCGGAGGACGAGTGGAGCGACCCGCCGTACTTCTACACGGACCAGTACGACGCCGGCATGGAGTACTGGGGCTGGGCCGACCCGCGGGTCGACACGGTCGTGCTGCGCGGGCGGCCGGCCGACGGCTCGTACGTCGCCGCCTGGCTGAGCCAGGACGGCAACGTGGACGCGGCGATGCACGTCAACCGGTGGGACGACGCGGACGCGGTGAAGGCGCTGGTCCAGGCCAAGGTGGCGCTCGACGTGGACCGGTTCCGGGACGAGTCGGTGGCCCTGACCGACCTGGGGTAGTCGGTGGCGCCACCTAGACTGGCCGCCGAAACGGGAGGCCAGGTGGCGGGTCGGATCAGGGCCGAGGACGTCGCGCTCGTGAAGGAGCGCACGTCGATCGAGGACGTGGTGCGCGAGCACGTCACCCTGCGCCCGGCCGGCGTGGGGAGCCTGAAGGGCCTGTGTCCCTTCCACGACGAGAAGTCCCCGTCCTTCCATGTGCGCCCGGCCCTCGGTGTCTGGCACTGCTTCGGCTGCAACGAGGGCGGCGATGCGATCTCCTTCGTGCAGAAGGTCGACCACCTGACCTTCCACGAGGCCGTCGAGCGGCTGGCGGCCAAGTCCGGGGTGGAGCTGCGTTACGAGGAGGGTGGCGGGCGGCCGCGCGAGGAGGTCGGCCGGCGGACCCGGCTGATCGAGGCCCATCGGGTGGCGGCCGAGTTCTACGCCGAGCAGCTGGGTGGGGGAGACGGCGGCGCCGATGCGGTGACGGCGCGACAGTTCCTGGCCGAGCGTGGCTTCGACCGTGATGCGGCGGCCCGGTTCGCGGTCGGCTATGCGCCCAAGGCGGGCGAGACCCTGTCCAACCATCTGCGGTCACGCGGCTTCACCGACGACGAGCTCGTGACCGGTGGGCTCAGCGCTCGCGGGTCGCGCGGGCTGTACGACCGGTTCCGCGGGCGGCTGGTCTGGCCGATCCGTGACATCACCGGCGACGTGGTCGGCTTCGGGGCCCGGCGGCTGTTCGAGGATGACCGGATCGAGGCCAAGTACCTCAACACGGCGGAGAGCCCGATCTACCGCAAGGCCACCGTTCTCTACGGTCTGGACCTGGCCAAGAAGGCCATCGCCCGTGACCGGCAGGCGGTGGTGGTCGAGGGGTACACCGACGTCATGGCCTGCCACCTGGCCGGTGTCGAGACCGCGATCGCGACCTGCGGCACCGCCTTCGGGTCGGACCACATCACGGTGCTGCGACGGATCATGCGGGACGAGGCCGAGGTCACGCCGGCCGAGGTGGTCTTCACCTTCGACGGCGACGCCGCCGGGCAGAAGGCCGCGATGCGGGCCTTCGCGGAGGACCAGCGCTTCGTCTCCCAGACCTACGTCGCGGTCGAGCCGAACGGCCTCGACCCCTGCGACCTGCGTCAGCGCCAGGGCGACACCGCGGTCCGCGACCTCATCGCGGCCCGGGTGCCCCTGTTCGAGTTCGCGGTCCGTACGACGATCAGCCGGTTCGACCTCGACTCCGTGCCCGGCCGCATGCAGGCCCTGCGCGCGGCGGCGCCGGTGGTCGCAGGCATCCGGGACCGCGCCTCTCGGCCGGAGTACGCCCGCAGCCTGGCCGGACTGCTGGGCATGCCGGTCGAGGCGGTCCAGCAGGCGGTGAAAGTGGCCGGCCGCGAGGCGAACCGCTCGAGCGGCTCACGCCGTACGCCGGGTGGCGTGCGCCCAGCCGAGCCTCCGGTCGGCTCGGCCCAGGCGGGTGCGACCGGTCCGGGATCGGCCGGCGAGGTCGACGGTGTCACCGCAGCGTCCCTGCCGACGCCGAACGTGCGCGACCCCCACGTGGCCCGCGAGCGGCAGTACCTCCAGGTGTCGCTCCAGGCGCCCGGCAAGCTCGATGTGGGCGAGTTCGACGCCCTCGGGGCGCAGGCGTTCGGCGAGCCGGCCTACCGAGCCGCGCATGACGCCATCCGCGCGGCCGGCGGGCTCGCCGCCGCGGCCTCGTCGGACCCTGAGGGCTGGGTCGAGCGGGTGGCCGCCGCTGCGAGCGAGGCGGCCCGGCCGTTCGTCACCGAGCTGGCGGTGGCACCGCTCCCGGTCGTGGGCGAGGAGGGCCTGGACCGTTTGGCGGCGTCTCTGCAGGTCGAGGTGGCGGCGCGGGACCTGAGCCGGCAGGAGGCCGAGATCCACAGCCGGATGCAGCGGCTCGACGCCGCCGGCGACGCGATGGGCTACCGCGCCGCGCTCGTCGAGGCGGAGGCGATCGTGCGCCGCCGTACCGCACTGCGCGAGCGGCTGGGCTGAGCGGGGTGCGGCTCAACCGGCGGCCGAGGCTGCCTGGCGACGTGCGGGCTGTCCTCGACCTGCAGCCGGGCGAGCGGCTGCTCGCCAGTGCACCGCTCGCGGACGGACGGTGGGTCGTCGGGACGACGCGCGCGCTGCACATCGTCAGGGCCGCCGGCTCGGACGAGCGGCACGGCTGGGACCAGGTGGCGACCGCGACCTGGTCGGACACCGCCTCGATGCTGCAGGTCACGTTCGCCGACGGTCAGCGGACGGTGGCCGTCGAGTTCGCCGGCTCACCGGGCTACCTGCCCGAGGTCGTCCGTGAGCGGGTCGAGGCGAGCGTCGTCCTGACCCGCCGGATCGAGGTGACCGGACGGCGCGGGGTGCGGGTCGCCGTACGACGCGAAGCGCCGGGAGCCGCGCTGTCCACGCAGATCGTCGCCGACCGCGGAGTTGACGTGACCGATCCTGCCCTCGCGGCGCGGATAGAGGTGGAGCTGGACGAGCTCCGGGAGCAAACAGGGCTCCCGCGGTTGGACTCGAACCAACGGCCGTCCGATTAACAGTCGGATGCTCTGCCAACTGAGCTACGCGGGATCGCGAGTGGTCAGGTTAGCGCACCGTGACCACCGGAATCGCATCGGTTGATCTCACCGGAGTGGTACCGCCTAGAGTTCACCGGACGGTGTCCAGCAGTGGATGCCGGCGCCAGGGGCGGTAGCTCAGCCGGTTAGAGCAGCGGGCTCATAACCCGTCGGTCGTCCGTTCGAGTCGGACCCGCCCCACCGCCTCTGACCTGCGGTTTTGCCTCCCAAGAGGGGTACCACCGCACCGGCTGCGTCCGTCCTAGTCCGCAAAAAGTCCGCACTTCGTCGAGCAGTGGCGTCCAATCGGCCGGCGAGATCGTCAAGATCGTCCTCGAACAACCCGGCGTAGACGTCAAGGGTCATCGCCGCGCTGGCGTGCCCGAGCATCCGCTAAACGTCCTTCACCGAAGCGCCCGACGACACTGCGAGCAACGCTGCCGTGTGGCGCAGATCGTGCGGCGTCAGGCCGTCCAGATGCGCGGCCCGAGCAGCGGGGTCGAAGACGCGCCGGCGCCAGGTCATCAGACGCAGCGGGCCGCCCTTCGACGATGTGAACACGAAGTCGTCGGGCGTCCGACCGGCGACCAACAGGGCAAGGTCCTCGACGAGGAAGCGGCGGAGGGGAACCGAACGTCGCTGATTCGCCTTAGGTGTTCCGAGAACGAGTGCCCCGTTCACCTCGGTCATCGACTCGGCCACCTCGAGGCGGCGTCGCATCAGGTCGACCCGCCGCACTCGCAGTGCGGCCAGCTCCCCAAACCGAAGACCAACGTAGGAGAGCAAGAGCACCACGACGCGATACCTGCCAGCCTCTGACGCCAGCAACGCCACCTGATCCGCAGTGAGAAATCGCTTGTCGGGCTTGGCCTTGCGGGGAAGTTGGACGCCCTCAGCTGGGTTCGAGGGGATCCGCCGGTCGCGAACGGCGAGGGGCAGAATCAGGGACAGCACCCCGTACGCTTGCCGCACCGATGAGCCAGACAGACCCGAGGCTGACAGTTGGGTCACCCAAGCCTGGACGTCCGCGTGCGAGACCAACGAGAGCTGGCGATCTCGCCAGGTCGGAAGGACGTTCACCCGCAGCAGGCCGCCGTACCGCTGACGGGTGGACGGCTTCAGATGCACTTGGCTGTCGAGCCATTGCTGTGCCCAGGCACCGACCGTGATCCGCCCTCGTCTGGGGTCTAACCACTCGCCGCGGTCCAACTTCGACTCCTCGACGCGCAACCAACGCTCAGCGTCGATCTTGCGATCGAAGTGCCGAGAGTGTTCGCGCCGATCGTGATCTCGATAGCGCGCGCGGTACGTGCCGTCCGGACGCTTCGCGATGCCGACTAGACAAGTTGGTGAGTCAGCAAACGAACTCGACGAATGGCTGCGTGACCGTGCCGAGGCGATTCGTCTACGGGTCGACCACGTGCGTCGGGAGTCGATTGCCTCACGCTCCGGATGGCTGAGCGCCCTTCGCAGTTCGAGTCGTACGACGGACAGCGCCCTATTGCGCGAAGTTGTCGTCTACCGCGATATGCATGGCATAGGCGACCAGCGTCTTGCGCTCGGCAATCAACCGCTGCGTCGTGGCGCGCAATTGGACCAGTGGCGACGGCTCTCCGAGCGCATCGCCCCCGCGCAACGCAACGCGGGCGTCGGCGCCGATGTCATTGCTCGCAACTCTGTCCACGCATTCCAAGGGCCGAGCCTGGGTGCCTGTGTTTCAGGAATGGCGGCGGCGGCTCCCGGCGTGGGCCCGGAGATCGAGGGTGTGCGGATAGCAAGGCTTATCCGTGAGGCCCAAGCAGCGGATGTGGGAGTCGGGCTCCGCAGCGCGGCCGACGCGGGGATCAGCGTAGGTACCGAGCAATGGATCCAGCGTGTGGCGACGCAGACGAAGCAGCGCATCGTCGTTATTGGCAGTCGAGCCGGCGGAACGGCACACGAGGGCTCGGACTGGGACTACATTCTGGCGGGAAACTCACGCGCAAGAGGAAAGGCCGCCGCCACACTGCCGCGGGGAACAGATGGAGGCGGTCTGTCAGCGAGCGGTTGGACTGGAATAGACCTGTTCAGGATTACAACTACTTTGGGTCCGGCTACACGCAACTAGACACATCCCGGCCCCACGTCATCTTCGAGCCCTAGGTGGTCACAGTGCAGTGGGAGTACACAAGCGTCGTGGTAGACCTGTGGATGCCGTTGGCAGCACAGGGGGGGCCAAAAGAACTCCTGCTGCAACTGGGGGCCGAAGGCTGGGAGGCCTTCGCAGTTACGCCTCCGACGCCACCTCTCGGTGAGAGCGACGATCCGGATGCCAGCAGTTACGAGATCTTGCTCAAACGTCGAATCTCCGCTTAGTAAGGACTTTCCGGTTCGACGAGTCATGACATGTGGTGCCGGCGTGTGCGTGTGCAACGTCGCACCCCCGCGGTTTCACCTAGTGCCTGTTAGTTCGGCGGCAGCCGCGGATACTAGGGCTGTCGTGAACTCGTTGCAGCGTCGACCACAGCCAGTTGGCGTGCCAAGCGATCGGACCGGCGGATGCGCGACGCGCAGTCGACCCAAACTCGGCCTTCCAAGCGATCATCAGCGCAGTCAGTTCCTCAACAGCTACCGTATGCTCGGCCCAGCACGGCTCGATGGCATGACGGTCATCGAACAGCTCGTATCGCTCGATCAGCCAATCGACCCACTCGCGCAACTCGTCCAACAGCGCAGATGCGGCCTTGTCATCCAGGAAGCGCCACGTCCAGTACCCCTGATGTGGCTCGCCATCCGAGCCCTGAGCAAGTCGAGTGATCGCATCCTGCATCTCAGCTTGACCTGCGGCCAAGTCCGCCAACGCTTCCGCAACGAGCATCGGGTCCAGCGGTGCAACATCTGAGGTCGGCCACGGTCCATCAGGCAGCATGGCCGCGACGCTCTTCGTCCGCGACCCACTGAACGCTGTCCCTCAAAGCGTCCGCGTCCGGACGATCCCACCACCGCGCCAGGTCGACCAGAGCTGGGCTGACAGAGCGATACATCAAGAGGGCCCGGCCTTCGGGCAGCGTGCGGAGTCTCTCAACGGGCAGGACTCGCTCACGCTCAACCGAGGTTGACGTCGACGTTGTCCGACCGGATGTGGTTCGAGACTTGCGGATGATCCGACGCTCACCGGCAAGGCGGGACAGGCGATCCAAGTACTCAACGTCGTCCAGCCCTCCCATCACAAGTGTGATCGCAGCCGCCCCCAGGATCGCATCGGCACCATCTCGACCCCAGCGCTCACGCAGTTGCGGTGGCGTCTGTGCGAACGCCCAGGCTTGCATCCCGCGGCCTCCGCCGTCGCTGATGAGCGACGGGAGGTTGGGCAGCGGCGCCACGTTGGCGACCTCGTCCAGAACGAATGTCACCGGACGCTCGAGGCGACCGGACGATGAACGTTGAGAGATACGTCGCCCAGCCCTCCCAATGGCTGCGACCAGTCCTGCATCACGTTCAGCGCCGTGACTGCGTCCTCATCCAGCGCGGTGTCGGGTGGCAGAACGAGACCGGGGAACTGGCCGTGACCGGCCTCGCTGGTCAGGTGTGCCAACACCGCATCGACGAGGCTGACGGTCGTCCTCGGTCCGTCAGCTAGTCGCTGCCAGAGGCAGCTGGCCCGGTTCGCGGCCGGCGGGACGGCTAGCGCGTGGTACAGGCGGACCAACGCCTCGGCCACGTGATGGCGGAGCACCAGGCTGTCCATGGCCACCTGCAGCGCCCGGTCGTCGCTGGTGAACGCGAGGATCTCGTCGGGGCGGGTCAGCCCGAGCCTGCGAGCGAACTCGCGCCCAGCGGCCGGGTAGACCTCGGCTGCGCTCAGATCTGCCAGTAGGGAGGCGATGCGGGCCGAGAAGTACTCGAGTGGGCGGGAACTGAACAGGTCGTCGTCAAGTTCCTGTGCCTGTTCCGGTGTCAGATCTGGATCGACAGGTTCGGTGAACATGCCTCCATCGTGCAGACGCCTGCAAGCCCCACCGCCACCCGGATGCGGATAGCGTAACTCTGGAGGAAGACGAGGCGCGGACGTCGTGCCGCTGCTATCTGGGCGGTATGACGCGGGCGGAGTGCCCGTGTGCGATTTGATGTCCTGACTCAATGTCAGTCCGCAGGTAGTCCGCATTAAGTCCGCACGACGACGAGAATCGACGATGTTGCCGGCAGCCAGCAAGAGACGTTTCCACAGGTCAGGTGCCGTCTGAGGATCGTCCATGCAGGTCAGCGGAGGGCGGGTCATCGCGCTCATAACCCGTCGGTCGTCCGTTCGAGTCGGACCCGCCCCACACGCCTCTGACCCGCTGTTCACCCACGGCGGGCGAAGCGGGCGGACGGTCCGGTCGGATGTCAGAGATGTCCGCCAGAGTGGAGCCAACAGTCCCGTACTGCGAGGAGCACCGCGTGTCTGTCCGCTACCAGCTGGTCATCGACTGCGCCGATCCTGACCTGCTCGCTCGGTTCTGGGCTGCAGCGCTGGGCTACGAGATCGCGCCCGTCCCGAGCGGATTCGCCACCTGGAACGACTTCTATCGTGAGCTGGGGGTGCCTGAGGAGGACCTGGTCGATGGAGTCGACCGGATCAGCGACCCCGAGGGAGACGGACCGAGCATCTGGTTCAACGTCGTCTCGGAAGCCAAGACCGTCAAGAACCGGCTCCATCTCGACATCCATGCCAGCGGACCGCGAACCGACCCCATCGAGACCCGGAGAAGCAGAGTTGACGCCGAGGCGACGCGTCTGGCCGGTCTCGGCGCCACCATCACCGGCGCCTTCACCGAGGAAGGGACGGACCACTACGCCGTCGGGATGAAGGACCCGGAAGGCAACGAGTTCGACATCAACTAGCGCCAGCGCGTCGAAGGCCGCCTCTGTGCTCCGGCAAGCACTCGGTGGCCCGCCCGGGCGTTCTAACCTGGCTCGATGACTGACGGCTGGCTGGCTGATACGCGCACGTCGTACGACACTGACGCAGTCGGTTACGCCGAGAAGGTGCACGGCCTGCTGGACAAGAGCCCTTATCTACGTGCGAGCTTGGCCTTGTTCGCCGAGCTGGTGCGCGACGCAGGCGGCGGTCTCGTCGCCGATGTCGGCTGCGGTCCCGGATACGTGACCCATCACCTTCACCAGCTCGGCGTGGACGCGTTCGGCATCGACCTCTCGCCCGAGATGGTTGCCATCGCACGACGCGACTACCCGGCCTTGCGCTTCGACGTCGGGACGATGACCGACCTCGACCTCGCGGACAGCTCAGTCACCGGCGTTCTCGCCTTCTGGTCCGTGATCCACGTTCCGGACGACGCGGTGCCCGGGGTGTTCGCGCAGTTCCGTCGTGTGTTGCGTCCGGGCTGTCCGCTGCTGGTTGGCTTTCATGTCGGTGACGAGACGAGCCACACGCGTGAGGGCTATACGGGTCGCGCGATCAACGTCGACAGCTATCGCCGCAGGCCGGTTCAGGTTGCCCGCTGGCTGCGAGAGGCAGGGTTCTCGATCGAGGCCGAGCTGCTGATGCGCCCGGACGACGATGTCCCGGGCGCGATTATCATCGCGAGAAGTCCCGACTCACCGATGGGTGACTAACCGCTGCGCCCGTCCGCGTCCGGAGCATCACTCATTCCGTGCGGCGCCCGACGCGCGCATCCTCGTACGCGCCGCGACCGGCCTCCGCCTCAGCGGCCGGCTCCGGTACGCCGAGCAGGCGGCGGATCCCGTCAGCCGCCAAGGGCTCGCTGAGCAGGAAGCCCTGCGCCGAGTCGACGCCGAGCAGTTGCACTGCCTCCAAGGTCTCGCCGTCCTCGATGCCCTCGGCGACGACCCTCAGTCCGAGGCGGCGACCGATGTCCACCGTGGCCGCCAGCAGCTGCCGGCCACCTGGCTCGACGTCACTGACCAGCCCACCGTCGAGCTTCACGCCGTCAAGGGGCAGGCCTTGCAAGGCCTTGAACGAGGCGTAGCCACTGCCGAAGTCGTCCAGCTCGATGCGGACCCCGGCCGCGCGTAGCTCGCTCAGCAGGCTGGCGGCCAGCTCCATGTCGCCCACCAGCGCCGTCTCCGTGATCTCGAGAACGAGTGCGTCACCGGTGAGACCACGCTCCTCGAGCAGGGCGAAGACCTCCTCGCACAGGGCGTGGTCGCTGAGCACGCGAGGTGACAGGTTCACGCTGACGGGGATCGGCAGCCCGGCCGCATGCCAACGCCTCGCCTCGTCCAGCGCCTTGCGCAGGGTGAGGACGGTCAAGGGCCGGATGAGCCCGGTCTCCTCGGCGAGCGGGATGAACTCCTCCGGCAGGCTCACGAAGTCGTCTCCCTGCCGCCACCGGGCCAGGGCCTCGATCGCGACGATCTCGCCGGTCTCCAGGCTGTACGCCGGCTGGTAGGCGAGCTCGATCCGGTCCTCCTCGATGGCGACGAGAAGGTCGGCCGCGAGTCCGAGGGCGACGGAGCCCGCGTCGGTGCCCGCGTCGTACACCCGCACACCTTCCCGGCCACGCTTGGCGCGGTACATGGCTGCGTCGGCGGCACGCAGCAGTTCCGCCGCCGTGCTCCCGTGCTCGCCCAGGACGGCCGCACCCACGCTGGCTCCGACGAACCGGACCCGACCGGCGACCTCGATCGGGCGGATCAACGCCTCGCGCAGGCGGTGAGCCACAGAGGCGACGTCGTCGGCCTCGCGCAGCCGTCGCAGCACCAGGGCGAACTCGTCACCACCCAGCCGCGCGGCGGTGTCGTACTCGAAGGTGTTGGCGTGCAGGCGGCGGGCGATCTCCTGCAGCACCAAGTCACCGACGTCGTGGCCCTCGGTGTCATTGATCTGTTTGAACCCGTCCAGGTCGATCACGAGTACGGCGACCCGCTCGCCGCTGGGCTGGCGGGCCGCGGCCACCGCGGTGGCCATGGACTCCTCAAGCGCCTTGCGGTTGGCCAGGCCGGTCAGGTGGTCCAGCCGCGCGGCGACACGGAGCACGCGTTGCTGGCGGCGCAGCCCGACCACGAAACCGATGACCAGCAGGACCCCGACCGCGGCGATGAGGGCACCGAGCCACGGCGGCACCGAGCTGGCCTGTGCCGTAGACCACTCGATGACGACCCAGTCGTTCGCGTTCCCATCCGTGCGCACGATCCCGCTCGCGGCGACGGTCCGCTGGCCGACACCGACCGTCGAGGCTTGCGTACCGATGCGGTCCAGCGCCGTGGCCGCCACCCGGGGGAACGGCGCGGGCGGCACGGAGACCGGCAGCGCCGTGCCGTTCTGCAGGATGACCCGCCCCGATCGCCGCTCGACCACGGCGACGCGCTGGCCGTGGGCACCGACGTGCAGGTACTGCCGGAAGCTGTTGAGCGCGACCTCGAAGTGCACGATCTGACGGCTGCCGTCGGCGAGCCGGATCCAGGTCGAGTTGGAGATGACCCAGGCATGCGTGTCCGGCGAGACATACGGCGCGGCTTGGTACACCTCGCCGTACGGCAGGGCGAACGTCGCCGCGAAGAAGGCGTTCTCCTTCTCGTTGCTGGACAGCTCGGAGACGGGCGCGGGCACGCCCTGCGTCACCCGGGCCAGCTCGGTGCCGCTCTCGTCGATCAGGCAGGCCTCACCGATGGCGCCGGGATACAGCTGCTCGAGGTACTCGAGCGCCCGGTTGGCTCCCTCGTGGTCGAAGGGGACGCCCGGCTCCGGGGTCACGGCGGGGCTCTGGGCGAGGAGCAGGTCGAGGCTGCGCGCCCGCTCGAAGTACGAGGTGAACGCGGTGGCGACCTGGACCGCGTCGCGCTCCAGGTTCCGGCTCTGCTGATGTTCCTGCGCCACGGCCCCCGCCGCAGCCAGCAGTCCACCGGACAGCAGAGCGACGCCGAGCAGCAGCGCAGCTAAAAGGCTCCGGCGCATGTCCACCCTCTCCGACAGATGTCCGGTCAGTTGTCGGCAGAGACAGGGCCGGTCTTGAGGTGCGTCGGTAGAGGTCTGGCTCACTGCGCGTGAGTGACGGTCAACCGAGGAAGTCCTCTGGGTCGAACTCTCTCAGCGGGATGATCCTCAGCCGCGGCAGGGGACTGTTGAACGCCTGCACCCCGAGCTCGAGGTCGACGAACTCCAGACCCTCCGACTCCAGCTCGGCCAGACGCACGCTCACGAACTCGCGGAACCCGAGAAGGGCCACCCGGCGGCCGCCGAGTAACGGCCGCAGGTGTGGTTCGAAGTCGGCATCGTGGCTGGCCAGGACGACGTTGCCGGGACGCCGCGCGAGCGCATCGAGGGTGCGTTGGATGCCGATGTCGACGACCTTCTCGTCCCCGCCGGCGTCACCGGCGAGAGGCACGACGCGGTATCCGAGGGCCACGAGGGCTTGGACGAACGGCATCGGCAGCTGGCCGGACGTGGCGTTCAGGAAGAACAAGGGACGGACATCTTCGCCCCAGTGCGTCTTGAAGTACTCGACGACACGTTCCCAACGCGGCCGTTCGGTGGGCATCGGCTTGCGCCGGAAGATGTCCGTCCCGAGCGTCGCGTCGAGGTTCTCCCCGTCGACCAGGACGTACGTGACAGCCCCACGGTTGACCTCCATGGCGGCAAACGTAGCCGTCATGGACCAGGCCGAGTGCTCCTACAGCCGGGCGGACGCCGCGGTGCTGAGCCGGTGCGTTGTGCTGAGGCGTAGGTACATCGCCGCAGCCGCTATCGCGGCGACTGCCTCGGCCACAGCGCTGATCGCCTTCTCCGCCGGCGCCCAGTACGGGTCGTACATGTTGGGGATCGGTCCGATCGCGCCTACGTCGACGTACCGGTAGAGCACCACGGCGACCGTGCCGGCCGCTGCAACGAGGAAGGCCAAGAGCACGGTGGAGCGGCGGGGCCGGACCAGCACGAGCACCGCCGCGATGATCGCCAGCACGGCGTCTACGCGGAAGAGGTCGGCCTGGCTCAAGGTGCTGGTCTTCACCTGTGCGAAGTCTGAGGCCAGGTGGAAGTGGACGAAGGCGTCCACGGCCAGCCCGGCGGCGACGATGACCGACAGGGCACGCTCGGTGGTCGACACACCCCCAGTAGTCATCGCAAACCACATCCTTCCGGTCCGTATAGGGCACCTGTGTGCTGGCCCACTGCTCTAGGTACGCACGTTGCCCCGTCCCGGTTCAAGGAGACGAACGCCCGGGCCGCGCGACCCCGCAAGGGTGGACACTGCCACGATGTGGCTCGGAGCGCTCCTTGCGGTCGTCGTACTGGGCTTCCCGCTCGTCTTCGTCGTAGGGCTGGTGCACGGCATCAACCGGATGACCGGGATCGGCGTCAAGCGCGGGCCTCATCCCTCCATGACTGCCGGCCCGGCCGAGGATTCGCGCGACCAGGTCGACCTCGGCTCGGCTGAGCGGATCGACATCGGCGGCAGCAACGTCCCGCGGATGCGACCGTTCGTCAGCACGTGCATCGTCCTGGTCCTGGTGCTCTTGGCGATCGGGCTCGCCCTGGGGTTGGCGTCGCAGTAGGACCGGGTGAACAGCGGCCGACGTATCGTGGCGCCGGCCCGGGTCCTCCTGTCATCCTCGGGGTCAACGCGAGGAGGTGATGGCATTGGCGCCACAGCGCGGCTTCCAGCCATCGTCGGACGGGTTCGCCTTCGCCAACTCATGGCCGCCCGAGCCCGCCATCTCGATGGCGACCGCGTTCGGCGACATCGACATCGGCAACGCCAAGGACGGACTGTGCGGCGGCATGGTCTTCGCAGTCCTCGACTACTGGTACGCCGGTCTTACCCCGCCGACCGAGCAGCCGCAGCCGAAGACACCGCTCTACAAGTTCCTGGTCCGCCGGATCATCGACTCGTGGCACGTGCCGGTCGGAGTCGCGCAGTACTTCACCTGGATGAACCTGCCCGACGGTGACGTGGGCTTCAGTGCCTTCGGTCGCAAGGTCGTCGTCGAGCACGGCGTCTCCGGTCGCACGATCACGCAGCAGTGGCCGGCCATCCGCAAGGATCTCGACCGTGGAATCCCTTCTGCTCTAGGGCTGGTCACCGTCGAGTCGCGCAACCCCGCGGACCTCGGGATGAACCACCAGGTGCTCGCCTACGGGTACAACGTGGACGGCAAGCAGGTCACGATCCAGGTGTACGACCCCAACAGCGGGCAGGACGACGGCGTCACGATCTCGTTCGACACCTCCCAGCCGACCAAGGCGACGACCTTCAAGCACAACATCGACATCGGCCACCCGGTGCGCGGGTTCTTCCGCACGGCCTACAGCCCGGCCGTTCCGCCGGCGCCCTGACCAGCCGCTGAGTCAGAAGCCCGACGCTACGAGATAGACGGCCAGGGCCAGAGCCACCACCACCACGCTGGCGATCAGCAAGGGCAGGGCCCGGGTTGCCGGTAGCGGTTCGCCCGCGCGCATCGCGGCGTCGCGCTGGCGCCAGGTGACGAAGGCGCTGGCCCCGATCCAGGCGCCGAGCAGGCAGATGGCCGCCGACGCGAAGTCGACGATGCGGGGGAGCCCGGCCACGCGGGCCAGGGAGGTCAGCCCGACACCACCCGCGAGGAGCGTGAGCGACGTCCGCACCCAGGCCAGCGCCGTCCGCTCGTTGGCCATCGCCCACCGGGGGTCTGGATCGTTCACGCGCTCATTCAACCGCCCAGACCGAGACGGCCCAGCACGTAGGCCTGGACCTCCGCCTCGTACCTCAGATGCCCGTACCGGCCGGCCGGCCCGACATGTGCCCCCGCCCCGAGCTCGACCCGGAACAGCAGCTCCTCGGTGGCTTCGGGCCCAGCCGTGGCCCGCAGCCTGGCAACCCACTTGGCGGGCTCGTGGACCAGGACACGCGGGTCGTGGACGCTGCCGGTCACGAGCATCGGCGGCCGATAGCCGGGCGGGGGGTTCTCGTACGGCGCGTACGCCATGAGCCAGCCGAACTCGTCCGGCCGGCGCGGGTCGCCCCACTCGTCCCACTCGATGACCGTCAGCGGGATCGTCTCGTCGAGCATCGACCCGACACAGTCGACGAACGGCACCTCGGCCACCACCGCGGCCCACCGATGCGGGGCCAGACCCATGGCCACCCCCTGCAGCAGGCCACCCGCTGACCGGCCGCGCGTCACGATCCGGTCGCCGTCCACGATTCCGTCCGCAAGGGTGTCGGCAACAGCGACGTAGTCCGTGAAAGTGTTCTGCTTCGTCCCCCGGTGGCCGTCCACCCACCATCCTCGACCGCGCTCGCCACCGCCCCGGACGTGGGCCACGGCGTAGACGACACCGCGGTCGAGCAGGCTCAGCAGCGAAGCGTCGAACCACGGCCAGTCACACGACTCGTAGGAGCCGTAGCCCCAGAGCAGGCACGGCGCCGTACCGTCAAGAGGAGTATCCACCCGCCGGGCCAGGCTGACCGGCACCTTCTCGCCGTCCGGGGCCGTGGCCCAGATCCGTTCTGTCACATACCTTTCCGGCTCGTACGTCGGCACCTCGAGTCGCTTCACCAGCCGCCGCTCGCCGCTGTCGAGGTCCACGTCGTACCACTCGGGCGGCTGCACGATGGACTCCGTGCGGATGCGGACGACCGTCGCCGTGGGGTCCGCGTTCCGCGCCAGAGCGACCTGGCCCGTTGCCGGCGGTTCGATGACGTGGCTCCCGCCCGTCGTCAGGTCGACGATATGCAGGAACGGCATGGCGTCCCGGCGTCCGCCGCTCACGGCATGGTGGCCGATGACGGTGACCGACTCCCAGCGGGTCGCGGGGTCAGCCGCCAGCAGATCGACCGGCGTCCCACCTGGTGCATCGAGCGGCACGCGAACGACACGGAACTCGGGAGCTCCCTCGTTGGTGAGGACCACCAGCTCGGACCGGCCGCTCGTCGAGACGGCTGCGGAGATGTGGTCGACGGCGTACTCGATGGCTTTGCGGCGCGGCCAGACGACGGTCGGGGTCGCGTGGGGGCGGTCGGCCGGGAGCCACGAGACCTCAGTGGTGTCGCGGCTCTCGGCGGTGATGAGCACGAGCGCGCCGTCCCGGGTCGCCTCCACCAGGAGCTCGAACCGCGCGTCCGGCTCCTCGACCACCAGCTCGGTCCGTACGGCGGCTTCCTCCCCGATCGTGTGCCGCCAGATCTGGAACGGCCGGTTCGTCGCGTCGATGACCGGGAAGAACAGTGCGTCCGACCCGGCCGACCAGGCGCACGTGTAGTAGCTGTCGACCGCGATGGCTTCGCTGTCCTCGCCGCTCGCCAGGTCACGGATCCGCAGCGTGAAACGCTCGTCTCCGTTCGTGTCCGCCGACCAGGCGAGCAGCCGCCCGTCGGGACTCGGCTCGCACACACCCAAAGCGACGTAGTCGTGGCCTTCGGCGACCTCGTTGACGTCCAGCAGCACCCGTTCGTCCCGGGTGGAGGAACTGTCGTCAGCAGGACCTGAGGCCGGAAGATCACAATCTGACATGCAGAACAGGTCGTACTCCTTCCCGGCAACGGTCCTCGTGTAGTAGACAGGGCCACCACGAGACCAACTGACTGACGAGTCAGCCGGTAGCGTCCGAGCCGACATCTCGGAGAAGAGCCTGTTGTGGAGCGGCCGTGAGCGAGCAGTCCGGGCGTCGTAGTAGCGGCGTTCTGCAGCCAGGTACTCGTGCAGCTCCGGCGCGTCGCGGTCCCGCATCCACGCGTAGTCATCGACCCGCTCGACCCCGTGCAACGTCGTGCGCACCGGGTGTCGGGCCGCCACGGGAGGTTGCTGTGCTTCGACGTCCACCCGCGGAACGTAGCGCAGGCCTCCCATGAGCGGGCGGCCCCGGAGAACGGCTCGGCTCGTCGCTGCGGGCCTCGTGACGCTGTCGGTCGCCGGCCTGTATCTGGGCGGCGCGGCGGAGGCCGACGAGACGCCGAGCAGCACCGCGACGGCGAGCGCCAGTGCAACCGAACCGGCGCACACCAAGACCACGTTCACGATCGGCCAGACGCAGGACATCGACTCGACCAACCCGTTCACCGGCATCACGGTCGCCGCCTACGAGATCTACCAGCTGATCTACGACACGCTGAACGGCTACGCGCTCAAGGACTTCACGACGACTGGTGGCCTGGCCCAGACGTGGACGCCCTCCGCCGACGGGCTGACCTGGACCTACAAGCTCAAGCCCAACCTCAAGTGGTCCGACGGCCAGCCGCTCACGGCTTCGGACGTCGCCTACACGATCAACCGGGTCCGCAACGGTTCGTACGAGCAGACGAACTGGGGCAACTACGTCGCGAACATCACCGGTGCGACGGCTTCCGACCCGACCACCGTTGTCATGACGGTCAAGAAGCCGACGCCGATCATGTACCACGTCTCGGTGCCTATCCTGCCCGAGCACATCTGGAGCTCGATCAACGAGAAGGCCGTCTCCAACTTCGCGAACGAGCCCAGCGACGCCAAGCCCGTCGTCGGGTCCGGACCGTTCGTGCTGACCCAGGTGGTCAAGGGCCAGTTCGTCCGTCTGGACCGCAACCCCAGCTACTGGGGCACACCGCCCAAGATCGACCACCTGGTCTTCCGCATCTTCAACAGCCAGGACTCGATGGCCCAGGCGCTCAAGCGCGGTGAGATCGACTATGCGGACAACCTCAACGCGAACATCTTCAACTCGCTGAAGAACACTCCCGGCGTCACGACGGTGGACGCTGTCTATCCCGCCTTCGACGAGATCGGCATGAACACGGGGGCAGCCCTGGATGACGGCACGCCGATCGGCAACGGCCACCCGGCGCTCAAGGACAAGGTGGTCCGTCAGGCGATCAACTACGCGATCGACCGGAAGACGTTGGTGGACAAGGTATTCGGTGGCTACGCCAGCCCGGGTACGTCGATCATCCCGCCCGTCTACGCCAACCTCCACTACGACCCAGGGCCCGCGGCGTACACGTTCGACCTCGTCAAGGCCAACCAGCTGCTGGACCAGGCGGGCTACACCAAGGGGAGTGACGGGATCCGGCGGATGCCCGGCAACGGCAAGCCGCTCGTCTTCCGGCTCTACGGCCGGACCAGCTCGGACACGAGCCAGCACACCGTGCCGTACGTCGCGGGGTGGCTGCAGCAGATCGGCATCAAGGCCAACGTCAAACTCGTGTCCGAGGACAACCTGACTGACATCCTCGGCAAGGGCACCTACGACCTGTTCGAGTGGGGCTGGGGGGTGGAGCCCGACCCGGACTACCAGCTGTCGACGTTCACCTGTGCGAGCCGTTCGTACAAGGACAGCGGCTCCATCTACGCCAACCTCTCGGACTCGTTCTACTGCAACAAGGCGTACGACGACCTCTACGCCAAGCAGGCTGGCGAGATCGACGTCGCTCAGCGGACCGCCACGGTCAAGCAGATGCAGCAGATGCTCTACGAGGACGCGCCGTATGCCCTGACCGCCTTCTACGACGACCTCGAGGCCTACCGGTCCGACCGGTGGACCAACCTCACCTCGCAGCCGGCCAAGGACACGGCGACGGGCAAGCCTGGCACGCTGTTCTTCCAGTACGGCGTCTACTCCTACGTGTCGGCCACGCCGGCGTCCAAGAAGGCGAACCAGTCCGGCGACCAGGGCCCGGGCGTCGCGGTGCTGGGTGGCGTCGTGGGTGGCGTCGTGCTGCTCAGCCTCGTGGTCTGGGGCATCGTCCGGCTCCGGCGCTCGCCGCGCGAGGACATCGAGTAGTCGAGACCCGCGTAGATGAGCCTCCCGGTCGACACGTCCTCGATCGCCGCCGAGGCGCCAGTCCCGGTCGGGTCGGCGCGTCCGCGTGGTGGTCTGCTGCGGTACGCGGCGCGGCGGTTGCTGACCGCCTGCACCACGCTCATCTTCGTCATGGTGTTCAACTTCATCCTGTTCCGGCTCATGCCCGGCGACCCGGCCGCGCTCTACTTCCGCGGCCGCAACGCCTCGCAGGAGGCCGTGCACCGGATGCAGGTCGAGCTGAACGGCAACAAGTGGTCGCAGTTCGTCAACTACATCAAGAACCCGTTCTCCACGGACTTCCGCTCGGCCCAGTTCTCCCGACCGGTGTGGGACGTCATCGGCGACCGGGTGTGGGCCACCCTGCTGCTGCTCGGCGTCTCGACCATCCTCTCCACCGTCATCGGCGTGTGGATCGGCATCCGGGGCGGATGGCGGCGGGGGAGCTGGTTCGACCGGACCTCGACCGGCGTCACACTGACGCTGTACGCCATGCCGGAGTTCTGGCTGGGCATGCTGCTGCTCATCGTGCTGTCGACCGGCGTCGGTGCCATGAAAGGCATCTTCCCGAGTGGCGGGATCATCTCGCCGGGGGTCGAACAGTGGTCCTTGAACGGCATTGCCAACACCGCCTGGCACATGGCCCTGCCGGTGGCCACGCTGACGTTGGTCTACCTGGCGGAGTACAGCCTGGTCATGCGGGCGTCCCTGATCGAGGAGTCCGGTCAGGACTATCTGCGTACGGCGCGGGCCAAGGGCCTGATGGACCGGCTGGTGCTGCGCCGGCACGCCGTACCGAACGCATTGCTGCCCACCATCACCCTGGTGTTCCTCAACATCGGCTTCATCGTGTCCGGCGCCATCACCGTCGAGACGGTCTTCTCCTGGCCGGGTCTCGGGCTCTTGTCGTACGAGGCGATCCGCGGTCCTGACGTCGCGTTGCTCCAGGCGATATTCCTGTTGTTCTCCATCACCGTCGTCGTCGCGAACGCCGTGGCCGACGTGATCGTCGCTGCCCTGGACCCGAGGGTCCGGATATGACGGCCGTCAGCGAGGCTCCGAGCGTTCCGAGCGGCTCGCTCGGGCGGGCCCGACGCAAGGCCGCGCGGCGGCGCTTCTATCGGGCGTTCATGGCCCAGCGAGCTGGGGTCGCAGGGGTCGTCGTCCTGCTGGTCATCGCTGCGCTGGCCCTGCTCGCGCCGGTGCTGTTCTCCAGCGACGGGCTCGACGTCACCAAGGCGACGGGTGGTGTCCTGAAACCGCCCTCCGCGTCGTTCCCGCTCGGCACCGACGAGAGCGGCCGGTCCGTGCTGGCCCTCGTCGTCTGGGGCGCCCGCATCTCGCTCGTCGTGGGGATCGCGGCCACAGTCATCTCGATCGTGCTCGGGTCCTTGGTCGGCATCGCGTCCGGGCACTACACGAACCTGTTCGGCGCGTTTCTCGAGCGCCTGACCGACTGGTTCCTGGTCATCCCGTTCCTGCCCCTGGCCATCGTCGTCTCGACGTTGCTGCCCTGGCAGTCGATCTTCAACATCATCCTGGTCATCGGCGTCACGTCCTGGCCCGCCACGGCACGGCTGGTGCGCGCCCAGACGTTGTCCATCGAGGGCCGTCCGTACCTGGAACGAGCCCGGGTGCTCGGCGGCGGCAACTGGCACCAGATCACCAAGCACGTGCTGCCGAACGTGACCCCGCTGATCCTGGCCAACACGACGCTGACCGTCGCAGTGGCGATCCTGTCCGAGACGACCCTGACCTTCCTCGGGTTGGGTGGGTTCGCTCCCAAGGACGTCAGCTGGGGCACGATGCTGGAGAACGCCTTCCAGAGCGGCGCCATCACGACGGGCGCATGGTGGTACCTGCTGCCGCCCGGCGCGTGCGTCGTGATCGTCGTGCTCTCCTTCACGCTCGTGGGCCGCGCGCTCGAAGCGATCGTCGACCCGCACCTCTCGACGGCGGCCTGAGCCCGTGACTCTCCTCCAGATCCGGGACCTCGCCGTCACGTACCGGACGCAGGAGGGGCCTGTGCCCGCGGTGCGGGGCGTGACCTTGGACGTGGAGCAGGGTGAGACCGTCGGGCTGGCCGGCGAGTCCGGCTGCGGCAAGTCGACGGTCGCGTCCACGATCCTGCGGCTCACGCCGGCTTCGGCCACGGTCAGCGGTGAGGTGCTGCTCAACGGCCGCGACGTGCTGGCGATGAGCTTCGGCGAGCTGCGGGCCGTGCGGTGGAAGGCCGCGTCCATCGTCTTCCAGGGCGCGCTGCACTCGCTCAACCCGGTGCAGAAGGTCGGGCGGCAGATCTCGGAGCCGATCCTGTTGCACGACTCGTCCGCCAGCCGGGCCACTGCCTCCGCCCGGGTCGGCGAGCTGCTCGACCAGGTCGGCCTGCCCGCGCGGCTCGCTGCGTCGTACCCGCATCAGCTCTCGGGCGGCCAGAAGCAGCGCGTCATGATCGCCATGGCGCTGGCCTGCCGGCCCCAGCTGGTGGTCGCCGACGAGCCGACCACAGCGCTCGACGTCATGGTCCAGGCGCAGGTGCTCGACCTGTTGACGGGGCTGGTCGCCCAGTCGGGTGTGGGCGTCCTCATGATCAGCCACGACCTGTCGGTGCTCGGCTCGAACTGTGACCGGGTCGCGGTGATGTACGCCGGCCGCATCGTCGAGGAGGGGCCGGCCCGCCCGGTCTTCGAACAGCCGATCCATCCGTACACTCGCGCGCTGTCCGATGCGTTCCCGACCATCGGCGACCGGGCTTCGCGGTTCGCCCCGCGCGGGCTGCCCGGCGACCCGCCGTTCGCAACCGACCTGCCCAGCGGGTGCCCGTTCCACCCGCGGTGCCCGATCGCGGTCGACGACTGTCGACGCATCGACGTCCGGCTCGAGCGCGTCGCGCCCGGGCGGGTGGCGGCGTGCCTGCGGGCCGAGGAGGCCGTCGTTGCCGAAGTGGGCCGGCGATGAGCGCCGATGTCGCGCCCATCGTCGAGGTGTCGAACCTGCACGTGACCTTCCGCACCCGTGGTGGCGGCGCGCGGGCCGTGGACGGGGTGAACCTGGCCATCGCCCCTGGCGAGATCCTGGCTCTGGCGGGGGAGTCCGGGTGCGGCAAGACGACGCTGGCCCGGACCATCCTCGGTCTCGAGCGGCCGTCGACCGGCCAGGTGCTGTACCGCGGCCGGCCGCTGGGCTACCGGACGCGAGAGCTCAAGGCCTATCGGCGCGAGGTGCAGCTGGTGCTGCAGGACCCGACCGGGTCGCTCAACCCGCGGCACACCGTCTACGAAGCAGTGGCCGAGGGCCTGCGGGTGCACAAGGTCCCCGGCAACGAGGTGGAGAAGGTGGCCGAGGCACTCTCGCGGGCCGGGCTGAGGCCTCCTGAGCGCTATTTCTTGCGGTACCCGCACGAGCTCTCCGGCGGCCAGCGCCAGCGGGTCGTCATCGCCGGCGCCCTGGTGCTCGAACCCAAAGTGATCGTGGCCGACGAGCCCGTCTCCTCGC
Source organism: Actinomycetales bacterium (assembly GCA_045807245.1). GTDB lineage: Bacteria > Actinomycetota > Actinomycetes > Actinomycetales > CAVURS01 > CAVURS01. The sequence continues at coordinate 27,587 of JBJMHS010000063.1, forward strand.
TCGACGCGTCGGTCCGGGGCGAGATCCTGGCCCTGCTGCTGAAGCTGCGTGAGGAGCTCGGCCTCACCATCCTCGTCGTCACCCACGACCTGGGCCTGGCCTGGAACATCGCGGACCGGCTGGCGGTCATGTACCTGGGTCGGGTCGCCGAGATCGGGCAGACCGAGGAGGTCCTGGACGACCCGCAACACCCTTACACCCGCGCGTTGCTCTCCGTCGTCCCGGACGTGCAAGACCTCAAACCTATTGTCCTGCAGGGAGAGACGCCCGACCCCACCAAGATTCCGCCCGGGTGCCGGTTCCACCCACGATGCCCCGCGCTCGGGTCGGGAGAGGCCGCTGCTGCCGGCGTGGCCCAGGCCTGCACGACCCGTCCGCTCGACCTGCTGTCCGCCGTACGGTCGCATCAAGCGGCCTGTCACCTTTCGGCGGCAGTCGCGAGCGGGCATACTGGACACGAAAACTGATCGGTGAGTCAGTAACGCAGGAGGTGTGAATGGCCTCGCTCCAGGCCGCCCTGCCGGCGCCGTACTACGTCGACGAGAGCCATTGGCAGCGCGAGCGAGACGCCATCCTGCACCGCGAGTGGTACTGCGTGGGCCGCCTCGGCGCGCTCGGCCTGCGCGGCCCCGGCCGGCGAGCAGTCGTCGACGTCGCGGGCGAGAGCGTGCTCCTGACCTCCGACGACTCCGGCCGGCTGCACGGGTTCTTCAATGTCTGCCGCCACCGCGGCTCGCAGGTCGTGCCGGCCGATCCCGACGAGGCGGCCGTCGAGCCGTGCGCGGCCAAGTCCCTGCGCTGCCCGTACCACTCGTGGACCTACGGCCTCGACGGTCGCCTGCTGCGGGCGCCGCACACGGACGATGTCGAGGGCTTCGACCCGTCACTCTTCGGCCTCGCCCCCGTCGGTGTCGACAGCTGGGCGGCTTCGTCTTCGTGCATCTCGACCCCGGCGACGCGCCGGGCCTGGTGGCCAGCCTGGGCCCCGTGCCCGAGCGGCTCGTGCGGTACCCGCTGGACCGGCTCGTCGTCGGGCGCCGCCTCGACTACGAGGTCCGCGCGAACTGGAAGGTCCTGGCCGAGAACTACAACGAGTGCTACCACTGCGCGGGCGTGCATCCGGAGCTCGTCCGGCTCGTGCCGGCGTTCGGCCGGGGTGGCGCCGGCCTGGACTGGGACGGTGGCGTCCCGATGCGCGACGGTGCCTGGACGTTCACCTCGACCGGCACGACCCGCCGGCGACCGTTCGCCGGACTGGACCCCGACGAGCAGGTCCGGCACAAGGGCGAGCTGATCTACCCGAACCTCATGATCAGCCTGTCGGCCGACCATGTCGCCGCGTTCCGGCTGGTGGCCGAGTCCGCCGGCCGGACCCGGGTCGAGTGCGACATCCTGGTCGACCCGGCCGAGACCGAGCGCGAGGACTACGACGTCTCCGACGCGGCCGACTTCTGGGACATGGTGAACCGGCAGGACTGGGCGATCTGCGAGTCCGTGCAGCGGGGGATGTCGTCGAAGGGGTACACGCAGGGCTGGTTCGCCCCCATGGAGGACGCCAGCCTGGACATCCGCCGCTGGTTGCTGCCGCGGCTCGAGCGCGGATGACCCGCCCCGGCGGCCCGACCGAGGTCGAGTACGTCGTCGTCGGGCTCGGGGCGCTCGGCAGTGCGACCGCGTGGCAGCTGGCCCGGCGCGGCGCGTCCGTCGTCGGGCTCGAGCAGTTCGCGCTCGGGCACGCGCGCGGTGCCTCGCACGACACCTCGCGGATCATCCGGCACAGCTACCACACACCGGCCTACATCGACCTGACCTTCGCGGCGTACGACGACTGGGCGGACCTCGAGGCGGCGTCCGGCCAGCAGCTCGTCACGATCACCGGAGGCGTGGACCTGTTCCCGCGGGACGCGGCGATCGACATCGCGACGTACACCTCGAGCATGGACGCCTGTGCCGTGCCCTACGACGTGCTGACCGCCGCGGAGGCCATCGGCCGTTGGCCGCAGTTCGTGCTGCCGGACGGTACGACGGCCGTGCACCAAGCCCGCACCGGCATCGTCCCCGCGGCGGTGGGCACCGCCGCGATGCAGCGGCTGGCCGTCGTGGCCGGTGCCGCGCTGGTCGATAACTGCGGGGTGACCGGCCTGCGCGACCTGGGCGACCGGGTCGAGGTCGAGGCCGGCGACCGCACCCTCCGCTGTCGCCGTGTCATCGTCACCGCGGATGCGTGGACTAACGACGTGCTCGACCCGCTCGGCGTACAGCTGCCGTTGACCGTCCTGCAGGAGCAGGTCACGTACGTCCAGCCCGCCGACCCGGGCTCCTTTGCACCGCAACGGTTCCCGGTCTGGATCTGGATGGATGACCCCAGCTTCTACGGCTTCCCGTGCTTCGGTGCGACGACCATCAAGTCGGCGCAGGACTGCGGCGGGCCCGTCGTTGACCCGCGCACCCGGTCCGGAGATGTCGAGGCCGACGCCGAGCGCCGTCTGGTGGACTTCCTGGCCCGGCTCATCCCGTCGGCCGGGACCGACGTCGTCGGCTCGAAGACCTGCCTGTACACCCTCACGCCTGACCGCGACTTCGTGCTCGGGCCGGTGCCGGGCCACGAGGCCGTCCTAGTCGGGCTGGGTGCGGCGCACGGCATGAAGTTCGCGCCGACCCTGGGGCGGTTGCTGGCAGCCCTCGCGGCCGAGGGCCGGACGGACCTCGACCTGTCGCCGTTCGACGTGGCCCGCCCGGCCCTGACCGAGCCGGTGGCCGCAACGAGCTGGCTGGTCTAGGCGCTCTGCTCAGAGGCCGACCTGCTCAGGGGGCGAGCGCGCCGGCGGGCAGCCCCAGCTCGCGTTCGGTCAGCTCGGTCACCCAGGTGCTGAGCTCCTTGCGGCTGACGACGCCCCTGTGCACCGTCACCTGCACGGCCAGACCGTCGAGCATCGCCGTGATCCGCCAGGCGGCACCATGTGGGTCCGGGCAGGTCAGCTCGCCACTCGCGACGCCGTCGGTGATCACTGCGGCGACGGAGTCCTTCCACCGCACGTCGAGCCGGCGGGAGACGCGGCGCAGGGCCGGCTCGCGCAAGGCGGCCGCCCACGCGTCGATCCACAACGGCCAGCCGGAGCCGCTGCCGACCGGGGCGTACAGCCGGAGGATCGCGCGCAGCTTGTCGACAGCGCGCCCGTTGGCCGAGACCGCCTCGTCGAGCCGACGGACGTCTCGCTCCGCCGCATCGGCGAACGCAGCGGCGAACAGCGCTTCCTTGGTGTCGAAGTGGTAGAAGACGAGGGCCGTGCTGACACCGAGCTCCGAGGCGATATCCGCAACCCGAGTGTGCGCGAAGCCGCGCCGCTCGAGCTCGCGTACGGCGGCCCGCAGGATCTCGTCCCGCCGCACCTCGCCCTTGCGCCTCACGGCGCGCACTCTATCCACCGTCACCCGATCATCGGCCCCGCTTCACGCGAGGTCTCGCGGGTAGGTCCGAGTCCAGCTGCGGTGCATGGTCGGCCGGTCGTCCTCCAGCGCGTGCAGCTCGATCCGGACAGTGAACGAGTCCGCGTCCGCCGTGACGTCGAGGTCGGACGTCACGGCCACCCGCGCCTCCGCGAAGGACAGCCCGAGCTCGACCCGGGCCGTCGCGCGCTGGGCGAAGGTGGCCCGGTCGACCTCGACCATCCCGGTGTAGTGCTCGCGGGCCGACCCGAACGGCGTGCCGTACTCGCTCCCGTGGTCCACCTCGGCCCGGGTCCGGCCGCCGAGCACGTCGTCGGTCACGGTCCACGTGACGCCCTCGCCTTCGTCTGCCGGCGCGTCACCACCGGGTGCGAAGGTGGCCGGCGCGTAGGTGGAGTCCATGCGCAGGACGGGCAGGTCCAGCTGGCCACCGACCACCGTCAGGGTCAGCGGCGTCGGCGGGGCGACCGTGTTGGGCCAGTCCGCCCCCGCGAGGGCCAGGCGGACCCGCTGACCCGGGCGCCAGCGCCAGGCGGTGGCCTCCAGCTCGAGCTCGACGTCGTACTCCTGGCCCGGGACGAGGGCCTCGGCGGTCGCCATGCCGCCGCGTCGGGTGAGGTTGAGCGTCCCCCGGGTGACGAGGGCCGACGTACCGTCCGGGAAGACGTCGCACAACCGCGCCGCCACCGTCGCCACCGGCGCGGAGCTGATGACCCGCAGCCGCAAACAGGGGTGGCCGGCGATCTCCAGACCCTCGGGCCCCGCGACCGCCAGGTCCCACACCAGGGAGCGGTCGTCGTCCCCCCGCTGGTCGAGGGACTGGCCGTAGGGCAGGTGGCCAGCGCAGGAGATCCAGGCCGCCGTGCCGATGTCCGGCCGGACAAGGTAAGGCGCGCGTCCGTCGAGCGAGAACGACTGCGTGGCAAGGGATTCCGGCGGCCAGTGGTCAGTGCGCCAGTGGCCCTGGATCGTGTCCAGCGCCGCCGCAGGCCGGGTCGACTCTCGGACATACCAGGTGGCGACCGGCTCGGCGCCGACCCCGTCGTCCATGCCGCGGAGGTGCCGGTCCCACCATCGCGCCATCTCGCGGACCAGGTCGATGCGCGGCCCGGGCAGCGCCGAGGCCGGGGCCATGTGTCCCCAGGGACCGGCCAGCAGGCGGTGCGGCACTCCCGCCGCGGCGAGGGCCTCGACGGTCCGGAACGAGTTGTTGCGATACCCGTCGGCCCAGCCGGCGACGATCATCGTGGGACAGGCGATCCGGTCGTAGCCGGGCCGGATCGACCCCTGGGCCCAGTACGCGTCCGACCGCTGGTGCTCCATCCAGGTGAGCAGCCAGGGCTCGTAGGTCTCGAACCGCCGTCGCCACTCCTTGCGCCAGTCCATGTCCTGCATGCCCTCGGTGGCCCAGAGCTCCGGCGTCGGGGGCAGCGCGTTCATCGGCGTCATGTAGTGGCAGTAGTCGACCAGGTCGAGCCACTTCAGCAGGCCGCCCATGTAGTGCACGTCGTCGGTGTACCGGTCGTCGGAGGAGTAGATCGCGCAGACCGCGCCGAGCGCAGGTGGCCGCTCGGCCGCCATCTGCAACGCGTTGAACCCGCTGTACGACGTCCCGAACATGCCGATCCGGCCGGTGCACCACTCTTGCCCGGCCAGCCAGGCGATGACCTCGGCCAGGTCCCTGCGCTCCTGCGCCGGGTACTCGTCCGTGGCGTCACCGGCCGATGCTCCGGTGCCGCGCAGGTCGAGCCGGCACACGGCGTACCCGTAGGAGTCGCGCAGCTCGGCGTACTCCGGCCGGTACGACGACGTGAGGTCGTGCTGGCGGTAGGGGAGCCCCTCCAGGAGGCAGGGCGTCCGGTCGCCCGGCCCGGCATCGGCCGGAAGGTACAGCGTGGCGGACAGCCGGGCGCCGTCGCTCATGGTCAACCACTGGTGCGTGGCCGTGCCCGGACGGCCGTCAGGCACGGCCGTGCGCCTCCAGCGCGCGCACGACCTCGTCCGGGTCGATGCCGGGCGAGGAGTTTCCCTGGTAGCCCGTGACGGTCGGCGCCTGCAACAGGCTGTTCAGGGCAGCGCTCTCGGTCGCCTCGACCGCCGCGGCGAAGTAGGGGTTCAGGTCGGGACCGGTGACAGGCGCGCGACCGCTGGCCGTCCCGCGGCTCGCGCGCAAGCCGGTCGCTGCGGCGAGGAAGATCTCGCCGCTGCCGTGGCGTGCGGTGCTGCCGGTGCGGGCCAGCCCCAGACCGGCCCGCCGGGCCAGCCGCCCACATCCGGACGCGTCGAGCGGACCGTCGGTCAGCAGGACGACGATGCACGAACCGTCCGGTGGCCTGGGTGACCTGCGTGACCTGGCTGACCCGGCGCCGGCGGACGCGACTCGGCCGAACGGCACGCCGTCGATCGTCAGCCGCTCGGGCTCGTCGATGTTGGTCAGCGCGACGGCCGCCAGGACGCTGCCGTCCGGCAGCACGCGCGACGCCGTCCCGATGCCGCCCTTGTAGCCCATGAAGCTCATGCCGGTGCCGGCACCGACCGCACCCTCCGGCGGCGGCTGCGACGCGCCCCGGCTCGCCCGGGCCTCGGCGAGCGCCGTCGCGACGTCGTCCGCCGTCACCTGCATGCGACGCGGGTCGGACAGGTAGCTGTCGTCGCACTCGGCGACCACGGGGATAACGACGTCGACGTCGCCGATGCCCGGGTCTTCGGCCATCAGCAGCTCACAGGCCGCGTCGTACACGCGACCGACCTGCATGGTCGACGTGAGGAAGATGGGCGTCTCGAGCCGTCCCCACTCCGACAGCGAGAGGAACCCCGTGCACTCGCCGGCGCCGTTGAGGACCGCTCCGCCTGCGGGCAACGGCGTCCGGAACAGGTTGCCCCCCGGGTCGATCACGGTGACGCCGGTGCGCGCGATGCCGCGTCCGTGTGGCGGGTCGGGCTCGTCCCGCCACACGGTCGCGTGGCCAAGCCCGACGCCGAGGACGTCCAGCACAGAGTCGGTCGGCCCCGGCGGCAAGTCACCAATCCTGATCCGCAAGTCAGCAAGGCGCGGCACCGTGACAGCATGCCGCAATGAGCCTGGACATCACCATGGTGTGGTCGGCCGATGTCCTGCGGCACCTGCCGGACGCGGAGATCTGGGTCGGAGTGCGGACGCCGGGCACCGAGGTTCCCGAGCGGGCCGAGGTGCTGCGAGCCGCCGTCCGGGCAGCGGGCGCGCGCGAGGTGCCCGCCGAGAGCCATCCGGAGGACGTGCTGCACCGCGTGCACGACTCGGCCCTGACCGCGTGGCTGCGAGCGGCGTGGGATCTATGGGTCGAGGCGGGGTTCGACCACGACCCGGGCCAGGACCGGGTCGTGCCCTACATGTTCGCCACCACCGGGATGCTGGACGGCCTGCCGGCCCGCGAGCCGGTCGCGGTCCATGCTCGGGCCGGGCACTACTGCTACGACACGATGACGCTCGTCGGTCCAGGTACGTGGGAGGCGGCGCGGGCCGCCGTCGACGTCGCTGCCACCGCCGCCGACCTGGCGTGGTCCGAGGGCGGCGTGACCTACGCGCTCTGCCGGCCGCCCGGGCACCACGCGAACCGATCCACGTTCGGCGGCTCGTGCTACCTCAACAACGCCGCCGTTGCCGCCGAGATGCTGCGGGCCCGAGGAGCGGGTCGGGTCGCGATCGTCGACCTCGACGCGCACCACGGCAACGGCACGCAGTCCTTGTTCTACGACCGGCCGGACGTGTTCTACGGCTCCGTGCACGTCGACCCGGGCGCGGGGTGGTTCCCGCATGTCATGGGGTTCGCCGACGAGACCGGTCGCGCCGACGGGGGCGGGACGACGCTCAACCGTCCGCTCACACCGGGCACCGGCGATGACGACTGGCTGGCAGCCGTGCGCGAGATCCGCACTGCCGTCGACGATTTCGCCCCCGACGCCATGGTTGTCTCCCTCGGCCTGGACGCCGCAAAGGTCGATCCGGAGAGCCCCCTTGAGGTCAGCGAGGAGGGCTACCGCGCCGCCGGAGAGCTGTTCGCCCAGTGCGGCCCGACGGTTGCCGTGCAAGAGGGCGGGTACGACCTCGGCCGCCTGGGTCGGCTGGCAGTGGCCGCGCTGTCCGGTCTGGCCAGCTAGCTCGGCTGGCGGGGGCGGATGATCGCGTCCGCCTCCGACCGGGTCGGCGTCACCAGGACGGCGTTGGCCTCGTCGCTGCCGTTGGTCCGCTCGCCGGCCGCCGCCGCCGTGAGGCCGTAACGCTCGTGCCGCGCCTGCAGCCGGGCCCGCCGTTCCCCGTCCTCGATGTCGAGGTACCAGCATGCGTCCAGCTGCAGTCGCACCAGCCACCACTGCCCCTGGGGCAGGAGCAGGTAGTTTCCTTCGGTCACGACCAGCTCGACGGTGGGTTCGATCGGGACGCTCGCCGCGATGGCGTTCTCGAGGTCGCGGTCGAACCGAGGGGCCCAGATCGTCTCGTCCCCTGGCTCGCGGATCCGGCGCAGGAGCTCGACGTACCCGACCGCGTCGAACGTCTGTGGTGCGCCCTTGACGTCAGCCAGCCCCAGTCTGTCGAGCGCCGCCTGGGCGAGGTGGAACCCGTCCATCGGGACCAGCACCGCCGCGCGCCCAGCGTCGGTCAGGGTGCCGACCAGCCACTCGGCGTACGTCGACTTGCCCGCTCCGGGGGC
>JBJMHS010000064.1:0-12613 GCA_045807245.1 Actinomycetales bacterium
CCGCCGCCAGCCCGGCGGGGTGCCGGTCCCGGTCGACGGAGCCGCCCGCGTGCTGTCCGGCGAGCAGTCCAACACCAGCGTGATCGTCGAGGGCACGCCGCCGGTCATCGTCAAGCTGTTCCGCACGCTGTACGGCGGGGCGAACCCGGACGTGGTCGTCCAGTCCGCGCTCGCGGCCGCCGGGAGCACCCGCGTGCCGACGCCTTCGGGCTGGGTCGAGGGCTCGTGGACCCGGCCGGACGGCTCAGCGGTGTCCGGCCACCTGGCCTTCGCCAGCGAGTTCCTCGTCGGCACGCGCGACGCCTGGCGGGAGGCGACCGAGTCTCTGTCGGCGGGCGAGGACTTCGGCCCCCAGGCGCACACGTTGGGTCAGGCCACCGCCGAGGTGCACCAGACGCTCGCCGAGCACCTCGCCACCGAGGTCGCCTCACCCGCCCGGCGGTCGGAGCTGGTGCACGCGCTGCGCGTCCGAGCCGCGTGGGCGTGCAACCAGGTCGACGGCCTGAACGGGCTCGACAGCCAGATCAAGGCGATCCACGACCAGCTGGACGAGCTCACGGACTTCCCTGTGCTGCAACGGATCCACGGTGACTATCACCTGGGTCAGGTGCTCGACGCTCCGCGGCGCGGCTGGGTGCTGCTCGACTTCGAGGGCGAGCCGCTGCGGCCGATCAGCGAGCGCAGCGACCCGGACCTCGCCCTCCGAGACGTGGCGGGCATGCTGCGCTCGTTCGACTATGCGGCGGCCCAGTCGGGGGACGGCGAGGCCTGGGCGGCGCGGTGCCGGTCGAAGTTCTGCCTCGGCTACGCCGACGTCTCCGGACGCGACCCGCGTGAGCACACCGCCCTGCTGGCCGCCCTCGAGCTGGACAAGGCGCTGTACGAGGTCGTCTACGAGGCGCGCAACCGGCCGGACTGGATCGAGGTGCCGCTGCGCGCGGTGGCCCGGCTCACCGCCGGCGTGTCCTGACGCTTCGTCGAACGTCTCCAGCGACCCGCCGTACGAGTCGCCCGGCGCCTCGGCGCGCCGGACCCAGACTCTCGACCGATTGTCAGCGAACCGAGGCAAGGAGGAAAACATGCGAGCTGTGCAGTTCGACGAGACGGGTGGACCTGAGGTCCTGCATGTCGCCGAGGTCGAGGAACCTCACGCCGGGCCGGGTCAGATCCGGGTGGCGGTCCGCGCCGCGGGCATCAACCCGTTCGACCACAAGCAGCGCAGCGGCGCCGCCGGCAACGCGAAGGGACCCGTCACGACCGGGCTGGACGCCGCCGGCGTCGTGGACGAGGTCGGCGACGGCGTGCACGGCGTGTCCGCGGGCGACGAGGTGTTCGGCTCGGCCAAAGGCGGTGCGGCCGCCGAGTACGCCGTCCTGACCCACTGGGCGCGCAAGCCGGCGTCGATGTCGTTCGAGGAGGCGGCCGGGTTGACGACGGCCGTCGAGACCGCACAACGCGCGCTCGACACGGTGGGCCTCAAGCCGGGCGACACGGTTCTGGTGAACGGCGCCGCCGGTGGCGTCGGACAGGCTGCCGTGCAGCTGGCTCGCGCCGAGGGCGCCCGCCTGGTGATCGGTACGGCGAGTGAGAGCAACCACGAGTACCTGCGATCGCTCGGCGCGACACCTACGACGTACGGCGAGGGTCTGCCCGCGCGCGTGCGCGAGCTCGCCCCGGACGGTGTCGACCTGGCGTTGGACACGGCCGGGCGCGGCGTACTCCCGGCGCTCGTGGAGATCACCGGCGACCCCCACAAGGTCGTCACGATCGCCAGCTATGACGCCGCGGAGTACGGCGTCCATCTCACGACCGGCGGAGCTTCGCGGGCGTGGGGCGCGCTGGCTCACGCGGCGGAGCTGTTCGAGCGGGGCGAGCTGCGGTTGCCCGTCGAGCGGGCCTTCGCGTTCGACGAGGCAGCCGAAGCGCACCGGCTCAGCGCGACGGGCCATGTGCGGGGCAAGCTCGTCCTCGTGCCCTGAGTAGCGCTTGGGCCTCCGACATCCAGCCAGCGGGCGCGGGGTGGTGTGACCCGCCCCGGCCCGCAAGGATGGCGATATGCCCGACCAGCAGCCCCCTGTCCAGCGCGGCGAGCCGGCCCTGTCGGTCAGCGACGACTCGATGCCGACTGTCGCGAGCCCGTCGCTGCCACCGCAGGCACCCCGCCTGCTCGAGGTCGGGGCCAGCGAGATCGAACGCATCGTGGCCGGCGCGCACCACGACCCGCACTCCGTGCTGGGGCCGCACCCGTACGACGGTGGTGTCACGCTGCGTGTGCTGCGGCCGCTGGCCAGCCGGGTGGTCACGGTGCTGCACGACGGCTCCCGCGTCGAGCTGAGCCATGAGCGGGAAGGCGTCTTCGCCGGCGTCCTGCCCTTCCCAGAGGTCGGTGACTACCGGCTCGAGGTGAGCTACGAGGGGCACGAGCCGGCCCTGTTCGACGACCCGTACCGCTTCCTGCCGACGCTCGGCGACGTCGACCTGCACCTCATCGGGGAGGGCCGGCACGAGCAGCTCTGGGACGTCCTCGGCGCGCACGTGCGGCAGTACGACGGTCCCCTCGGCTCCGTGCGCGGCACGTCCTTCGCCGTGTGGGCGCCGCACGCCCTGGGCGTCCGGCTGGCCTCCGACGTCAACCACTGGGACCCGGCGGCGCACCCGATGCGCTCGCTCGGCTCGTCCGGTGTCTGGGAGCTGTTCGTCCCCGGCGTCGGCGAGGGCACCCGCTACAAGTTCGAGATCGCGACGCGCGACGGGCGGCGGATCCTCAAGTCCGACCCTATGGCTCAGGCCACCGAGATCCCGCCGTCCACCGCGTCGGTAGTGACCAGCTCGTCGTACCAGTGGGGCGACCAGGCCTGGATGACCGACCGCATCACGCGAGACGTGCACAACGGCCCGATGAGCGTGTACGAGGTGCACCTCGCGTCCTGGCGTGAGGGTCTGTCGTACCGGGAGCTGGCCGACCAGCTGGTCAACTACGTGGCCGACCTCGGGTACACGCACGTCGAGCTCCTGCCCGTCATGGAGCATCCCTACGGCCCGTCGTGGGGCTACCAGGTCACGGGCTACTACGCGCCGACGGCGCGCTTCGGGCCGCCGGACGACTTCCGGTATCTGGTCGACACGCTGCACCAGCGCGGCATCGGCGTGATCCTCGACTGGGTGCCGGCGCACTTCCCCAAGGACGCGTTCGCGCTCGCCCGGTTCGACGGGCAGGCGCTGTACGAGCACCCTGACCCGCGCCGCGGCGACCAGCCCGACTGGGGCACCCACGTGTTCGACTTCGGCAACCCCCAGGTGCGGAACTTCCTGGTGGCCAACGCGATCTACTGGTGCGAGGAGTTCCACGCCGACGGCCTGCGCGTGGACGCGGTCGCCTCGATGCTCTACCTCGATTACTCGCGCAAGGACGGCGAATGGGCGCCGAACCAGTACGGCGGCCGCGAGAACCTCGAGGCGGTGCAGTTCCTGCAGGAGACCAACGCGACCGTCTACAAGCGCGTGCCCGGCGTCGTGACGATCGCCGAGGAGTCCACCGCCTGGCCCGGTGTCACCCGGCCGACCCATCTGGGCGGCCTCGGCTTCGGCCTGAAGTGGAACATGGGCTGGATGCACGACTCGCTGGCGTACATCGCGCACGAGCCGGTGCATCGCCAGTGGCACCACCACGAGATGACGTTCTCGCTGATGTACGCATGGAGCGAGAACTTCGTCCTGCCGATCAGCCACGACGAGGTCGTCCACGGCAAGGGTTCGCTGCTGCGCAAGATCCCGGGCGACCGGTGGAAGCAGCTGGCGACGCTGCGCGCCTACCTGGCCTTCATGTGGGCCCACCCGGGCAAGCAGCTGCTCTTCATGGGCACTGAGTTCGGCCAGGAGTCCGAGTGGGCGGACGGCCGCAGCCTGGACTGGTGGCTGCTGGACCAGCCGTGGCATCTGGGTGTGCACCAGATGGTCAAGGACCTGAACCGGGTCTACCGCGAGACGCCGGCGATGTGGGCCCGCGACCTGACCCCGGAAGGGTTCCGCTGGATCGACGCCAACGACGCCGCCGGCAACACCTTCACCTTCCTGCGCCAGGGACCGGGCGGCCCGCACGACGTCCTGGTGGCCGCCGTGAACTTCTCGGGCACGCCGCACTTCGACTACCGGCTCGGCCTCCCGCTGGAGGGACGGTGGGACGAGGTCGTCAACACCGACGCCGAAGGGTACGGCGGGTCGGGCGTCGGCAACTTCGGTGTCGTGGAGGCGACGAGCGAGTCCTGGCACGCGCAGCCGGCGTCGGCCACGGTCAGCCTGCCGCCGCTCGGCGCGATCTGGCTGCGGCCGGCTCGCGCGGCGACGCCCGAGCTGCCCTCCAGCCTCGGCACGAAGGGCGTGTAGTCCCACCCGTGGACACGGCGTGAGCAGGTCGCGGCCGGGGGACGAGCGCAGCGGCACTACGGAGGAGGGGCCGCTCCAGGGGCTGGCCGACCTGGTCGCGGCGCTGCGGTCGAGCCGTCGCTTCCTCGACGTGCTGGAGATCGCCGCGGAGCAGGCGATGGCCGCGATCGGCGCGGACAGCCTGTCCCTGTCCGAGTGGGACCGCGACCTCGGCCGCCTGGTCACGCGGGTCAACGTCGGCCGCCTCGCTCCGGGCGAGCAACGATTCCCCGAGGACGAGGTCTACGTGCTGGCGCACGACCAGATCGTGCTGCTCCAGAGCACCGGCTTCCTGGTGCAGGCCGACGACGCGGGCGGACACGAGCCGGACCGCTCCATCCTGGTCGGGGCCGGGATGGCGTCCGGTCTCACCATGCCGGTCCCCAGCGAGGGCCACCTCTGGGGCGAGATGTGGGCCACGCGGTCGCCCCGGCGCCCGGCGTACCAGCCGTCCGACCTGCCACTCGCGAGCCGCGCCGCCGCCCTGGTGGGCGAGGTCGTCGCGTCCGCCGAGCTGCTCGAGCGCACGGCCCGGCTCGCCTACGAGGACCCGCTGACCCGGCTGGCCAACCGCCGCGTGTTCGACGACCGGCTGGCCGCCCTGCTCGAGCCGGGAGGTCCGGGCGCCACGGTGGTGCTCTGCGACCTGGACGACCTCAAGGCGATCAACGACGCGTGGGGGCACGACGCCGGCGACCGGGTGATCAGCCTGGCCGCGGACGCGCTCTCCGTGGTCGCGAGCCGAGCGGACGGCTGTGTCGCCGCCCGGGTGGGTGGTGACGAGTTCGCGCTCGTGCTGCCCGGCGACGCACGCGCCCATGCGGTCGGGCTGGCCCGCCGGGCCGTCGCCCTGCTCGGGCGCGGGGAACACGCACCGTCGATGAGCTGCGGGGTCGCGTCGGCTCCGCCCGGCTGCGAGCCGCGCTCGCTGTTCGTCACGGTCGACGCCGCCCTGTACGGCGCCAAGCACCGCGGCGCGCAGCTGCTGCTGTCGTCCGACCTGGCCGACGCCGACCACGAGATCGTGGGCGCACGCCCGTCGCGCGCGCCGTCGGCCGGCCGTCGGCGCTGGGACGACGCCACGGACCGCCCGTACGCGGCGGACGCTGCCGCCGCGGTCGCGGACGCCGTGCAGGCGCTCGCCGACGGGCTGGCCGATGCCCCGAAAGACGTTGCCGGAGCACTGCGCTGGGTCGGTACGACGGTCATGGGGCCGCTCGACCTCGACCGGTGGGTGCTCAGCCAGGTGCGCCCGATGGGTGACGGCGACGACCGCATCGCGTTCGCGCTCGACTCCCTGGGCCTGCGCCGAGCCCGGCTGACCGAGGACCCGGCGCCCCAGGACGAGGCCGACATCGCCAGTGAGGTGCGTCCGGTGGACGAGTACCCAGCGGCCGCTGCCGCGGTGAAGGACGGTTCGGTGTTCGCCTTCGAACGGGTCGAGGGCACGCCCGACATCCCGTCGCCCGGCGCGACGGCGCTGCTCGAGCGCTACGACATGCGTTTCCTGGTCGGCACGGGCGCGGCCGAGGACGGCCAGGAGTGGCTGCTCACGCTGTACGGCAGCCAAGGACACATCCCCCTGTCGGCGATCCGCGAGGTCGTGGCTTTGGCGCGTGCTGCGGCGATCCGAGAGGATGACCTGCATGGCTGACACGCGCGCGGGCCAGCCCGCCGAGCCCAGCGACCTGGTCGACGTACCGCACCTCGTCACCTCCTACTACGCCGTGGCTCCCGACCCGTCGGATCCGTTGCAGCAGGTGGCTTTCGGCACGTCCGGCCATCGAGGCAGCAGCCTCAACGGGTCGTTCAACGAAGCGCACATCCTGGCAACGACCCAGGCGATCTGCGAGTACCGCTCGCAGGAGGGCTACGACGGTCCGCTGTTCGTCGGCCGCGACACCCACGGCCTGTCGGAGCCGGCGTGGGTCAGCGCCCTCGAGGTGCTCGCCGCCAACGACGTGACCGTCCTGGTCGACTCGGCTGACGGGTACACGCCGACTCCGGCCGTCTCTCACGCGATCCTGCGCGCGAACGCCGGTCGCACCAGCGGCCCGGGCCTGGCCGACGGCATCGTCGTCACGCCGTCGCACAACCCGCCGAGCGACGGAGGGTTCAAGTACAACCCACCGCACGGCGGGCCGGCCGACACCGACGCGACCGGCTGGATCGCCCGGCGGGCGAACGAGCTCCTGGCCGCTGATCTGGTTGGCGTGCAACGCGTCCCGTTCGCCCGGGCCCGAGCCGCCGCCGCGCCGTACGACTTCATGGCGACCTACGTCGACGACCTGCCGAACGTCGTCGACCTCGAGGCGGTCCGCTCGTCCGGCCTGGCGATCGGCGCCGACCCGCTCGGCGGCGCGAGCGTCGAGTACTGGGGCGCGATCGCCGAACGCCACCACCTGGACCTCATGGTGGTGAACCCGCTCGTCGACCCGACGTGGCGGTTCATGACCCTCGACTGGGACGGCAAGATCCGGATGGACTGCTCGTCACCGGACGCCATGGCCTCGCTGATCCAGCGCATGGGCGGTGGGGCAGCCGGGTCGGGTGCGCCGTATGCCATCGCGACCGGCAACGACGCGGACGCCGACCGGCACGGCATCGTGACGCCTGACGGCGGGCTGATGAACCCGAACCACTTCCTGGCCGTGGCGATCAGCTACCTGTACGCCGGCCGGTCCGGCTGGTCGGCCCAGGCCGCTGTCGGCAAGACGCTGGTGTCGTCGTCGATGATCGACCGCGTGGCCGCCGACCTGGGGCGCACGTTGGTCGAGGTGCCGGTCGGGTTCAAATGGTTCGTGCCCGGGCTGCTCGACGGCTCGGTCGGGTTCGGCGGCGAGGAGTCGGCCGGAGCCTCTTTCCTGCGCCGCGACGGCTCGGTGTGGACGACGGACAAGGACGGCATCCTGCTGGCCCTGCTCGCCTCCGAGATTCAGGCGGTGACCGGGCGTTCGCCCAGTCAGCACTACGCCGATCTCGTTGCTGCTCACGGTGATCCGGCGTACGCGCGGGTTGATGCTGCCGCGTCGCGGGAGCAGAAGGCCAAGCTCGCCGAGCTGTCGCCCGACGCCGTCCGGGCCACCGAGCTGGCGGGCGAGCCGATCACGGCGCGCTTGACGACGGCGCCGGGCAACGGTGCGCCGATCGGCGGGCTCAAGGTGTGCACGGAGTCGGCCTGGTTCGCGGCGCGACCGTCCGGCACGGAGGACGTGTACAAGATCTACGCCGAGTCGTTCCGCGGCGCAGAACATCTCGCGCAGGTGCAGGCCGAGGCCCGCGAGGTGGTCTCAGCCGCCCTGGAGGGCTGACTTCTCAAGTACTCGGTTCGGCGGGCCGATGGCCCGGTACGGCCGTCGCGGGTGCAGTTGCCGCCTCAACCCGCTCGCAGGTCCGCTGCGGCCGCGCGCGCCAGCTCCTCGTACACCTTGCGATGCGCGATCGGTACGACGACCCACTGTTTCATCGGCCGACCCATGTCCCCGGGGTCGAACAGGTGAGCGCCCTTCAGTGCCAACGCTTTCGCATGGGCGTCGCCGCTGAGCTTGAACACCATGGCGCCCTGCCGCGGCCCGCCGAACGCCTTGCGGCCGCGCATGAACACCGGCATGCCGAACATCTTCCCCGCCTTGACCTCCGGGTCCTCGGCCGAGAGCAGCTCGACCAGGTCCTCGAACTCGCGAGCCGCGCGCTCGTCGTCCTTGGCTGTGGGCATGTGTTCAGCGTAAGTCTGCGCCGGGCCGGTCGGACAGCGCCGCCCGGAGTATCGCGTCCACCGCAGCCGCCGCGCCGAGCAGACGGGCGTCGGACCACCGCGGCCCGATCAGCTGCAACCCGACCGGCAGGCCGTCGCGCCCGGGGCCGATGGGGACGGAGACCGCGGGCAGGCCGCCCAGGTTGGCCGGCAAGGCCAGGGCGCACCAGGCGTCGAACGACTCCGGCACCGGTCGACCGTCGAGCGTCTCCGGACCGATCCGGTCCGCGCTGAACGCCGTCACCGGCATCGTCGGTGTCAGGAGGACGTCGTACCGCTCGAAGAACCAGGCCCAGGTCTGGGTGAGCCGGCCGCGGCGGTCCTGAGCGTCGAGGTAGTCGCGGGCCGAGGCTGCCGCACCCGCCTCGATGATGCTGCGGGCATCGGCGCCGACGAGGTCGGGCGACTGCTCCAACAGCGGGCCCTCCGAGGCATACCCCTCAGGCAGGGCGATGGCGTCCCAGAGCGGGCAGGGGTCCTCGGGCAGCGGGTGCGCGTCGTGGACCGGCACGTCGTGCGCGCGAATGTGCTCGACTGCGGCACGAAACGACGCGCGGACATCCGGGTCGACGGCCGCGAAGCCCAGATCCTCGCTGGCGGCGATGCGCAGGCCGTCCAGGTCGGGTGCGCGCATCGCGTCCAGGTAGCCGGTGTTCGGTGACGGCTGCGCCAGCGGATCCAGCGGAGCCGGGCCGGCCATCACGGAGACCGCCAGAGCGAGATCGCGCACCGATGCGCCCATGGGTCCGGTGACGGAGAGCGTCGGCCAGCCGCGGAAGCCCGGCACCTTTGGCACCAGCCCGTACGTCGGCTTGAGACCGTAGACGCCGCAGAAGGCCGACGGGATACGGATCGACCCGCCACCGTCCGTCCCTACGCCCAGCGGCACCATGCCGGCAGCGACCGAGGCCGCCGCTCCTCCGCTCGACCCGCCGGCTGTCCGGGTGAGGTCGCGCGGGTTGCGCGTCACCCCGTACACGTCGTTGAACGTCGTTCCGCGGTAACAGAACTCGGGGTTGTTGGTCTTGCCGACGACCACGGCGCCGGCTGCGACCAACCGCGCGACGCAGACGCAGTCCTCCTCCGGCACGAAGTCGGCCAGCGCGCGAGAACCGTTGGTCGCCGGCCAGCCCGCGAGCCAGACATGGTCCTTGATGGAGATGGGTACGCCGGCGAGCGGCCCGGTCCGCTCGCCCCGGTCGACCGCGGCCGCCGCGGCCAGCGCGTCGTCCGGCCGCACAACGGTGAAGGCGTTGACCGCGTCGTCTGAACAGCGAGATGTCGGCGCCGTCGAGCTTCTTGGCCACCCAGCCCGTGTACAAGGTGCCCACAGCGAAGAACGGCACCATGGTGGCGAAGCCGACGACGTAGGCGACGATGCCGCGCCAGCCCCAGCGCCCGTACATGCCGTCCGGCTTGAAGATCTCGGCGATGGCGTAGTGGCCACGGCGGACGATGTAGTAGTCGACCAGGTTGACCGCGGTCCAGGGGATGAACAAGTAGAGGATCAACAGCAGGAAGTTGTTGAAGTTCGACAGGAAGTTGTCGGTGGCCGCGAGCGCCCCGATGGTCGAGAGGGCAGCAGTGATGCCGACCGTGATGACGCGCGCGTTCAGCGTCGGCCGGACCCGGACGAACGAGTCGATGGCGCTGATGAGGGTGAGCGAACCGCCGTACATGTTGAGCGCCGTCACGGAGATCAAGCCCAGGACGGAGAAGAGCAGGACCACCTTGCCGAAGCCAGTGAACAGGTGGTCACCCGCCTCGTTGATCGAGGAGATGATGTCGAACTTGTCGCCGGCCCAGGCCGCGAGCCAGGCGCCGAGCAGCATGAGCCAGGCGCCACCCAGGGCCGAGCCCCAGTAAGTCCAGTAGAAGGTCTTGCGCACCGTCACGTCGGGCGGCAGGTAGCGCGAGTAGTCCGAGACGTAGATGGCCCAGCTGACCTGGTAGCCGGCGACCACACCGAACTGGCCCAGGAACGGCGTCCAGTGGAAGTTGGACAGGTCGAACGCCCCCGACCCGGGGTGCAACGCGATGAGCGCGACGAGGGTGAAGATGCCGAACACGACGAGGAACGAGTACGTCAGCAACCGCTCGGCCTTGTGGATCAGGTCATAGCCGATCAGGGCGATGACGAAGGCGACGATGGTCGCGACGACGACCCAGAACTTCACCGCCCCGTGAACGGAGACGTTCATTGCCTGGCCGGCCAGGATGGTGTTGAACACGTTGAAGCCGGCGTACTGCAGGTAGGCGAACAGCCAGACCAGCAGGGCACCGACGTAGCCGAACTGCGGTCGTGACTGGATCATCTGCGGCAGGCCCAGCTGGGGCCCCTGTGCGGAGTGGAACGCCATGAACAGCGTGCCGAGCAGCGCGCCGGCGACGATCGCGATCATCGACCAGATCAGGTTTCCGCCTTCGGTGATGCTGATCAGCCCCACCGCCAGCGTCGCGATCTGGGCGTTCGACATGAACCACAAGGGGCCTAGATGCCAGAGCTTGCCGTGCCGTTCGTTGAGCGGCACGTAGTCGATCGACCGGACCTCGACCCCGGAGATGCGGGGCTGCTCGCGAGCTTGCTCTGTGGCCTGGGACATGCCGTCATCCTGCCGCTGGACGAGTAAAGGCGACACCCGAGAAGTACTTGACCAGTCCTTTACCCGGAGGCTCCGCCGGCGAGCACGGACAAGAGCTCGTACGCCACGTGTGATGCCGCGATGCCGGTGATCTCGGCGTGGTCGTACGCCGGCGCGACCTCGACGATGTCGGCCGACACCACGGTCACCCCGGCCAGGCCGCGCAGGATGCCTAGCAGCTCGCGAGACGTCATCCCGCCCGCCTCCGGCGTGCCGGTCCCTGGTGCGTGCGCTGGGTCGAGCACGTCGATGTCCACCGACACGTACACCGGCCGGTCACCGAGCCGCGCCCGCATCCGCTCGATCGTGCCGGCAACGCCGAGCGTCTCGAGCTCGGTGCAGTGGACCGTCTCGAAGCCGAGGTCACCGGACTCGGGCAGGTCGCTCACGCCGTAGAGCGGGCCACGGATCCCGACATGCAGGCAGTGGTCCCGGTCGAGCAGCCCCTCCTCCGACGCGCGGCGGAAGGGCGTGCCGTGCGTGTACGGCTCGCCGAAGTAGGTGTCCCACGTGTCCAGATGGGCGTCGAAGTGCAGGACGGCCAAGGGGCCGTGCAGCCGATGCATGGTCCGCAGCAGCGGCAGCGCGATGGTGTGGTCACCACCGAGGGTCAGCAGCTTGCTCCCGGTAGCGGTGAGTCTCGTTGCGGCGCGGTCGATCTCGCCGATCGCGTCCTGGATATCGAAGGGGTTAACCGCGATATCGCCGGCGTCCGCGACCTGTTGCGTTGCGAACGGCAAGACATCCAGCGCCGGGTTGTACGGGCGCAGCAGTCGGGAGCTCTGCCGGATGTGCGCCGGCCCGAACCGGGCGCCTGGCCGGTAGCTCACGCTGCTGTCGAAGGGCACGCCGACCACCGCCACATCGGCCCGGTCAACGTCCTCGATCCTGGGCAGGCGGGCAAAGGTCGCCAAGCCCGCATACCGCGGCACCTTCGACGCGTCGACCGGTCCGATGGGTGGGTCAGTCATCCGGTCAGTATCGACCGGGTGTCAGCTGTTCCGCGCCGGGGCGTGCCCTGCCCGGACGAGCGCATGCAGTCGGAGGCGGCGTTGTTGTCGGATGCGGTGATGTACAACGCTGGGTCGGATCTCGCTGCCACTGCTTCTTCGTCCTCTCTGGCGATGCCTCCTGGTTCGCCGCTGCGTACGGCGGGTCTCTCAACGCGATCTACGCAGGCAAGCTGGCGTACGGCGGCCGGCTGGCCGACCCTCAGCCGAGTGGCCGATGCTCGTGGTTGTCGAGCTGGCGTTGTTGTACGGCGCACTAAGCGAATTACTCCGGCCTCACGAATCTCCTTGTGCCGCAATGGTTTCAGGGCCGTGACCGTTATGTGGTTGTGACCTTCGACCCTGTGGACCGGTGTCTGAATTGTCAGTGGTGCGGGTTAGGTTCGGTTCATGGATCGCAGGGGTGCGTCGTTCTTCCGTGACGGTGGTGGCGAGGGCGAGCCGGTGGGCCTGCCGCAGTCGCCGGTCGCCGAGGGTGACTGGACGCCGGAGCAGGCGATGGCGGCGTTGCCGGTGGTGGTGAAGATGGTGTCCGCCCTGCCGTGGTGGCAGTGCGCCGAGCCGGACCTGACCCAGCGGGTCCAGCTGTTGTTCCGGGTGGAGAACCAGGTGGTCGCCGCCCAGGTCGCGGCCGTGGGCGAGGCGCTGAAACGCGGGGTGCTGGTCGGGTCCGGCTTCCGGTCTGGTGGGGCCTGGCTGCGCGGGTTGGTGCCGTTGACACCCCAGGCGGCGGCCCAGCGGGCCCAGCTGGCCGAGGAGCTGCCCCGCCCCGAGCTGGCCCCGAC
>JBJMHS010000065.1:0-37194 GCA_045807245.1 Actinomycetales bacterium
ACCACCCGAGCGAGGTCGTCGAGGTCGGCCAGGAGGTCACCGTCGAGGTCCTCGACGTCGACATGGACCGCGAGCGGGTCTCGCTGTCGCTCAAGGCGACGCAGGAAGACCCGTGGCAGCAGTTCGCGCGCACTCACGCGATCGGCCAGGTCGTGCCGGGCAAGGTCACGAAGCTGGTGCCGTTCGGTGCGTTCGTCCGCGTCGAGGAGGGCATCGAGGGCCTGGTCCACATCTCCGAGCTGGCCGAGCGTCACGTCGAGATCCCGGAGCAGGTCGTCCAGGTGGGCGACGACATCTTCGTCAAGGTCATCGACATCGACCTCGAGCGGCGGCGGATCTCGTTGAGCCTCAAGCAGGCCAACGAGAGCGTCACCGGTGGCGCGGACTTCGACCCGACGCTGTACGGCATGGCGGCCGAGTACGACGAGGCCGGCAACTACAAGTACCCCGAGGGTTTCGACCCCGAGACGAACGAGTGGCTCGAGGGGTACGACGCGCAGCGCGAGGTCTGGGAGAAGCAGTACGCCGAGGCGCACGAGCGCTGGGAGGCGCACAAGCGCCAGGTCGAGGAGATGGCCAAGGCCGACGCCGAGGCGCGGGCCGAGGCCGGCGAGGCGCCGACCGGCTCCTACTCCTCATCGGCCGCGGACGAGACCACCGACGACGCCGAGGGCACCCTGGCCTCGGACGAGGCGCTGGCCGCTCTGCGGGAGAAGCTCACCGGCAACTGAGGTCTGCGGCCACAGCGCCGTTCAGTAACGCCGGCGGCCCCGGACCCGATTACGGGTCCGGGGTCGTTGCTCTGTACGGGTTTCCGCGTTCACCGGACCGCGGCGCCGCGAGCGGGCTAGGTTCCGGACGGACGCGAGCAGGATCGCTGGCTGGAGACGAGGAGCGGGTTGACGATGATGCGTGCACGAATGGCCGGCCTGCTCGGTGGAGCAATGCTGGTTGTCGGAGGGCTGGCCGTCGCACCGGCCCCCGCCACGGCATCGCCCGGGGGCGGCGGCGCGGCCGTGACCTCCGGGGTCCGTCTGGTGACGACGAAGCACTCGTTGCTCGGCGTACACCAGTGGTACGCGCAGGAGGCCAACGGGCTGCCGGTTCTCGGCGGCTACTACGCGGTCCACACCGGCAGCCACGGCGCGGTCACCGTCGATGACGGACGCCTCGCGGTCTCCTCGAACGTCGCCCGGTCCGCCACCGTGACGGCCGCCTCCGCACAGCAGCGCGCCGTCTCCGCGGTCCAGGTGGCCTCCGCCGCCGCGGCGTCCACCGCCGGCAAGGTGGGACCACAGCTGCTGGCCGGCCAGGCGCCCACCTCGACCACAGCGGCTCTGGCCATCCAACCGGGTGCGCAGTCCCGCCTCGTGTGGCGCGTCGTCGGGCACAGTCCGAGCGGCTCCACCCAGACCCTGGTCGACGCCACGTCGGGCGCGGTCCTGAGCACCACCTCGCTGACCAAGGAGGTCAACGGCACCGGCAAGGTGTTCGACCCGAACCCCGTGGTCTCCCTCAAGAACGAGAGCCTCAAGGACCAGAACGACAGCAACGCGGCGGTGCCGGCTGCGGCGTACAAGACGGTGACACTCACCAACCTGGCGGCCGGGAGCAAGCTGACCGGTGACTACGTCAAGATCCGCAACGGCAACATCGCCAGCTCGACCACGCGGGTCTACTCCTACCAGCGCAACGCCGACCAGTTCGAGCAGGTCGAGGCCTACTACCAGCTGACCCAGGCGCAGAAGTTCATCCAGAGCCTCGGCTTCAACGACGTGAACAACGAGCCGCAGGACGTGTTCACCGACACGATCCCGGACGACAACTCGTTCTACGACGACTCGAACGACACCATCACCTACGGCCGCGGCGGCGTCGACGACGCCGAGGACGCCGAGGTCGTGTGGCACGAGTACGGACACGCGATCCAGGACGACGAGGTGCCGGGCTTCGGCTCCAGCGAGCAGGCCGGCGCCATCGGTGAGGGCTTCGGTGACTACTTCGCAGTCACCATGAGCCAGCCGGTGAGCAACGGTTTCAACGTGCCGTGCGTCATGGACTGGGACTCCACCTTCTACACGTCGACCGTGCCGCACTGCCTGCGTCGTACCGACACGAACAAGACGACGGCCGACATCGACGGCGAGGTCCACGACGACGGTGAGATCTGGTCGCGTGCCCTCTGGGACATCAACAAGTCGCTCGGCCGGGTGAAGGCCACCAGGATCGTCCTCGAGGCCCAGTTCTCCTACCGCCCCGACACCTCGTTCGCGCAGGCGGCGAACGTGACGGTCAACACCGCGAAGTCGCTCTACGGCACGACGGTGTCCAGCACCGTCAAGCAGGCGTTCGTCGCGCGCAAGATCCTCTGACGTCGAGGCTCCGACGGCCCCGTAGGCTCGGCGGGTGCTCAGAGTCGGACTGACGGGCGGCATCGGGTCGGGCAAGTCCACGGTGTCACGACGCCTGGCCGAGCTCGGCGCCGTCGTCATCGACTCCGACGTCCTCGCCCGCGAGGTGGTCGAGCCGGGGACACCGGGGTACGACGCGGTCGTGGCCGCCTTCGGGCCGGCCGTCGTGGCGCCAGACGGCACGCTCGACCGTGCGGCGCTGGCGCGGTCCGTGTTCGCGGACCCGGACCAGCGCGCGACCCTCAACGGCATCGTCCACCCCCTCGTCCGCGAGCGGGCCGCGAGCATGGCCGCCGCTGCACCGGCGGACGCGATCGTGGTCCAGGACGTGCCGCTCCTGGTCGAGGCCGGTCTGGCCGACTCCTTCGACCTGGTGGTCGTCGTGGACGCGCCGGACCAGCAGCGGGTCGACCGGCTGGTCGAGGACCGCGCCATGTCCGCGGACCAGGTACGCGACCGGATCGCCGCGCAGGCCGACCGGCAGCAGCGGCTGGATGCCGCCGACCACGTCATCGACAACTCCGGCACCCGGGCGTCCCTGCTGGCGCAGGTGGACCTGCTGTGGACCGAGCTGCGCCGGGCGGCCGGGTTGTCGGCGCCGACACTTACGGTGGAGCCATGAGGCCAACCACCGACCTGCGTCGCCGGGTCGCTCCGTTCGAGGTCGTCTCGGACTTCCAGCCGTCCGGGGACCAGCCCGACGCGATCGACGACCTGGCCAAGCGGGTCGATGCCGGGGAGTCCAACATCGTGCTGCTGGGCGCCACCGGCACCGGCAAGTCGGCGACGACGGCCTGGCTGGTCGAGCGGCTGCAGCGGCCGACCCTGGTCATGGCGCCGAACAAGACGCTGGCCGCGCAGCTGGCCAACGAGTTCCGTGAGCTGCTCCCGCACAACGCGGTCGAGTACTTCGTGTCGTACTACGACTACTACCAGCCCGAGGCGTACGTCCCGCAGACCGACACCTACATCGAGAAGGACTCGTCCATCAACGACGAGGTGGAGCGGCTGCGCCACTCGGCGACGAACTCGCTGCTGACCCGGCGTGATGTGATCGTCGTCGCCTCGGTCTCCTGCATCTACGGCCTGGGCACCCCACAGGAGTACGTCGACCGGATGGTCTCGCTCCGGGTGGGCGACACCATCGGGCGAGACGACCTGCTGCGCCGGTTCGTCCAGATGCAGTACACCCGCAACGACCTGTCGTTCACGCGAGGCACGTTCCGGGTCCGCGGTGACACGGTGGAGATCATCCCCGTGTACGAGGAGCTCGCCCTGCGGCTGGAGTTCTTCGGGGACGAGCTGGAGCGGATCTACACCCTGCACCCCGTGACCGGTGAGGTGGTCCGGGAGGAGCAGGAGATGTACGTCTTCCCGGCGACGCACTACGTCGCCGGCCCGGAGCGGATGGAGCGGGCCATCCGCGGTATCGAGGCAGAGCTCGAGCAGCGGCTCGGGGAGCTGGAGCGGCAGAACAAGCTGCTGGAGGCCCAGCGGCTGCGGATGCGCACGACGTACGACGTGGAGATGATGCGCCAGGTCGGGTCCTGCTCCGGCATCGAGAACTACAGCCGGCACATCGACGGCCGCGGGCCGGGTACGCCGCCGCACACCTTGCTCGACTACTTCCCCGAGGACTTCCTGCTCGTGATCGACGAGTCACACGTGACGGTGCCCCAGATCGGCGCCATGTACGAGGGCGACATGTCGCGCAAGCGGACGCTGGTCGACCACGGGTTCCGGCTGCCGAGCGCGATGGACAACCGCCCGCTGCGCTGGGAGGAGTTCCTCGAGCGCATCGGGCAGACCGTCTACCTGTCCGCGACCCCGGGCCCGTATGAGCTGGCCAAGGGCGACGGCGTCGTCGAGCAGATCATCCGGCCGACCGGCCTGGTGGATCCCGAGGTGGTGGTGAAGCCGACCAAGGGGCAGATCGACGACCTCCTGCACGAGATCCATGCCCGGGCCGAGCGGAACGAGCGTGTCCTGGTCACGACGCTGACCAAGAAGATGGCGGAGGACCTGACCGACTACCTGCTCGAGCAGGGCGTGCGGGTGCGGTACCTGCACTCCGAGGTCGACACCCTGCGCCGGGTGGAGCTGCTGCGCGAGCTGAGGCTCGGCGAGTTCGACGTCCTCGTCGGCATCAACCTGCTCCGCGAGGGGCTGGACCTGCCCGAGGTGTCACTGGTCAGCATCCTGGACGCCGACAAGGAGGGCTTCCTGCGGTCCTCCACCTCACTGGTGCAGACGATCGGACGCGCTGCGCGCAACGTGTCCGGGCAGGTCCACATGTACGCCGACGTGGTCACGCCGTCGATGGAGCAGGCCATCGACGAGACCAACCGGCGTCGGGCCAAGCAAGTCGCGTACAACACCGCCAACGGCATCGACCCGACTCCACTGCGAAAGCGGATCGGCGACATCACCGACCTGCTGGCCCGCGAGGACGCGGACACGGCGGCGCTGCTGGGCGGCTCCGGCCGGGCGCAGTCCCGTGGCAAGGCGCCGACACCGGGGTTCGGGTCCCGCCGTGGCGAGGCCGACCCGAGCCGCGGCGCCCGGTTGGCCTCGTTGCCGGCGGCGGACCTCGCCGACCTCATCCAGCAGCTGTCCGACCAGATGCATGCTGCGGCCGCTGAGCTGCACTTCGAGCTGGCCGCCCGCCTGCGTGACGAGATCTCGGACCTGAAGAAGGAACTGCGCGGGATGCAGGCCGCGGGTCACGCGTGAGTCCGCGACGACGGCTCACCGCCGCCGACGTGCGCGGGCATTGCCTGGCCAAGCCGGGGGCCTGGCTGGACCAGCCGTGGGAGGGCGACCACGTGGCCAAGGTCGGCGACAAGATCTTCGCCTTCCTCGGCGGCGGGGACGCACCGCCCGGCGAGGCTGCGGCGCCGGCCGGGGTCGGGCTCAAGTGCGGCCGCGCCCGCGAGGAGGCCGACGAGTGGGTGCAGCGCTTCCCGGACGACGCGCGCAGCTCGGCGTACATCGGCCGGTTCGGCTGGAACGTCCTGACGATCGGTGGTGCGATCCCGGACGACGAGCTGCTCGAAGCCGTTGACGCGTCGTACGAGCAGGTGGTCGCCGGTCTGCCTCGGTCCAACCGGCCCGGCTGAGCGGGCCGTTCCTACCGGGCCCGGGTCAGCGGACCCGGGCCCGGCTGGTCACGACTCGCGCCGGGGCACGATCCGAAGCAGCACGATGCCGAGCATGATCAGGGTGGCGGCGGCCACCAGGTAGTGCGCGGTGTTGAGGCCGGTGAAGGCCAGCCCGCCGGTGCCGGCGGCCGCGGTGATCTTGGTCCCGAGAACGACCGGGTCGTGGTGGTACATGGATTCCCCTCCTAGTGCGACGTTGCCGTCGGCGTGCGGTGTGCGGTGTGCGGTGAACCCGAGCCGTGCGCCCAGTGCGCCTCCGAACGACGGAGGATGTGGACGCCGGCCCGGACGAAGGTGGCTTGCAGGAACAGGTCGTAGAAGATCTCCGGCAGGACGGCGATGGCCAACAACCGGCCGCGGCGGGTGCCGACCCGCCAGACCGTGACGATGCGCTCGGACAGGAACAGCACCGACACCCCGGCCCACCAGGGCGACCAGCGGATCAGGCCCAACGACGCGTCGATCGCCGTGACCGCGACGAACAGGCCGAACACCAGCGTGCAGAGCAGGAGCCCGGTCTGCTGGAACCAGTAGCGCCGGGTCACGGGCGTCCAGCCGTAGCAGAGCAGGTTCTCGATCGCCCCGCGGTACCAGCGCAACCGCTGGCGGTGCAGGTCGCCCGGAGTGGGCATCAGCTCGGTCCGGACGATGCACTCGCGTGGCGAGATCATGTGCCAGCCCAGGTGCTTGAGGGCCAGCGTGATCTCGTTGTCCTCGGTGAGGGCCGCCGTGTCGTAGACGTCGCCACACCGGCCGGGCAGGAACCGGCCGCGCTGTTCGGTCACCTGCACGAGCGCGCGGACCTGGTAGATCGTGGCCGTTCCGGTGAGGACCATGACCTGGCCGTGCTTGCGGGCGACGGAGCGGGCGAACCGGACGTACTCGTTGGCCTGCGCCTGCTCCAGCAGGGTCGTAGGCGAGTTGCCGGTGAAGACCCCTCCGACCGCGCCGAGCAGCGGGTCGGCCTGGAACCGGCGCACGGCCTGCGCCAGGAAGTCCGGCACCAGGCTGGAGTCGGCATCCACGACCAGGACGAAGTCGTCCGGGTCCATCCGCAGCAGGTAGCGACGCAGATACTGGTTGAGAGCTCCCGCCTTCTTCTCGGTGTTGTCGCTGGTCGAGAAGACGTCAGCGCCTTCGACCAGGGCCACGCCGACCGTGCGGTCGGTGCAGTTGTCGGCCAACACCGTGATGCTGCGAGGCGGGAGCGACTGCCCGCGTAGAGAGCGGATCGTCGCCCCGATCGAGCTCTCTTCGTTGTGAGCAGGGATGAGGACGTGGATCGATGCCTGCGGGGCCGACCGCCCGGCCTCGCGCAGGGATCGTTCACTGTCGGTGACAGTGCTCCGGTCCTCGATGTGCAGCATGCACTGAGAGTAAGAATCGAATGCGGTGCGGCGCGGCCAAACGGCGGTCGCTGAGCGTGAGGTTCACCCTGCTCGCCGTGTGCATCTCACGATGAGTAACCGGAGGCTACGCGAGGCGGTGGTCGAAGCGGACCGGCCCGGCACTAGGCTGGGACGGTAACCGCGGAGGGGAGTATCCCGTCAGCGGCGTCTCGTCATCACGGGTCGTTTCGGCCCCGGGACGTCGGCCGCCCCGGCTGACCGGGCGGCGGGAGAGACCTCCGGCACCGAGCGCCGGCGACCGCCGGCGACGCGAGAGCCGGAGGAACGCATGCACGTCTCCACCCTCACCTGGGTGATCACGGTCGGGCTGGCCTCGGCCTTCCTGCTGTTCGACGTCTTCTGGGTCGGCCGGCGTCCGCACGAGCCGTCGCTGCGCGAGTCGGCCGTGGTCCTGACCTTCTATGTGCTGCTCGCGCTGGCGTTCGGCCTCTGGGTCTGGTCCTCGTCCGGCGCTCGGTACGCCGGCGAGTTCTACGCCGGCTGGCTCACCGAATACTCGTTGTCGATCGACAACCTCTTCGTCTTCCTCATCATCATGACCCGCTTCGCCGTGCCGCGGGCGCTCCAGCAGACGGCACTGCTGGTCGGGATCATCCTGGCGCTGGTCCTGCGTGGGCTGTTCATCGCCGTCGGTGCCGCCGCCATCTCGGCGTTCAGCTGGGTGTTCTACCTGTTCGGGGCCTTCCTGGTCTACACCGCGGTCAAGCTGGCGCGACAGGGCAGGGACGAGCACGAGGAGTATCACGAGGGACGGATGATCCGCTGGATGCGGCGCGTGCTGTCGGTGTCGACCGAGTGGCGCGGACCGCACCTGACCCGCCGGGAGAACGGGCGTCGCGTCGTGACGCCGATGCTCGTCGTCCTGGTCGCCCTCGGCACGACCGACCTGTTGTTCGCCCTGGACTCCATCCCGGCCATCTACGGCCTGACCAAGGAGCCGTATCTGGTCCTGATGGCGAACATCTTCGCCCTGATGGGTCTGCGCCAGCTCTACTTCCTCATCGGTGGGCTGCTCGAACGGCTGGTCTTCCTCAGCCTCGGCCTGTCGTTCCTGCTCGGCTTCATCGGGGTCAAGCTGATCCTGCACGCGCTGCACGAGAACGAGCTGCCGTTCGTCAACGGCGGGGAGCACGTCGGGTGGGCGCCGGACATCTCGATCTCGGTGTCCTTGCTCGTCATCCTCGGCACCCTTGTCGTCACGACCGTGGCCAGCCTTCTGCACGAGCGGGGCGTGACCGGCCGGCGTGGTCGGCCCTAGGTCAACAGCTACCAGCCGCGCTCGCGCCACTCGCCGAGGTGCGGGCGCTCCACACCCAGCGTGGTGTCGTCGCCGTGGCCGGGATACACCCACGCCCCGTCGGGGAGGACGCCGAAGACCCGCTGCTCGACGTCGTCGATCAGGCTGGCGAAGCGCACCGGGTCCTTGTCCGTGTTGCCGACACCGCCCGGGAACAGCGAGTCTCCGGTGAAGACGTGCGGCGAACCCGCCGGGTCGTCGTACACCAGGGCCACGGAGCCGGGAGTGTGGCCCCGAAGGTGGATGACCGAGAGTGTGATGTCGCCGAACTGGACCGAATCGCCTTGGGACAGAGCGCGATTCGGTACGACAGGTAGCTCGCCTGCATCGTCATGACCGGCTGCCGTCTCGGCTCCCGTGGCTGCGACGACGTCGGCCAGCGCCCGGTGGTGGTCCCAGTGCTGGTGCGTGGTCACCACCAGGTCGAGCCGCCCGTCCGCGGACCCCTCATGGACCAGCGCGAGCAGCCGGGTGGCGTCGTCCGCAGCGTCCACGAGCAGCTGAGCCCCCGTCGTACGGCAGGTCAACAGGTAGCAGTTGTTGTCCAGGTCGCCGACGCTGGCCTTGCGGATCACCAGCTGGTCGAGCTCACGGACGGCGGACGGGCCGCCCGGCGTCACGTGCCCGGTGTACGTCGTCTCCGTCATCAGGTCTCCTCGTCGCAGTCGGTCAGCCCCACGGCCCCAGCTCCGGCAGCTCCCCCGAGCTGGAGGACAACCGGGCAGCTGACCCCCGGCCGGTGATCCAGCCCAGCAGGTCGGCCGGGCTCCCGCTCACGGTGACCGGGTCCTCGTCCTCCCGGCCGTACCGCCAGCTGCCGGCGTCTCCTGCGTCGACCAGCACCGCCGGTCCGTCGGCGAACCGCCGCGCCGACTCGCCGATCTCGCGAACGACCCAGGCCGTCGAGACGTGGTCGAAGGAGTAGCCGGTGCCCAGGTCGATGTGGTGGTAGACCACCTCGCGCAGCCTCAGGGACGGCGTCCTGCGGGCCCGGATGAGGGACTGATGGGCGGGGTCGTCGTTGTTCCGCAGGCGCGGGACCTTGACGTCCAGGGCCTCGGCCGGCGTGTCCGCGAACGCCTCCAGCAAGTGCTCGGCCGAGGTCTCGACGTCCGCCTCCAGCTCGGCGGCCCGCCGATTGGCCCCCGCCTCGATGTCCGCGTCCCGAGCAGCCTGGGAGTCGTAGAACGCCCCGTCGCCGCCGTGCGCCGCGGCCAGGAGAACATTTCGGAGCCCGTCCGCGTTGCGGGCGATGTGAGTCAGTACGTGACCTCGGGTCCAGCCCGGGCACCGGGAGTCCTGGCGGACGTCGGCGTCCGACAGGCCGTGGACCGTCTCCATCAGCAGGTCGGTCTCGTGGACGATGAGGTCCAGGTCCGGGTCGTCGGCGAATCCGGTCATGCCCCGAAACGTACCCGCGCCCCGCACCCGGGGCGACTGCCGGCAGCGGCTGTCGGCGGTCCCTCCTAGCATGTGCACCGTGCCCGCACTGCCCCACCACTCCGCCGACCGCCTGATCGTCAGAGGGGCTCGGGAGCACAACCTCAAGGACGTCTCGCTCGACCTGCCCCGGGACGCGTTGATCGTGTTCACCGGCCTGTCCGGCTCCGGCAAGTCCTCCCTCGCCTTCGACACGATCTTCGCCGAGGGGCAGCGTCGCTACGTCGAGTCCCTCTCGGCGTACGCGCGCCAGTTCCTCGGCCAGATGGACAAACCGGACGTCGACTTCATCGAGGGTCTGTCGCCCGCCGTGTCGATCGACCAGAAGTCCACGAGCCGCAACCCCCGCTCAACGGTCGGCACGATCACCGAGGTGTACGACTACCTGCGACTGTTGTTCGCCCGGGCCGGCCGGCCGCACTGCCCGGTCTGCGGTGAGCCGATCACCCGCCAGACGCCCCAGCAGATCGTCGACCGCTTGCTCGAGCTCCCGGAGGGGACGCGGTTCCAGGTGCTGGCGCCCGTCGTCCGGGGTCGAAAGGGCGAGTACGCCGACCTGTTCCGCGAGCTGCAGACCAAGGGCTTCGCGCGGGCCCGGGTCGACGGCGAGGTCGTCGCCCTGACCCAGCCGCCGACGCTGGAGAAGAAGCTGAAGCACAGCATCGAGGTGGTCGTCGACCGCCTCGTCGCCAAGGCCGGCCGCGAGTCCAAGCAGCGGTTGACCGACTCGGTCGAGACGGCGCTGGGCCTGGCCGGCGGCATCGTGGTCGTCGAGATGGTCGACCTCGACGCCAAGGACCCTCACCGCGAGCGTCGCTTCTCCGAGCGGATGGCCTGCCCCAACGACCACCCTCTGGCCATGGACGAGATCGAGCCCCGCTCGTTCTCGTTCAACAGCCCGTACGGCGCCTGTCCCGAGTGCATGGGTATCGGCACTCAGCTCGAGGTCGACCCGGACCTCATCGTGCCGGACGAGGACCTGACCCTCGCCGAAGGCGCCATCGCGCCGTGGACCCAGGGCTCGGCCGACTACTTCCAGCGCCTGATGGCCGCTCTGGGCGAGCAGCTCGGTTTCTCCGTGGACGTGCCGTGGCGGGCCTTGCCGAAGCGGGCCAAGACGGCGCTCCTCGAGGGCCAGAACTACGAGGTCCACGTCAAGTACCGCAACCGCTACGGGCGGGAGCGCTCGTACACGACCGGGTTCGAGGGCGCCGTGCCGTTCGTGCAACGGCGGCACTCGGAGACCGAGTCGGACTGGAGCCGCGAGCGCTACGAGGGCTACATGCGCGAGGTGCCCTGCCCGGTCTGCCAAGGGGCCCGGCTCAAGCCTGAGTCCCTGGCCGTCCTGCTGGGCGATGCCTCGATCTCGCAGGTCTGCGCGCTGCCGATCCGCGACTGCGCCGCCTTCCTCGCCGACCTGGAGCTCAGCCCCCGGGAGAAGCAGATCGCCGAGCGGGTGCTCAAGGAGATCAACGCGCGGCTGGGGTTCCTGCTGGACGTCGGGCTGGACTACCTGTCCCTGGACCGCCCGTCCGGCACGCTCTCCGGCGGCGAGGCCCAGCGGATCCGGCTGGCCACGCAGATCGGCTCGGGCCTGGTCGGCGTGCTCTACGTCCTGGACGAGCCCAGCATCGGCTTGCACCAGCGTGACAACCACCGGCTGATCGAGACGCTGACCCGGCTGCGCGACCTGGGCAACACGCTGATCGTGGTCGAGCACGACGAGGACACCATCCGCACCGCCGACTGGGTCGTCGACATCGGTCCGGGCGCGGGCGAGCACGGCGGCCAGATCGTTCACTCGGGCGACCTCCAAGGACTGCTGGACCACAAGGAGTCGCTGACCGGCGCGTTCCTGTCCGGCCGGGAGGAGATCGCCGTACCGCTCGTGCGCCGGACCCGCGACCCCAAGCGGCAGGTCACCGTCGTCGGCGCGCGCGAACACAACCTGCGCGACCTCACCGTCAGCTTCCCGCTCGGATGTTTCGTCGCCGTGACCGGCGTCTCCGGGTCGGGCAAGTCGACGCTGGTCAACGACATCCTCTACACGACGCTGGCCAACCGGCTCAACGGTGCCCGCCAGGTGCCGGGACGGCACAAGTCGGTGAAGGGCCTGGACCACCTGGACAAGGTGGTGCACGTCGACCAGAGCCCCATCGGCCGTACGCCGCGCAGCAACCCGGCGACGTACACGGGGGTGTTCGACCACATCCGTCGGCTGTTCGCCGAGACGACGGAGGCCAAGATCCGCGGCTACCAGCCGGGCCGGTTCTCGTTCAACGTCAAGGGCGGACGCTGCCCCGCGTGTTCCGGCGACGGCACGATCAAGATCGAGATGAACTTCCTGCCGGACGTCTACGTGCCGTGCGAGGTGTGCCACGGCGCGCGGTACAACCGGGAGACGCTCGAGGTCCACTTCAAGGGCAAGACGATCGCCGACGTGCTCGACATGCCGATCGAGGAGGCCGCGGAGTTCTTCGCTCCGGTCCCGGCCATCGCGCGGCACCTGGTGACGTTGAACGACGTCGGTCTCGGCTACGTCCGGCTGGGACAGCCCGCGCCCACCTTGTCGGGCGGTGAGGCCCAGCGGGTCAAGCTGGCCAGCGAGCTGCAGAAGCGCTCGACCGGCCGGACGGTCTACGTCCTGGACGAGCCGACGACCGGCCTGCACTTCGAGGACATCCGCAAGCTCCTCGGCGTGCTGCAAGGCCTGGCCGACAAGGGCAACACGGTCATCGTGATCGAGCACAACCTCGACGTCATCAAGAGTGCGGACTGGATCGTCGACCTCGGGCCGGACGGCGGTGACGGCGGCGGTCTGGTGGTGTCGGAGGGTACGCCGGAGGAGGTGGCGGCCGACCCGGACAGCTACACCGGGCAGTTCCTCGCGCCGGTGCTCGCCGGCCGGGCCCGGACGCGCAAGCGCACCGCGGCGGCGAAGAAGACATCACCGGCGCGCAGCCGCGCCACGACGACGGTCACCCGACCGCGCCGCACGCTACGCGACCCGGAGGTCGCCCCCTGAGCGCGCCCGAGGAGATCGACCGCCGGGCCGTCCTGCGCGGCGTCTGCGCCGTCTGCGTCGGGGCCGCCGGCGTCGGCATGCTCGCCGCCTGTGGCGGCGGCTCCGGCTCGGGAGCCGGCTCGGCCGCCAGTGGCCCGACGACGGTCAGGACGTCCGACGTCCCGGTCGGGGGCGGCACGGTGCTCGACGGACCCAAGATCGTCGTGACGCAGCCGACGGCGGGGCAGTTCAAGGCGTTCAGCGCCGTCTGCACCCACCAGCGGTTCCTGGTCGGCAACGTGCAGGGCGGCACGATCAACTGTCTGCACCACGGCAGCATGTACAACATGTCGACCGGCGCGGTGGTCGGCGGGCCGGCTCCGGCACCGCTGCCGCAGAAGACCGTCACGGTCAGCGGCGACAGCCTCACCATCACCTGATGTCCCAGTGTCAGCACCCGCACGACGAGTACGTCGTTGTGGTGCTGACAACTCGGTCCGGGGTCGTCAGAACCGGCGCCTAGGCTGGTTGCGTGCCGGACCCCGCGACGTACCGCCCGCGGCCGGGGGAGATCCCGGTCGAGCCCGGGGTGTACCGGTTCCGGGACCCGCGCGGCCGGGTCATCTACGTCGGCAAGGCGAAGAGCCTGCGCAGCCGCCTGTCGTCGTACTTCCAGGACATCGCCGCCCTTCATCCGCGCACCCAGCAGATGGTCACCACCGCGGGCAGCGTCGAGTGGACCGTCGTCGCCAACGAGGTCGAGGCCCTGCAGCTCGAGTACGCCTGGATCAAGGAGTTCGACCCCCGGTTCAACGTCAAGTACCGCGACGACAAGTCCTACCCGTACCTCGCGGTCACCATGGGCGAGGAGTTCCCGCGCGTGCAGGTCATGCGGGGCGCCAAGCGGAAGGGCACCCGCTACTTCGGGCCGTACTCGCATGCCTGGGCCATCCGCGAGACGGTCGACCAGCTGCTGCGGGTCTTCCCGGTGCGCACCTGCAGCGCGGGCGTGTTCAAGCGGTCCGGGCAGATCGGCCGGCCGTGCCTGCTCGGCTACATCGGCAAGTGCTCGGCGCCGTGCGTCGGGCGGATCAGCCCATCGGACCACCGCGCCCTGGCCGAGGACTTCTCCGACTTCATGGCCGGCAACACGGACCGGTTCGTCCGCCGGCTCGAACGTGAGATGAAGGGCGCCGCCGCCGAGCTCGACTTCGAGCGGGCCGCCCGCCTGCGCGACGACATCGCGGCGCTCGAGCGGGCGCTCGCCAAGAACGCGATCGTCCTCGGGGACGCCACGGACGCGGACGTGTTCGCCCTCGCCGAGGACGAGCTGGAGGCCGCCGTCCAGGTGTTCCACGTGCGCGGCGGCCGGGTGCGCGGCCAGCGCGGCTGGGTGGTGGAGAAGGTCGAGGACGTGACGACCGCCGACCTGGTCGAGCATCTCCTGGTCCAGGTGTACGGCGGGGAGTCCGGCGACGCCGTGCCGCGCGAGGTGCTGGTCCCCGAGCTGCCGCCTGACCCCGACGACATCTCGGCCTGGCTGGCGGTGCTGCGCGGCTCTCGCGTGGACCTGCGGGTGCCGCGCCGCGGTGACAAGCGAGCGCTGATGGAGACGGTCTCGTTGAACGCCGGCCAGTCGCTCACCCGGCACAAGCTGCAGCGGGCCGGCGACCTCACCGTCCGCAGCCAGGCGCTCGAGGAGCTGCAGGAGGCCCTGGACCTGGCCGAGGCGCCGCTGCGGATCGAGTGCTACGACGTGTCGCACCACCAGGGCGCCGAGACGGTGGCGTCCATGGTGGTGTTCGAGGACGGCCTGCCGCGCAAGGGCGAGTACCGGCGGTTCGCGGTCCGCAAGGTCGACGGCAACGACGACACCGCGGCCATGCACGAGGTGCTCACCCGGCGGTTCCGGCGATACCTGGAGGAGCGCGCCGACCTGTCCGAGCCCGAGCTGGGCGACGACAGTGACGACCGCGAGGACCGGGAGAGCCGCGCCGACCCTGGTGCCCGAGCCGGTATCGACCCGGACACCGGCCGGCCGCGCAAGTTCGCCTACCCGCCGCAGCTGGTCGTCGTGGACGGCGGCCCGCCGCAGGTCGCCGCCGCCGCGCGAGCGCTGGCCGAGCTGGGCATCGACGACGTCGCCCTGGCCGGACTGGCCAAGCGGCTGGAGGAGGTCTGGCTGCCCGGCCAGGACCATCCGGTCGTCCTGCCGCGGTCGAGCGAGGGGCTCTATCTGCTGCAGCGCGTCCGGGACGAGGCACACCGTTTCGCCATCACCTTCCACCGCCAGCGCCGGTCCAAGACCATGACGGCCAGTGCCCTGGACCAGGTCGCCGGCCTGGGCAAGACCCGGCGGACCGCGCTCCTGCGCCATTTCGGGTCGCTCAAGCGGGTGCGGGCGGCGAGCGCCCAGGAGATCGCCGAGGTCCCGGGCATCGGCGCCGCGACGGCGCAGGCCGTCGTCGCGGCACTCGCGGCGCAGCCGGCGCCAGCCTCCGCCGTGAACGTCACCACCGGTGAGATCCTCGATGACGAGCCGCAGCGAGCCAGCGCGGGCGAGGAGAGGCCGTGAGCGAGGAAACCCCTGAGCCGGAGGCAGCCGACGTACCGGTCTCCGACCACGACACCGAGGACGGGCCGGCCCGGCCGACCGAGATCCTCATCCTGACCGGCATGTCGGGAGCCGGCCGGTCCACGACGGGCAACGCGCTGGAGGACCTCGGCTGGTACGTCGTCGACAACCTGCCACCGCAGATGCTCTCGCCGATGGCCGACCTGGCCGAACGCTCCCGAGGCGGGGTGACCCGGCTCGCTGCTGCGGTCGATGTCCGCAGCAGGT
The DNA here is from genome assembly GCA_045807245.1 of Actinomycetales bacterium. Lineage (GTDB taxonomy): Bacteria > Actinomycetota > Actinomycetes > Actinomycetales > CAVURS01 > CAVURS01. The sequence goes on from JBJMHS010000065.1 coordinate 15,565, forward strand.
CCTTCTTCGTCGACCTGCGCGAGGCGCTCACGTCCCTGCGGGAACGCGGGCTGGCGCCACGGGTCGTCTTCCTCGACGCCTCCGACGACGTGCTCGTGCGCCGCTTCGAGTCGGTACGGCGTCCGCACCCGTTGCAGGGCGAGGGCCGGATCCTCGACGGGATCGCCGCGGAACGGGCGCTGCTCGCCGGCTTGAAGTCGGACGCGGACATCGTCATCGACACGACAGCCCTGAACGTGCACCAGCTGTCGGCCAAGGTCGTCCAGGCCTTCGACGAGGAGCGCGGTCCCGAGCCGCGGCTGCGCGCGACCGTGATGTCCTTCGGCTTCAAGTACGGCATCCCGCTCGACGCCGACATCGTCCTCGACATGCGCTTCCTGCCCAACCCGCACTGGGTGCCGGAGCTCCGCCCGCAGACCGGCCTGGCCCCCGAGGTGAGCGAGTACGTGCTCTCGCTGCCCGAGGCCAAGCAGTTCATGGATCGGCTGGTCCCCACGCTCGAACCGGTCCTGGCGGGGTACCTGCGGGAGGGCAAGACGTACGTGACGATCGCGATCGGCTGCACGGGCGGCAAGCACCGTTCGGTGGCGACCGCCGAGGAGCTGGCCGCGCGGCTCGGCGGGCTGGGCGTGGCGTCGAGGACCGTTCACCGGGACCTGGGGCTGGAGTGATGCCCGGTCCGGGCCGGCCCCGGGTGGTCTCCATGGGGGGCGGGCACGGCCTGGCCGCCTCACTGTCGGCGCTGCGGCTGCTCACCGACCAGCTCACCGCCGTCGTGACCGTCGCGGACGACGGCGGCTCCAGCGGGCGCCTGCGCGACGAGCTCGGGGTCATGCCGCCTGGAGACCTGCGGATGGCCCTGTCCGCACTCTGCGACGACACCCAGTGGGGACACACCTGGCGCGACCTGCTGCAACACCGGTTCGCCAGCACGGGCGAGCTGCACAACCACGCCGTCGGCAACCTGCTCATCGTCGCGTTGTGGGAGCTGCTCGGCGACACCGTCACCGGGCTGGACTGGGTCGGTCGCCTGCTCGGCGCCCGAGGTCGCGTCCTGCCCATGTCCGCGGTCCCGCTCGACATCGAGGCGACGGTGATGGGGCTGGACCCGGCCGACCCGAGCGCTTCGCGAACCGTGCGCGGACAGGTGGCGGTTGCCACCACCAAGGGACGGGTCGTGGGGATCCGCCTGCACCCGGACCAGCCGCCGGCCTGCCGGGAGGCCGTCGAGGCGATCCAGAGCGCGGACTGGGTGGTCCTCGGGCCGGGTTCGTGGTTCACCAGCGTCCTGCCGCACCTGCTGGTGCCGGAGCTGGCGGAGGCCCTCCGAACGACGCGAGCCGGCCGCATCGTGGCCCTGAACCTCGCACCCCAGGTCGGCGAGACCGAAGGCTTCTCGGCCGAGAACCACCTCGAGGTCCTGGCCATGCACGCACCGTTCCTCAGCGTCGACGTCGTACTCGCCGACCACAGCAGCGTGGACCGGCCGACCAGCCTGGCCGAGGTCGCGGAGTCGCTCGGCGGCAAGCTCGTGCTGGCCGACCTCGCCGACCCGGACGACCCGGACCGCCATGACCCGTTGCGGTTGGCGTCGGCGTATCGCGACGTCATGGAGTAACGCGATCCGCGAACCCCGCGCCGTCACCCGCGTGGGGATTCGGTGGCAGGATGGCGCCCATGGCGTTGACGCCCTTGGTGAAGGACGAGCTCAGCCGGCTGACCATCATCAAACCGTGTGACCGCAAGGCGGAAGTGTCGGCGATGCTCCGGTTCGCGGGCGGACTGCACATCGTCGGCGGGCGCATCGTCGTCGAAGCCGAGCTCGACACAGCGGCGGCCGCCCGACGGCTGCGTCGCGACATCGCCGAGATCTACGGTCAGTCCAGCGACTTGGTCGTGCTGTCGTCCGGCGGTCTGCGTCGCACCACGCGCTACGTCGTACGTGTGGTCAAGGACGGCGAGGCACTCGCGCGCCAGACCGGCCTGATCGACGGACGCGGGCGACCAGTGAGAGGCCTTCCGCCGCAAGTGGTTTCGGGTGCGGTGTGCGACGCGGAGGCTGCTTGGCGCGGCGCGTTCCTCGCCCACGGGTCGCTCACCGAGCCTGGCCGTTCGTCCGCGCTCGAGATCACCTGCCCCGGTCCGGAGGCGGCCCTGGCCCTCGTCGGTGCTGCGCGCCGGCTCGGCATCCCGGCCAAGGCGCGCGAGGTCCGCGGGGTCGACCGGGTGGTCATCCGCGACGGGGATGCGATCAGCGCGATGCTCACTCGGCTCGGTGCGCACGACGCCGTGCTGGCGTGGGAAGAGCGCCGCATGCGACGCGAGGTGCGGGCGACGGCGAACCGGCTCGCGAACTTCGACGACGCCAACCTGCGTCGGTCCGCACGCGCGGCCGTCGCAGCGGGCGCCCGGGTCGAACGCGCGCTCGAGATCCTCGGCGAGGACGTGCCCGACCATCTGCGCGATGCCGGCGAGCTGCGGCTGAAGCACAAGCAGGCCAGCCTCGAGGAGCTCGGCCAGCTGGCCGAGCCGGTGATGACGAAGGACGCGGTCGCCGGCCGGATCCGGCGGCTGCTGGCCATGGCCGACAAGCGCGCCCAAGATCTCGGCATCCCCAACACCGAGGCGAACCTGACGCCCGACATGCTGGATGCCTGAGCCCGTGCCGTAATCTGGGCCACCGCTCTCGCGCCGGACAACGGGGTCCGGGCATTCCGGCGTACCGACCGGTATCCCCTAGGGTCCCAGGCAAGGTTTGATCGAGGAGGCATGTCGCAGTGACTGTTCGCGTAGGCATCAACGGTTTCGGCCGGATCGGCCGCAACTTCCTCCGGGCCGCGCTCGCCGCCGGTGCCGACATCGAGGTCGTCGGGGTCAACGACCTCACCGACAACAAGTCCCTGGCCCACCTGCTCAAGTACGACTCGATCCTGGGCCGGCTCGACGACGTGTCCTTCAGCAGCGACGAGATCTCGGTGGGGGGCAAGTCGTTCAAGGCACTCGAGGAGCGCGACCCGGCCAAGCTGCCGTGGGGCGACCTCGGAGCGGACGTGGTGCTGGAGTCCACCGGGTTCTTCACCGACGCCACCAAGGCCAAGGCCCACATCGAAGGCGGGGCCAAGAAGGTCGTCATCTCCGCGCCGGCGACCAACGAGGACATCACGCTCGTCATGGGCGTCAACGACGACTCGTACGACGCGTCGGCCCACCATGTGATCTCCAACGCCTCGTGCACGACGAACTGCCTGGCCCCGATGGCCAAGGCCCTCAACGACGAGTTCACGATCGTCCGGGGTCTGATGACGACGATCCATGCGTACACGGCGGACCAGAACCTGCAGGACGGCCCGCACAAGGACCTGCGCCGCGCCCGGGCCGCGGCCATCAACATCGTCCCGACCTCGACCGGTGCGGCCAAGGCGATCGGCCTGGTGCTGCCCGTGCTCAAGGGCAAGCTGGACGGCTACGCGCTGCGGGTGCCGGTGCCGACCGGTTCGGCGACCGACCTGACGTTCACGGCCGCGCGCGAGACGACGGTCGACGAGGTGAACGCGACCATGAAGGCCGCCGCCGAGGGCCCGCTCAAGGGCTACCTGCGCTACACCGAGGACCCGATCGTCTCGACCGACATCGTCACCGACCCGGCGTCGTGCATCTTCGACTCCGGGCTGACCAAGGTCATCGGTGACCAGGTCAAGGTCGTGGGCTGGTACGACAACGAGTGGGGCTACTCCAACCGTCTGGTCGACCTGGTCGGGCTGGTCGGCGCCGGGCTCTGACCGGCGGCCGAAGCGACCTCGATGCGCACGATCGATCAGCTCGGGGACGCGCTGGGCGGTTTCGGCGGCAAGCGCGTTCTCGTCCGCAGTGACCTGAACGTCCCGCTCGACCGGGCCGACGGCACGACAACGATCACCGACGACGGGCGGGTCCGGGCCTCGGTGCCGACCGTCCGGCAGCTCTCCGCGGCGGGCGCCAGGGTGGTCGTCTGCGCACACCTCGGCCGGCCGAAGGGCGCACCGGAGGACCGCTACTCCCTGGCGCCGGTGGCGAGCAGGCTCGGCGAGCTGCTCGGCGCGCCGGTGGCGTTCGCGGCCGACACCGTCGGGGACTCGGCCCGCTCCGTGGTGGCCGAGCTGGAGGACGGCGAGGTCGCGCTGCTGGAGAACCTGCGGTTCAACCCGGGTGAGACCAGCAAGGACGAGGCCGAGCGGGGCGCCTTCGCGGACCAGCTCGCCTCCCTGGCCGACGCGTTCGTGTCCGACGGCTTCGGTGTCGTGCATCGCAAGCAGGCCAGCGTGTACGACGTGGCGCAGCGCCTGCCGCACGCCGCTGGCGGTCTGGTGCTGGCCGAGGTGGACGTCCTGCGCCGGCTGACCCATGACCCGGAGCGCCCGTACGTCGTCGTCCTCGGCGGGGCCAAGGTCTCCGACAAGCTGGCAGTGATCGACAACCTGCTCAGGACGGCCGACCGGCTGCTGATCGGGGGCGGCATGGCGTTCACCTTCCTGGCCGCGCAGGGGATGGAGGTGGGCCGGAGCCTGCTCGAGGCCGACCAGGTCGACACCGTCCGCGGCTACCTCGACCAGGCCAAGGCGGGCGGGGTGCAGATTGTCCTGCCCACCGATGTCGTGGCGGCGACGGAGTTCTCCGCCGACGCCGAGCACGCGGTCGTCCCGGTCGAGTACATCGCCGCCGACCGGATGGGACTGGACATCGGACCGCAGTCGTCGGCCGTCTTCGCCGCTGCGCTCGCCGACGCCAGGACCGTGTTCTGGAACGGGCCGATGGGCGCGTTCGAGATGGCGCCGTACGCCGAGGGCACCCGGGCCCTGGCCCAGGCCCTGACGGAGGTGCAGGGCCTCACCGTCGTCGGGGGCGGCGACTCCGCGGCGGCGGTACGCACCCTGGGCTTCGCCGACAGCGACTTCGGCCACATCTCGACCGGCGGGGGCGCCAGCCTGGAGTACCTCGAGGGCAAGACGCTGCCCGGACTCGCCGTACTGGAGGACTGACCGAACCGATGGCAGCCAAGCGCGCGGCGCGCACGCCGCTCATGGCCGGCAACTGGAAGATGAACCTGGACCATCTCCAGGCGGCCCATTTCGTGCAGAAGCTCGACTGGACCCTCAAGGACGCGAAGCACGACTTCGCCGCCGTCGAGGTCGCCGTGCTGGTGCCCTACACCGACATCCGGACCGTGCAGACGCTCATCGACGGTGACCACCTGGACATCCGGTACGGCGCCCAGGACGTGTCCACCCACGAGCACGGCGCCTACACCGGCGAGGTGTCCGCGCAGATGCTGGCCAAGCTGGGCTGCACCTACGTCGTGGTCGGCCACAGCGAGCGCCGCGAGTACCACGGCGAGGACGACGCGGAGGTGAGCGCCAAGCTGCGCATGGTCCTCGCGCACGGGATGACGCCGCTGCTGTGCGTCGGCGAGGGGCTGCCGACCCGCGAGGCGGGGGAGCAGGTGCTGTTCACGCTCGCCCAGGTCGCCGCGGCCCTGGACCGGGTCAGCGCGGACCAGGCGGCGGACCTCGTGATCGCCTACGAACCACTGTGGGCGATCGGCACCGGCCACGTGGCCACCCCCGAGGACGCTCAGGAGGTGTGCGCGGCGATCCGCGCGGAGCTCGGCCGGCTGTACTCGACCGAGCAGGCCACCCGCACGCGGGTGCTGTACGGCGGGTCGGTCAAGGCGGGCAACATCGCCGCGACCATGGCCCAGCCGGACGTGGACGGCGCCCTGGTCGGTGGGGCCAGCATCGACCCCGACGAGTTCGCCACGATCTGCCGCTATCGCGAGCACGTGACGGGCGGCTGACCCGGCCGGGGTGCGAGGAGGGCCGTAACTCGGTCGTCGTGTCGTACCCTTGCAGGAGGCCGGACGGACGCGGTGTGCACCGCGCCCGCGACGAAGGCCGACAGGCATCGGACATCGAGAGACGGGCTGTTTGTGACTGCGCTGAAGATCGGGTTGCAGGTGGTGCTGGTCATCTCCAGCCTCTTCCTCACCCTCCTGGTCCTCCTGCACAAGGGCAAGGGCGGCGGACTGTCCGACATGTTCGGCGGCGGCGTGACCTCGAGCGTCGGTGGTTCCTCGGTGGCCGAACGCAACCTGGACCGCTTCACGGTCGCCCTGGGCCTGGTCTGGGTCGGCGCCATCGTCGGGTTGGGCCTGATCCAGCGCTTCAGCTGAGCGGCGCCGGCCGAGCCGGCGCAGGGCGTCGCCCAGCAACCGTCGTACCGACACCATCCACCAGACATCCAGCACATCCAGCAGACGAGACCGGGAGAGACTGTGGCGAGTGGGAACGCGATCCGAGGGAGCCGGGTCGGCGCCGGACCGATGGGTGAGGCGGAGCGCGGCGAGGCCGCACCGCGCGTCCATGTGTCCTACTGGTGCGCCAACGGCCACGAGACCCGGCCCAGCTTCGCCGAGGACCAGAGCCTGCAGATCCCGGACACCTGGGACTGCCCGCGCTGCGGCTTCCCTGCCGGCCAGTCCGAGGAGGCTCCGCCGGCCCCGCCGCGCGTCGAGCCGTACAAGACCCACCTGGCGTATGTGAAGGAGCGGCGCAGCGACGCCGACGGCGAAGCCATCCTGACCGAGGCCCTGCAGCAGCTGCGCGGCCGCGGTCTCATCCGCTAGCCGGTCCCGCTACGGGCTGGAGACCCGGACCAGCGCTGGCGGGACGTTCGTCGCCGCTGCCCGGTCGACCAGCCACAAGGTGGCCCGCCGCCCGCGAGGTCCGGCGGCCGGAGCCTGGACCTCGCCCGCACCGGACAGGGCCAGCCCGACGGCGTGCGCCTTGTCCGCCCCCGCGACCAGGAACCAGACGTCGTCCGCGCGCCGAAGCACCGGCATGGTGAGCGAGACGCGGACCGGCGGCGGCTTCGGCGAGCCCCGGACGCCGACCACGCTGCGCTCGGTCTCGTAGAGCGCCGGAGCGCCCGGGAAGAGCGAAGCCACGTGGGCGTCCGGTCCGACGCCGAGCAGCAGGATGTCGAAGACGGGGGTCGCCTCACCGCGCGGGGCCTGGTCCGCGAGGAGGTCCGCGTACGCCGCCGCAGCCGCGTCCACATCGTCGCCGTGCGGCCCGTCCGGGCCGGGCATGGCGTGCACCCGCGCCGGGTCGAGCGGTACGGCGTCCAGCAGGGCGGAGCGGTTCTGCGTCTCGTTGCGGTCCGGGTGCCCGGTCGGCAGGAACCGCTCGTCACCCCACCACACGTCGAGCCGGGACCAGTCGATGGCGTCCCGGGCCGGCGACTGCGCGACGGCCGCCAGGATGGCCGAGCCCATCGTGCCGCCGGTCAGGACGACCGAGGCACTGCCCCGCGAGGTCTGGACGTCGACCAGCCGCGTGACCAGCCGGGCGGCCCCGGCTTCGGCCAGCAGCTGGGCATCGCGATGGACGACGACCGTGGGAGCCGTGCTCATCGGGCCTTCTTCGCCGCCCGCTTGCGGGGCGACGGCTTGGCCTGCTTCGCCGCCCGCGACGCCTGGGTCGCCTGCCGGCCGGCGCGCGCGGCCTGCCGCTTGACCTGGGTCGTCGACGGCGCCTCGCCCTCGGCGATCGCCTCGCTCGCCGTCTTGCCGCGGGTGTGCGCCAGCAGGTTCAGCCCATCGGTCAGGGCTTCCTCGTAGACCGCGTCCGGCTCGAGCCGGCGCAGCTCCTCGGCCAGGCACTCCGCGATGCCACGCCGGTGCAGGCCGATCTGTCGCTGGGGCTGACCCGGCTGGATGAGCGTGGCGACCGGGCTGTCCGCCCGGACCAGGTCGATGTTGCCGCTGCGGCGCTCCATCCGGACGCTGGACATCCCGCTGCCGGCATGGGTGCGGGTGCGCAGGACCGGGCAGCGCAGCGACTCGGCCAGCCAGGCGGCGAGCAGGTCGGTGCTGGGGCTGTCCGACGCGCCCGTCACCGTCACGTGCTCGACCCGCTCGTACGGCGGCTGGTCCAGCGCTGCGGCGAGCAGGCCGCGCCACAGGGTGAGCCGGGTCCACGACATGTCGGTGTCCCCGGGGGCATAGACCCGGCCCAGCCGAGCCAGCTCGCGACGGGGCTGCCGGGCCCGGGCCGCGTCGGTGATCCGGCGCCCGGCCATCCGGCCGATCGGGTCCTTGGACGGTTCGGCGGGTGGCTCACCGGGCCACCAGGCCACGACCGGAGAGTCCGGCAGGAGCAGCGGCATGACCACGCTGTCCCCGTGCTGGGACAGTTGGCCGTACAGGCGCAGGACCAGCACCTCACTGGCCCCTGCGTCGCCGCCGACGCGGATCTGGGCGTCCAGCCGGTCCATGCCGCGCTTGGTCCCCTGGACCACGACGATGACTCGGCACGGATGTTCGTGGCTCGCACTGTTGGCGGCCTCGATGGCCTCCTCCGCGTCCGGCTCGTCGGTCACGATGATCAACGTGAGCACCCGGCCCAGAGCGACCGTGCCGCCGCCCTCGCGCAGGTCCACCAGCTTGCGGTTGATGTTCGACGTCGTCGTGTTCGGCAGGTCGACGATCACGGCAGCCTCCACATCCGGCCGTCGCGCTGCATCATCGCGTCGGCTCCGGCCGGCCCCCACGTCCCGGACTCGTACGCCTCGGGTTTGCCGCTGCGGCTCCAGTAGCCCTCGATCGGGTCGAGGATCCGCCAGGACAGCTCGACCTCCTCCTGGCGCGGGAACAGCGGCGGGTCTCCGAGCAGCACGTCCAGGATGAGCCGTTCGTACGCCTCGGGGGAGGACTCGGTGAAGGCGTGGCCGTAGCCGAAGTCCATGGTGACGTCCCGGACCTCCATCGCGGTGCCGGGGACCTTGGAGCCGAACCGCATCGTCACGCCCTCGTCCGGCTGCACGCGGATGACCAGGGCGTTCTGGCCGAGCTCGGCGGTGGCCGTGCGCTCGAACGGCAGGTGGGGAGCCCGCTTGAACACGACGGCGATCTCGCTCACCCGCCGGCCCAGGCGCTTGCCGGTGCGGAGGTAGAACGGCACGCCGGCCCACCGGCGGGTGTCGATCTCGAGCTTGACCGCGGCGTACGTCTCCGTCGTGGACGACTTCGGGATGCCCTCCTCCTGCAGGTACCCGACGACCGGCTGCCCGCCCTGCCACCCCGCGGCGTACTGCCCGCGCACGGTCGCCTTGCCGATGTCGCCGCAGACGCGGACGGCGGACAGCACCTTGGTCTTCTCCTGGCGCAGGTCCTGCGCCTCGAAGGAGACCGGCTCCTCCATCGCGGTCAGGGCCAGGAGCTGGAGCAGGTGGTTCTGGATCACGTCGCGGGCGGCGCCGATGCCGTCGTAGTAGCCGGCCCGCCCACCGACGCCGATGTCCTCGGCCATCGTGATCTGCACGTGGTCGACGTAGTTCGCGTTCCACACCGGCTCGTACATCTGGTTGGCGAACCGGATGGCCAGCAGGTTCTGGACCGTCTCCTTGCCCAGGTAGTGGTCGATGCGGAACACGGCGTCCGGCGGGAACACCCCGGAGACGATGTCGTCCAGCTCACGGGCGCTCTTCAGGTCGTGCCCGAACGGCTTCTCGATGACGACCCGGCGCCATTGGTCGGGTCCGGGCTGCGACAGCCCCGACCGGGCCAGCTGCTCGCACACCGTCGAGAAGAACTTCGGCGGAATCGAGAGGTAGAAGGCGTGGTTGCCGCCGGTCCCGCGCTCGTCGTCCAGCCGCTTGACCGTGTCCGCGAGCTGGTCGAAGGCGGCCTCGTCGCCGAAGTCGCCCGGAACGAACCGGAACCCCTCGGCCAGGTGCTTCCACACCTGCTCACGGAACGGCGTCCTCGAGTACTGCCGTACGGCGTCGTACACGATCTTGCCGAAGTCCTGGTCGGCCCAGTCCCGTCGGGCGAACCCGGTCAGCGCGAAGCCCGGTGGGAGCAGGCCGCGGTTGGCCAGGTCGTAGATGGCCGGCATGAGCTTCTTGCGGGCCAGGTCTCCGGTGACCCCGAAGATCACGACGCCGCAAGGCCCGGCGATGCGTTGCAGCCGCTTGTCCCGTGCGTCCCGGAGCGGGTTGTGCGACCTCGTGACGGCAGAGGGGCTCATGCGGCTCCTTAGGCGCCGGCGGTCAGGGCCGCGGTCAGCTGGGCCAGGCCGGCCGCCCGGTCGGTCAGGTGCAGCCGGAGCACGGGGCGGGCGTGGTCGGCCAGGACCTTGGCGTCACCTGCGGCCTGGGCCGCGATGAACCCGCCGAACGTGAACGGCCGCCCGGGGATGTCGAGGTCCTCGTGCGGAGCCCCGGTGACCTGCAGGTAGACGCCGGTCGGCGGGCCGCCCTTGTGGTACTGCCCGGTGGAGTGCAGGAAGCGCGGTCCCCACCCGAACGTCACCGGACGACCGGTACGACGGGCCAGCGGTGCCCGGACCTCGGCCAGCGAAGCGTCGGCGAGGCGGTCCAGGTAGGCCATGACGGCGAGGTAGCCGTGGTCCGGGTCGAGCGCGCCGAGCAGCGCCGCAACCGCCCCCTCGAGGGTCGTCGCGTCACCGAGCAGGCCGGGCGTGGCCCGCACCTCGACCGCGCCGTCGACGAAGTCGGCCGGCTCGGCCCCGGGTGAGCCGTCGAGCAGCTCGCGCGCCGCGGACTTCGCACTCTCCACGTCCGGCTGGTCGAACGGGTTGATCCCGATGACGCGACCGGCGACGGCGACGGCGTACTCCCACAACAACATCTGCGCGCCGAGCGAGCCCTTGACCGCGGCGCCGTACCCGCTGGTGCCGGACGGGCTCTCGTCGGCCCCGAGGGCCGCGAGCACCGAGTCCGCCGTGCTGGGTGAGAAGTTCGGAGCATCCTGGCCCTCGACCACGACGGGGAGCACCCCCTTGCCGAGCTTGCCGGTCGACTCCGCGATGAGCTGCTCGGCCCAGTCGCCGAAGCCGGGGATGCCGGACCCGGCATCGGCGAGCACCAGCTTGTCGGCGCCGGCCAGGGCGGCCTGACCGATGAGGGCGCCGAGCTGCAGCCCGGGGTTCGACGCGTCGTCGCTCTGCAGGGCGCCCTCGACCGAGGCCGCCTCGTCCAGCAGGCCCGCGATGTCGACGCCGGCCAGGCCGCTCGGGACCAGGCCGAACGCGGTCAGCGCGGAGTACCGCCCGCCGACGTCGGGGTCGGCGTTGATCACCGTGTAGCCGTCCGCCCGGGCCTGGCCGTCGAGCGGCGAGCCCGGGTCGGTGACGACGACGATCCGGGCTGCTGGGTCGATGCCGGCCGCGCTGAAGGCGCCCTCGTAGGCGCGCTTCTGGCTGTCCGTCTCGACCGTGCTGCCCGACTTGCTCGAGACGACGACGACCGTCCGGTCCAGCCGGTCCGCGAGTGCGGTCCGCACGTAGTCGGGGTCCGAGGAGTCCAGGACCGTCAGCTCGACAGCGGCCGTGGCGCAGATGACCTCCGGAGCCAGCGACGACCCGCCCATCCCGCACAGCACCACATGGTCGACGCCCGCCGAGACGAGCTTGTCCCGCAAGGCGGCGACCTCGTCGACGAGTGGCCGCGAGCTGGACGCCAGGCCGACCCAGGACAGGCGCTTGGCGGCCTCGGGCTCCGCGTCCGGTCCCCACAGCGTGTGGTCCTGCGCAGTCAGCCGGCTGGCGACCTTGTCCTCCACCAGGCTGCGCAGGGTGGACTCGTACGCCGCGGGGTCGAGTGCGGCGACTGTGACCTCGGCGGTCACAGGTTGCCCTTGGCGGCCGCCGCGAGCTGGCTCTGGACGTCGGTCAGGAGCTCGGACCAGCTCTTCTCGAACTTCACGACGCCCTCGTTCTCCAGCGTCTCGACGACGTCCTGGTAGGAGACGCCGAGTGCGGCCAGGTCGTCCAGGACCTGTGCGGCGTCGTCGTAGTGGTTGGTCACCGTGTCGCCGGTGATCTCGCCGTGGTCGGCGACCGCGTCCAGCGTCTTCTCCGGCATGGTGTTGACGATGTTGGGAGCGACCAGCTCGGTGACGTAGAGCGTGTCCGGGTAGGCCGGGTCCTTGACACCGGTGGACGCCCACAGCGGGCGCTGCGCGTGCGCCCCCTCACCGGCGAGCACCTGCCAGCGCGGCGTGGAGAAGACCTCTTCGTAGGCCTGGTACGCCAGGCGGGCGTTCGCCACGCCGGCCTTGCCCTTGAGCGCGTTCGCGGCGTCGCTGCCGATCTGGGTCAGCCTGGCGTCGGTCTCGGTGTCGACCCGCGAGACGAAGAAGGACGCGACGGAGTGGATCTCGCTCAGGTCGTGGCCGTTCTCGCGGGCCTGCTCGAGGCCGGTCAGGAAGGCGTTCATGACCCCGCGGTAGCGGTCGAGGGAGAAGATCAGGGTCACGTTGACGCTGATGCCCTCGGCCAGCACCCGGCTGATCGCCGGCAGGCCCTCGAGGGTCGCCGGGATCTTGATGAAGAGGTTCGGCCGGTCGACAGCGGCCCACAGCTGCTTGGCCTCGGCGACCGTGGCCTCGGTGTCACGGGCCCGGCGCGGGTCGACCTCGATCGACACCTTGCCGTCGACATGGTCGGTGGCCTCGTACGTCGGTCGCATGATGTCGCAGCCCTGGCGCACGTCTTCGGTCGTGATCTCGAAGACCGCCCGGTCGATGTCCGCGCCGTCGGCGACCAGCTCGCGGACCTGGGCGTCGTACGCCGCTCCGTTGGTGAGGGCCGCGGCGAAGATGGACGGGTTCGTGGTCACCCCGACGACGTGCTTGCGGTCGATGAGCTGCTGCAGGCTGCCGCTGACGATCCGCTCGCGGGAGAGGTCGTCGAGCCAGATGGACACGCCCTGGTCACTGAGCGCGGCGAGACGGTCGGTCATGAGGTGCTCCTCGTGGTTGCGATGCTGTCGCGTGCGGCTTGGGCCACGGCCTCGGGTGTGAACCCGAACTCGCGGAAGAGGGTCTTGGCGTCCGCGGACGCGCCGTAGTGCTCGATGCTGATGATCCGGCCGCTGTCGCCGACGATCTCGCGCCAGCCCTGAGCCACACCGGCCTCGATGCTGACCCGGGCCTTGATGCTCGGCGGCAACACCTCGTCGCGGTACTCCTGGCTCTCGGCCTCGAACCACTCGCGGCACGGCATGGACACCACGCGAGCCGCAATTCCGCTGTCCTGCAAGATCTTTCGGCCATCCAGGGCGACGGAGACCTCGGACCCAGTGGCCACGATGATGACCTCCGGCGTCCCGCCGTCGGCCTCGGCGAGTACGTAGGCGCCACGGGCGACTCCCTCAGCCGAGGCGTGCGTCCCGTCGGTGCGGTCGACGGTCGGCAGCGCCTGCCGGGTGAGGATCAGGCCGGTGGGACGGCCGTGTTGCTCGAGGATCGTGCGCCAGGCGATCGACGTCTCGTTGGCGTCACCGGGTCGCACCACCTCCAGCCCGGGGATGGCGCGCAGAGCCGCGAGGTGCTCGATCGGCTGGTGCGTCGGGCCGTCCTCGCCCAGGCCGATCGAGTCGTGCGTCCACACGTAGATGGAGTCGAGCTGCATCAGCGCCGCCAGCCGCACCGCCGGCCTCATGTAGTCGCTGAAGGTGAGGAACGTGCCGCCGTAGGGGCGGGTCAGCGACTGCAGCGCCGCGCCGCCCAGGATCGCGCCCATGGCGTGCTCGCGGATGCCGAAGTGCATGGTCCGGCCGTACGGCCCGCCGGACCAGTCCTTGGTCTGCCGGTTCGTCGGGATCGAGCTGGGCTCGCCCTCCATCGTCGTGTTGTTGCTCTCGGCCAGGTCGGCCGAGCCGCCCCACAGCTCCGGCAGCACAGGCGCGAGCGCGTTGAGCACCTTGCCGCTCGCGGCGCGGGTGGCGATCCCCTTGGGGTCGGGGTCGAACGTGGGCAGGACGTCGGTCCAACCGTCCGGCAGCTCCTGCTTGAGCAGGCGGTCCAGGAGGGCGGCGTTGGCGGGGTTGTCGGCGCGCCACTTGTCGTACGCCGGCTGCCACTCCGCATGCAGCCGAGCGCCCCGCTCGACGACCGAGCGGCCACGCGCGAGGACGGCGTCCTCGACGACGAACGTCTGCTCGGGGTCGAAGCCCAACAGGCGCTTGGTCGCCGCGACCTCCTCGTCACCGAGCGCGGAGCCGTGGGCCTTGCCGGTGTTCTGCTTCGTCGGGGCGGGCCAGCCGATGATCGTGTTCAGCACGATGATCGACGGCTTGCGGGTCTCCGCCTTGGCGTTCTCGATCGCCGCGAGCAGCGCGTCGACGTCCTCGACGTACCCGTCCGGGGTGCGCCAGTCGATCGTCTGCGCGTGCCAGCCGTACGCCTCGTAGCGCTTGGCGACGTCCTCGCTGAACGAGACGTCGGTGTCGTCCTCGATCGAGATGTGGTTCTGGTCGTAGACGAGGATCAGGTTGCCGAGCTCCTGGTGGCCGGCCAGCGAGCTGGCCTCGCTGGAGACCCCCTCCATGATGTCGCCGTCGGAGGCGAGCACGTAGACGTGGTGGTCGAACGGGCTGTGACCCCAGTCGGCGTCGGGCGCGAGCAGGCCCCGCTCGCGTCGCGCGGCCCACGCCATGCCGACGGCGTGGGCCAGCCCCTGACCGAGGGGTCCGGTCGTGATCTCGACGCCACGGGTGTGCCGGTACTCCGGGTGGCCGGGCGTCTTCGACCCCCAGGTACGCAGCGCCTGCAGGTCGGACAGCTCGAGGCCGTAGCCGGACAGGTACAGCTGGATGTACAGGGTCAGGCTGGAGTGCCCGCAGGACAGCACGAAGCGGTCGCGGCCGAGCCACTGGTCGTCGTTCGGGTCGTGCCGCATCACCTGGTGCCAGAGCAGGTAGGCCAGCGGCGCCAGGCTCATCGCCGTGCCCGGGTGCCCGTTGCCGACCTTCTGGACCGAGTCGGCGGCCAAGAGGCGGATGGTGTCGACGGTCCGGACGTCGGTCTCGTCCCACCCGGCCTGGGTGGCGACAGGCTGCGCCAGGGACGGGTCGCGGCGGGTGCCGCTCGAGTTCGTGGCGGCCTGTTCGGTCACGGGTACCACCCTTGTCCCAGCCCCGGTCCGACCGGGGAAGCGGGCCTGCGCCAGGACGCTGGACGCAGGCTAGTCATGACCCTTCCGAGCGTAGTCCCGCGGACCCGGCCCGGCCCGGGCGGCCTCAGGGGTCGAGCTTCGCCGGTCGGCCGAGGTCCCGGCGGTACAGTGACGACGCGCTCCGCCCCCGCGACCGAAGGACAGAATGACCACCACGGAACCGCGTCCGCTCTCGAGCGCGACGGTTGCGGTGGAGGGGCATCCGCAGGATGCGGTGAGGCAGCCCGCGCCGGTTGCGGGTGCCTCCGCCCGGGTGGGCGCGTACATCGCCTTGACCAAACCGCGCATCATCGAGCTCCTGCTCGTCACCACCCTGCCGGTGATGTTCCTGGCCGCTCGCGGGCTGCCGGACCTGTGGCTCGTGGTGGCGACGATGGCCGGTGGGACGCTCGCGGCGGGCAGCGCCAACGCGCTCAACTGTTACTTCGACCGCGACATCGACGAGCGCATGCGCCGTACCCGCCGCCGGCCGTTGCCGGCCCACACCGTCTCCCCGCGGTCGGCCGTCACCTTCGGTGCCGTCCTGGGCGTCGTCGCCACCGTCTGGCTCGGCTTGAGCGTGAACTGGCTGTCGGCCGGGCTGGCGCTGGGTGCGAACGCTTTCTACGTGCTCGTGTACACGCTCTGGCTGAAGCGCCGGACGTGGCAGAACACCGTGTGGGGTGGCATCGCCGGGTGCTTCCCGACGCTCATCGGCTGGACCGCCGTCACCGGGCGGCTGGACTGGGCCCCCGTCGTACTGTTCGGCGTCGTGTTCCTCTGGACCCCACCGCACACGTGGGCCCTGGCGATGCGCTACCGCGAGGACTACGCGGCCGCGGGCGTGCCGATGCTGCCGGTCGTCGCGCGCGAGCCCGTCGTCGCGAACCAGATCGTCGGCTACACCTGGGCCACCGTTGCGTGCTCTCTGCTGCTGTGGCCGGTCGCAGGCACGGGACTGGTCTACCTCGTCGTCGCGGTCGTTGCGGGCGCGGCGATCGTGGTGCAGGCCCACCAGCTCAAGGCCCGGGCCGACCGGGGCGTCACCGGCGCCTTGCTCAAGCCGATGCAGCTGTTCCACGGCACGAACCTGTACCTGACCGTGCTGTTCGTGGCCGTCGCGGTCGACGCGCTCGTTCAGCTCTGAGCCACTACCCGCTCCCGCAGCGAGAGCAGGCACCAGGTCATCGCCACGACCAGCAGCGACGCACCCAGCATGTGCAGACCCACCAGCACCGAGGGCAGGCCGGTGAAGTACTGCGTGTAGCCGATGACGCCCTGGCCGGCGGTCAGCCCGGCCAGCACCAACGCCGCGCGCCGGGCCCGCGCCGGAGCGTCGACCAGGCGCAGCCCGACCAGCAGCGCCACGAGCAGCCCGACGAACAGCAGCACGAGGTCTGAGTGCAGCCAGCTGACCAGGCGCAGGTCCAGGCTGAACCGGGGAGGGTTGTCCGCGTCACCCGAGTGCGGGCCGGTGCCCGTCACCACGGTGCCGACGACGAGGACCGTACCGAGGAGGACGGCGGCCGCCCGGGTCAGCAGCGTCAGCTCCCGCCGGACCAGCGGTCGGGGCTCCGCGTCGCCCTCGCCGAACCGATGCAGCAGCACGGTCGACGCCGCGACCAGCACCATCGAGACCAGGAAGTGCGCCATGACCGTCCCGGGGTTGAGGCCGGTCCGCACTGTGATCGCGCCGAGCACCGCCTGCACGAGCGTCAGCGCCAGCGGGGCGGCGGCGAGCGCCCGCAACGACCGGCGCGCGGACCGCCACACCACGACCAGCGTCGCCAACGCGACCACGGCCACGATGGTGGTGAGCATGCGGTTCCCGAACTCGATGGCCCGGTGGATGCTCACATGGGCGTCGGCGAACGGCGTGACCCGTCCCGGCGTGCACTCGGGGGCAGTGGTGCAGCCCAGCCCCGAGCCGGTGAGCCGGACGACCCCGCCGGTCACGACGATCGCCACCTGGACCACGACGTTGGCGACCAGGACGCGTCGCACCGCGGCCGGGCCGACTGAGAGGCCCCGGATCGGGCGGAGGGCACGCAGCACGCTCAGCTCCACCGGAAGGTACGGCGCACCAGCGCCGCGGCGGCAGCGGACCAGACCAGCAGCACCACGAGCGGTACGACGGCGAGCCGGCCGTCCAGGAAGGCGGTGCGCAGGCCCTCGCCGAGCGCACCGGAGGGCAGGTACCTCGCGAGATGGTCCAGGGGAGCAGGCATGACCGACGCCGGTACGACGACCGCCGAGCCGGCCAGCATCAGCACCCAGACCAGGTTGGCCACCGCGAGGACCGCCTCGGCGCGCAACAGCCCGGCGAGCAGCAGCGCGAGCCCGACGAAGGCCGCTGCACCGACGGCGAGGAACGGCAGGGCGGCCACGACCCCGAGGCCGTGCGGATGCCAGCCCAGGACGAGGCCCAGGCCACCCAGCACGGCGACCTGCAGCACGATGACCGACCCCGTGGCGACCGCCTTGGCCGCGAGCAGGCCGGTCCGCCCGAGCGGCGTGCTGCCGAGCAGGCGCAGGACGCCGTACCTGCGGTCGAAGCCGGTCTGGATCGCCTGCCCGGTGAACGCCGACGAGATGAGGGCCAGAGCCAGGACGCCCGGCGTGATGACGTCCACGCGGCGGGCGGAGCCGAGGTCGGGGGAGTGAGCCTCGGTCAGACCGATCAGGACCAGGGCCGGCAGGACCACCGCCACGAGCAGCTGCTCGCCGTTGCGTAGCAGGACTCCCACCTCCCCGCGCGCCTGGGCGAGGATCCGCCGGCCGGCCGGCGCCGCGCCAGGGGCTGGGGTCAGGTCGAGGGTCCCGGCGCGGTCCGGAGCAGCGGTCACGACAGGGCCCGTCCGGTGAGGTCGAGGTAGACGTCCTCGAGGCTGCGGCCCGATGGGGTGGTCAGCTCGACCGGTGTGCCGCTCGCCACGAGCCGGCCGGCGGACAGGATCGCGACGTGGTCGGCCAGCCGCTCGGCCTCGTCCATCGCGTGCGTGGTCAGGACGACGCTGGTGCCGGCATCCCGGGCCTCCCGGACCAGCGCCCAGACCACGTGCCGCGACTGCGGGTCCAGACCCGACGTGGGCTCGTCCAGGAACACCAGCTCGGGTCGTCCGACCAGCGCCAAGGCCAGGGCCAGCCGCTGCCGCTGACCGCCGCTGAGCCGGCGGACCGTCGTACCGGCGTAGGCACTGATCCCGAGGCGCTCGGCCAGCTGGTCGACGTCGTGCGGTCGGGCGTAGAACTGGGCGACCTGGCGGAGCAGTGCGAGGGCGTGCGCCCCGGTCGGCATCCCGCCGTCCTGCAACATGACGCCCACCCGGCTGCGCAGCTCGCCGCCGTCGGTTCGCGGGTCGCAGCCGAGCACCCGGACGGTGCCGGCATCGGCGGTCCGCAGCCCTTCGCAGATCTCGACCGTCGTGGTCTTGCCCGCGCCGTTGGGGCCGAGGATGGCCGTGACCCGCCCAGCGGCGGCGCCGAGGTCCAGCTCGTCCACCGCCGGCCGCCCGGCGTACGTCTTGACCAGCCCGCGCACGTCCAGACAGAGGTCACCGGCGGGCACGTAGGGATTCTAAGTCGCGGCCGACACGACCTCGGGCTCGAGCAGGTGCCGCAGCGCTTCGGTCCACAGCAGCAACGGTGTCCCGCTGGCCAGCACACGGGCCCGGGCATCCGCGACCGCCTCCACGAGGACCGGCGCCGTGGTGTCGACCCAGCGCGCCGCCAGCTCGGCCAGACCGCTGTCGCGCAGCGAGCCAAGGCCCCAGCGGCGGTGCAGCCCGTAGGTCAGCGGGGAGAGCCAGCCGTCCGGCTCCACCACGAGGGACGGCAGCCAGGAGCCCAGCTGGGCCGGCGGGTCACCGGTCGCAACCGCAGCGCCGTACGACGCCGGGTGGGCGGCGAGCTCGTCCCGCCGCGTGACGTCGACCAGCACCCGGAGCTGCGGCGGAGCGGTCGCGGCCGCCGCGAGCAGCGCGACCGCCAGCTCGACGACGTCCGGGCGCGCCCCGGGCAGCTCGTCGAGGGCGCGGCCCTGGCCATCCAGCGGATGCACCTGCAGCTGGGCGGCTCCCTCGGCGACGGCGAAGTCGATCAGCCAGTCCAGCTCGTGCACGTTGTGCTGGGTGAGCGTGGTGATGAAGCCGAACCGCACGCCCGCCGAGCGAAGGTGAGCGAGCCGTGAACGCATCACGTCGAAGGCACCCCGACGGCCACGCATCAGGTCGTGCGAGCCGGGCCTCCCGTCTACGGACACCGCTACCAGGTCGGTCACGGGCGCCAGCTCGGCGACCCGCCGAGCAGACAGGCCGAGAGCGTTGGTGGTGAACGCGGTCCGAAGCCCGGCGCGCTGCCCGGCCGCCAGCAGTGCGGCCAGACCGGGGTACAGAAGCGGCTCACCGCCGGAGATGGAGAGCGTCCCGAACCCCAGTCCCGCCGCCTCACGGACCGCCTGCTCCAGCACGTCCGCCGGCAGCGCGTCGCGCTGGTCCGGGCCGGACGAGGTGTAGCAGTGGCGGCACTGCAGCTGGCACCACCGGCTGGGGTGGACCTGCAGGTCGCTGGGCCCGCTCGGCGGCGAGACCGGGGAGGTGCTCACCGACGGCTCACCGGCGGCCGAGCACTTCGAGGGCGCTGATGCGGTACTGCGGGATGACCGCGTCCCACGCGTTCGCCGGGAGCACCCCGAGCGAGGCCAGGACGGTCAGCCGCTCGAACGCCGGCTGGCCGTTCTTGATGACGACCGGTGGCTGCCAGTCGATGCCGCCGAGCTTGCGCAGCAAGGCGATGAGCCACTGGAGGTCGTTGCCGCACTGCGGGCCGTCGTCCCCGT
This sequence comes from Actinomycetales bacterium, assembly GCA_045807245.1. Taxonomy (GTDB): domain Bacteria; phylum Actinomycetota; class Actinomycetes; order Actinomycetales; family CAVURS01; genus CAVURS01. Next base: position 35,398 of record JBJMHS010000065.1, read on the forward strand.
CGTAGTGCAGGGCCAGACCCAGGCCGCTCGGCTGGTCGCCGCCGGTGATGACGACGTGGCCGACCTTGGCGGGCGACTCGTCCAGGTGGGCGGCGATCTCCTTGATGTCGCTGTCGGTGACGACGTGGCGGGACCTGGTGTCCCAGGCCTCGAGCAGGCGGGTGGACCCGCGGACGTCATCGGGGGAGCCTTCGCTGAAGGCCGGCAAGTCAGTCATGGCAGTCCTTCTCTCGTTCGTGCAGTGGCGGCCGGGCGACACGAGGAGGGCGCTTCGGGCTGGGCTGATACGCGAGAGCGCAGGCTCCAACACGGAGCGTGAGCGTGACTTAGGCCACCCTTCGTTGCACTCCTGAGGAATTAGGTCACACTGGTGTTGTGAATTTCCCCGCCGGTTCCCTGGCCCCGCTCAGCGCGGGTGCCGCACCGGTCGCGACCCCGCACGACGACTCCACCCGCCAGCGGGTGGCCCGGGCCGTGTCCGAGCTCGGTCCGGTCACCGCCAGCGACCTGGCCGTCAGCCTCGGCCTGACCAGCGCGGCGGTCCGGCGTCACCTCGACAACCTCGAGGCCGACGCGCTGGTGCGTCCGCTCGAGTCGGTGGCCGTGGGGCGGCGCGGGCGCGGCCGCCCGGCACGGGCCTACGTGCTGACCGACGCGGGTCATGCCGCCCTGTCCACCGAGTACGACGACCTGGCCGCCTCCGCGCTCCGCTTCCTCGCCCAGGAGGCCGGTGCCGACGCGGTCGAGCGGTTCGCCGAGGCGCGGGTGCGCGAGCTCGAGGCGCGGTACGCGCCGGGTGTCGAGGCCGCCGGGCCGGACATCACCGCCCGCACCGAGGCGCTCGTCACCGCGCTGTCCGCGGACGGGTACGCCGCCAGCGCCCGGCCGATGGGGCCGGGCGGCGTCCAGCTGTGCCAGGGCCACTGCCCGGTGCAGCACGTCGCCTCGGCCTTCCCGCAGCTGTGCGAGGCCGAGACCGAGGTGTTCGCGCGGCTGCTCGGCGGGCATGTCCAGCGCCTCGCGACGCTTGCCCATGGTGAGCACGTCTGCACCACCTTCGTCCCCACAGCATCCGTTCGAACGACAGCAGGGAAGGACAGCGATGACCACCGCTGACATCGAGGCCCGGAACCCCCAGCTCCAGGGCATCGGGACATACGAGTACGGCTGGGCCGACAGTGACGAGGCTGGTCTGTCCGCTCGACGCGGCCTGTCCGAGGACGTCGTCCGCGACATCTCGACCCGCAAGAACGAGCCGGAGTGGATGCTCAAGAACCGGCTGAAGGGGCTGCGCCTGTTCGGCAAGAAGCCGATGCCGTCCTGGGGCTCGGACCTGTCCGGCATCGACTTCGACAACATCAAGTACTTCGTCCGGTCCAGCGAGAAGCAGGCCGCCTCGTGGGAGGACCTGCCCGAGGACATCAAGAACACCTACGACAAGCTCGGCATCCCCGAGGCGGAGAAGCAGCGCCTCGTCGCCGGTGTCGCGGCCCAGTACGAGTCCGAGGTCGTCTACCACCAGATCCGCGAGGACCTGGAGGCCCAGGGCGTGGTCTTCCTGGACACCGACACCGGCCTGCGCGAGCACCCGGAGCTGTTCAAGGAGTACTTCGGCTCGGTGATCCCGGTCGGGGACAACAAGTTCGCCGCCCTGAACACCGCGGTGTGGTCCGGTGGGTCGTTCATCTACGTGCCACCCGGCGTGCACGTTGACATCCCGCTGCAGGCCTACTTCCGGATCAACACCGAGAACATGGGCCAGTTCGAGCGCACATTGATTATCGTCGACGAGGGCGC
>JBJMHS010000066.1:0-25198 GCA_045807245.1 Actinomycetales bacterium
AAGCTGACCCTGCCCCTGCCACCTCGCGAGGACGAGGTCGAGGTGCTGGCGCGGCACGCCGCGGGCTTCGACCCGCAGGACCTCGCGGCGGCCGGCGTCACGGCCGTGGCGGGGGCGGCCGAGCTCGCCGCTGCCAGCGCCAGCGTGCGCCGGGTGCAGGTGCACCCGGACGTCCTCGCCTACGTCGTGGACATCGCGCGCGCGACCCGCACCTCCCCCTCGCTCGCCCTCGGAGTCAGCCCGCGCGGGTCGACCGCTCTGCTCGCGACCAGCAGGGCGTGGGCCTGGCTGTGCAGCCGGGACTTCGTCACGCCGGACGACGTCAAGGCCCTCGCCCGGCCCACCTTGCGGCACCGGCTCAGCCTGCGGCCGGAGGCCGAGCTGGAGGGCGTGACCGTCGAGTCGGTCCTCGACAGCGTCCTGGCGACCGTCCCGGTCCCGCGCTGAGGGGTCGCGACATGGCGCTGACCGGACGGACGGCCCTCCTGGCGCTCGCCGGCGCGGTCGTGCAGGTCGCCGCGCCCGGTCCGCTGACCTTCGTCGCCTGGCTGGTGCTGGTCGCCGTACTGGTCGCCGTCGACGTCTGGCGAGCCGGATCGCTGAAAACCCTTGCCTGGCAACGATCTTCGACCGCATCCGTCCGCCTGGGCGGGAGCGCCACAACGACGTTGACCGTCACCAACCAGGGCGACCGCCGCGTCCGTGGGCTGGTCCGCGATGCCTGGCCACCCTCGGCCGGTGCCGTGGCCAACCGCTGGCCGATCGACGTACCGCCGGGCGAGCGCCGACGGTTCACCACGGTGCTGAGGCCGAGCCGCCGCGGCGACCGGCTGGCCGACCGGGTCACGGTGCGCAGCGGCGGACCGATGGGGCTCGCCGCCCGGCAGCGGTCGGTCGTCGTGCCGGGCCGGGTGCGCGCCCTGCCGCCGTTCGGGTCGCGCCGCCACCTGCCCAGCCGCCTGGCCCGGCTGCGTGAGCTGGACGGCCGGACCAGCCTGCATGTGCGCGGCCAGGGCACCGAGTTCGACTCGTTGCGGGAGTACGTCGTCGGCGACGACGTGCGCTCGATCGACTGGCGGGGTACGGCCCGGGGGCAGACCGTGGTCGTGCGCACCTGGCGCCCGGAGCGGGACCGGCATGTCCTCGTCGTCCTCGACACCTCGCGGACCAGCGCGGGACGGGTGGGTGACGCGCCGCGGCTGGACGCCGCCATGGACGCCGCGCTGCTGCTGGCCGCGCTCGCGTCGCGGGCCGGCGACCGCGTCGACCTGCTCGCCGCCGACCGGCGGGTCCGCGCCGCCGTCCAGCGCCGCACCGGCGCCCAGCTGCTCCCTGCGCTCGTGGAGGCCATGGCACCGCTGGAGCCGGAGCTGCTGGAGGCCGACTGGTCGGCGATCGTCGGGGCGATCCGGGCCCGGACCAGCCAGCGGGCGCTCGTGGTGCTGCTCACGGCGCTGGAGGCGGCGCCGGTCGAGGAGAGCCTGCTCCCGGTGCTGGGGCCGCTGACGGCTCATCACCAGGTGCTGGTCGCCTCGGTCGCCGACCCGGCGGTGCTGGCGATGGCCCAGGGCCGCGCGGACGCCGATGCGGTCTACTCCGCCGCTGCGGCGGAGCGCACGCTGGCCGAACGCGACCGGGTGGCCGCCCTGCTGGAGCGGCTCGGGGTCGAGGTCGTCGACGCCGCCCCGGACGCCCTGCCACCGGCTCTCGCCGACCGGTACCTGGCGCTCAAGGCGGCCGGCCGGCTCTGACTGGGCGAGGATGGTCGGAGCTGTCGAGTCGGAGCTGTCGAGTCGGATCGAGAGGACGACGAATGCGCGCGACCGTGCTGTACGCACCCAGGGACATCCGGGTCGAGGACCGGCCGGACCCGACGATCGAGCAACCGACCGACGCCGTGGTCCGGCTGGCGCTGACCTGCGTGTGCGGGTCGGACCTGTGGCCCTACCGCGGCATCAACCAGGTCCGGCAGCCGATGGCCATGGGTCACGAGTACTGCGGCATCGTCGAGGCGGTGGGGGCCGAGGTCCGGACCATCCGTCCCGGTCAGTTCGTGGTGGGCTCGTTCATCGCCTCCGACAACACCTGCCCCCACTGCCGGGCCGGCGTGCAGGCCGCGTGCCGGCAGGCCGACGGCGTGGGCGGGGCGCAGGCGGAGCTGCTGCGTGTCCCGCTCGCCGACGGGACCCTGGTCGCGACGCCGGATCTCCCGGACGACGACCTCGTGCCGAGCCTGCTCGCGGCGTCCGACGTCCTCGGGACCGGGTGGTTCGCGGCCACGGCTGCGCAGGTACGCCCCGGCCAGACCGTGGCGGTCGTCGGCGACGGAGCGGTCGGTCTCCTCGGGGTCCTGTCAGCGGCCCGGATGGGCGCGGCCCGCGTCGTGGCGATGAGCCGGCACGAACCGCGGCAGAAGCTCGCGTTGGACTTCGGAGCCACGGACATCGTGACCGAGCGCGGCGACGACGGCGTGGCCCGGATCATGGACCTGACCGACGGGGTCGGAGCGGACGCGACGCTGGAGTGCGTCGGCACGGCCGAGTCGATGACGCAGGCCGTGCACTCCACCCGCCCGGGCGGCTACGTCGGGTTCGTGGGGGTCCCGCACGGGGTCGACCTCAGCGACGATCTGCTCTTCCGCAGCCACGTCGGCCTGCGCGGAGGACCGGCGCCGGTCCGGCAGTACCTGCCGGAACTGATCGACGCGATCCTGAACCGCGAGATCGAGCCGGGACGGGTGTTCGATCTCGAGCTGCCGCTCGAGGAGGCGGCCGAGGGCTACCGCGCGATGGACGAGCGGCGCGCCATCAAGACGCTGCTGCGTCCTTAGCCGCGAGGTCAGCCCGGGAACGGGTCCGGCAGGGAGAGCAGGACGTTGCGCTCGTCGGGCTTGCCGTAGCGCGGGTGCTCCGGGAAGCGTCGCCACTGCCAGTCGTTCGCGGCCAGCTCGCGCGAGAGGCCGGCGAGCTCGACGGTGGAGTCGATACCGCCCCGCCACGGCGACTCACCGGCGTGGTCGAGCATGGTCGCCGCGATCTGGATCTGCTCGGCACACCGGACCATCTCGACGACCCGGGCTTGCTGCGGCCAGTCGATCAGGGAGGGCGCGACCACCTGCCAGTACGTCTCGCGCGCGGTCGTCGCCACCTCGTGGGTGTGCCCGGCCAGCCACAGGACGACGCACGGGTGGCTCGTGACGAGCTGCTGCACCTCGTCGCGGAGCACGCGGTCGGGACCGGCGTCGTTGACCAGCGTTTCGACCGGGTGGTGGCTGGCCAGGACGACGTACCGCCGCTCGTCGTCGGCCGCGGTCAGCTCGCCGGCGAGCCACTCGAACTGGTCGCGGTCCAGCGAGCCCTCCCACCCGCCGTACTCGTCCACGGTGTCGAGCACGACGATGCTGACCCGCCCCACGTCGTGTCGGTAGTACGCCGAGTCGCCGGCCGAGAAGCCGTGCCCCAGCGGGAGGCCGTCGGCGTCGAGGTGCCGGTCGACGAACTCCTTGCGGGTCACGACGCGCCGGTCCGGATCGGCGGTGACCTCACGGGTCCGGCACTCCTCCAGCGCGGCCAGCGCGTCCGGGTCACAGGACTCCAGCCCGGCCAACAGCTCGAGCGCCTGGTCCGGCGTGTACCCGTCGGGCAGGCCGTACGCCTTGCGGTCGCCGACCGCGACCGCACCCAGCTCCCCGGTGCCGGGAACGGTGCCTTGCAGCATCTGGTCGTGGTTGCCGTGCACCGCCAGCCAGGGCAGCCGCAGCCCCGGCGCGTCGAACGGCCGGCGCACGGCGTCGAGCAGCCCTGGGACAGTAGGGAACCCGTACGCCGCGCGCGGGAGGTCCGTGACCGTCGAGGTCGGCCGCCAGAACCGTTGGTCGGCGATGACGTCGTCGGCGACGCCCTCGTACCGCGACAGGTCGCCGGAGTCCGGGTGGACGTGCCCGCCGTCGAGCAGCGTGAGGTACCAGTCCAGCTCGTTGGCCTGGGAGTTGTCGGTGTTGTCGCCCGTGACGACGGCGAGGTCGAGTGGTGCTCGGAACACCGGTCCGCGCTCGGTCGCGTTGACCGCCTGCACGCAGGCCTCGACGACCTGGGCGGTCATCAGCTCCTGGGCCCGGTACGTGCCGACCTCACCGACCTGCTCGAGGACCGGGGAGTCCGGGTCGGCCCAGCGGTCCAGGAACTCGATCCGGGCCGGGGACTGGTGGTCGCACACGTGCAGGTCGGACAGGTGCGCGACCGTGAGCAGCGGCTCGACCGCCGCCGGTTCGCAGGCGGCGTGCGCGCCGAGGTCGGTGCGCAAGACGCGCGGCTCCCCCGGGCCGGGCACCAGCTGGCGGTACCCGCCGGGACCGTCCTGCCCCCAGCGCAGTGCGGTGCGGTCGGTCGTCACGGTCGTCGATCTCGCCGGTTCGGCGCCAGTACTAGCCGGTCGCGAGGAGGACCGGGCGCTCGAGCAGGCTGGTCGAGGTGCGCGTGCCCGGGGCGAGCTCGGAGGCTCGGTGCGACGGCACGTCGGCCAGCACGGTGCTGTCGTCGTCGCGGCGCAGGACGAGCCGGATCGTCGCACCGCGGAACGTCGCGGTGTCGACCACGGTGCCGCCGGTGGGGTCCGCCTTGACCACCACGGCCTCGGGCCGCACCAACACGGTCACGCTCGTACCGCTGCCCGGGCTCTGCCCGTCGGCCGGCAGCGTCTGCGTGCCGACCGACACCTTGCCGTCGGCCACGACCGTCGCAGGCAGCCGGTTCATCGTGCCCACGAACTCGGCGACGAACGGCGTGGTCGGCCGGTCGTAGAGCTCGCTCGGCTGGGCGCACTGCTCGAGCTGGCCGGCGCGCATGACGCCGACCCGGTCGGCCATCGACAGCGCTTCCTCCTGGTCGTGCGTCACGAAAACCGTTGTGACACCGAGCTCTTGCTGGATCCGGCGGATCTCGTCCCGCAGCTGCTCGCGCACCTTGGCGTCCAGCGCGGAGAGCGGCTCGTCGAGCAGGAGCACCCGGGGGGCGATGGCCAGGGCCCGGGCCAGGGCCACGCGCTGTTGCTGCCCACCGGACATCTGGTGAGGGTACTTCTTGAGGTGTTCGCCCAGCCCGACCAGCTCGAGCAGCTCGTCGGCCCGCTTGCGCCGGGCGCCGCTCGACTCACCGCGCATGCGCAGCCCGAAGGCCACGTTGTCCTGCGCGGTCATCGTCGGGAACAGGCTGTACGACTGGAAGACCATGCCCATGTCCCGCTTGTTCGCCGGCACCCGCGAGATATCCTGCCCGTCGACCAGCACCTGACCGGACGTCGGCTGGTCGAAGCCGGCCAGGAGTCGCAACGCCGTGGTCTTGCCACAGCCGGACGGCCCGAGCAGCGCGAGCAGCTCACCCGGCTCGATCTTCAGGTCCAGTCCCGCCAGCGCGGACATGGAGCCGAAGACCCGGCCGACTCGCCGATACTCCACCGTCGTACCGCCTTTGGCCGCGATGGCCTCGATGGCGCTCATGGGTCAGCTCTTCCTTTCGTCCCGTCGGCGCCAGTTCAGGGCGCCGATGAGCAGCAGCATGATTTCGACGATGAGCAAGCTCAGCAACGACGTCGCGGCCTGGACCTGACCCGATGCCGACGGCAGCTGGACCAGCCAGACCGGGAAGGTCCTGCCGTACAACAGGATCGAGGCGATCGTGTACTCGCCCATCACGAGCGCGAAGCACAGGAACGCGGCGTTCACGATCGACGTGCGCAGGCTGGGCATCAGCACCCGCCAGATCACCGTCGGCCAGCCCGCGCCGAGGTTGCGGGCCGCCTCGACCAGCGTCACGGTGTCGATCGACCGCAGACCAGCGTCGATCGAGCGGTAGACGAACGGCAACGCCAGGGTGACGTAGATCAGCGCCAGGATGTACGGCGGGTCCTGGCCGCGCAGGAAGGTGAGGCTGGAGTTCAGCGGGCCGTGCAGGTTGTCCTGGGTCCAGATGAAGGTGTCGGACACGCCCACGACCAGCACGACGGGCGGGAACACCAGCGGCAGCAGCGTGATGATCTCGACCACGGGCCGCACCTTGCGGTACTTGAGGTGTAGCAGCAGCTGCGTGGGGATCATCAACAGCAGCGTCAGCAGGATCGTGAACACCGCCAGGGTCAACGACACCCGCAGAGCGGTGCTGATCGTGATCAGCCCACCGGGCTGCTTCCCGAAGATCGACGTGTACGCCGAGAACGTGACGCCGCCGTTGGCGCTGTCCTTGATGGTGAAGATGAACGCCGTGAGCAGCGGCCCGAAGAAGTAGATCGCGCAGACGGCCAGCACCACCAGCCGCGTGACGCCGACCTTCTTGCGCGGGCTGCGCAGGGTCGAGGCGGGCGCCGGCTCGGGCAGCAGCTCGGGAGCCGCGGCGCTGCCGTACCCGGTGGAGGTCATCAGGCGAGCCACTTCGACGTACGGCGCTGCAGCAGCTGGTAGACCACGGTGAGGGGCAGCACGATCACCACCATGTCGAGCGCCAGCGCGGCACCCAAGTTCTCCTGGCCGGACAACACGTTGCCGGACAGCACGCTGGCGATCTGGGTCGGCACGAGCGGGAAGGACGAACCGACGAGGGCGAACGCCGTCGCGTACGCGGAGAACGCCGAGCAGAAGAGCAGCAGCACCGAGCCGAGGAAGTTGGGCAGCAGCACCGGGCCGGCGATGAACCGCCAGTAGTGCCAGCGGTTCGCACCCAGGTTCTCGGCCGCCTCGGCCCACTGCGGCTTCAGCCCCTCGAGGGCGGGCATCATCACCAGCACCATCAAGGGGATCAGGAAGTAGAGGTAGACGAGCGCGATGCCGGGCACCGTCGTCAGCTTGAAGTGCAGGTCGTCGGTCAGCGAGATGCTGAGGCGGTCACTGAGGAACGTCGTCAGCACACCGGCGTTGCCGACGGTCGCGATGAACAGGAACGCCAGCGGAACACCGCCGAAGTTCGCCATGACGGCCGAGCCGGCCACGACCACCTGGCGGAGGACGCTGCTGCGGCTGGTGACGATGGCGTAGGCCAGGAGCAGGCCGACGATCGCTCCGATGATGGCGGTGAAGAGGGACAGCTCGATGCTGTTGACCATCGACGTCCGGTAGATGCCGTGGAGGGAGCTGGTCAGGTTGTCCGCCGTGAACGACTTCTTGGCCTCGAAGATCTGCGTCTGGGGGTTGCGCACGCGCGTGCTCTTGCGCACCGACGTGAACAGGATCACGCCGATCGGCAGCAGGAAGAACAAGAAGACGTAGACGAAGAACGGCAACAGACCCGTCCAGCCGAGCTCGAGACGGCGGGACCGGGTCGTCCCGGTCCCGCTCGCCTCGGTCTCCGCCGCGGACCCCGTGGTGGGGTCCGCGACGGGGGCGTCAGTAGCGCTCACTAGGCGATCGCAGCAGCCCAGTTTTGGGTCACGACGCCCTTGGCCTTGGTGACCTGGTCCGGGGTCGGCGCGAACGGGTTCGCGTCCGTGACCGGAGGCAGCTTGGCCAGCGCGGTCGCGTCAGCCTTGCCGCTCTTCTGCATGGCGGCCAGCTCGATCGGCCGGGCGGTGCCCTTCAGCCAGCCGTTCTGCCCACCGTCGGCGTCCTGGCTGTACAGGTACTCCTCCCACAGCCGGGCGGCCGCAGGATGCGGCGCGCTCGCACTGATCGCCTGCGAGTAGTAGCCGGTGACCAGGCCGTCGCTCGGGACGTTCGTGGTCCAGGTGACGCCCTTGGTCTTGAACTCGGCCGCGTTGCCGACGTTCAGGTAGTCCCAGTCGACGACGATCGGCGTCTCACCGGACTCGACCGTCGACGTCTTGGCCTGCGTCTTGTTGAAGATGCCGGCCTTGTTCAGCTGCTTGAAGAAGTCGATGCCCGGCTGGATGTCGTCCGCCGAACCGCCGTTGGCCAGCGCGGCCGCCCAGACACCGAGGAACGCGGCGTTCGCAGAGGTGGGGTCACCGTTGAGCGCGACCTTGCCCTTGTACGCCGGGTTGTTGAGGTCCTTGAACGTCTTCGGGCAGGTGCCACCGACCTTGGCCGCGTTGCAGCCGAGGGAGATGTAGCCGCCGTAGTCGCTGAACCAGAGGCCGCCCGGATCCTTCAGGCCGTCGGGGATGTCCGACCAGGTCGCCACCTTGTACGGCGCGAACAGGTTCTCCTGAGCACCCTGGAGCGCGTAGCTGTTGCCGACGTCCACGACGTCCGGTGCGCTGGTCTGACCCTTCGTCGACTTCAGCGCGTTGATCTCGTCACCGCTGGAGCCGTCCGGGTTCTCGCTGTTGATCTTGACGCCGTACTTCGCGGTGAACCCGTCGATGATCGCGCCGTAGCCGGCCCAGTCACGTGGCACCGCGATGATGTTGAGGGTGCCTTCCTTCTTGGCGGCCGCGACGAGCGCGTCCATGCCGCCCAGGTCGGCGGCCGACTGTGCCGTGGCTGCGCTCTTGCCGCCACCCCCACCGCTGCCCTTGCTGCCGCCGCTGCTGCTGCCGCCGCATGCGGCCAGCGACAGGCCGGCGATCGCGGTCATGCTCACGACGGCTATCCACCGTTGACGCACGTTGTCTCCATCCACCAGGTGATCGGGCCGGGGTGCCCGCCGACTGCCAAGGCTTTCGTCAGGAGCCGCAGCAGCGTTGAACCGCTGCGACTCCTGTCGGTGAACACTGGCAGAAGGATCGGTGGGACACTAGAGCGGCTTTGCGCGTTTTGCCTGTTTCCTCACGCGCGAGCGCAAATCGTTATATGCAACGCCGAACTCTGCTCAGGCCTGGCTCAGGCACTGACGGGACGCAGGTCACCCGCGTCCTGCACGGCCACGTCGCCCGTCACGCCGGCCCGGGCGGCCCGGCGACCGAGGACGAACACGTACGTCAAGAAGGCGCCCTCGGCCACGACGCCGACCGCGATCTTGACGGCGCCAGGCAGTCCGGACGGCGTCACGAAGCCCTCGATGAAGCCGGACACCGCGAGGACCCCGACCAGGCCCACCGCGATGGCGAACGCCGCGCGGCCCTCCTCCGCCAACGCTTGGCTGCGCGTTCGGGGACCAGGCTCGACCCACGCCCAGAACAGCCGCAGCCCGGTCCCGGCCGCGACGAAGACGGCCGTCAGCTCGAGCATGCCGTGCGGCAGAATCAGGCCGAAGAACAGGTCGGCGCGGCCGTGGCTGACCATCACCCCGCCGATGACACCGACGTTGGCGACGTTCTGCCACAGCAGGTAGACGACCGGGACGCCGAGGATCCCCAGCGAGATGCACACCGCGGCCACCCACGCGTTGTTGGTCCAGACCTGCGCGGCGAAGCTGGCGTGCGCGTACGTCGAGTAGTAGGACGCGAAGTCGGTGTTGACCAGCTGGTCGAGCTCCGCCTGCGGGATCAGCCGGCTCTGCATCGACGGGTGGGCCGCCACCCAGGCGCCGAGCCCGAAGGCCGTCACGACACTGGCGACGAGCACGCCGCCCCACCACGCCCGAGCGCGGTACATCGCGGCCGGCACCGACTGGCTGACGAACCGGCCGGCGTCCCGCCAGGCCGGGTCCGACGTGCCCGTCACCGCGGCGCGGGCACGCGCCACGAGCCGGGAGAGCTGACCGACCAGGGCCGGGTCCGGAGCACTGGAGCGCACGACCGACAGGTGCGTCGCCGCGCGCTGGTACAGGTCGATGAGCTCGTCGGCCTGCTGGCCCGTCGGCCGCCGTACGCCGACCAGCCGCTCGAGCCGCTGCCACTCGCGCCCGTGCGCCGCGACGTACGCGTCCAGGTCCACCTGGCGAGGCTAGCCTCTGACGGTGAGCGAGCCTGTCGTCACCGGCGAGGCCGTCGCCCTCGACCTGCAGCCGGCGACCTTCGCGTCGCGCGCCGTCTCCGGCCTCATCGACCTGCTCATCCAGGGCGCGGCGCTGTTGGTCGTCGTGCTCGCGCTGGGGAGTGCGGCGTCCGGGCTGGACCAGGCGGCGCAGGCAGCAGTCGGGCTGGTCGCCTCGCTCGCCGTCGTCGTGGGCTATCCCCTCGTCCTGGAGACGGCCACTCGCGGCCGGACCGTGGGCAAGCTGACGATGGGCCTGCGCACGGTGCGCGACGACGGTGGGCCCATCCGATTCCGGCAGGCGCTGGTCCGGGCGCTGCTCGAGGTCGTGGAGGTCTGGGCCCTGTCCGGGTCGCCCGCGCTGATCTCGTCCCTGGCCTCCTCGCGCGGCAAGCGGCTGGGCGACCACCTGGCCGGCACGTACGTCGTCCGCGAGCGCGGTGCTGCGCCGCGGTCGCTGCCGCCGGCGATGCCGTGGCCTCTGACCGGCTGGGCGCAGGTCGCGGACATCGGCCGGATCCCCGACCACCTGGCCATCTCGGTGCGCCAGTTCCTCGGTCGGGCGCCGTCGATGCACCTGCAGTCACGAGCGGCGATGGCCTACGCCCTCGCAGGCGAGATCTCGTCGTACGTGGCGCCGGCCCCGCCGCCCGGCACACCGCCGGAGGCCTACTTGTCCGCCGTCCTGGCCGAGCGGCGTCGGCGCGACGAGCTCCGGCTGGCGCGCGACGCTGCCCTCGTCGCGCGCCTCACCGGGAGGCGTGCTCAGTAGCGGTAGTGGTCCGGCTTGTACGGTCCGGCCACGTCCACGCCGATGTACTCGGCCTGCTCCTTGCTCAGCTCCGTGAGGTGGACGCCGAGCGCGTCCAGGTGCAGTCGGGCGACCTTCTCGTCGAGGTGCTTGGGCAGGACATAGACCTGCTTCGCGTAGTCGCCGTTCTTGGTGAACAGCTCGATCTGGGCGATCGTCTGGTTGGCGAAGGAGTTGCTCATCACGAAACTCGGGTGACCGGTCGCGTTGCCGAGGTTCAGCAGCCGCCCCTCGGACAGCACGATGATGCTGTGCGCGGCCCGCTCGCCGTTCGCGGGGAAGCGCCACTCGTGCACCTGCGGCTTGATCTCGACCTTCTCGATGCCTGCGAACCGCTCGAGGCCGGCGATGTCGATCTCGTTGTCGAAGTGACCGATGTTGCCGACGATCGCCTGGTGCTTCATCTGCTGCATGTGCTCGACCGTGAGGATGTCGCGGTTGCCGGTAGCGGTGATGAAGAGGTCGGCGGTGTCGATGACGTCCTCGACAGTTGCCACCTGGAAACCGTCCATCGCGGCCTGCAGGGCGCAGATCGGGTCGACCTCGGCCACGATGACCCGCGCGCCCTGGCCGCGCAGCGACTCCGCACTGCCCTTGCCGACGTCGCCGTAGCCGCAGATGAGCGCCACCTTGCCGCCGAGCAGCGTGTCCGTGGCCCGGTTGATGCCGTCGACCAGGCTGTGCCGGGTGCCGTACTTGTTGTCGAACTTCGACTTGGTGACCGAGTCGTTGACGTTGATCGCCGGGAACAGCAGGCGGTCGACTGCGGCCAGCTCGTAGAGCCGGTGCACGCCCGTCGTCGTCTCCTCGGTGACACCGAGGATGCCGGCGGCCATCGCGGTGAACCGCTGCGGGGTGGCGGCCAGCGACCGGCGCAGGACATCGAGGATGACGGCGTACTCGTGGGAGTCACTGTCCTGCGTTGCCGGGACGCTGCCTGCGGCCTCGAACTCGACACCCTTGTGCACCAGCAGGGTCGCGTCGCCACCGTCGTCCAGGATCATGTTCGGCCCCGCTGCGCCGTCATGCGCCGACCAGTCGAGCACCTGCTCGGTGCACCACCAGTACTCCTCCAGGGTCTCGCCCTTCCAGGCGAACACGGGGATGCCGGCCGGCGCCTCGGGGGTGCCCTCGGGCCCGACGACAACCGCGGCGGCTGCCTCGTCCTGGGTCGAGAAGATGTTGCACGAGCACCAGCGCACGTCGGCGCCGAGCGCCGCCAGCGTCTCGATGAGGACCGCGGTCTGCACGGTCATGTGCAGGGACCCGGCGATGCGGGCACCGCGCAGCGGCTGGGCCCCGGCGTACTCCTCGCGGAGGGCCATGAGGCCGGGCATCTCGTGCTCGGCGAGCCGGATCTGGTGCCGGCCGGCTTCGGCCAACGCCAGGTCTCGCACCTTGAAGTCAGTGAACGTCATGGTTCGTGCGTTCCTTTCGGGACGGGTCGTCAGCAGTGCGACGCGATCGGCACGACTGCTCTGGTCGACCCGGCGTGGCCCCTCTGGGCCTGTGGCATCACCTGCGCCGGAACGCAGCCGAGTCTACCCGAGCCGGGCGGCGTCGTAGATGTCCGGTTCGAGGTAGATGAGGCGCGCGATCGGTACGGCGGCCCGCACCCGCTGCTCGGCCGCGTCGATCGCCCGGGCGACCTCGCGGGCCGACTCCCCCGCGGGCACGCCGATCTTGGCTGCGACCAGCAGCTCCTCCGGCCCGAGGTGCAGGGTCTTGAGGTGGATGACCCGGTCGACACCGTCACCGACCAGGGCCCGCTCGATCGCCACCACGGCCTCGCGGTTGGCCGACTCGCCCAGCAGCAGGGACTTCATCTCGGTGGCGAGTACCCCGGCGATCGTCACCAGCAGGAGGCCGATCATCGCCGTACCGGCCGCGTCCCAGCGACCGTTGCCGGTCGCCAGGGTCAGCCCGACACCGGCGAGTGCGAAGACCAGCCCCATGAGCGCACCCAGGTCCTCGAGCAGCACGATCGGCAGCTCGGGCGCCTTGGCGGTCCGAACGAAGCTGACCCACGACCGGCCTCCTTTGTGCGGGCGCGACTCGCGGATCGCGGTCCGGAACGAGAAGGACTCGAGGCCGATCGAGGCGACGAGCACGGCGATCGGCACCCACTGCCAGGAGTCGATCCCGTGGGGGTCGTGCCACTTGTGGTACGCCTCGTAGAGCGCGAAACAGCCGCCCAGGCTGAACAGGACGATGGAGACGATGAAGGCGTAGACGTAGCGCTCGCGCCCGTAGCCGAACGGGTGCTCGGCCGTGGCGTGCCGCTGGGCCCGCTTGCCGCCCAGCAGGAGCAGCACCTGGTTGCCTGAGTCGGCCAGCGAGTGGATCGACTCGGCCAGCATCGAGCTCGAGCGGGTGAGCAGGAACGCGACGAACTTCGTGACCGCGATGCCGACATTGGCGGCCAGGGCCGCGAAGATCGCGGTGGTGCCGCCTTCGGTGGACATGCGCCCAACCCTAGGTCGCGGCGGCGTTGTTGACGCAGTGCGTTCGGTTCTCTCAGATCTCAGCCCGTTGCCTCGCGCAGGTCGGCCAGGTGGGCCGAGATCGCCGGGTCGAAGCCTTGGCCGAGCGCCAGGTAGGCCGACGCGAAGTCGGTGAGCGCCACCAGACCGGACAGGCGGGCGAGCGCATGTCCTTGCAGCGCAACGTGTTCCGACACGCGCACGCCTGCGTCCTCGGCGGTCATCTTCACGGCATCAGCGAGCCGCAGCGTCGCTGCCGCCTCCGGTGTCATCGCCTCGGGCACTGCGTCGCGCAGCAGCAGGAGCCGCAGCCGGGGGCCGGGCGCCCCGTCGAGGAACGGGTCCGCGAACACGTCGTCGTCCGCCGAGCCGCCGGAGCCGCCCGCCGTGAACGGCCCGTCGAACGCCGCGACGACCTGGCTGGCGTCGTCGGGCAGCTCACCCCAGACCGCCGGCGTGCGGGCCGTGCGGGACAGCTGCGCGGCCGCCCGCTGGGCGGCCACGCCGGCCAGGTCGCCGTCGCCGAGGACGACGGGCACCGACCCGGACAGCTCGACGGCGAGCACCTTGGCCGGGTTGACGAACGACTCCGACGACGGGCGCGCGGCCTCGGCCACCTCGTCCAGCCGGTCAGCCGTGGCGGCGAAGGCCGACGCGGGCGCCTCGACCAGCCCGAGGCTGTCCGCGGCGACCAGCACCGGAACCAGCAGGGACCACAGGGCGGTGCGGGACGACGTGCGGCCCCGGCCGACCGCGACATGGGTCCCGCGGGCCTGCCTGGTGACCGACGCGAGCGGGGAGTCGTCGGCCCCGACCGTCAGCAGGGTGGCACCGCGCCGCGCGGCCTCCGCCGCGAGGGCCAGCGGGCCGGCGGCCCGGCCGGACAGGGACACGGCCACGACCAAGTCGAGCGGGCCCACCCAGCCGGGCAGCGGGAGGTTGCGCCGGATCGACACGGGGACCGGGGAGCCCGGGCCGGCGAGCAGGCTCAACACGTCGCCGACGAGGGCCGACCCACCGAGCGAGGCGACCAGGACCGAACGGGGGCGGTCCGCCGTACCCAACGAGGCCGCGCCGGCCTCCTGCGCCAAGGTGACCGCCTCGCGGACCTGAGCACCAGCGGTCGCGAGCGCACGCAGCACCTCGTGGGAGTCGCCGTCGGCCAGGGCGTCCGCGTCGTCCAGGCGCGCCTCGTCCAGCCTCATCACCGGTCCGGGTGGCGGGCTTCGTCGATGAGCAGCACCGGGATGCCGTCGTCGACGCGGTAGATCAGGCCGCACTCGGCCGACGTGCAGCGGAGCTCGGCCGTGCCGGCCGGGCCGTCCGCGAGCGCGGAGTGGCAGTTGGGGCAGACCAGGATCTCCCGCAGCCACGGTTCGATCTGAGTCACAGCGATCCCTTCACCAGTCGATCCGCTCACGGTCGCGGACCAGCGCGAGCACCGCGTCGCGCACCCGGGTCATCGTGCCACCATCGGCCGCCTCCGCATTGAGCCGCAGCAGCGGCTCGGTGTTGCTGCCGCGGAGGTTGAACCACCACATGGGGTCACCGTCGCCGGACCCCGCGTGCGTCACGGTGAGGCCGTCCAGCTCGTCGACCACGTTGCCCGGCTGGTCCTGGTAGGCGGCGCGCACCTTGGCGACGGTGGCGGGGATGTCGTCGACCCGCGAGTTGATCTCGCCGGAGGCGGCGTACCGCTCGTACGACGCGGCCAGCTCGCTGAGCGGGCGGTCCTGGTCTCCCAGGGCGGCGAGGACGTGCAGCGCCGCGAGCATGCCGGTGTCCGCGCCCCAGAAGTCGCGGAAGTAGTAGTGCGCCGAGTGCTCCCCGCCGAAGATCGCCCCGGTGGACGCCATCTCGGCCTTGATGTAGGAGTGACCGACGCGGGTGCGGACCGGGTCCCCCCCGGCCTCGCCGATGATCTGCGGCACGGCGGCCGAGCTGATCAGGTTGTGCAGGACGGTCGGCCGGCGGCCGCCGGCCAGCTCGCGGGCGATCTCGCGCACTGCGACCAGCCCGGTCACGGCGCTCGGGCTCACCGGGTCGCCGCGCTCGTCGATCACGAAGCAGCGGTCCGCGTCGCCGTCGAACGCCAGCCCGATGTCCGCGCCGTGCTGCGGCACCGCGCGCTGGAGGTCCACCAGGTTGGCCGGGTCGAGCGGGTTGGCCTCGTGGTTCGGGAACGTGCCGTCCAGCTCGAAGTACAGCGGTACGACGTCCAGGGGCAGCGCGGGCAGGCCGGCTTCGGCGCCGAGGACAGCCGGAGCGGTCAGGCCGGCCATGCCGTTGCCGGCGTCGACCACCACCTTGAGCGGGCGCACTCCGGACAGGTCGACCAGGGAGCGCAGGTGCTCGGCGTACGCGGCCAGCAGGTCCTGCTCGTGGATGCGGCCGTGGCTGGAGGCGGCGGGCACCCCGTCGGCCAGGTAGGCCTCGGCCTGGCGGCGGACCTCCTCGAGCCCCGTGTCCGAGCCGACCGGCTTGGCCCCGGCCCGGCACAGCTTGATCCCGTTGTACTGCGCCGGGTTGTGGCTGGCGGTGAACATGGCGCCCGGCCGGTTGAGGCTGCCGCTGGCGAAGTAGAGGCCGTCGGTGGAGCACAGGCCGATGAGGGTGACGTCCCAGCCCTGCGCGGCGACACCTTCGGCGAACGCGCGCGACAGGTCCGGTGAGGACGGACGCATGTCGTAGCCGATGACGACCGGGCTGCGGACGAGGTGCGCGAAGGCCGCGCCGAGGGCGCGGACGACGGTGGCGTCGATCTGGCCCGGGACGACGCCTCGGACGTCGTACGCCTTGACGACGTCGCTGAGGTCACGGCTCACGCCGCAACCCTAGGGGCGGTCAGGCCGGCTTCTGGGCCCGGGAGAGCACGAGGTCGCGGGTGAGCTCGGCGCCGTCGGACTCCCAGGTGCGGTGGTCGCACCGGTGACACGAGGTGAACTGGACCGGCGTGCCGTCCGTGAGGCGCATGGCCAGGCGGGTGACGCGGGCCGACCCGCACTCCGAGCAGACGGCACCGTGCCGGTTGTCGCGCTGGGTCAGCGAGCCGAGCGGGACCTGGTTGGCCGGGCCGGACTGTCGTGAGATGCGGGAACGGGACATGGCCGGCCTTTCGTCAGGGGTGCCTCCGGAGCCGCAGGGGCGGCTGTGCCGAACGGGTGTATCGGCACGTTCCCCTACTCCACTTGAGTCCCCATCTGTTGGGCATTCGCGACATCCGGGGTCAGCCGGTCGGGCGAAAGGTCCTCAACCCCGGCTCACGCCTGCGGGTCCTGCAGCACGCGCAGGTGGCCCCGCCGGCCCACCTCGACCGTGCCGTCCTCGGCGCCCGGGTCGTTGCGGTGCCGGCGCGGGCGGCCGGCCTCGCGCACGGCGTCGGCCAGGGCGAGCAGGTCGTCCGGCGTGGGCCCCAGGTCCTCGAGCGCGGGGGCCAGCCGGACCACCTCCCACCCGCGCGGTGCGGTGAGCCGCTCGGCGTGGGCCGCACACAGGTCGTAGGTGTGCGGCTCGGCGTACAGGGCCAACGGCCCGAGCACCGCCGTGGAGTCCGAGTAGACGTAGGTGAGGGTCGCGACGGCCGAGCTTCCGCAGGCGGTGCGCGAACAGCGCCGAAGGGAGCTCACCCCTGGGACGCTACCTGCGCCCCTTCCCGTCGCCGCGCATTGCCGCGGTGAGCCGAGCCGTGTCGCGCGTTCGGGCCCGGTCCGGGCACTGCCTAGAGTTCTAGGGGTGAGCAGCGCCCCGGCCGGCCGGCCCGGCAAGCCCCGTCGCGACCGCCACGGGCGCGGCCTGCGTGGGCCGCTGGTGCCCGCCGGACTGCCCCTGTCCCGCAGCCGGGCCGAGCAGTTCGACAACCTGGTGCTCGACGCTGCCGAGCGGCTGGACCAGCGCTGGAGCGAGCAGCTGGCCGAGGTGGAGTTCGCGGTCGAGGACGTCCCGCCCAGCGACCCCGCGCCCTGGGAGCACGGCGAGGTGCCGCTCGGCCGGCTCTTCCCCCGGTCCGGCGGCCACCCGGCCCGAATCGTGGTCTACCGACGTCCGGTCGAGACGAGGGCGCCAGACCCCCGCGAGACGGCCCGGCTGGTGCACGAGGTCGTGGTCGAGCAGGTGGCGCACCTGATCGGCGTCGAGCCGAACGTCGTCGACCCGCGCTACGGCACGCCGGACTGACACCGGTCAGCCGCCGAGGGGGTGCACCGACACCGGGGTGGTGCGCAGCGCGGTCGCGCTGAGCGGCGCCACCGACTGCAGCACACCCGCCGGGTCGGCGTACGTCGTCGCCAGCGCCGAGACGACCGCACCGGAGCGCACCCGCAGCCACGCGCTGACCGCAGGGGCCTTCATCGGTACCGCGACGGTGGTCCCCGCTGCGACCATGACCGGCTGCACCGCCTGGGTGCCGTCCGCTGCCACCGTGACGACGTCGACCTGGGCATCACGGGCCGACGCGCTCAGCAGCAACCGGCCGGCCCAGGGTGCGGCCATCGACCCGAGCGGCACGCCGGCCAAGGTCTGGACCGCGGGCTCGGCCGTGGTCCAGGACAGGTCCCGGCGAGCCGTCGCAGACGCAGCCGGCGGCCGCAGCTGCGCGCCCGCCACCACCGGGGCGTCCGAGGTCAGCTCGATCCCGTAGTCGCCCGGCGGCACGGTGGACAGGTCGACGTCGCGCACCCGATGGGCCCTGACCCGCACGACCCCGTTGTTCACCGGCGCCGCGATGGGGCCTCGCACACCGAGCAGCCGGAGCCGGACGACCGCCTCACGGTCCGTCGCCGCGACCCGCAGGACCAGGCTGCCGGTGCCGCCGGTCGCCGTGACGCCGGGTACGACGAGGCGAGTGCCCGGCGTCGTCCCCACGACGTCGTCGGCGCCGACGGGCGTCGTGCCGTCCAGCCAGGCGTCGTTGAGCGAGGCCGCGATCACGCCGCCGCTGGCCACCACGTGGATGACCGGCGAGCGCTCACCGGGAGCGATGGCGTCGAGCAGGACGACGGTGCGGGTACGCGCGGGTACGACGATGCCCCGGGCGGCCGTCGACCGGACCGGGCCCTTCGCGCCGTACACCTGCAGGTCCACGGTCACCCCGTTCGGCGACGGGTTCGTCAGCACGATGCGGCCGCGGCGGCCCGGTTCGCCGCCGCCGCCGACCAACCAGGTCTCGGCCGACGGGGCCTGGCAGGACGACGTCGAGAGGCCGCGCTGGTCGCCGGCGAGGACCAAGGTCGACTGCGCGGCGGCCAGGCCGGGAGCGAGAGAACCCTTGCCCGACAACAGGATCGAGCGCGCCGCGTTGGTCTGGGTCGTGGCCACGCCGGACCCTGCCAAACCGGGGAAGGCGAGCGCGCCGCTGCCGCCGATGGCTCCGGCAGCGACACTGCCCGCGCCGGCCGTCGTACCGGCGTCCAGCAGCTCCTGCGGGGGCGACGCAACCCGGACGACGGTGGGCGCGACCGCGGTCGAGGCGTCGACGCCCTTGACGCCGACCGTCTCCGGGCCGGGGCAGATGAGCGTGGACCGGGTTACCGCCCGCGAGGCGTCCGGTCTGGTCGCGGCCGGCGCGCTCGACCCTGCCATGTGCCAGCGCAGGTCCGGGTAACGGTAGGCGCCGAGGACCAGGCCGACGCCGAGGCCGGCGACCAGCACGGTGCGGGCCAGGGCTCTCATCCGAGCACCCCGTCCCGGCGCCTGCGCCGGCCGACCGGCAGGGCCAGCAACGCGACGACCACGAGCACGATGCCTTGCGCGGGCAGCAGGCGCCGCCGGTCGTCGACCGACGTGACCACCAGGTGGCCGCCGACCGCAGGCAGGTCGAAGGCCTGCAGCCCGTCGCGCGTGGTGGGCGCCAGACGGGTCCCGTCCAAGGTCGCGCGCCACACGTCACTGGGCGGTTCGGCCAGGACCAGCCGTCGTCCGGACTGGCCGGCCGGCACCGAGGTGTCGACGCGCGCGCTCGGCCCGGCCACCGGGACGTCCTGGACCAGCTGCCCGGACGCGTCGACGATCCGCACCCGCGCGGGCGGCTGCGCCGTCGGTGCGCCGCCGCCGGACGCGATGCCGCCGGGCGTGGTCGCCTCGACCCGCCACAGGGCGTAGGTGCCGCTCTCACCCAGCCGGGTCAGGCCCGCGGTCGTGTCGAGCTGCTGTGCGAACGCCGCGGGGACCGGCCGGGTGGCCACGACGAACCCGATCCCGAGCCGCAGCAACGCCTGGGCCGCGCTGCTCGCCGTCACGTCCGACGGCGCAGCCGCCAGGGCCTCGGCGGCCGCGGCCACGAGCGGCTCGGACTCCGGCAGCGGCAAGGTCAGGGCCGGGTCGCCGATCTCGGCGCCGACCAGCCGGTAGCCGACGCCGTCCTCGGGACGCGCCGTCGCACTGAGCACCAGCGTGCGGGTCGCCAGCGGGCCGTTCGCCTGGTCGACCGCCACGGCGGGCAGGACGGCGCCGGCGTCGCGGCGGACGGGACCGTCCACGGGGTGCATGGCCAGGAAGGTCGTCGTCGCCACGGTGGCCATCAGCGCGGCCAGGGACATCGGCGCGAGCAGGAGCTGCCGCCAGCCGAACCGGTGCTGCGACATCCGGCCCGCGATCCCGTCGGCGCCGTGCAGCGCGGCGACCAGAGCGGCCAGGGCCAGCAGGTCGATGCCCGTTCCGGACCAGTGCGCCAGAGGCCCGTCGAGCCCGGCTCCCGTTGTCGTTGACGTGCCGGCGGCGATGACGATCCGCGGCAGGGCGAGCGCCAGCCCCAGCCCGGTGAGACCGACGGCACCGCAGGCGACCAGCAGCCAGGACCCACCTCGCCGGAACAGCCCGGCCAGCCCGACGAGCAGCAGGGGCGCCCCGAGCACTGCGTACGTCGCGCCCGGGCCGCCCGGGTGGAGCAGCGCCACTGATAGGGCCGACGACGACCCGCCGGCGGGCGCCAACAGACCGGGCCCGCTCAGGAAGAGCCGTGGGTCGTCCCACAGCGCGGGAAGCCACGGCAGCAGGAGCAGGGCGGGTACGGCGGCCAGCAGCAGGGCCCGCGCTCGGCGGGCCCACCCACCCAGGGCCAGCGCGACCAGGGCTGCGGCCAGCCCGCACAGCAGCATCACCGGGACGAACGCACCGGCCACCGCCAGCGCCAGCGCCCCAGCGAACGCCGCCGTGCTCGACCCCGGGCGGCGCAACGTCCGCGCGAAACCCAGGAAGACCAGCGGCAGCAGGATGTGCAGCGCACTCGCGCCCAGCCGCCCGGTGAACAGCGCCCCAGTGACCGTGGGCAACGTGGCCCAGGTCAACGCGGCCCAGGCCCGCAGCCAACGGTTGCGCAGGACGGTGCCGGCGGCGACGTAGGCCGTCAGGGCGGAGAGGGGGATGGCGCCGATGAGCAGCACGTCCACCGCCAGCGCGGTGGGATGCGAGGTGAGTGGCTGCAACAGCCAGGCCAACCCGGCCAGCACCGCGCGGTACGGCGCGGGCGGAGCGTCGGTGCCGAGTCCGCCGCCGTGCCACGCGTCGGCGTAGGAGTGCCACGCTTGGCTGGGGCTGCCGTTCCAGCCGAGCAGCTGGCCACCGGACAACGTGCCGCGACCGACCAGCGGTCGCACCATCGCGGCGGTGACCGCAGTCGCAACCGCCACCACGAGGAACCCGGGGTTGGTCAGCACCCGCCGGGTGAGGCGGGCGCTGACCCGCTCGGCGTTCTCCGCCTCCTCGGCCGTCGGGCCGCTCTCGGTCTGCGCCGGTCCGACTCGTTCGACCCGGCTGCGGCCCATCGACCCGGAGAATGCCTCGGCGAAGCTGCGCAGGGAGGACCGCCGAGGGGCCAACAGCAGGGCGATGTCGCGCCGGGGCACCTCGCGGTTGCCGCGGTGACGCCAGCGGCTGGCGACGACCCGCCATGGAGTCAGGACCGCTGCCCAGACCGAGACGAGCTCGTCGAAGGCGCGTCGCGGCTGCTTGGCGATGAGCAGCCCCACGGTGCGCAGCAGGCCGCCCACCGCGAACCACAGCAGGAGGAACGGCAGCGTGACGGCCGGGGCACCGGCCATGGCGACCCGCAGCCCGTGGGTGCGGTCGACGCGCCGGGGCACGCCATGGACCGCATCGGCCGGCCGCAACCCGCGGCTGGTCGCCTGCACATCGGCCAACCGCGCGTTCGGGACCACGACGACGCGATGGCCGGCGAGCTGAGCGCGCCAGCCGAAGTCAAGGTCGTCCCGGAACAGCGCGAGGGCCGGGTCCAGGCCGTCGAGCCGGTCCCAGACGTCGCGCCGCACCAGCATGCCGGCGGTGCTGACGGCGAGGACGTCGTGCCGGTGGTCCTGCTGGCCCTGGTCGCGTTCGCCCGGCTCGATGTCGGTCACCCGCCGACCACCGCGGCTGGTCGTCAGCCCGACCTCGAGGAGCTCCTCCGGGTCGTCCCAGCCGACCAGCTTCGGTCCGGCCACGCCGATCGACGGCGACCGGCGGACTACATCGACCAGCCGGGCCAAGGTCTCGGGCTGCGGCGCGCAGTCGTCGTGCAGCAGCCAGAGCCACTCGGTCGGACCGTCCGGCTCGACGGGGTCGAGCGACGCCAGCCCTTCGCGAACGGCATCGCCGAACCCGACGGCCCGCCCGACGGTGCAGACGCGCGCCAGACCGAGGGAGCGGCGCAGCATCCCGGGCGTCTCGTCCTTCGAACCGGTGTCGACGGCGACCACTCGGTCAGGGAGCCAGGTCTGCCCGGACAACGCCGACAGGGCGCGGGGCAGCCACCGTGCACCGTCGTGCGCGACCAGGACTGCGGTGACCGTGACCGGGCTCGCGGCAGTGTTGTCCGCGACGTCGACGTCGGGAGAGCCGTCGGTCACAGTCATAACGAGGAGGCGGGGGCGAACCCCGCTCAGACCGCGCGCTTCTTCAGCTTCCGGCGTTCCCGCTCGCTCAGCCCGCCCCAGATGCCGAACCGCTCGTCATGGGCGAGCGCGTACTCGAGGCACTCTCCGCGGACGTCGCAGCCGATGCACACCTTCTTGGCCTCCCGGGTGGAGCCGCCCTTCTCCGGGAAGAACGCCTCCGGGTCGGTCTGCGCGCACAGGGCGCGCTCCTGCCAACCCAGCTCACCCTCGTCCTGCTCATCGGTGAGCTCCACGAGATCCCCTACGTCGGTGATCAGCTTCAGCTCCTGCACGGCTCTCTCCTCGCCACAGCCCCCCAGCCGGATGACATGAATGGAATTACACGCGTGTCATACCTGCCACGTCAAGCCGAACAGTGATATCTCCACAAGTTCGCCCGGAGCGCTGCGGCACAGTCGAACACGTCATCTATTAATTCACGGCAAGAATCCGTCGCGGTCCTCGTCGAAACTCGTCATGCGACAACGGTTGTCATGTGGCGGTGGCCCCTGGCCGACGCTCCGTCAGGCGCGCGCCGGGGGCCCTGACAGACTTGGCCCATGCGGATCACGGCACTCGCTGGAGGCGTCGGCGGCGCCCGGTTCCTGCGCGGGCTGCGCGCCCACCTCGATGGCAGCGACGACCCCGCACTGCGTGAGGCCGAGATCACCGTCATCGGCAACACCGGTGACGACATCACGCTGTTCGGTCTGCGCGTGTGCCCCGACCTCGACACCGTCATGTACACCCTCGGCGGGGGCATCGACGAGGCTCAGGGCTGGGGCCGCGAGGACGAGACCCACGTGGTGCAGGCCGAGCTCGCGGCGTACGGCGTGCAGCCACAGTGGTTCGGGCTCGGCGACCGAGACGTCGCCACGCACGTGGCCCGCACCCAGCTGCTCGGGCTCGGCTTTCCGCTGGGTCAGGTCACCGAGGTGCTGTCCCAGCGCTGGGGGCTGCCCGGCCAGCACGTTCGCCTGCTGCCGATGACGGACGACCCCGTCGAGACCCATGTCGTCGTCGACGGCGAGGACGGTGAGCCGCACGCGATCCACTTCCAGGAGTGGTGGGTGCGGCTGCGAGCCGCAGTGCCGGCCCGGCAGATCGTCGCAGTGGGCATCGAAAGCGCGGTGGCGGGGCCCGGTGTGCTGCAAGCGATCCGGGACGCGGACGTAGTCCTGCTGCCGCCCTCGAACCCCGTCGTATCGATCGGCATCATCCTCGGTGTGCCCGAGGTGCGCGAGACGTTGCGCGGCACGCGGGCCCCCGTCGTCGGAGTCGCGCCGTTGGTCGCCGGCCGACCGGTCCGCGGCCATGCCGACGCCTGCCTGGCCGCGATCGGCGTCGACGCAACGGCCGGTGCGGTCGCAGGGCTGTACGCCGACTTCCTGGACGGCTGGCTGGTGCACCCCGGCGACGAGCCCCGGGCCGGCGAGATCGAGCCGCGCGTCGCTGTCCGCGCTCGGCCGCTGCTGATGTCCGATGTCGCCTCCGCGGCCGAGATCGCCGGCGACGCGCTCGACCTTGCTCTCGGGCTGCGCTCCCCCGCCACTGCCGGACGGTGAGCCCGGCGTGACGCCGCTGACCGTCTGGCCCGTCCATGCGATGCCCGAGGTGCACGAGGGCGACGACCTGGCCCGGCTGCTCGTGGACGCGATGGCCGCGTCCGGGCTGGCCCTGCGCGACGGGGACGTGCTGGTCGTCTCCAGCAAGGTCCTCTCGAAGGCCCTGGGCCTGACCCGCGCGTCCGACCGGTCCGACCGGTCCGAGGCCGTCACGGACCAGACCGTCCGCGAGGTGGCTCGACGGGACGGTCCCCGCGGCCCGACGGTCATCGTCGAGGGGCGGGCCGGCCCGGTGATGGCGGCCGCCGGAGTGGATGCGTCGAACGCGCCGGCCGGTGAGGTGCTGCTCCTCCCCGAGGAGCCGGACGGGGCCGCCCGCCAGCTCCGCGCGCAGATCACCGAGCTCGCGCACGGGGTGGTTTTCGGGCTCGTGGTCGCCGACACCGCCGGACGGCCGTGGCGGGACGGGGTGACCGACTTCGCGCTCGGCGTCGCGGGCGTCGCGCCGTTGGAGGACCTACGGGGCCGCGCGGACGGCCACGGCAACGTCCTCGAGGTGACCGTCCGCGCCGTCGCGGACGAGCTGGCCGCCGCCGCTGACCTGGTCAAGGGCAAGCTCGACGGCATACCAGCGGCCGTCGTGAGCGGCGCCGACGCATACGTCACGGCCGAGGACGGCCCCGGTGCCGCCGCCATGCTCCGCGGCCGGAACGGTGCCTGGTGGGAGGACTGGTTCCGCTACGGCCACGTCGAAGCGGTCCGGGCCGCCCTCCGCACGGGCGAGCGGGAGCCATCCACGACGGAGGCGGCGACACCGGCCGTCGGGCCCGAAACGGTTGCGCTACGAGCGAATCGAGCACTTCAGCTCGCCCTGTGCGCAACCCCTGGGCGGGTGACCGGTGCCCTCACGGAAGCGATGGGCGGGGTTGTGGCCGAGCTGTCCGGCGGGTCGTCGTACGCGATGGGTGTCGCCGTGGCGCGCTTTCACGTGGCGCTCTGGGCCGAGCATCTGGTGACCACCGCGGCGTACGACGAGCAGATGCCGGCCCGCTTCACGATCCGCGAGCTGGTCGACTAGCCCGTCGTCGGCAGGTGCGTGCGCGTGCTCATGCGCGGTCCGCGCCGCGGGCGCTGGATGCCGGTGAGCTCCAGCAGCCGCTGCACGCGATAACGATGCGGTCGGTACGGCTCGAGCAGCTCGGCCAGCGCGTCGTCGTCGATCTCGGCGCCGAGCAGCGCGTAGCCGACGTTCCGCGCGAGGTGGTAGTCCCCGAAGCTGACCGCGTCGGCGTCGCCGTGCGCGCGCTGCCGCACCTCGGCCGCCGTCCAGACACCGACGCCGGGGATCGCCCGCAGCACCCGCTCGGCATCCGGCCCGGGACGGCCGACGGTGGCCTCGAGCCGCCGGGCGACGGAGGCCGCGCGCACGACCACGCCCGACCGGGCCGGGTCGACGCCCGCCCGCAGCCACTCCCAGGACGGGATGCCCGCCCACTCCTGCGCGGTCGGGGGCACCCGCAGGCCGAGCGCCTCTACCGGACCTGGTGCGGGCCGGCCGAACCGGAGCAGCAGCCGCCGCCAGCTGCTGAACGCCTCCTGCCCGGTCACCAGCTGCTCGACCGCAGCCGGCGCCAGGGACTCGAGCACCAGGCCGGTCCGGGGCACCCGCCAGCCGG
>JBJMHS010000067.1:0-53181 GCA_045807245.1 Actinomycetales bacterium
ACTGGAAGGGCCGGTTCCGTACGCCGCTGGAGTCCTTCACCTCGACGCCGCGCCCGCTCGACGGGATTCCTCCGTTCGTGTGGCACGGCTCCATCCGCAGTCCGGAGATCGCCGAACAGGCGGCGTACTACGGCGACGGCTTCTTCCACAACCACATCTTCTGGCCACCCGAGCACACCCAGCAGATGGTGGAGCTCTACCGTCGCCGGTTCGAGCACTACGGTCACGGCTCGGCCGACCAGGCCATCGTCGGCCTGGGCGGCCAGGTGTTCATGCGGGCCAACAGCCAGGACGCGGTCAACGAGTTCCGGCCGTACTTCGACAACGCCCCCGTCTATGGCCACGGCCCGTCGCTGGAGGAGTTCACCCGCGAGACCCCGTTGACGGTGGGCAGCCCCCAGCAGGTGATCGAGCGGACGCTGGGCTTCCGGGAGTACGTCGGTGACTACCAGCGCCAGCTGTTCCTCGTCGACCACGCCGGACTGCCACTCACAACGGTGCTCGAACAGCTCGACATCCTCGGCGAAGAGGTCGTGCCCGTGCTGCGCCGAGAGTTCGCCGCCCTCAAGCCGGCGCACGTGCCGGACGCACCGACGCATGAGACCCTCGTCGCGGCCAAGGCGGCCAAGGCGGCCAAGGCGGCGAAGGCGAGCGCGCCGAGCGAGGAGGTGGTCCCGGTGCTGCGCAAGGAGTTCGCGGCGCTGAAGCCCGCCCATGTCCCGGACGCCCCGACGCACGCCTCGCTCGTGGCGGCCGCCACCGCGACCCAGGAGGAGGTCCCGGTCCGATGACCGCCCGCCGCATCGCCGTGGTCACGGCCGGCCTGTCCGTGCCGTCCTCGACCCGGCTGCTGGCCGACCGGCTCACCACGGCAGCGGTGGATGCCCTGCGCGAGCGCGGCGTCACCACCACCGTCGAGGTCGTCGAGCTGCGCACGTACGCAAGAGACCTGGCGGACAACCTGGTCACCGGGTTCGCCAATGCGAGCCTGCGCGAGGCCGTCGACACCGTGACCGGCGCGGACGGTCTCATCGCCGTGACGCCGATCTTCTCCGCGTCGTACAGCGGGCTGTTCAAGACGTTCTTCGACGTGATCGACAAGGAGGCACTGACCGGCAAGCCGGTCCTTGTCGGTGCGACGGCCGGTACGCCGCGCCACTCCCTCGCGCTCGAGCACGCCCTGAGACCGCTGTTCACCTACCTGCACGCGATCGTCGTACCGACGTCCGTCTTCGCGGCGGCTGAGGACTGGGGTGCGGGCGACGCGACCACTGGCCCGCTGGCCGAACGCATCGCCCGGGCCGCGGGCGAGCTGGCCGACCTGGTGACCCAGCGCTCCGCCGCGGCGCCGGCCGATCCGTTCGACAACCCGCCGTCGTTCGACGAGCTGCTCCGCGGCCTCTGACCTCGTGGGGCCCGCCCCGGGCGACATGCACAACGGTCAGGATCGGGCCGGTAGAGCGGCGAAGCCGTCCTTCTGCATGTTGGTGGTACGAGCCATGGGCCGGATACTCGGTCCGTGGACAAGGAATGCTGCGGCCGGCCGGGATACGACGCCACCTTCGACGACCGGTTCGCGCGGCGGCTGTCCCGCCGGTACGCCAAGCGCGGCCTGACCAGGACGCAACAACGCCTGGTCGACTTCCTTACCGAGCACGGCCTCGCCGGCGCATCGGTCCTCGAGATCGGCGGGGGAGTCGGCGAGGTCCAGGTCGAGCTGCTGCGCCGCGGTGCTGGGCAGGTCACGAACACCGAGATCTCCACGAGCTACGAGGCGCGAGCGGCCGATCTGCTCGCCCAGGCCGGGCTCACGGAGCGGGTCGACCGACGGTTGGTCGACATCGCTGATGCGCCGGACCAGGTGGCCGCGGCCGACGTGGTCATCCTGCACCGGGTCGTGTGCTGCTACCCGCACTACGGGAAGCTGCTCTCGGCGGCCGGCAGCCATGCCCGCCGGCTGCTCGTGTTCTCCTACCCACCCGCTGGGCCGCTGACCCGGGCGATCATCCGGTGGGAGAACCTCGTGCGACGTCTGCGCGGCAACGAGTTCCGTTCGTACGTCCACCCACCTCGAGGCATGGTCGCCGTCCTGGAGGCGCAGGGTCTGCGCGCGACCTACCGACACCGCGGCTGGTCCTGGAACGTGGTCGGTCTCGAGCGCTGAAGGCGCCAGCCGCGACGATTTCGTGAACGAGTGCCCGCAAATTCCGGGCACATGCTCACGAAGTCCTCGGGCGGTTGTCGATCTGCGCCATCCTGTCCGTCGGGATGATGAGGGCCCACACAGGTCCCGTACCCAGGCGAGTCACCTGAAGGAGCACCGAGATGGCGGAGTACCTGATCCTGATCTACGAGGACGAGGCGAGCTACGCCGCGGCGACGCCGGAGCAGTGGGCGCAGATAGGACAGGCGCACACTCGGTTCGCCGAGCAGATCGCCGAGCTGGGCGCGACCATGCTGGGCGGCAACGCGCTGCAGTCGACCCAGACGGCCACGTCCGTGCGCGACGACGTCGTGACCGATGGCCCGTTCGCGGAGACGAAGGAGGCGCTCGGTGGGTACTACCTGATCGAGGCGGCCGATCTCGACCAGGCCTTGGCAGTCGCCAAGCTCTGCCCGGCGCGCTTCGGCGGCGTCGAGGTGCGGCCGGTCATGGATGCCAGCCAGTTCAGCTGAGACCGTCCGCGCCGCGGTCGCGGCGGCCTACCGCGATGAGTGGGCTTTCGTCCTCGCGGCGACCGCGCGGACGACCCGCGACCTCGACCTGGCCGAGGAGTGCGCGGCTGAGGCCTTCAGCATCGCGCTGACGACCTGGGTCCGTGACGGCGTGCCGCGCTCACCGGGGGCCTGGCTCACGACCACGGCGAGACGGCGCGCCATCGACCAGCTCCGTCGCGAGCGCACCCTGCGGGGCAAGCTGCCCCTGCTCGTCGACCCCGAGACCGGCACGTCGCTGGACGCCCAAGGACCCGACGGCACCGACCAGGGGGACTGGGAAGAGGACCCCGTGATCCCGGACGACCGGCTCCGCCTCGTCTTCACCTGCTGTCACCCCGCGCTGGCGCGTGAGGCTCAGATCGCGCTGACGCTGCGACTGGTCTGCGGACTGAGTACGCCGGAGATCGCCCGGGCGTTCCTGGTGTCCGAGCCGACCATGGCTGCGCGGGTGACGAGGGCCAAGAAGAAGATCGCGGCGGCGCGCATCCCTTACCGGGTGCCGGAGTCGGCCGAGCTCCCCGACCGGTTGGACGCGGTGCTGACGGTCGTCCATCTACTGTTCACCACCGGCCACACCGCGCCGGCCGGGGGCCAGCTGGTGCGCGACGAGCTGGTCGAGCGAGCGCTCTCCCTGGGCCGGATGCTCGCCTTCCTCATGCCGGACGAGCGCGAGGTGACCGGCCTGCTGGCCCTGATGCTGATCACGCACGCCCGGCGGGGCTCGCGGCTCCACGACGGCCAGCTGGTCCTGCTCGAGGACCAGGACCGCTCGCTCTGGGACCACGACCTGGTCGAGCAGGGCCACGAGCTCGTGGTGCAGGCGGTCAGGGGTCGCCATCCAGGCCGGTTCGCGCTGCAGGCGGCGATCGCCGCGCTGCACGGCCAGGCCCCGTCGTGGGAGGAGACGGACTGGCGGCAGATCCTCGGCCTGTACAACCTGCTCGTGCTGGTCTGGCCGTCGCCCGTCGTGGCGCTCAACCGGGCCGTGGCCGTGTCCATGGTGCATGGGCCTGAGGCCGCGCTCGCGGACCTGCGCAGCATCGAGGACGGCGGCCGGCTCGCGTCGTACCACTACCTGCCGGCGGCGAAGGCCGACTTCCTGCGCCGGCTCGGCCGCGTCGACGAGGCCCGCACGGCGTACGCAGAGGCGCTGGCGCTGGTGGGCAACGAACCGGAACGCGCGTTCCTGGCCGGACGGCTCGCGGCCCTGGACTGAACGCCCGAGCCGCAGGGTTCATCGGCAGATCGTGCGCTCGATCGCCGCGGTCAGCCATCGGGTCGTGTCCGCGAGGGACAGCCCCCGGTCGGTGTACAGCGCGTCGAAGCTGTCGAAGCTGCACAGCAGCCACAACACGTCCGTCGCCTCGGCCTCCGAGACGTCGTCGCGCAGCTCGCCCTCCTCGGCCAGGTGCTTGGCCACGAAGGCCATGCCGCCGCGCCGCTCCTCGTCCATCGTCTGGACCGCGCCACCGACGGACTCGGGGTCGAGCTTGGCCATCGAGTGCAGCACGCGGTAGATGTCCCGGTCGCGCGCGAGCATCCGGCTGGCGGCCGCCACGCCTTCCCGCAGATGAGTCCGCGCGTCGCTGCTCGCGACCGCCGCGGTGAGCTCCGCGATCCCGGTGCGCGCCCACAGGTCCTTGGTGAATGCGTCGAAGAGCCCGGCCCGTGACCCGAACACCGTGTAGATCGTCGACCGCGCGACCTTGGCGATCCGGGCCACCTGGTCCAGGCTCAGCGGTTCAGTCGGTGCCTCGCGGAGTCGCTGCGAGACGGCATCCAGGATGCGCCGCCGAGTCTCCTCGGCGGACTCGGCGCGCAGGTGCTGCTGGTACTTCCTCGTGGCCATGCCGCCACTTTGTCATATTTCAATCGACACGTTGACTTTTGAAAGACGTTCTGTAGTCTGAACGACAATGTGTCCGATGAAATGGAGCCGCGGATGTCCCTTCGTCCTACCTACCCGGTCGTCGTGGTCGGGGCCGGCCCGGCCGGTCTGGCCGTTGCCGTCAGCCTGGCTCGGCAGGGGGTCGAGTGCTTGGTCGTGGAGCGCCGTCGCCAGGGCTCCGAGCTGCCACGGGCCACGGTGCTGAGCCTGCGCACCATGGAGGTGCTGCGCTCCTGGGGCCTCGAGGAGCGGATCCTCGACGGCGCCGACGACGTCGAGATGGCCATGCTGGAAACGGTCACCGCGGCCGACGCCGCGAACGGCACCAGGTACGACGTCGGCTATCCGACGGCGGCCCAGAGCGCGGTGGTCAGCCCCACCCGGGTGGCGTGCGTCGCCCAGGACCACCTCGAGGCCGTGTTGTTCGACCACCTGGCCTCGCTCCCGGCGGCGACCGTCCTGCGGGGCGCCGAGGCGATGCGACTACGGAACCGCTCCGGCCGAACCCAGGTGACGCTGGAGGACGGCTCCGGCCGCCGCCGTACCGTCCGGGCGACTCACGTCGTCGCTGCCGACGGGGTGAAGAGCCGGATCAGGTCCGAGCTCGGGATCGAGATGGTGGGGCGGGAGGGCATCTTCCACGGCGCGATGGTCGAGTTTCGCGCGCCGCTCTGGGATGTGCTGGGGGAGCACCGGTACGGCGTGTACGCCATCACCCATCCACAGGGCAGCGGCGTCCTGCTGCCGGCCGGCCAGGGCGACCGCTGGCTGTTTGCCGTCGAGTGGGACCGCGAAGCGCGACCGGTGAACGCGGAGACCGACGCCCGCCTCCGCCGGCATATCGAGGCCGCATCGGGCCAGGCCGGGATCGACGTCAGGATGGAACGCGACTTGTGGTTCTCGACCGGCGCGCAGGTGGCGCAGCGGTTCAGCCAGGGCAACGTCTTCCTGGTCGGCGACTCCGCTCACCGGGTCACGCCGCGTGGCGGCACGGGTCTGAACACCGCCTTCGCGAGCGGATGCGACCTGGGCTGGAAGCTGGCCTGGGTGCATCGCGGATGGGCCGGGTCGGAGCTGCTCGCCACGTACGAGCTCGAGCGGCGGCCCCAGGCCGAGCACAACGTCATCCGCTCCGCCGACCCGTTCGGGTCGCGACGGGAGGTCATCACCGAGATGCAGGTCGACCTCGCGGGCCGGGTCCGGCACGAGTGGCTGGTCGACCCGGGTACGGGCGAGCCTCGACGGTCGACGCTCGATCTCGTGGCGGACGGCCTGACGCTGTTCACCGGACCGCAGTCGAGGGACTGGTCGACGGCCGCAGCCACGGTGGCGGTGGATGTACCCGTCACCGTGGTGGCTCTCCCATCGGTGCCCGCACGTGCTCTCGGCATCGCAAGCTCGGGAGCATTGCTGGTCCGGCCGGATGCCCTACCGGTCGCGTCCTGGTCTGCGCCGTTCGCCGCCGATGTCCAGCTGTCCCAGGCGGTCGGCGCGCTCACCGGACGCCCCTCGCGCCAGCTGGCGGTCGACGAGCAGCCGATGGTGTGGGCGCACCTGGGTGGCCTGGCGCCGGTGGTCGACCCACGGGCTGCGGTCCACTACGGAAAAACGCGTACGGCGGACGGCTCCGCTGACGGCAGACTGACCGGGTGAGCGACTACGGCGGGGTCAACCGGCAGATGTGGGACGAGCGGGCACCGGCGCACGCGGCTTCTCCCGGGTACTCGGTCGACCGGTTCGCCGACGACCCCGAGTTCCTCTCGTACGTCGTGCAGTTCGACCGGCCGCGCCTCGGGGACCTGACCGGGCTGCGCGGCGTGCACCTCCAGTGCCACATCGGCACCGACACCGTGTCGCTGGCCCGGCTGGGGGCACAGATGACCGGGCTGGACTTCTCGCCGGTCGCGCTGACCGAGGCGAAGCGGATCGCTGAGGTTGCGGGCGTCACCGTCGACTTCGTCGAGGCCGACACGTACGACGCGGTCTCGGTCCTGGGCGCTGGTCGGTTCGACCTCGTGTTCACCGGCGTCGGCGCGTTGTGCTGGCTGCCGGACGTCAGGCGCTGGGCCTCGGTCGTGGCCGAACTGCTCGCGCCCGGCGGGCGCCTGTTCGTCCGCGAGGGCCATCCCATGCTGTGGGCCTTGGACGATGTGCGCGACGACGGGCTGCTCGTCGTGCGCTACCCGTACTTCGAGACGGCCGAGCCCATGGCGTTCACCGAGGAGGGCACGTACGTCGAGACCGACGTGACTTTCGTGCACAACACGTCGTACAGCTGGAACCACGGGCTGGGCCAGATCGTGTCCGCGCTGTTGGAGCACGGGTTGGTGCTCACCGAGCTGGTGGAGCACGACTCCGTCCCGTGGGAGGGCCTGCCCGGTCTGATGGTCCGGGACGACGCGACGGAGGAGTACTACCTGCGCGAGCATCGCGAGCGCGTTCCTCTGACCTACACGTTGCAGGCGGTGAAGCCGCAGTCCTCTGGGAGCTAGCCTCGATGCCGTGGCGAGCAGTCGCCATTGTGTTGACCCGTTCCCAGATCGAGGAGTGACATGGCGATTCGTTCGGCGCACACCGCTTGGACCGGCACGTTGCAGGAAGGATCAGGTCACGTCGAGCTCACGAGCTCCGGAGCCGGTTCGTACGACGTGTCGTTCCCGAAACGCACCGCCGACGAGGCGGGCGGCACGACGAGCCCCGAGGAGCTCATCGCAGCGGCGCACTCGTCGTGCTTCGCGATGCAGATGTCCGGCAACATCGCCGCCGCCGGTGGCACGCCTCAGACGCTTGACGTCACGGCCGACGTCCGGCTCGGACCGGACCCGGCCGGCGGCCTGCGGATCAAGGCGATCAAGCTGACCGTCCGCGGGACCGTCGAGGGCTTGGACGAGGACGGCTTCAAGGCAGCGGCCGAGGGCGCGAAGGCCGGCTGCCCGGTCAGCAAGGCGCTCGCCGGCGTGGACGAGATCACCTTGGACGTCGCGCTGGCCTGACGTTCGTGAACCGGGCCTGAACGCAGTGCGGCCGGTCGGCAGCTGCGGTTGCCACCCGCCGGTCGCCGGGTCTTGGATGCGGTTCATGGCCAATCGCGCGCGCCGGGTCGTCGTCGTCATCACCACCGCGGGAGCGATGGCCCTCGGGTACGGCTCGGTAGCGGGAGGAACTGCGGGTGCGACGGTCGCCGCGCCGGCCGCGCTCCCTTCGGGGGCGGCGCCGGACGGCCCGGGGTCCTCCTCGCACTTCGACCTGGCTCGCAAGGACTGCCTGGGGACGGCCAGGAACACCTCGTCCAAGGTCTGGTACACGGTCGCGAACGGCGTGCTGTCCGACGTGTACGGCCCGACCATCGACACGACGAACGTCGAGACACTGCAGTACGTCGTGACCGACGGCTCGACCTTCACCGACCTGCAGTCGCGGGACATGACGTACACCGTCAGGTCGACCGACCAGGCAGGCATGAGCTGCCAGGTGACGAGCACCGGCAAGGGCGCGCCGTACCAGCTGGTGACCGACTACGTCACCGACCCTGCCCGCGACAGCGTGGTCATGCACACGCGGCTCGTCACCTCGACACCCGGCCTGAAGGTCTACGTGCGATACGACGCGACGGTGAACGGCAACGGCGGCGGCGGCAGCACCAACGGCGGCGGTGACAACGCGTCGGTCGACCCCACCACGACGGCGCTCGTCTCCTCCGACACCGACCCGACGACCAATGCGGTGAACCGGACGTATGCCGGTCCGGTGTTCGCCGCCCTGCGCGCCGACCGCCCGTTCCTGGCCGAGACGAGCGGCTACGTCGGGACACCGTCGGACGGGCTGCCCCAGCTGGACGCCGGTCACGCGCTCACGACGACCTATGCGACCGCGTCCGACGGCAACGTCGTGCAGACCGGGCTGGTCGACACGCGACACAAGGGCGAGTTCACCTTGGCGCTCGGCCTGGCCACGACGGAGTCGGCTGCGATCACGGCGGCTGGTGGCAGCGCGCACGCGGCCTTCACCACGACGGCGAGCGCGTACGCCAAGACCTGGTCGTCGTACGACGCCAAGCTCAAGGCACCTCCGACGCACATCGCCGGGCTCACCGCTGCGCAGACGGCGCGCGTGCGCGCGGCCTACTGGCTGTCGGTCAACGTCGTGAAGGCGAGCGAGGACAAGACCTTCCCCGGGGCCATCGTGGCCTCGTTGGCCAGCCCGTGGGGTCAGGCCGTCGACGCGGGTGCCACGCCGGGCGACCAGCCGGTGTACTTCGGCAGCTATCGCGAGGTGTTCTCCCGCGACCTCTACGAGGCGTTCACCGGGCTGCTGTCGGCGGGTGACGTCAGTACGGCGCGCGCGGCGACGCGCTTCTTGTTCGAGCACCAGCAGCTCGCCGACGGCCGGATGCCGCGCAACTCGCTGGTCAACGGCGCCAAGGCGCCGGACACGGGCGGCGACCAGCTGGACGAGACGTCGTACCCGATCCTGATGGCTCTGCAGTCGGGCCTGGACCACGACGCCGCTCTGTACGCCGACCACATCAAGCAGGCGGCCGACTTCGTCGTGGCGCACGGCCCGTCGTTCGGGTCCGACCGCTGGGAGGAGCAAGGCGGCTACTCGCCCTCGACCATCGCGGCGGAGATCGCCGGGCTGGTCGCCGCGGGCCGGATCGCGGACGAGCAGGGCGACCATCCGTCGGCGCGGGTCTATCGCGCGACCGCGGACCAGTTCCAGCGCAGCATCAAGGGCTGGACCGTGACAACGACCGGTCCGTACGCGGCCGGGCGCTACTTCATCCGGCTGTCCAAGACGGGCGACCCGGACGCGGCGGTCAGCTACGGCCTCGGCAACGGCTCGGTCACCGCCGACCAGCGGGCGGTCGTCGAC
This sequence comes from Actinomycetales bacterium, assembly GCA_045807245.1. Taxonomy (GTDB): domain Bacteria; phylum Actinomycetota; class Actinomycetes; order Actinomycetales; family CAVURS01; genus CAVURS01. The sequence continues at coordinate 9,479 of JBJMHS010000067.1, forward strand.
GCCGGCTTCCTCGAGCTGGTCCGGCTCGGCGAGCTGTCGGCGAGCGACCCCGACGTCCAGGCATCGCTGGGTGTGGTGGACACCGTGATCTCGCGGTCCACCGACTCCGGGACCGGCTTCTACCGTTACGGCACCGACCAGGCGGGCAGCGAGGACGGCTACGGCGACTGCTACGAGCCCGACGCGACGAGCTGCTCGCCGACCGGTGCGCCGTGGCCGACGACCAACAGCGGCTCGGGGCACCTCTGGCCGGTTCTGGGCGGCGAGCGGGCCGAGTACGACCTGGCCAGTGGTGACACGGGCTCGGCGGCGACCTTGCTGCGCACCATGGACGCGATGTCGTCGGGCATCGGGCTGGTGCCCGAACAGGCGTGGGAGGACCCGGACCTGCCGGCGTCGGCGTTCGGGTCGGACCCGGCGACGGCCTCGATCGGTTTCGTCAACGGTCGGGCGGCCGGTTCGGCATCGCCGCTCACCTGGGCCCAGGCGCAGGAGGCCCGGCTGGTGCGCTCGCTCGCTGTCGGGTCGCCGGTCGAGCAGCCGTCCGCTGTGCGCGCTCGCTACGCGGGTGGGGCGGTGGACGAGGTCCCGATCTCGATCACGTCGCCGGCTGACGGCACCACGGTCGGCGCGGCAACGACGACAGTGAGCGGTACGACGCAGCCGGGCGCTCGCGTCGACGTGGCGGCGACGCCGACCGACACCGGAGGTGGGACGGCAACCAGCACGGTCCGCGCGGGCGCGGGCGGCAGCTGGTCGGTCGACGTCCCGACGCCGCTGGGGACGACCGTGATCACGGCAGCCGCGCTGCTGAACGGTGACACCGGGTATGCCCGGACGACGGTGGTCTCGACGTTCGTCAACGGCAGCACCGTGCTCGACGTCACGGACCCGTCAGGCGACGACAACGGGCCGGGGACGTTCACCTATCCGACGTCCGGCGACTTCCACCCCGGGGCGTTCGACCTGTTGCGGTTCCAGGTGTTCGACACCGGCAGCGACATCGTGCTGCAGGCACACCTGCGAGACCTCACGCCGACGTTCGGGTCGCCGCTGGGCGCACAGCTGCTCGACGTGCTGGTGCGCGACCCATCGGCGTCGCCGTCGTCGACCGCAGCACCTTTCACCTCAAGGAACTGGACGATCGACCCGAGCTCGGCCTGGACGGAGCGGGTGGAGGTGCAGGGCTTCGCCGACCCGGTGTTCGTGGACGCGGCCGGCAACGCGCTCGGAACCGCCACAGTGCAGGCCAGCCAGGCTGCGGGAACGATCACGGTCATCCTGCCGAAGTCCGCCTTCGGGACTCCAGCGCCGGGCTGGGTCTTCTCGGTCGTGCTGCACGGGCAGGACGGGTTCTCCAGTGACCAGGCGCGCGGATTCGCGGCGACGGCGCAGCCGTTCGCGTTCGGCCTGTGTGAGGTCGGCGGTTCCAGTCCGATCTGCAGCAGCGATCCGGGTAGTGCGCCGAAGGCGATGGACGTCCTGACGCCGGCCGGAGTCGACCAGGCGACCGAGCTCGACCCGACCCTCGGTGCGGTGGTGGTCAAGGGAGTGCCTGTCTCCTGAGCCCACCGGGCCGAGGCACACCGCGTGTCGGCTCGGCCGCCATCGCCGGCGGGGACCGGCGCTAGGGACGAGGCGTGGTCAGGCCCAGTGAGCTGCCGGTCCATCCGGGGAAGACCGACTTCGCCTCGTCGAGCGTCGCGCCGCACCGGTTGACCAGGACGTCCGCGAGCACGCTGCGGTAGTCGGTGGTCGCGCGCAGGTCGCCGTCGTACAGGTTGTCCGGCGAGAGCCCGGGCCAGGTGCCGAACACCTGTCCGCCGTTGACCGCGCCGCCGAACAGCATCATCACGTTGCCCCACCCGTGGTCGACCCCTGCCGAGGCGTTCTCCTGCGACCGCCGGCCGAACTCGCTCATCGTCACCAGCGTCACGTCGTCCGCGGCTGGGCCGAGGTCCTGCATGAACGCCGCGAGCACCTGCCCCAGCTCGGTCAGCTTGTCGAACATCCAGCCATTCCCGACGGTGCCCAGACCGGAGTGCATGTCCCAGTCACCGACGTCGACCGTGATGACCGCGATCTCCTGGTCGGACTTGATCAGCCGGGCGGCGTCGCGCAAGGAGTGCCCCAGGTCGGTGTCGGGGTACGTCGCGCCGGGCGTGTACGCCTCGGCCTCCAGGGCGGCAGCCGCGTCGAGCGCACCCAGCGTCGTCAGGGCCGGCGCGGCGACACTGGCCGTCGCGTCCGAGTGCAGCGTCCGCAGGGCAGTGGCCCAGCGGGCCCGGGTGTCGGGGGCGGTCGCGCCGGACAGTGCGAACTCGCTCAGCTCCGGGAACGAGACGTCGGGTTCCGGCCCGGCGAGCGAGCGCGGTGAGCGCGACCCCAGGCTGGTCGCCCGGAACGGCACCTCGTCGACGGTCTTGGGGTCCAGGCCCAGGGTCCGGTCCAGCCAGCCGGTCCGGATCGACGACCCCGGTGCGGCCCGCTCGATCTCCTCCATCGCCGAGAAGTGCGAGCGGTTCGGAGCCGTGAGCCCGGCGGCATGGACAACACCGAAGGTCCCGTTGTCCCACAACGGTTTCAACGGCGCCAGGGCCGGGTGCAGGCCGAACGCGCTGGACAGCGCGAGCGTGCTGGGCGCCGGGATGCCGATCGTCGGGCGCAGCGCGTAGTAGTCGAGGTCGGTCACCGGCACGATCGCGCTGAGGCCGTCGAAACCGCCGCGCAGGAACAGCACGACGAGCGTGTCCGACCCGGCGGGCGTTGCGGCAGAGGCGAACCGCACGCCGAGGTTCGGTGCGATCGCGAGCGTCGCGCCCGTGGCCAGCGCGCCCCGCAGCAGCGTACGGCGGGTGAGCCCGGACAGCGCCCGGCCCTCCACGCAGGTGCCGCACTCGGCGTACGTGTCCGTCATCGCGGTCCTCATCGGTAGGCGTGGTAGGGCGAGTCGAGGAGCAGCGTGACCAGGTCGCCCAGCCGCCAGGTCACGATGGGCGACGTCGAGGTCAGCGCCTTGTCGGCCGTGGCGTTGACGAAGGTCAACGCAGCCGCGCTGTGGTCGGCGGTCATGGTGCGCCCGAAGAGCCGGACGGCGACGTCGTCGACGAACTGGCCGTGCGTCGCCGGCAGCGCACCCGGATGCACCCAGGCCAGCAACGTCGGCGTCCGCGTCAACGTGTCCGGCCACCAGCCGTTGACGATGTTGCGGTTGGAGTTCCAGCGGGTCAGCACCGCGTTGGTCGATCCCCAGGCGGCGGAGGCCATCCGGAAGCCGTCCGGCGTCGGCCAGTTCATCGGTGGCTGACCGGCCTGCTCGAGCTGCCAGACCAGTGCCTTCACGCCGTCGTACCCGGTCTTGTCCGGGCCCAGCCCCAGGACGCGGACCGTGGCGACCGTCGACTCGAGCGGGCGGCGGGTGACGGCCCCGATACTCGCGACGAACTCCGCCGAGGTCAGCATCAGCCGGAGCACGGGAGCGATCGCGGTGTCACCGGCCAGGTAGGTGGCCACCATGCGGTCCACCAGGGCCGGTGGCGGCGTCTCGGACACGAAGTACTGCGCGAGCTTGGTGCACAGCCGCCGGGCGGTGGCGGGTTGCCGAGCGAGGTACCGCAGCATGACGGTCGCGGTGCCGTCCCCTGCCGCCTGCGAGCTGTTGGGGTGCCGCCAGCCCAGCACCCGGACGGCCCCCGTGGCGTGGTAGCTGGGCTGGTACTGCCACACGCCGGTCTTGTTGTCGACGGTCTCGCCGGTCAGCACCCGCGAGGACGAGGACACCATGGCCTCGAGGTAGCTGCCCACACCGAGCGAGTGCAGTTCGAGTAGCTCCCGGCCCTGGTTCTCGTTCGGGTGCTCGCGCCGGCTGGACCGGTTGTCGAGGAAGGTCAGCATCGCCGGGTGCTTCGACAGCGCGACGAGGAGGTCGGTGAACCTGGCGAAGGCGAGGGTGCGGATGGTGGCCTGGTAGTGCGCGCGCGACTCGTCCACACCGTCCGACATCACGGCGACGTTCATGTGGTTGGCCCAGAAGTCGGTCATCAGCGCCTGCAGCTGCCGTTTCGACCAGCACAGCCGGGCCACGTGCTCGCACTGCACCGAGAACTTGCGCTGCCAGCCTTCGAGCGCGCCGCTGTCGATCTTGCTCTTGACCGAGGCGATCGACTCGGTCTGGGAGCCGAACCTCGCGGCGATCGCGTCGTAGGTGTGGTCGTCGATCGAGGCCGGGTTGAGCTGCGTGTCGATCCAGGCCGTCACGCCGGTGGCCGCGATCTCGCTGACGAGTGCCGGGGACGCCCCGCCGGTCAGCCGGCGCGCCACGTGCCACACCTGTGACGTCGGCAGATACGCCGCCCCCGTGGTCGGCGGGCTCGGGCTCATGCCGGCGCATCGACCGACGGCGGGCCGACCTGAACCGGAACGTCGGCCGACTACTCCGAACGGGTGACCCGGCGAGCACTCGCCCGGCCGGTCGGTTCACCCGTTCGGACTGACCCAGCCGCGACCCGTGGCCCGGTCAAAGTCAGGGAACGGTCAGCGCGTCCAGCGCGCGGTAGATCCGCTGCTCGGACACGGGGTACGCGGTCCGGACCCCCTGGGCGAACAGGCTGACTCGCAGCTCCTCGAGCATCCAGTGCAGGTCGTCGACCTCCGGGGTGGACCTGCGTCCCTCGGGCAGTGCGGCCACGGCGGCCGCGACCTCGTCGGTCACGGTGCGCAGGCGGGCCATCGCGGCGGCGTCGCGCCGCACGTTGTCCGGCAGTCGCCTGAGCCGGACCCGTACCGCCTCGAGGTAGCGCTGGAGGTCTCCGAGCCGGCTCGCACCGGTGCGGGTCACGAACCGGTCCGGCAGCAGGGCGGTGACCTGGGCCCGCACGTCGGCCACTGCCGGCGCCAGCAGGGGCGAGGTCATCGCCTCGGTCTGCTGCCGGATGTCCTGGGCCAGGTCGAGGATCGCGACGACCGGCCCGAGCAACGACTCGAACGCGCGCGGCAGCTGAGGCCGCACCCGGTCGCGCCGAGCCGCGTACGCCGCTGCGCTGCGCACGTCGGCCCGGTCACCGTCCAGCAGCTGGTCGACCGCCGCGTCCACGCAGTCGGCCAGCAGCGCGGCTGACCCGCCGGCGTGCGGTGCCGTGCCCAGGCTCAGCCGCTGCCGGTTGGTCAGCCGGCGCAGCGCGGCCGAGGCCGGCGACGGCAGCTCGAGCACGAGCAGACGCCGCAGTCCGGCCCGATGGTGGCGGGCCGCCTCGTCGGCGCTCCCGAGCACCTGCACCGAGACGCTGTCGCCGTCGTCGACGAGCGCGGGGTACCCGCGGACCACCGACCCGGCCCGGCTGACCTCGACGACGTCGGGCAGGTCCGGAGGGTCGCCCTCGACCCACGTGGTCAGGCCCTGGCGGCGCAGGTCCGGCCCGGCCTGCGCCGCGGCGTCTCCGAGCGCCTGCGCCGTCCGCGGCGCGAGGCGCCGGGCCAGCTCGGCCAGGTCCGCGCCGGTCGCCCGCACCGGGCTGTCCGCACCGGCGCCGTCGTGAACGGCGAAGGTCATCCGCAGGTGCGCCGGCAGGCGGGCGTCGTCCCAGTCCGACGGCTCGATCCGGCTGCCCCCCATGTCCTCCAGGGTGCGGGCCAGCTCCTCGCGCAGGTCCCCGCGACCGGATCGGCCGGCGAGCGACCCCAGGGCCGCCGTCGCGAAGTTGGGTGCCGGGACGTAGCTGCGCCGGATGGCCTTGGGCAGGGAGCGGATCAGGGCCGTGACGAGCTCCTCGCGCAGGCCGGGCACCTGCCAGCTGAACGGAGCCGGGTCGAGCTGACCGAGCACGTCCACGGGCACGTGCACCGTGACGCCGTCGGCCTCGGCGCCCGGTTCGAACTGGTAGGTGAGCGACAAGGGGATCTCGCCGGCGTACCAGACGGACGGGAAGGCCTCCTCGGAGACCGCGGCGGCATCGGTACGACGCAGCACGCTGTCGTCGTACGTGAGCAGGTCCGGCGCGTCCTTGTGCGCTTTGCGCCACCACCGGTCGAAATGTCGTTGCGAGACAACGGTTCTCGGCACCCGCTGGTCGAAGAAGTCGAACAGTGACTCCTCGTCGACCAACAGGTCCCGGCGCCGGGCGCGAGCCTCGAGCCGTTCGATCTCGGCGACTCGGCGAGCGTTGTCGCGGACGAACCGGTGCTGGCTGGTCCACTCGCCCTGCACCAGCGCGTGCCGGATGAACAGCTCCCGGGACAGCTCCGGGTCGATGGTGCTGTACGTCACCCGGCGCTGCGTCACGATCGGGATCCCGAACAGGCTGACCCGTTCGTACGCCATCACCGCACCGCGCCGGGCCGACCAGTGCGGCTCGCTGTAGGTGCGAGCGACGAGGTGCTCCGCGGCGGGCTCGATCCACGCGGGATCCACCCTGGCCACAACGCGGGCCTACAGCCGGGACGTCTCGACCAGCTCCGCGGCGACGACCCAGTCCGGCGGGCGCCGGGCGAGGGCCGAGCCGGGCCAGATCGCGAAGCGGGCCCCCCGCGCTCCGAGGTAGTCGCGTCGCTCCTGGTCGCGGAGCCCCACGTGCGACAGGAGCCCCGTGAGCAGGGCTTGGTGGAGGCGCGCCCCGTCGATCTCGTCGCGCAGCGAGCCACGCGGCACCGACAGACCGATCTCCTTCGCGACGCGACGGAGCTGGCTGACCAGGTCCTGCCACTCGCGGATGCGCAGGTAGTGGAGCATCTCGTCGCGGCACAGACGACGGAAAGCGTTGCCGGACAAGGCCTTCTGCTGCTCGCGAAGATACCGCCAGAGGTTGAGGTACGAGAGGAAGTCGGAGGAGGCGTCCGCGAACCGAGCATGCAGCTGGGTGGCGCGCGCCTCCTGGTCGACCGGCCGCTCGCGCGGGTCCTGGATCGACAGGGCGGCAGTGACGACGATCGCCTCGCCCAGGCAGCCCGCCCCGTCCGCGGCCAGGATCATCCGGGCCAGCCGCGGGTCGATCGGGACGCGGGCCAGGCGGCGTCCGAGCGGGGTCAGACGCGGCGGGCCGTCGCCGTCGTCGGTCTCGAGCGCCCCCAGCTCGCGCAGCACGGCCCGTCCGTCACGGACCAGCCGGTGGTCCGGTGGGTCGACGAAGGGGAATGCCGCGACGTCACCCAGCCCGAGGGCCGACATCTGGAGGATGACCGAGGCCAGGTTGGTCCGCACGATCTCCGGCTCGGTGAACTCCGGTCGCCCCGCGAAGTCCGTCTCGTCGTACAGCCGGATGCACACGCCCGCCGCGACCCGGCCGCAGCGCCCGGCCCGCTGGTTCGCGCTGGCCTGGCTGATCGGCTCGATCGGCAGGCGTTGCACCTTCAGCCGCTGGCTGTACCGCGAGATGCGGGCCGTGCCGGGGTCGACGACGTAGTGGATCCCCGGCACGGTGAGGGACGTCTCGGCCACGTTCGTCGCGAGCACGACCCGGCGCCGGCTGTGTGGCCTGAACACCTGGTGCTGCTCAGCAGCCGACAGCCGTGCGTACAGCGGCAGGATCTCGGTGCCGGGAATCTCTTTGCGCCGCAACGCATCCGCGAGGTCGCGGATCTCCCGCTCACCCGAGCAGAACACGAGGATGTCGCCCGGCCCCTCGGTCCAGAGCTCCTCGACCGCGTCCAGCACAGCCTCGACCTGGTCCCGGTCATCGGGCCCGGGCGCGGCCGGTCCGTACGGGCGGTAGCGAACCTCGACCGGGTAGGTCCGGCCGGAGACCTCGATGACCGGCGCGTCGTCGAAGTGACGGGAGAAGCGCACCGGGTCGATCGTGGCCGAGGTGATGACCAGCTTGAGATCGGGGCGGCGCGGCAGCAGCTGTTTGAGGTACCCCAGCAGGAAGTCGATGTTGAGGCTGCGCTCGTGCGCCTCGTCGATGATCAACGTGTCGTAGCGCCGGAGCATCGGGTCACGCTGCACCTCGGCCAGCAGGATGCCGTCGGTCATGACCTTCACCCGGGTGTCCGGCCCGGTGTGGTCGGTGAACCGCACCTGGTAGCCGACCGTCGTACCCGGCTCGGTGCCGAGCTCCTCGGCGATCCGGTCGGCGACCGAGCGCGCTGCGATGCGCCGAGGTTGGGTGTGGCCGATGACGTCTCGACCCAGCTCGAGGCAGATCTTGGGCAGCTGGGTCGTCTTGCCCGACCCGGTCTCACCTGCCACCACGACGACCTGGTGGTCCTGGATCGCTGCCGCGATGTCACCTCGCCGCTGGCTGACCGGCAGCTCTTCGGGGTAGGTGATCGCGAGCATCGACCGGTATCCGTCAGGCGCTGGCGACGCGGTCCAGCACCAGCGAGGCCACCTCGTCGGGGTACCGCTCGGGCAGCCAGTGCCCGGCCTCGAGCTCGACGAACAGGTAGGCGGCGTCGACGAACCGAGCCGTCGCCTCCGCCGCAGCGCGTCCGAGCGCCACGTCCCGGCGGCCCCAGGCGTACGTCGTCGGTACGCGGGTGCGGCCGATGTGGTCGTGCAGCGACGATGCGATGCCGCGATACCAGCCCAGCGCGCCGGCCAGCGCAGCCGGATCGGCCATCCGCGCGGCGTACTCCTGCGCGATCGGCGCCGGCAGACCACTCTTGACCAGGCTGCTGCGCAGCCCGCGCGGCACGACGCGCTCCGGCAGGTACGGCAGCGCGAACGCGGCCATGTACCAGGACTTCAGCGCCTGTCTCGAATGCGTGAAGGACCAGGCGAGCGCCGCCGGGTGCGGCGTCGACAGCACCGTCAGCGAGGAGACCCGGTCCCGATACAGGCCGGCGGTCGCCCAGGCCGCGGCGCCGCCCCAGTCGTGGCCCACGACGTGCGCCCGGCTGACCTGCGCGGCGTCCACCAGGGCGACCACGTCCGCCGCGATCTCCCGCATGCGGTACGCCGAGCGCGCGGACGGGCGGGCTCGTGGGGAGTAGCCGCGCAGGTCCGGTGCCAGCGTGCGGAGCCCGGCCGCGTGCAACGCCGGTACGACAGAGCCCCAGGTCAGGCCCGACTGCGGGAAGCCGTGCAGCAGCATCACGACCTCGGCCGCCTCCTCCGGCCCCTCGTCGAGGACGTCGAAGACCAGACCGTCACGCGCGTACTGGCGAACGCGGTGCTCGTCGTTCGGCATGCGGGCAGCCTAGGTGGCGCGAGGAGCCTGCGCGGTATGTCCGTTTGCGGCACCGGGCCGCCACGCCCGGGTCCGAGCCGGCTTTTCACTTGCGGGTTACCTTTTGGCAAGATCGACGGATGGACGGCTCGCACCGGACCCGTTTCACGGGTCAGCGCCGACGCCGTCCGGGTGTTCACGCCGCTTCCGACGGTGCCGCCACGCACGGCCTGCCGCCTCGGCACGCCGCGTCCCACGGGGCCGGCAACCACACCGCCCCGCCGCGCACCAGGCCCAGCGGAGGACACGCGCGTTCCCGGGCGGCGCAGGCCCGCCGCCGCGCCGTCGCCCGTGAACGGATGATGCAGCGGCGCCGTCGCTCGCTGGGCGCGCTGTCCCTGCTGGTCATGGCGGTCACCGTGCTCATCACGCTGACCCGGCCCGGGCCCCAGCCGGCGGAAGCCGCGGCCCAGACATCCACGCTGCACAACGTCCCAGCCGGCGTCTACTCCGGCGGCAGCAGCAGCATGCCTGCAGGAGCGGCGGCCGACGGGCTCGCGGCGGCCCAGCTCACCGCGCCGAACGGCACTGCCGTCGCGCTGACTGCGAAGCCGGTCACGTGGACCCAGCCGCGCGGCGCGACGATCCGCTGCCCGATCATGGTCACGGCGTGCGTCGACCTCACGGCGAAGATCACCTGGCTCCAGCACGGGAGCCACATCATCCTCGGCCCGGTGCGGATGCAGCCCGGCGAGGGCAGCAGCAAGACGCCGAAGGGCCTGTTCACGATCAACAAGAAGGCGCAGGTCTACTTCAGCCACACCTACGGCGGGGCGATGCCGTACTCGGTCTTCTGGGGCCACGACGGCATCGCGTACCACGAGGGCACGCTGAACGGCTTCTCGCACGGGTGCATCCACCTGTCCATGGTCAATGCCAAGCGGTTCTTCGCAGCGCTGCACAAGGGCGACCGGGTCTACGTCGCCTGACCGCTGAGCCGCCCGGGTCGGCCGGCTCAAGCCCGGGCGCCGGGCCGCCGAACTGCCTGCTGTGCAGGGGCTGACTCGACGAGGCGTCCTCGGCGTCGTCCAGCTGGGCGTGTGCGTCATGACCGGTGTGCTCGTCTTCGCCTTGCTCAACGCGCGTGAGGATGGGCTCGCGCGACCGACCCCGTTCGGGTACCCGCCGCTGCCCGCCGATGCGGGGACCCACCGCCTCTTGGCCCTGCCCGCGGACAGCCACAGCACGTCGTACGCGTTCCTGGAGACGCTGCCGGACGGCTCACCCGTCACGTACGACGCCTGCCGCCCGATCCACTACGTGATCAGCACGCACGACCTCCCGGCCTACGGCGTGAAGATGGTCCAGGAGGCGGTGGCGAAGGCCAGCGCGGCGTCGGGTCTGAGGTTCCAGTACGACGGCCCCACCAGCGAGGTGGCCGGGCCGAACCGCGCGCTCGTCCAGAGGGACCGGTACGGCGACCGCTGGGCACCCGTCCTCATCGGGTTCAGCACGGCGGACGAGCAGTCCATGCTCGGCGAGGACGTCATGGGCCGCGGCGGCAGCAGCTCCGTGGCGCCCGAGGGGCCGGCGTCGGCGCGCTACGTCACGGGCAAGGTGGTCCTCGACCGGGACGACTTCGACCGGGCCATGCACGAGCAGGTCCAAGGCTTCGCCGAGGGCCGAGCCGTGGTCATGCACGAGCTGGGTCACGTGCTGGGCCTCAACCACGTGCAGGACCCGCTGCAGCTGATGGACGCGGCGAACAGCGGCTTCCTCTTCTACGGCCCGGGGGACCTGCGCGGTCTGGCCCTGGTGGGGTCCGGGCTCTGCCATCACGACACCTGAGCCGACGCCTGCTCTGGCCCTTCAGCACCGCACCCGCGGAATGCGTCGCGGCGAGCATGCTGTTGGCCTTGTCTGAGGATGTCGCTGACGGGAGGGTGAACGGGTGCAGGACCCACGCGGGCTCTTCGACCTGGAGACGGAGCGGACGGACTTCGGTGCGCCCGTGCTGCTGTACTCCCTGGGCGGGTTCGTCGACGCCGGCAGTGCCGGGCGGCTGCTCGCCGACCACCTGGTCGAGTCCCTCGAGCACGAGCTGGTCGCGACGTTCGACATGGACCAGCTGCTCGACTACCGCGGCCGCCGGCCGGCCATGACGTTCTCGCGGGACCACTGGTCCGAGTTCTCCGACCCCTTCCTGCAGCTGTACGTCCTGCGCGACCAGTCCGGTCAGGAGTTCCTTCTGCTGCAAGGGCCCGAGCCGGACTTCCAGTGGGAGCGGTTCGCCGAGGCAGTGCGTCTGCTGGTCGAGCGGTTCGGCGTGCGGATGGCCGTGACCTTCCACGGCATACCGATGGCGGTGCCGCACACCCGCCCGCTCGGCGTGACGGCCCACGCCTCGGACCCGACGGTGATCGCCGGCAACGAGGCCTGGATGGGCGAGGTCCTGGTCCCGGGCAGCGCCTCCGCCCTGCTCGAGTTCCGGCTCGGTCAGGCCGGTCATGTCGCCGCCGGGTTCGCGATCCACGTGCCGCACTACCTGTCCCAGGCGGACTTCCAGGACGCGGCTCTCGTTGCGCTGCGGTCGGTCTCGGCGCTGACCGGCCTTTCCCTCCCGGACGCCGCGCTCGAGGAAGCGGCCGAGCGGACCCGCGCCGACATCATCCGGGAGGTGGGCGACTCCGAGGAGGTCGCGCGCGTCGTCGAGGCACTCGAGCAGCAGTACGACCGCTTCCTCGAGGGCCGCGACCACCAGAGCCTGCTCGCCGGCGAGGAGGGCGACCTGCCCAGCGCGGACGAGCTGGGCGCGGCCTTCGAGCAGTTCCTCGCCGAGCAGACCGATGACGGGCCCGCGCCCCCGCGCTAGGTTGGCGCATGCGCGCGTACCGGGCGGACGTTGCCTTTGACGGTGAGCGCGAGATCGCAGGCGGGGCAGTCGTTTTCGTCGACGGCGCCACGATCGTGGGGGTCGAGCCCGGTACGGCGGCCGCCCCGGATGGGTGCCCCGTCACCTACCGGCCCGGTACGACGTTGCTGCCAGGGCTGGTCGACGCGCACGTCCACCTGTGCGCGGACAGCACGCCGACGGCGCTCGAGCAGCTGCCACGGCTCAGCGAGGAGCAGCTCGACGACATCGTGGCCCACTCCAGGCAGGTCGAGCTGGCAGCCGGCGTGACCACGGTCCGAGACCTGGGCGACCACGAGTGGACGGTGGTCGAGCGCCACCGCAACCACCCGGATGGTCCGAACGTGCTCGCGTCCGGACCTCCGATCACCTCCGTGGGCGGGCACTGCGCGCACATGGGGGGCGCTGTGTCCGGCATCGAGGCGTTGCGTTCGGCGGTGGCCGAGCGGGCCGAGCGCGGCGCCGACGCGGTCAAGGTCATGACCAGCGGCGGGCTGACCACCGGCACCGAGGTGCTGGCCTGCCAGTTCACCCTCCGCGAGCTCCGAGCCGTCGTCGAGGAGTCCCACCGGCTCGGGCTGCCCGTCGCCGCCCACGCGCACGCCCTGACCGCCGTCGAGATGTGCGTCGAGGCGGGCGTGGACACCATCGAGCACTGCAGCGGGATGACCGCCGAGGGCTTGCGGATGCCGCCCGAGCTGGCCGACCGGATCGCCGAGGCCGGCATCGTCGTCTCCCCGACGATGGGCACGCGCCTACGCGGTGACCCGCCGCCCCACATCAAAGCCCTGCTGGAACGCACCGGCATCCGGCTCGAGGACCGCATCCCGCTCGTCGGGGTCCTCATCCGGGCCGGCGTCACGATCATCAACGGGGGTGACTCGGGCATCAACCCGGCCAAGCCCCACGGCCTCCTCCCGGTGTCGGTGGCCGAGCTGGTGGAGGCGGGGATGACTCCGGCCCAGGCGCTGGCGTCAGCGACGAGCGTGGCGACCGACGCCATCGGGCTGGGGGGCCGGACCGGCCGGCTCCGCCGCGGGATGGACGCCGACCTCGTCCTCGTCGACGGAAACCCGTTGCAGGACATCGGTGCCCTGCACGACGTACGGACCGTCGTCTCGCGCGGCCGTGAGGTACCGACCGGGTGACGGAGCGTCGGCCGGCAGCACTGACAGACTGGCCGCCATGGACATCTTCCCGACGTTCGTGCCGGCCGCCGACCGCTACGGCTCGATGACCTACCGCCGCAGTGGCCGCAGCGGTCTGCAGCTGCCGGCGGTGTCGCTCGGCTTCTGGCACAACTTCGGCGACGACATGCCACTCGAGCGGCAGCGCGCGATCGTGCGCCGGGCCATAGACCTCGGCATCACCCACCTGGACCTGGCCAACAACTACGGACCGCCGTACGGTGCCGCCGAGCGCAACTTCGGCAACCTCATGCAGCAGGACCTGCGGCCGCTGCGCGACGAGCTGGTCATCTCGTCGAAGGCGGGCTACGACATGTGGCCCGGACCGTACGGCGAGTGGGGGTCGCGCAAGTACCTGCTCGCGTCGCTGGACCAGTCACTGGCCCGGATGGGTCTGGAGTACGTCGACATCTTCTACTCGCACCGGTTTGACCCCGAGACTCCGCTCGAGGAGACGATGGGCGCCCTGGCGTCGGCGGTGCACTCCGGCAAGGCGCTGTACGCCGGCATCTCGTCGTACTCGCCGGAACGGACGAGCGAGGCGGCTGCTCTGCTGCGCGACATGGGCGTACCGCTGCTGATCCACCAACCGTCGTACTCGATGCTGAACCGCTGGATCGAGGACGGCCTGCTCGACGTACTCGAGGAGGAGGGTGTCGGCTGCATCGCCTTCTCGCCACTGGCCCAGGGCATGCTGACCGACCGGTACCTGAACGGCATACCTTCGGACTCCCGTGCGGCACAAGGGAAGTCGCTGTCGCCAGACCTGCTGACCGACGCGGCACTCCGGCATATCCGCAGCCTGAACGACCTCGCGTCTCGTCGTGGTCAGAGCCTGGCTCAGCTCGCGCTGGCCTGGGCCCTGCGTGATCCGCGAGTGACGAGCGTCCTCATCGGGGCCAGCAGCGTCCGGCAGCTCGAAGCCAACGTCGCCGCGCTGGACAACCTCGAGATCACTGCCGAGGAGCTCGCGGCGATCGACCAGGACGCGGTCGACTCGGGCATCAACCTGTGGGCGCGCTCGAGCGCTGACTAGCGCTCAGGCGGGGTCGGCGGCCGGCTCGGTGAGGGGCAGGTAGACCTTGAACCGCGTGTCGCCCGGAGTGGACTCCACCCGCAGGTCGCCTCGGTGCCGCTGCACGACGATGCGGTAGGTGATGTCGAGCCCCAGGCCGGTGCCCTCACCGACCGGCTTGGTCGTGAAGAAGGGCTCGAAGATCCGCTTGAGGTTCTCGGCCGGCACGCCTACACCGGTGTCGCAGACCTCGACCAGGACGTGGTCGTGGTCGAGGGACGTCCGCAGCGTGAGTGTCCCCTGGCCCTGGACACCGCCCATCGCCCCGATGGCGTTGTCGATGAGGTTGGTCCACACCTGGTTGAGCTCCGCCGGGTAGGCCGGGATGTCGGGCAGCCCTTCGGCGTAGTCCTTGACGACGGTGATGCCGCCGCCCTTGAACTTGCCGCTCATCATCACCAGCGTGCTGTCCAGCCCGTCCCGGACGTCGATGTCCTGGTGCGCGGCCCGGTCGAGCTGGGAGTACTGCTTGGCGGCCCCGATGAGGGAGGAGATCCGGTGGGTCGAGTCCTCGATCTCGCGCATGAGCATCTCGGTCTCCAGGGTGTACGTGATCCAGCGCAGCCCGCCCTCGAGATGGCCGGCGGGCACCTCGGCGACGACGCGGTCGAGCCAGGCCGGGCCGATGCCGGCCCCGCTGAGCGTCTCGGCCAGCTCCCAGCCGTTGCGCTGGCCGTGCTCGTCCAGCCAGTCGGCCACCTGCTCCTCGGCGTCGCTCGCCTCGATGGGCGTCCGTTTGGGCGCCTTGGCCAGCAGCTCCACCGCCTCCTCCTGGAGGGACGCGAGCTTGATCAGGTCCTCGGCGTTCAGCCGGCCGTCGGCCAGGCTGGCCAGCTTGTGCCGCATCATCGCGACCCGCTCGCGCAACGAGGACGTGGCCCGGACAGCGGCCGCGGCCGGGTTGTTCAGCTCATGGGTCAGGCCGGCCGTGAGGCGACCCAGCCCGAGCAGCCGCTCGCGCTGACCGACGATGGCCTGGCTGTTGCGGAGCCCGACGAACAGGCCCTCGAGCAGGTGCATCGCCATCGGGAACCACTCGCGCACCTTGGTACCGAACAGGTCCGCGGGCAGGACGAAGAAGCTCGCGTCGGTCAGGGCGTACATCGAGCCGGTGTAGGGCATGGGCTCCGTCATCGAGACGTACGCCTGCGTCGCGCCGCCGTACACACCTCGCTGCTCGGTGCGGGTGATCTCGACGTCCTCACCCTCCACCTTGCGGCGCAACACGATCATGCCTTCGAGCAGGACGTAGAAGCAGGTCGCGTCGTCCCCCTCGGCGAACACCACCTCGCCCGCGGCGCGGTGCTCGACCCGCCCGTTCTGGGCGAGCCAGGCGATCTTGTCGGGGTCGAGCGACTCGAACAGGAACAAGGTCCTGATCTGGTCGGCCGGCAACAGCTCGGAGGCCGCCTCGGACATCGTCATCGTCCTTCCAGGTACTGATGCACCAGCGTCACGGCGAGGGCCCCCTCGCCCACGGCCGACGCGACCCGTTTCACCGACTGGGCCCGTACGTCCCCGGCGACGAACAGCCCCGGAAGGCTGGTCTCCAGCAGGTAGGGGTCGCGGTCCAGCGTCCAGCCGCGCGGCGGCCGGCCGTCGACCACCAGGTCCCGACCCGTCACCACGAACCCGTCCTTGTCCTTCACGACCTGCTCCGGGAGCCAGCTCGTCTCAGGTTGGGCTCCGATGAAGATGAACAAGTGACTGGCCTTGACGTCTTCCCGGGCGCCGGTCGCGTCGTCGACCAGGGTGAGCAGCTCGAGGTGGTCGTCGCCGGCGCAGGTCTCGACCCGGGTGCAGAGCCGGACCTCGATGTTGGACTGAGCGCGCACCTGGTCGATCAGGTACTGGGACATCGAGCGCTCGAGGTCCGCGCCCCGGACGACGAGCTGGACCTTGGACGCGTGCCGGGCGAAGAACATCGCTGCCTGCCCTGCGGAGTTGGCGCCGCCGACCACGACGACCTGCTGGCCCGCGCACGACGGTCCCTCGGTGGCCGCCGAGCCGTAGTACACGCCGCGCCCGACCAGGGTGTCCGCGCCGTCGGCCGGGAGGGCGCGGTAGGCCACGCCGGTGGCCAGGACGACGGCGTGGGAGGCGACCTCGCCGCCGTCGGCGAAGGTCACGACCCGGCTGGGGCCGCGGGCCTCGATGCCCGTGACCTCGCGCGCTGTGAGCACCTCGGCGCCGAACTTCACGGCCTGGCGCTGGGCCCGGTCGGTGAGCTGCCCCCCGGACACGCCGTCGGGGAAGCCCAGGTAGTTCTCGATCCGGCTGCTCTGCCCGGCCTGCCCGCCCGTCGCCGAGCGGTCGATGAGCACGGTCCGCAGCCCCTCGGAGGCGCCGTACACCGCCGCGCCGAGGCCGGCCGGCCCGCCACCGATGATGACCAGGTCGTAGAAGTCGCCCGACGGCGTGGTGCTGAGCCCGATGGTGTCCGCCACCTCGCTGATGGAGGGTGCCTTGAGCACGACGCCGTCGGGGGCGATGACGAGCGGTACGTCGGCCTGGGTGGCGTCCGACGCGGACAGGAGGCGCTGGCCGGGCGGCTCGTCCGCGGCGTACCAGCGGTAGGGGACCGAGCTGCGGGCCAGGAAGTCCCGGATGACGTAGGACGGTGCGGACCAGTGGTGCCCGACGACCTTGGTCTCGGGCACGGCGCTGTCGCCGGTCGAGCGCCACGCCTCGATGAGCTCGTCCACGACGGGGTAGAGCTTCTCCTCGGGTGGCTCCCAGGGCTTGAGCAGGTACTGGTCGACGTCGACGACGTTGATGGCCTGGATCGCGGCGTCGGTGTCGGCGTAGGCCGTCAGCAGCGCGCGGCGGGCCTGCGGGAACAGGTCCATCGCGGTCTCCAGGAAGTCGATGCCGTTCATGTGCGGCATCCGGTAGTCGGCCAGGATCGCCGCGACCCGGTCACCTCGGCGCAGGATCTCCTTCAGTGCCTCGATGCCGTCCGAGCCGGACTCGGCCCGCACGACCCGGAACTCCTCGCCGTAACGACGGCGCAGGTCGCGGGCCACGGCGCGCGACACGGACGGGTCGTCGTCCACCGTCATGAGCACCGGCCGTGCTGTTGCAGCTGTTTCGACGTCGGTCACCTGTAGCTCCTCGCCTGGTACGTCGCTCAGTCTGTCAGCCCGGTCGGGGGCCGTCGTAACCGCTTGGGATGATCGGTGAGTGACCGGAGCCGGTGCGTCGCGCCGCGCCTGGTTGGTGTGGGGGGCGGGGCTCGCGGCGTACGTCGTGGCGGTGCTCCAGCGCACGTCGCTCGGGGTCGCGGGGCTGGACGCGTCGAAGCGGTTCGACGCTTCGGCCAGCGTGCTGGCGACGTTCGCCGTCCTGCAGCTGCTCGTCTACGCCGGCCTGCAGATCCCGGTCGGGGTGTCGGTCGACCGCGTCGGCCCACGCCGGCTGATCGCGACCGGGGCCATGGTCATGGCGCTGGGCCAGATCCTGCTCGCGGTCACGCACACACTCGGGCTGGCCATCCTGGCCCGGGCTCTGGTCGGTGCGGGCGACGCGATGACGTTCGTGAGCGTGCTGCGGCTCGTGACGGCCTGGTTCCCGCCGCGTCGGGTGCCGATCGTGACGCAGCTCACCGGCATGGTGGGTCAGCTCGGTCAGGTGCTCAGTGCGGTGCCGCTCGTGGCGCTGCTGCACCAGTGGGGCTGGACCGCCGCGTACCTGTCGATCGCGTCGGCCGGTGTCCTGGCTGGGGTCTTGGCGGTGATCGGGATACGTGACGCCCCACCGGGATCCGCGCCGCCGGTGACGGCGATCGGCGTGCGTCAGGTGCTCGGGCAGCTGCGGGAGGCGTGGCAGCACCCGGGCACGCGGCTGGGCCTGTGGACGCACTTCAGCACGCAGTTCTCAGGGACGGTGTTCGCGCTGCTCTGGGGCTTCCCGTTCCTCGTGTCGGCCGAGGGGTTGTCGATTCCGGACGCTGGCGAGCTCATGACGCTGCTGGTCTTCACGTCCCTGCTCGCGGGGCCGTTGTTCGGCCGGTTTGTCGCGCTGCATCCGCTGCGGCGCTCATGGCTGGTGCTCGCCATCATCGGCGTCACGGTCCTGGCGTGGACGGCCGTGCTGGCCTGGCCGGGACGGGCGCCGCTCGGACTGCTCGTGCTCCTCGTGCTGGTGCTGGCGGTCGGTGGACCGGGGTCCATGGTCGGGTTCGACTTCGCGCGCAGCTTCAACCCACCCGCCCGGCTCGGGACGGCAACGGGCATCGTCAACATCGGCGGCTTCGTGGCGTCGTTGCTGACCATGTTCGCGGTGGGTGTCGTACTGGATCTCTTTGCGCCCGGCGGCGGAACCGGTGCCGGTGGGCCGCGGGCCTACCCGTTGTCCGCTTTCCGCGCCGGCTGGTCGGTCCAGTACGTCGCGTGGGCGATCGGCGTCGTCGGCATCCTGCGTACTCGGCGGCTGGTGCGGCGTCGCATGGCCGAGGCGGGTGTCGTCGTCCCGCCCATCCGCGAGGCCATCGCCCGCGAGCGCAACGCCCGCCGGGCCCGCCGTACCGCCGCTCGAGGTCCCGGCGACGACCGCCCAGACGGCTGAGGCATCGGGGTCAGAGCTAGCCCTTGGCCTCGGACCAACGGCGGAGCAGGCGAAGGTCGGCGACGAAGCGCACGTGGCTGCCCGGGAACCACAGGCGCGCGGTCGACTCCAGTGTCGCCCCGACGATCTCGAGGCTGCGCTGCGCCGACTCCTCGGGTGACTGGACCAGCAGCTCGTCGTGCAGGCACAGCACGATCCGCGCACCGGTCTCACGCAGGGCCAGCCGGGCGGTCACGGCCCAGGCCTTGAACAGCTCAGCCGCCGCGCCCTGGATAAGGGCGTTGCGGGTGAAGCGCCCGCGGGCCGCCTGGGCCGCGCGCAGGTCGGCGGCGTCGCCCGGGATGGTCCACACCGGCACCCGACGACCGCCGTACGTCGTCACGTTGCGCCCCTCGCGGCCGGCGAGCTCGGCCGCCTGCAGGGCCGCCAGCGCCTGCGGATACGCACGCTCCATCCGGCGCAGCGCCTGACCCGCTGCCCCCGACGTCTGCCCGTACATCGCAGCCAGCACCGCGACCTTCGCCACGGGGCGGTCGACGCCCAGCTGCGCGGCGACAGGCAGGTACAGGTCGTCGGCCTGGGTCGCCTCGACCAGGCCCGGGTCCTCGGAGACGGCGGCCAGCACCCGCGGCTCGATCTGGCCGAGGTCGGCCCGGACGAGGAGCTGGCCCGGCTCGGCCGCCACCGCACTGCGCAGCTCGGCCGGCAGGTTGTGCAGGCCCGCCTGGGCGGTCATCCGACCGGCGGCGCCGTCGCTCGCGTGCCAGGTGCCGCGCAGTCGGCCGTCCGGTCCGACGTCACGGTCCAGCCAGGTGTAGCCGTACGTCGTCTCGATGCGCTCGGCCTTGCGCCAGGTGAGCAGCGGCTCGACGACCGGATGAACGCCGCGGAACGGCTCCAGCCGCCAGGAGCGGGTGTCGGCGACGTCTATGCCGACCTGGCGCAGGAGATCGCGCACCTGGGCCGGGTTGCGCAGGTCGGCCGTCAAGCCTGGAACCTGTTGCAACACAACGGCATCCCGGGCTCGGCGCTGCTCGGCCCGGCCCACGTCGTCGTCCGGGCGACCGCCGACCACGTCGCCGATCAGGCGTTCGGCCTCGGCCCGGTCGACCGGCAGCCCGTGATGGCGCAGCTCCTCGGACAGCAGCGCGGCGGCCGACTCGGAGCGGGCGGTCGTGCGCGGGTCGCCGACCGCCGTACGCCGAGTTCTGTCCGCCCGACGCTCCGCGAACGCCTCGGAGAGCTGCGCCTTCTGCGCGGCGTACACCGTGAACGCGAGCTCGGCCAGCCGAGCCCCCCGACGGGCATCCGCCACCTCGGACAGGCAGTCGGGTGCCAGGTGCCCGTCCGCCCGCACCGGCCAGCCGTCCACGTCCTCGGAGGAGTCGCTCGCGGTGAGGTCCTCGTCGAGCAGCCCGAGCTGGCCGTCCGGCAGCCGGTTCCGGCCGGCCGGCGCCTCGTCCGGGTCCAACCCCCGAGCGCCGGCCCAGATCCGGGCGGGCGCATCGGCCGAGCCGCCGTGGATCAACCGGTGCACGGCGGCCAGGTCCCAGCAGGACGCCAGGTCGACGCCGTACTCCACGAGGTCGCGGGCGGTCGCCGCTGCGGACCACCACACCCAGCGCGGTCCGAGCCGGGCCTCGACCGCGGCGACCAGCCGCGCCGCGTCGCGGTCACCCGACGTGGCCCGGGTCCACGACAGCTCAGGCTGCGCAGACCGGTCACCGGCCGCCATCGCCACGCCACCCGGGTAGAGCACCAAGGCGACCGGCCGACCCGCGACGACACCGGCGGCGGAGAGCGACCCGACCAGCGACTCGACCGACGGCTCGACCGACGGCCCTGCCGGGTCCGCAGTCACCAGCCGGAGCCGAAACAGGTCAGGGGAGCCAGCGTGTCCCCGCTGCCGTCCGCACCCGTCGCGGCGAGCGCGCCGGCCAGCGCGTACGACGGCCGCTCACCCGAGCTGAGCAGCTTGTGGTAGGCGACGGCGACGTCGCACGCGACGCCGTCGGCGACCCGGGCGACACCGGCCACCACACTGCCCGTGCCGCCGTGCAGCAGCGCCGCTGTCATGCCCAGGGACTCACTGCCCGACCGCGACGTCGCCAGCCCGAGGTCACACGCGGAGAGGACGACGTGACGGGGTGCGGGGCGGACCCGGATCAGGTCGTACCCGAAGACCAGGCCGCCAGCGAGCTCCAGGGCGGAGAACAGCGGGTTCTCCGCGTCGTGCGTCCCGTGCGCCGCCACGTGGACCAGGTCGGCCGCCGCGGCCGCCGCGAGGAGCGCCGACGGCTCCGCCAGGGTCAGCACGTCGGCATGCGGCCACGCCGACGCCGCTGCCGAGACCTCCTCGTCGGCGCGTTCGACCCGAGGACCGGTGGCGAAGACGGTCCGGCGTTCGCCCTCCTCGCCGTGGACCGACCGCTCGCGGCCGCGCAGCCATTCGCCCGGGGAGCGGGCGACGGTGAGGGGGCGTCCGCGCAGACCTGGGACCAGCGTCCAGGGCAGCGTGCTCAGCGCGCCGGTCGGGATGACGGCCAAGGGCCCGTCGCCGGTCAAGTCCGCCAGCGGGTCCCAGACCGCGCGGCCCAGCCGGGCCAGACCGTCGGTCACCGAGGCGCGGACGACGACCCGCATCATCGCCGGCGTGCTGGCCAGAGCGAGGACGTCGAGGTCTGCGCGCACCCGGCGGATCTGCGCCTCGACCGGCGACAGGGCTCCCAGGCAGACCAGCTCGGCGGCCGACGTGGTGACGACCAGCGCGTGCACGATGTCGTCGACGTCGAAGACGCAGACAAGGGTCCCGGCAGCGGCTGGCGTGCCCGCGCTGGTCGGCCCCGGAACGCTGTCGTTGAGCGCGGCCCGCACGGCCTCGGCCCCGGCCTCGGCCATGACGTCACCGGAGCCGACCAACGCGCGCTCCCGCGCAGCGGCCGAGCGCTCGAGGCGGCGGCAGGACTCCCGCAGGGCGTCGATCTCACCCGGCTCCGAGTCACGGTCCAGCTCGAGCTGGCGCAGCTCCAGCCGCTGATGGCGCAAGGCCCCGAGGAGATCGGCCATGGACGGGTCGTCCGGCGGCAGGATCGGCGGGATCCGCGTGGCCAGCGAGCGCGTCCGTTCCAGCCAGGTGAGCACCGACTCGGGCCGGCGCCCCTCCACGGCCAGCCGCAGACCCATCCGCGCCAGGTCCGCGCCGTGCCGCACCACCGACGTCTGCAGGTCGATGCTGCCCAGCCTGGACTGGTGGCGCTGCAGGTCGGCCAGACCGGTGCGGATCTCCCGGCTGAGTGCCGCCGCGTCCCCGCGGGCGCGGGCCAGCTCGGCCCGAACGGTCCGCGCGAGCAGGCGGGTGTGCAACGACCCGGCCTTGGTGGCGGACCGCACCTCGTCGACCAGCTGGGCGGCACGGTCCAGCCGGCCCGCCCCGGCCAGGCGCCGGGCGCCGCGCAGCCGGAGCCGGGTCGCCTCCTCGGTCAGTCCCTGCCGGTCAAGAGCGGTGGCCACCCCTCGCAGGCGTTCCAGCTGGGGCGCGGACAGGTTGCCCTTCGGCGTGGCGCAGGCGGCCAGGACCGCGTCGGCCAACAGCACGCCGGCGGGGGATCCGCGACGCGCGAACCCGCGCGAAGCCCGTCGGGCGTACGCCAGCGCCGCGGGCAGGCGCTCGTCGACCAGGGCGATCTCGGACAGTGAGATCCAGGCCTCCGCCTCGGTGAAGCGCACCCCCGCGCGGGCCAGCACCTCGGCGGCGGCCAGCAGCTCGGTCTCGGCCTCGTCGAGAAGTCCCGCGGCGATCAGCACGAAGCCCGAGTCGACGACTGTGCCCGCCCGCAGCACTGCCTCTTCCTCACCGAAGTGCTCGGTCGCCTCCTGGAAGTGCCCCAACGCTGCGGGCAGGTCGCCCCGCACGCCGTCGACCAGGCCGAGGTTGGACTCGGCCTTCGCGGCCAGAACGGGCAGCCCCAGGCCTCGAGCCAGCTCGCGGCACTGCTCGAAACACTGGCGGGCCGCGGCGAAGTCGTGACACTCGAGCTCGGCGACCCCCCGGTTCAGGTAGGCGCGCGCCTGCTCGAGCGGCTCCTCGCCGAGCAACGTCACCGCGCGGCTCAGCTCCCGCCGCGCGCGCTGCACCTCGCCCAGTCGCAGCAGCAGCACGCCGCGCTGACCGAACGTGAGTCCGGCGATGCGGGGGTGAGCGCGGGCGCCGGCCTCGGCCTGGTCGAGAAGCCCCAGGCTGACGTCGACGCGTGACTGCTCGGCCTCCGCCCAGGCGTACGTCAGCAGGATCCGGGCCCTGATCTCCGAGCCGTCCTGGGCCGCCTCCAGGGCGCCGCGCGAGTGCCGGGACGCCGTGACGAACCGCCCGCCGGCCGCCGCCGCGACCGCGCGCTCGTGCAGCCGTTCGGCGGCGCTGCTCGGAGCCGGTGCCGCGGGCGTCTGCGGGGGCTTGATCACGCCGACGGGCGCTCCAGCCCGAGCTCGGCCTCCACGGCGTCCCACATCCGGCCGACTGGCCCGTCGCTGGAGACCTTCTCCTCCAGGTCCGACGCGAGCAGCCGACGCGCCAGCCGCGCGGCCAGGATCGGCGTCGCGAAGCTCGTGCCGCTCCAGGTGCCGAACCCGTCGACGAACGAGTCCGGGTCCAAGCTGGCGCGCGGCGGGCCGTACGGCGTCCGTACCCGCATGCTCGGTTGAGCGCCGCCGTTGAACGTCTGGGGGAAGGTACTGACGACCGCAGCACCCACCTCCCACGCCGCCACCCAGTCGCCACCGTTGCTGAACAGCGCGATCGAGCCATCCGGGTTCAGCGCACCGACGCTGAGGACCGGCACGCAGCTGCGATCGAAGTCGGTCACGCTGCCGTCGACGTGCGGGTAGAACGCCGCGGGAAACATCTCGCGCGCCGTACCGTCGTTGCCCGCGCAGGCAAGAATCGCAACCCCATGTGTACCAAGGGCTTTCGCCTGCTTCATCAACACGGAGTCCAACGCGATCGAGCCGGCGTCCTCGTGGTAGTAGCCCAACGAGAGCGAGACGATGTCGATGACCGGGCGGTCGCCACCCGCGGCGTCCACGGTCCGGCTGATCACGCCGAGCGCCCGCACCAGGTCGCTCTCGTGCACGATGCCGTCCGACCCCATGATCCGGATGGCGAGGATGTCGGCCTGGGGACAGATCTGCCGGACCAGCCCCGCGATGAACGTGCCGTGCCCGGAGTGCGAGTCCAGCGCGCCGTCCATCGGGCCGACCAGGTCTCCGGTGAGCTCCGGATCCGTTGCGGGGTCGGTGAGGGCGGCCTGGACGCCCTTGAACTCCAGGCCGGCCCGAACGCCCGACGTGAACCATCGGTGCTTGCCGATCCCGGTGTCCAGGACTGCGACGACCGGACGCCGGCCGCTGAACCCGTCGTCGTAGTCGGGCTCCTCGCCCACCCAGCTCACCGGCGCGCGGCCACCAGAGCCGGCGAACGCGTACTCGTCGATGCCGTAGGGATGCCCCTCGAGATGCGGCATGCCTGTGATGGGGTGCCCCTCCAAGTGCGGGCAGCCGACCAGCAGGTGGTCCAGGCCGACCCCGGCGAACAGGTCCAGCGCCTGGCCAGGGGCTGCCGCGCGCACCCGCTGCAGCAGCGTCCAGGCGTCCGGACCCCGGCTCGGCAGCGTGCCGTCGGGCAGGCGGCCCGGCACGAGACGCACCGTCCGGGCGTCGTAGCGCGAGCGGTCCTGCTCCGGGTCGAGATCCTCGCGGCGCAGCTCGGGCAGCTCGACGCCGATCTCCGCAGCGGCGGTGCGGATCACGTTCGAGAGCGTGTCTGAGTGCAGCACCTCCACCGGAATGACCAGCGAGTCGGCGACGTAGACGGTCGGCCGCAGCCGCCCCTGGCCGGGCAGCCGGATCGCCGTCGCCGGGTTCAGCACGACCGCGTTGTGCGCCTCGAGCACCGACTGCGGGAACAGGGCCGGCTCGACGTCCCGCCAGGCTGGCGGCTGCCTGCCGTCGGGAGCGCTGGACTTGATGGCCATGGTCACCTCGCGACGAGTGCAGGGGAGCTGTCGGGACGTACGGCGCGCTGCCCAACTTAGCGGCCTGGCGGCACGCCCCAGGCCTGCCGGCGGGCGGCGCATCGAACAGGACCCCGCGAAGGCCGCCACTGATACATCTCGTTCGAACCTTTCCCTGGCCGAGGTATCAGGTTTGCTGCCGCAGGCCTCCTCGCCTGCATATCTTGTGACGGTGGGGCCCCTCCTGGAGCCCTGCGCGGGACGTTGTTCCCTGACCAGACTGACGAGGTGACCCTGATGGGCAAGAAGGACAAGCCGCAGCCGCCGGACACCCTGACGACCGAACAGCCGCTCACGGTGCAGCCGGTTGAGCAAGTCATCGAGCAGACCGACGCCCACCTCGAGGGTCACGGCACGGACGACTGAGGCCCGCCGACCCCGGCGCGCCGGTCCTGTGACCCGGACGGTCCTTGAACGGTGCGCCGCGGCGGCTGAGGATGTATCACGACCGGTTCGCCCGTCTCCTCCACACGAGGCACCACAGGGAGTGCTCCAGGAGAAGAGAGGCGACATGACGGCCAGAGCTGTTCTCGACAGTGGAACGGAGCCGGTTGTGCAGGTCTTCGACGGCGCTCTCCCGCCGCCCCGCCAGGCGCAGGTCGCCTCACCGCCCGTCCGCCGTACGCCGGCGGAGTCTCGGGTCGCCGACCTCGCCGCGGAGCGGTTCCGCGCGTACCGCGACGGCGACGGCCGCGCGCTCGAGGCGATGGTCGAGAGTCTGACGCCGCTCCTGTGGCACATCGTGCGCGCCTACGGTCTCGACACGGCGACCGCCGAGGACGTCGTCCAGAACACCTGGCTCACCCTCGTGCGCAAGGCCGACACCGTGGCCGAACCGCAGGCCGTCCTGCGCTGGCTCACCGTCACCGCCCGCCGCGACGCCTGGCGCGCCGCGCGTTCGACCAACCGCATGGACCTGACCGACGACATCAGCGTGCTCGACGTCCGCGAGGCCAAGGAGAGCCCGGAGGACGACGTGCTGCGCGCAGCGGACCAGCGCGCGCTCTGGCTGGCCGTGGGGAAGCTGAACGAACGCTGCCAGCGCCTGCTCCGGATCATCGCCTTCCACGACCGGCCGGACTACGCGGCGCTGAGCCAGGAGCTGGGCATGCCCATGGGCAGCATCGGCCCCACGCGCGGGCGCTGCCTCGACAAGGTGCGCGCCGAGCTCGCCACCGCGCGCCCCGGCCCGCGCACGGACTGGAGCCCGGCATGAGCACCGACGGCCCCCGGATCCCCGACCGCGCCACCGACCACACCGCCGACGACCGAATCGACGACCTGATGACCACCGCCGACGCCGAGCTGCTCGACCACCTCCAGGTCATGTGGGAGAAGGCCGACCCGGTGCCGTCGGGCCTGGTCGAGCGCGTGACCTTCGCGATCGGCCTGGACAACCTCGAGTTCGAGCTGATGCGGCTGACCGAGGAGGTCCTCGTGCCCGCCGGGGCCCGCGGCGCCGAGCACGTGCGGACGATCACCTTCGGGGGGGAGAGCATCACCGTCATGGTGACGGTCAGCCAGGAGGGCCACGGCCAGTTCCGGCTGGACGGCTGGCTGGCTCCCGCGGCCGCTCTGTCGATCGAGCTGCGCCGCAGCGAGGGGTCGGTTCGCACGACGTCGGACGAGGGCGGGCGGTTCGTGTTCGACGACGTGCCGGGCGGCCTGGCCCAGCTGGTCCTCCATCCGACGCCGAACTCCGCGGTCGAGCTGCGTCAGGACGTCGTGGCCCCCGCCGTACAGATCTGAGCGTCGTACCCTCCGACGGCCGCTTTACCCTCCGAAAGCCGCTCTGCCAGCCCCAACCCGGGCCGCGGAGCGGCTTTCGAGGGGTACGACGACGCTCAGGCAGCCTGCTCCTGGCGCCGGACGGTGCCCTGGGACAACGCGAACGGTACGACGAAGCCCACCACCAGCGCGGCCAGCACCCCCAGGTTGGCGTAGGCCCAGTCCCCGCCCTTGCCGCCCAGGCCGAACGGGTCGAGCAGGTAGCCCTGCCAGGTGAAACCGTCCGTGCCGTTCGTGACCAGACCCCAGCCCAGGACGGTGGCCACGACCATCGTCAGGACCGCGACCCAGCCGATGTGGCCGTACCGGCCGTTCGCGTCGTACAGCGCGGCTTCGTCGTAGTCACGACGGCGAAGGAGCAGGTCAGCCAGGAAGACCCCGCACCAGGCCGCGATCGGCACGCCCAGGGTGATCAGGAAGCCAATGAACGTCGCCTGGAAGTCGGTCGAGACGAACAGCACGTAGATGCTGCCGAGGATCATCAGCACGCCGTCGACCGCCGCGGCCTGCCAGCGCTGGATCGGCAGCCCGAGGGTGAGCAGGTTGAGCCCGGAGGAGTAGATGTCGAGGACGGCGCCGGCAACCAGCCCGCCCACGGCCACGACGACGAAGGGCACCAGGTACCAGGTGGGCAGGATCGACGTCAGGGCGCCGATCGGGTCGGCCCCGATGGCGTCGCTCAGCTTCGAGTTCGACGCGACGAGGAAGACGCCGTACACGATCAGGACGACCGGCGCCACACTCGCTCCGAACGTCGTCCACCACACGACTCCCCGGCTCGAGGAGGAGCGCGGCAGGTAGCGCGAGTAGTCGGCGCCCGCGTTGACCCAGCCGATGCCGAGAGCGGTGGCGGCGAAGATCATCGCGCCGAGAACGGATCTGCCGCCGCCACTCGGCAGGCCGGATGCCGTCGACCAGTGGATGTGGTCGAGGGTCAGCAGGACGTACCCGACCGTCACGATGGCCAGCACGATGGTCAGCCAGGTCTGCAGCTTGATGATCGCGTCGAAGCCCTTGATGCCCGCGACGACGATCACGGCGGCCACGACGACGAACGCCACGACCTTGACCGGGGTGCCGTGCGCCCAGCCCAGCCGGTCGAACACGGTCGTCACGGCGAGCGTGGACAGAGAGACCAGGATGATCTCCCAGCCGACGAGCAGGACGTACGACACGAGTGCCGGCAGCGCGTTGCCGCGCACGCCGAACGCCGCCCGCGACAGGACGAGGGTCGGCGCCGAGCCCCGCTTGCCCGCCAGCGAGACCAGCCCGACCAGGAGGAAGGACAGGATCGTCCCGACCACGCCGGCGAGCAGTGCCTGCCAAAGGCTGATGCCGAACCCCAGCAGGAAGGCGCCGTAGCTGACCGCCAGGACGGCGATGTTGGCGGCGCACCACGGCCAGAACAGCCCGCGCGGTGTGCCCTTGCGTTCGGACTCGTCGATGACGTTGATGCCGTTGGCCTCGACCGCCAGGCCACCAGGTGTCGTGGTGGTGCTGGTTCCCACGTCTGCGCTCATGGGCAAATCCTCGCTCCGCGACGTCACGCCGTCGAGCAAACGCGCCGCAGGACAGGTCCGAAGCCGGTCGCCGCTCGCTCGGCCGCGGCCACCACCGCGTCGGGGTCGATCTGCTCGCCGCTGGCCTCGACGACCGTGACGACCGACAGGGCGAGCACCTCGAGGCCGCTCTCGCGCGCCGCGATGGTCTCCAGCGCGGTGGACATGCCCACCACGTCCGCGCCGAGCCGCTGCAGAGCCTGCGCCTCGGCGACGGTCTCGTAGTGCGGCCCGCGCAGCATCACGTAGGTGCCCTCCACGAGTGTGGGGTCGACCGCCCGGGCGATGGTGCGCAGGCGGGGCGCGTACGCCTCGGTCAGGTCGAGGAACCGCGGCCCTTCCAGCGGAGTGGACCCGCTCAGGTTCAGGTGGTCGGCCAGCAGCACTCCGGTGCCCGTGCCCCAGTCGGCGCGGAACGACCCGTTGGCGTTGGTCAGTGCGACGACCCGCGCGCCCGCGGCGGCGGCCGTCCGTACGGCGTGCACGACCTGGCCCGGGCCGTGACCTTCGTAGAGGTGGGTCCGCCCGAGGAACGCCACGACGGTGCGCGCCGCGACGTCATAGCGGCGCACGAGACCGGCGTGACCCACGGCGACCGGCGCGAGGAAATGCGGCAGGTCCGCGGTCGCGACCTCGGCGACCGGCGTACCGAACGCGTCGGCGGCGCCAGCCCAGCCGGACCCGAGGACGACGACGGCGTCGACCCGTTCGACGTCCAGGGCGGACCGGAGCGCGACCGCGGCCTCGTCGGCCCGGGCGTACCAGTCCGCCGTCATCGCCGGTCCGCCCGCCGGCTCAGGCCGCGGCCTTGTCCCGCACCTGCCGCTTGATCCGGCCCAGCATCGAGACCATGCCGCGCAGCCGTAACGGGCTCACGGCCTCACCGAGCCCGAACCGGTACGGCGCGTCGTCCGGTACGGAGAGCAGGTCGGCGGCGGACAGCCCGTCCAGGCCGGCGTGCAGGATGCCGGCGAAGCCGCGCGTCGTCGGTGCGGCCCTCGGGGCGTCGAAGTACAGGTGCACGGTCCCTGCGCCGCCCTCCGAGGCGTCCAGCTCCACCGCCAGGAACAGGGGCGACTGGCACTCGGGCACCTGCTCCATCAGCTCGCTGTGCCCGAGGTACCGGTCGGGCAGCTCGGGCAGGCCGTCGCTGAACTCCAGCAGGAGCTGCAGCCGCTCGCCGGCGGTCATCGCGTTGAAGTCCTCGGCGATCTCCTCCAGGGCGGGCGGCAGCGGTGCCTGCGGCGACTGCGCGGGCAGCGGTGCCTGTGGCGACTGCGTCACGTGGCGGCGCCGCCCGCCCGCTGCCAGGGCGCCGGCCCGGCCGGTGCGCCGGTCTCGATCGGCACCCGCACGCTGTTGCCCCACTCGGTCCACGATCCGTCGTAGTTACGCACCTTGCCGAAACCGAGCAGGTGGGTCAGGACGAACCAGGTGTGCGAGGACCGCTCACCGATCCGGCAGTAGGCCACGACGTCGTCGTCGGCACCGAGCCCGACCTCGCCGAGGTAGATCGCCTCGAGCTCCGCGCGGGTCTTGAAGGACCCGTCCTCGGCGGCCGCCCGGGCCCAGGGCACGCTGGCCGCACCCGGGATGTGACCACCCCGCATCGCACCTTCCTGCGGATAGTCCGGCATGGCCAGCAGCTCGCCGGAGAACTCGCCGGGGGAGCGGACGTCGACCAACGGCCGTCCGATGTGCTGCAGCACGTCCGGCTGGAAGGCCCGGATCCGGGAGTCGTCCCGCTGGACGACGGGGTAGGTGACCGGGGTCGGTGCCGGTACGTCGCGGGTCAGCTCGCGGCCCTCGGCCGCCCAGAGGTTGCGGCCACCGTCGAGCAGGCGCACGTCCTCGTGACCGAACAGCGAGAACACCCAGAGCGCATAGGCGGCCCACCAGTTGTTCTTGTCGCCGTACACCACGACCGTCGTGTCGCGGCCGATACCGCGCGAGCCCATGACCTGGGCGAAGCGCTCGCCGTCGACGTAGTCGCGCGTCGTCGGGTCGTTCAGGTCGGTGTGCCAGTCGACCTTGAGGGCACCCGGGATGTGACCGGTGTCGTAGAGCAGGACGTCCTCGTCCGACTCCAGCACCACAAGCCCCTCGTCCTTGATGTGGTCGGCGAGCCACGAGGTCGTGACCAGTCGCTCCGGATGCGCGTACGCCGCGAGCTTGGCGTCGTCGTCGGTGGGAATGCTCATGCGTGCCTCACTTCGGGGGTGTGCGAGCGACAGCCTCTCCATGATCCCAAACTCCAGCCGGGTCGCCGAGCGCGGGTCATCCGCCTTGGGCCGCCTGCAGCGCCTCGACGGTCTCCACGGTGTCCGCCTCGGACGCTCGTTTGTCGTCGCGGTAGCGGACCACGCGCGCAAAACGCAGCGCCATCCGCGCCGGATAGCGGCTCGACCCCTGCACCCCGTCGAGGGCGATCTCGACCACCTGCTCGGGCCGGACCCGGACGACCCACCCGTCGGTCGGCCCCTCGGCCAGCTCCAGGAAGCGTTCGGTCTGCCAGGCCAGCAGTGCGTCGGTCAGGCCCTTGAACGTCTTGCCGAGCATCACGAACCCGCCGGGCGGCCCGAACCGCCCGTCGGGGTCGAGCGCCCCGAGGTGCAGGTTGGACAGCCGGCCCGTCCTGCGCCCGTGCCCCCACTCGACGGCGAGCACGACCAGGTCGAGCGTGTGCACCGGTTTGACCTTGACCCAGCCCACCCCGCGCCGGCCCATCGCGTACGGTGCGTCGTCGGACTTCACGACGACGCCCTCGTGGCCGGCGGCCACCGCGTCCGCCGCGAACTGCTCGGCCGCCGCGACCTGCCCCGGGTCGGACGGGTCGGCGACGTCCAGCCGGGGCACCAGCAGCTCACCGGCCACCTGGTCGCGCAGGGCGTTGCGCCGCACCCAGCCCGGCTCGTCGAGGACGTCCTGCCCGGCGAGGTGCAAGGCGTCGAACACGAACAGGGTCAGTTGCGTCGTCTGCGCGCCGGCCGCCGGGTCCGAGCGCGTGCCGGTGCGCGAGGCGGTGTCCTGGAACCGCCGGGGCCGCCCGTCCGGGTGCAGCGCCAGCACCTCGCCGTCCACGACGGAGCGATCCGGGATGCCGGCCCGGACCGCGGCGACAACCTCGGGCATCCGGTCGGTCACGTCGTCCAGCGAGCGCGTGAAGATGCGGACCTCGTCACCGGACCGGTGCAGCTGCACCCGGATGCCGTCGAGCTTCCACTCGACCCCGGCCGGCCCGGTCCGAGCCAGCGCCTCGGCCACGGTCGGTGCGGAGCCGGCCAGCATGGGCGCCAGAGCGACCCCGACGGTGAGCCCGAAACCGGCGAGGCCGTCGCCCCCGGTGCCCAGGGCGGCGACTGCGACGGCGCCGAGGTCTCCGGCGAGGGTCTGCGCTCGCCGTACGGCCGGTTCTGGCACCCCGGCGGCGTTCGCGACCGCCGCGAGCATCACGCCCTCCTGCGCACCCTGCCGCAGCTCACCGCTGACCAACCCGCGCAGCAGCCGCTGCTCAGCCGCGGTGGCGCGACCGGCCAGGTCGGTCAGGAGAGTACGGCGGGCCGCTTGCGAGCCCGGCCCCGACAGGGCCTCGGCGCGCGCGAACGCCTGGTCGACCTCCACCACGGTCAAGGTCGGCGCCGTCGCCGGAGCCGGCAGGTCACGAACGGCGGACCAGCCGAGCCCGGTCCGGCGCTGGCGGAGCTCGCCCTGGAGCCAGGACACGACGGTGCGCACCGTCTCGGGACCGTCGGCCTGGGCGGCTCGCAAGGCCAGGGCCACGTGCTGCACCTTGGCCGTGCGCGAGGACGTACCTGACACGGCGGCACTCGCCTCGGCGACCTCGCTGAACAGCACGAGGACGATTCTGCGCCGCGGCTCCGACATCGACGGGGGGCGCTCCGGAACAATGGGCCCCATGGACCTGAACGCCGATGTCGGCGAGAGCTTCGGTCGGTGGGCCCTGGGCGACGACGCCCCGATGCTCCAGCTGGTGACCAGCGCCAACGTGGCCTGTGGGTTCCATGCGGGCGACCCGACCGGGATCATGACGACGTGCCGGCTCGCGATGCAGAGCAACGTGGTCGTCGGTGCGCAGGTCGGGTACCGCGACCTGGCCGGGTTCGGGCGCCGGTTCATCGACGTCTCAGGCCCCGACCTCAAGGCCGACGTGATCTACCAGGTCGGCGCTCTGCAGGGGCTGGCCCGAGCAGTCGGTACGACGGTCAGGTACGTCAAGCCGCACGGCGCCCTCTACCACGCGGTCGCCCGCCACGAGGAGCAGGCGCGGGCGGTCATCGCGGCGGTCCTGACCAACGACGACGAGCTGGCCGTGGTCGGCCCGCCCGGCTCGATGTTCCTGTCGCTGGCGTCGGGGGCCGGTCTGCGCACGGTGCGCGAGGGCTTCGCGGACCGCGGCTACGGCGCGGACGGTCAGCTGCTGGCGCGCGGCACTCCGGGCGCCGTGATCACCGATGCCGGGGCGGTGGCGACGCAGGCCACGCGGCTGGCCCAG
Organism: Actinomycetales bacterium; assembly: GCA_045807245.1. Lineage (GTDB taxonomy): Bacteria > Actinomycetota > Actinomycetes > Actinomycetales > CAVURS01 > CAVURS01. The sequence goes on from JBJMHS010000067.1 coordinate 42,244, forward strand.
AGTGGCGAGTACGACACCTTGTGCCTGCATTCGGACACGCCGGGCGCGGTGACGCTGGCCCAGGCGGCCCGGCGCGCGCTGGCGGCGGCGCGCATCCAGATCGCGCCGTTCCTCCGGTGAGCCTGAGGCCGTGAGTGCTCCGGCGCTGAAGCGGTACGGCGAGCGCGCCCTGCTGGTCGAGCTCGACCTGGCCGACCGCTCGGCCGAGACGGCTGCGCGCGAGGTGGCCGGGTGGGCAGCGGCGATCCGCGACGCCGACCGGCCCGATGTGGTGGACGTGGTGCCCGCGGCTCGGTCGGTCCTCGTGCACTGCACGAGCGAAGCTGCCGTGTTCGAGCTGCGCCGAACCATTGCTGGACTGCAACCATTGCCAGCGGACACTGGTTCGGCGGGGCAGCTGGTCGAGATCCCGGTGACGTACGACGGCCCCGACCTGCGTGAGGTGGCCGAGCTGAGCGGGCTGAGCCTGGGTGATGTCGTACGAGCACACGTCGACTCCGAGTGGTGGGTCGCGTTCGCAGGCTTCGCCCCGGGTTTCGCCTACCTCGTCGGAGGTGACCCGCGCCTCGCGGTCCCGCGACGGGCCAGCCCGCGGACCCGCGTGCCACTGGGCGCGGTCGCGCTCGCGGCCGGCTACACGGCCGTCTACCCGCAGGCGTCGCCGGGCGGGTGGCAGCTCATCGGCCGCACCGACCGGGCGTTGTGGAACCTGGCGGACGACCCGCCCGCCTTGCTGGTGCCCGGGACGCGCGTGACATTCGTCCGAGCGGACCGATGAGCGGCCGCACCATCACCGTCGTCGATCCTGGGCCGTTCACAACGGTGCAGGACGAGGGCCGACCCGGCCTGGCGGCCTGGGGCGTCGGGCGCTCGGGTGCGGCCGACCGGGCGGCGGCAGCCCTGGCCAACCGGCTCGTCGCCAACCGAGCCCGCGCGGCCGTGCTGGAGCTGACCATGGGTGGGCTCGCCGTACAGGCCGACGCGCCCCTCACCATCGCCGTTACCGGGGCCGTGGCGTCGGTGTGGCTGGACGGCGTACCGGTCGCGTTCGCCGCTCCGGTACCTGTCCGGGGTGGTGCCGAGATCAGGGTCGGTGCGCCGGAGTCCGGGCTGCGCAGCTACCTGGCCGTCCGCGGCGGCATCGCGGTCGAGCGGGTGCTCGGCTCCCGCTCCTACGACGTGCTGGCGCGGCTCGGACCGCCGCCGCTGCAGATGGGCGACGTGCTGCCCATCGGCCCCGAGCCCAAGGCCATGCCGCTCGTGGACCTGGCCGTGCCGGTGTCGGCCCCGGCCGGTCCGACGGTGCTGCACGGCTGGGCCGGGCCACACCTGGACGCGCTCGAGCCGGGTGGCGTGACGGCACTGAGCGGTCAGGAGTGGTCGGTGAGCTGGGACAGCGACCGCAGCGGGCTGCGGCTGATGGGTGACCCGCTCGCCCTGGCGTCGGACCGGCAGTGGCCACCGGAGGGTCTGGTGCGAGGTGCCGTGCAGGTGCCTCCGTCGGGGCGCCCGGTCTTGATGCTGGCCGACCATCCGGTCACCGGGGGCTATCCGTCCGTCGGCGCGCTCGACGACGCGTCCTGCGATCTGGCGGCTCAGCTGCGGCCCGGCGACCGGTTGCGGCTGCGGCTGCGGGTGTCCTAGGTGATGATCATGGTCATGGCCACGGGAGCGACGCGTGAGTGAACCGCCGGCGGCGACCGACGACGGGGGTCTGACCGGCGCCGCGACTCGCATCGTCGAGCGGTTGCTGGACGTCGGTATCGACGGCCGTGGTCCGGTCGACTCGGCGCAGAGCCTCGCCGACAAGGCCCGGGCCACACACGCCGGTGTGGAGGGCGCGATCGACAGCGTCGTGCGCCAGCACGTGAAGCTCGCAGCCGCCGGCGGTTTCGTCACCGGAGTCGGTGGTCTGGTCACCCTGCCGGTCGCCCTGCCCGTGAACGTCGCTGAGTTCTATCTGGTCGCGACCCGGATGGTGGCCGGCATCGCCTGCCTTCGGGGGTACGACCTGCGTCAGCCCGAGGTGCGCTCGGCGATCCTGTTGGCCCTGGTCGGGGCGGACGCCGACGACCTGCTCAAGCGGGCCGGACTGACCAACTCGGGGCGGCTGGCCGGTCTCGCCGCCGAGCGGCTGCCCGGTCCGGCCTTGATGATGGTGAACAAAGGTGTCGGCTTCCGGCTGCTGAGCCAGATCGGGCGCAAGAGCCTGCCGCGCTTCGGCAAAGCGGTACCGCTGGTGGGTGGCGCCGTCGGCGCCAGCATCGACGTGCTGTTGCTGCGCCGGATCGCGGACCATGCACGGCACGAGTTCCCGCCGCAGATGGCGCTGACCACGTTGCCGTGATGTGCTCTTCGGCATGAAGGCCGTGCGGTTCGCCGCTCTCGGTGCGGTGTGGCGGGCCCTGCGCGCGGGCAGCCGGCCGGGAACCCCCGGGGTCGGTGCCCGGCTGCGGGCGCTGCCGCGGCTGGTGAAGTCGACGCTGCTCGGCCACTACCGGGGTACGACGAGGGGCCGGCTCTTCGCAATGGCGCTCGCCCTCGCGTACGTCGTCTCGCCGGTCGACCTGGTCCCGGAGCTGTTCGTGCCGTTGCTGGGCCTGGTCGACGACGCCTTCGTCGCGGCCTGGCTGGCCGGAACCGTGCTCTTGGAGACCGAGCGTTACCTGGAGTGGGAGGACTCCCGGCACCCGGTCGTGCCCGGTCACGTCGTGCCCTGAGGCGCGTGGCGCAGCGCGTCTCCGCTCCCGGTGTCCACAGGCCGGTCCGCGTCGTCACGCGGTCCACAGGCCGGCGGACACAGCGACCGGTCCGTCGCCACCGCCGAGCAAGGTGCGGCCCATGTCAGAGCCGCAGCGCCAGGTCATGCAGGCCGGTTCCATGCGTGACGTCGTCGCGCTCGTGCCGTTCGAGTGCGGGTTCCACCCACGACACAGCGTCGTGGTGCTCAGCCTGCGGGGACCGCGCCGGCGGATCGGGCAGGTCACGCGGCTGGACCTGCCGGCAGCCGGCGACCCGGGCGGCCTGGCCGACCTGCTGCGGCACGTCGCCACGTTCGTCGCCGGCGACCGAGGTCAGGGGAGCGTCGTGATCGTGTACGACGACCAGGCCTGGGACGCGCAGCGTCCGCCCCACCTCGGCCTGGTCACCACGCTGCTCGCCGAGCTCGAGCGCGCGGGCGTTCCGGCGCACGACGCGATGTACGTCTCGCCGGCTCGCTACTGGTCATACCTCTGTCGGCGGACGGGCTGCTGTCCTTCGGAGGGTGGGTCGGTCGCTGAGGCCATGAGCAGCCCGATGGCGGCGGCGCTCGTCCTGGCCGGGCTGGCTCCGCTGCCGAGCCGGGAGGACCTTGCGGCGCGGGTGCATCCCTCGCGTCCGCCGTTGGTCGCGGCGGTCGAGGAGTGCGCCTGGCGCTGCCTGGCGGCGTTCGCGGCGGAGGGCGGCGCGGCGGCGGTCGACGCCTTCGGGCTGGTCGACCAGCTCCTCCCGGCCTACCGGACCGGGGCAGCCTTGATGACGGTGGACCAGGCCGGCACCTTGGTCGCCAGCCTGCAGGACGTCGCCGTGCGCGACGAGCTGCTCCTGCGGTACTGCCGGGTCGGCCTGCCCGGCCTGCGCGGCCTGCCCGGCCTGCCCGGCCTGCCCGGCCCGCCCGGGTTGGTGGAACAGCTGCCCGAGATGCAGCCGCCGGACTTGGCCCTGGAGGAGGCGATGGAGCGTCTCCTCGTGGACCTGTCCACGCAGGTGGAGGGTCCGCTGGCCGCGGCGCCGCTGTCGCTGCTCGCGTGGCACAGCTGGGCCCGGGGCGAGGGCGCCCTGGCCCGGATCGCGGTCGACCGCGCGCTGGCCGAGGACCCGACGTACCGGCTCGCCGTGCTCATCGCGGCGGTGCTGGACCACGGCATCGCGCCGGAGTGGGTCGGCGCGGCGCGTCGGGCCGACGAGGAGGCCTCGTGACGCTTCCGCGGTCTCGCATTCTGGGATGCCTGCGTTCAGACGCTGAAACGTCGGGCTATGCTCACCGGTAGGTCATGAGTGCCAGCGTCAAGCCCCGGCTTGCTGGCCGGCAACCCTCCTCCGCGGTGGGGTGCCCCGGGTGATGACAAGGCATGTCGCCACCCCGGCGGCAGGCAAGCGCGGGCCCCTCCCTCCAGGGCCCTGACCCGAGGAGACATCTCATGAGCGACGGTTGGTCCTTCGAGACCCGTCAGATCCACGCCGGCCAGAGCGCCGACACCGCCACCGGTGCGCGAGCGCTGCCGATCTACCAGACCACGTCGTACGTGTTCAAGGACACGGACCATGCCGCGAACCTGTTCGGGCTCAAGGAGTTCGGCAACATCTACACGCGGATCATGAACCCGACGACGGATGTCGTCGAGCAGCGTCTGGCCAGCCTGGAGGGTGGTGTCGGTGCCCTCCTGGTCGCCAGCGGGCAGGCCGCGGAGACGCTGGCCATCCTGAACGTCGCCGAGGCCGGCGACCACATCGTCTCCAGCCCGCGTCTGTACGGCGGCACGTACAACCTCCTCCACTACAGCCTGCCCAAGCTCGGGATCGCCGTGTCGTTCGTCGAGGACCCGGACGACCTGGAGTCGTGGCGCGCGGCGGCCCGGCCGAACACGAAGGCGTTCTTCGCCGAGACGATCTCGAACCCGAAGCAGGACGTCCTCGACGTCCAGGGTGTGGCCGCAGTCGCCCACGACATCGGTGTCCCCTTGATCGTCGACAACACGGTCGCGACGCCGTATCTGCTCCGTCCGATCGAGCACGGCGCAGACATCGTGGTCCACTCCACCACCAAGTACCTCGGCGGCCACGGCACGTCGATCGGCGGCGTGATCATCGACGGCGGCCGCTTCGACTACGCCCAGCAGCCGGACCGCTTCCCCGGCTTCAACCAGCCGGACCCCAGCTACCACGGCCTGGTTTTCGCGCGGGACCTCGGTGTCGGCGGCGCGCTCGGCGCGAACCTCGCCTACATCCTCAAGGTGCGGGTGCAGCTGCTGCGCGACCTCGGTCCGTCCGCGTCGCCGTTCAACGCGTTCCTGCTCTCGCAGGGTCTGGAGACGCTGAGCCTGCGCATCGAGCGCCATGTCGAGAACGCCGTCAAGGTCGCGACCTGGCTCCAGGGCCGGGACGAGGTGCAGAGCATCGCGTACGCCGGCCTGGAGTCGAGCCCGTGGCACCACCTCGCGCAGAAGTACCTCCCACGGGGCGCCGGTGCCGTGCTCGCCTTCGAGATCAGTGGCGGGCTGGAGGCCGGCAAGCGGTTCGTCGAGGGCCTGCAGCTGCACAGCCACGTGGCCAACATCGGCGACGTGCGCAGCCTGGTCATCCACCCGGCGTCGACGACGCACAGCCAGCTGACCCCGGAGGAGCAGCTCGACACCGGCGTCACGCCTGGGCTGGTGCGTCTGGCCGTGGGCATCGAGCACATCGACGACATCCTGGCCGACCTCGAGCAGGGGTTCGTCGCGGCCAAGGGCGCGTGATGTCAGACGTCGATCGCGCAGTGACGACGGGAGCCTGGCGACCGGGGGATGACCCCGGTCGCCGGCTCTTCGCCGCGGTCGGCCCGCTCGACCTCGAGCGGGGCGGCCGGCTGCCGACGGTCGACGTGGCCTACGAGACCTGGGGCACGCTCAATGCGGCCGGGGACAACGCGGTGCTCGTCGAGCATGCGCTGACCGGCGACAGTCACGTGAGCGGACCGGCCGGAGCGGGTCATCCGACACCCGGGTGGTGGGACGGCTTGGTCGGTCCGGGCCGCCCGCTCGACACCGATCGCTGGTTCGTCGTGGCCTCGAACGTCCTGGGCGGGTGCCAGGGCACCACGGGCCCCTCCTCGCCGGCGGTGGACGGGCGGCCGTGGGGCTCGCGGTTTCCCTTCGTCACCGTGCGGGACCAGGTCGAGGTCGAGCGCCGCCTGGCCGACGAGCTGGGCATCGACTGCTGGGCGGCCGTGCTCGGCGGTTCGATGGGCGGGATGCGGGTGCTCGAGTGGGCGGTGACTCACCCGCACCGGGTGGCGACGTCGATCGTGCTGGCGTCGACGCCGTACGCGACGGCTGAGCAGATCGCCTGGTGCGCCCCCCAGCTGGCGGCCATCCGGTCCGACCCGAACTTCCACGGCGGCGACTACTACGGGCTCGATGAAGGCCCCGTCGTGGGGCTCGGCATCGCCCGGAGCATCGCGCACATCACGTACCGCAGCGAGCTCGAGCTGGCCGAGCGGTTCGGCCGGGAGCCGCAGGGGCAGGAGCAGCCGCTCGGCGGTGGCGGCCGATACGCCGTCGAGAGCTACCTTGACCATCACAAGGACAAGCTGGCCCGGCGGTTCGACGCCAACTCCTACCTGGTGCTGACCGAGGCGATGAACTCACACGACGTCGGTCGCGGTCGGGGCGGCGCGGCCCAGGCGCTGCAACGCATCACCGGACGGCTCGTGGTGGCGGCCGTCGACAGTGACCGCCTCTATCCGCCGCGACTCTCGCACGAGATCGTCGCCGCCGTACCGTCCGCCGCGCCCGTGCACACCATCAGCTCGCCGTACGGACATGACGGCTTTCTCATCGAGATCGGCGAGATCGGCACGCTGGTCCGGGACGTGCTCGCGCTGGGGCGCGTCCGCTGCGGTTGAGCGCGGACGGCGCCGGTGGCCGGGCTCAGCCGCCGGTCACCAGGTGGCGCAGCCCCGGCCAGGCCTGCTCGAAGAGCGGATGGAGCGGGTACGCCGCGACCTCGGCCACGGGGACCCAGGCCAGGGCCTCGGTTTCCAGGTCCGACGGCTCCAGGTGCGCGCGCGTCACCGTACCCGCGAGCACGTACGTGTAGGACCACGGCCCGTGGTCGACGACCACGAGCTCACCGGTCGTGACCTGGCCCGGGTCGAGCCCCGCCTCCTCATGCGCCTCCCGCAGCGCTGCCTGCTCCGGCGACTCGTCATGACCGCGCGCGCCGCCCGGGAGAGCCCAGGTGCCGCCTTCGTGGGTCCAGGCCGCCCGGTGCTGCAGCAGGACATCCGGTCCGCCGCCGGGACTCGCCGGCTCCTGGTCGATCCCGTCGCCCGCGGCGTCCGGGCGCCAGACGAGCAGGAGCCCGGCCGCGCCGTACCGCCCCCAGTGGCGCTGTCCGCAGGCGCAGTCGACCCACGCGTTGGCGTTGGGCGCGCCCGAACCAGCTTCCGGCGGACCGGGGTCGACCGGCCGGCGGGTCTCGTGCGGGGTCACGGCACGAATCTAGGCGGTGGCAGCAGCCGTGCGATCGGGTACCGTCACGCAGAGCCGGGCCAAGTCGAACGTGCCACGACGAGGTGGTGGCCCCTGAAGGAGGATCGATGTCGATCGTCGTCGGCTACGTCCCGACCAAGGAGGGCCGGGCCGCCCTGCGCCGAGCAGCCGAGGAAGCGCAGCTGCGCAAGACGCGGCTGATCGTGATCCACTCCGAGCGGGGTGGGAAGGACTTCGACATCGAGGACGTGCGGGCCTACGAGGCCGAGCTCTCGCGGGTGCAGCAGGATCTCGAGGCGGCCGGTGTCGCCCACGAGGTGCGCCAGCTGGTCCGCGGGATGGAGCCGGCGGAGGACCTGATCGCGGTGGCGGAGGAGACCGGCGCCGACTTTATCGTCATCGGGCTGCGCCGCCGTACTCCGGTCGGCAAGCTCATCCTCGGCTCGAACGCGCAACGGATCCTGCTCGACGCGCCCTGCCCGGTGCTCGCGGTGAAGGCCGAGTCCTAGCCACCGGACGGAGTGCCCGGACCCGCCCGGAAAGGGCGGATGCGCGTCCCGAATTACGTGGCTGTGCCCAGCCTCGGGCTACAATTGTCGATATCTGCTCCTGCAGCGGGAAACTCCCGCCGCCCGGGCATGCCCCCGAACCCTCCGGCGTTGCCCTGTACGGCGGTCTCTGTCACCAGCGCCGCCAGACAAGTCACGCCATCTGCCAGGAAGGTCGTCCGTGTCGCCGGTCACGACTCCCCGCACGTCCCCCGCTGTTCCTGCGACGAGCGCCGCCCGTCGCAGCGCCACCGCTGCCGTAGCGCCCCCCGCCAAGAAGTCCGCGCGCCCGGTGAAGGCCGTCCCGGACACGAAGTCGGCGACGGCGAAGACCGCCGCGAAGTCGCCCGCGAAGACGGCCGCCAAGCCGGCCGCCAAGTCGACGGAGAAGACCGCGGCCAAGGCTCCGGCCGCGAAGAGCGTCGCCAAGACCACCAGCAAGGCACCGGCCGTCACGTCGACGGAGAAGACGGCCGTCAAGGTCGGTGCGAAGACTCCTGCTGCGAAGAGCGCCGCGAAGACCGCGGCCAAGACCGCTGACAAGCCGGCCGTCGCGAAGTCGGCGGACCGGAGCACCACGAAGACCGCCGAGAAGGCCGCGGCCAAGACTGCGACGGCCAAGGCCCCCGCGGTCCAGCCGGGCGCCGACGGCGTTGTCGTCGACGAGAACGTCGAGCCGGCTGACGTCGAGGTCCTTGCCGGCACCGAGGTGGAGGCCGAGGTAGAGGCCGACGAGGAAGGTGACCAGGAGGAGGGTGCGTTCGTCCTGTCCGACGAGGACGAGGAGGACGCCCCCGCGCAGCAGGTCGCGACGGCGGGTGCCACCGCGGACCCGGTGAAGGACTACCTCAAGCAGATCGGCAAGGTCGCCCTGCTGAACGCCGAGCAGGAAGTCGAGCTGGCCAAGCGGATCGAGGCCGGTCTGTTCGCCGAGGAGCGGCTCAACTCCGGCAGCAAGATCGATGCCAAGCACAAGCGCGAGCTGTGGTGGATCAAGGAAGACGGCAAGAAGGCCAAGAACCACCTGCTCGAGGCCAACCTCCGGCTGGTCGTGTCGCTGGCCAAGCGGTACACCGGGCGGGGAATGCTCTTCCTGGACCTGATCCAGGAGGGCAACCTCGGTCTGATCCGCGCGGTCGAGAAGTTCGACTACACCAAGGGCTACAAGTTCTCGACGTACGCCACCTGGTGGATCAGGCAGGCGATCACCCGCGCCATGGCCGACCAGGCCCGCACCATCCGTATCCCGGTGCACATGGTCGAGGTCATCAACAAGCTGGCCCGGGTGCAGCGGCAGATGCTGCAGGACCTGGGTCGCGAGCCCACGCCGGAAGAGCTGGCCCGCGAGCTCGACATGACGCCGGAGAAGGTCGTCGAGGTCCAGAAGTACGGCCGCGAGCCGATCTCGTTGCACACGCCGCTCGGTGAGGACGGAGACAGCGAGTTCGGTGACCTGATCGAGGACTCCGAGGCCGTCGTGCCTGCGGATGCGGTCAGCTTCACCCTGCTGCAGGAGCAGCTGCACTCGGTGTTGGACACGTTGTCCGAGCGCGAGGCCGGGGTGGTGTCGATGCGGTTCGGTCTCACGGACGGCCAACCCAAGACCCTGGACGAGATCGGCAAGGTGTACGGCGTGACCCGCGAGCGGATCCGCCAGATCGAGTCCAAGACGATGTCCAAGCTGAGGCACCCGAGTCGCAGCCAGGTCCTGCGCGACTACCTCGACTGAGGATCTGCCGCTCAGTGGGGCGCCGCCCTTTGCGACCGTCGAGGTGAGCCCATTGTCTGATCCTGGCCTGCCGGACCTGCCCGACCCAGACGAGCGCCCACCCGGAGGCGATCCCGGTTCGGTACCGGACCCGCCAGACGGCCCGCCCGACCCCGAACCGCCACGTCCCGACACCGACGAGGACGCGGTCCGCGAGACAAGTCCGTGGCCAAGGCGACCTGTTCGGGATGCGCACGCAGAGGACAGGGGGGAGCCTGGCCGTGCAGGGCCGTCCAGTGAAGGTGGCACCGAATGAGCGGCATAAACCCCCCGGAGCTAGGGCAAGCACTCCAGCAACCCGATCCCCCGGACGACGACCAAGAAGCGCCTGACCCGGAGTCGGAGGCGGCCGACAAAGGCATTGAACACGGCTCCGAAGCAGACCCCGACGATCGGTAAGGGTCCCGGGCATGAGGATGCCCCCGACATCGGACGACGGCGAGGGCCACTCACTCCTGCGGGGGACTGGACCGGACGTGGACTCGAAGTCCGCGCCGTCGGCCCTAGATGCGCCGTGACGACATTGGTCCGCGTGTCCTTTGGACCACCCTGGGTAGGGGTCCGGGCACGGCTCGTAGCCCTGGGCTAGGAATGCTGACATTCGCCTGGGGGCCAGGGATATAGCCATTACGTTGGGATGCAAGAGGCGGTCACGCGGGAGTGAGAAGACGGCCGGTCTGACTGGAGGATGTAGCGGATGAAGCTTCGTCGCCGGCTGTTCACCGTGAGCGCCTTGGCCCTGGCGACGGCCGGGCTGGCCATCGGCAACGTTGCGGCCGCGCCGCTCGGGCCCGTGGGCACGACGCCGGCAACCGGTACCCCGGCGCTGGACAGCTCGAACACCTCCCAGAACATCCGGCAGCTCGTGCAGTGCGGCTCGACGATGTACGCCGTCGGCACGGTCAGCCGGATCACGCAGAAGGGAGTGGCCTACAACCGCACGGGGGCGTTCAGCTTCAGCGCCACGGCGCCGTTCACGCTGACGTCCTGGGCGCCGAACATCGACGGGACCGTCAACTCCATCGGGTTCGTCAACGGCGACTGCTCCTCGGCGTACATCGGGGGCAAGTTCACGACGGTCAACGGCACGGCCGCCAGCAACCTCGCCAAGATCAGTACGTCGACGGGCAACGTCGACGCTACGTTCACGCACTCGGCGGGCAGCCAGGTGGCGACCGTCCTCGGTTGGAACGGGCATGTGTTTGTCGGCGGCTACTTCAAGAAGGTCAACGGCAACACGAACGCGTACTACGCGAGCCTGAGCCCGACGACCGGCAACGACGACGGGTACATCTCGCTGAACATCTCGGGCAACTACCAGTTCCCGGGAGTGGGGAGCAACCCCACCCGGGTCTACAACCAGCAGCTCAGCCACTCGGGCAACAAG
>JBJMHS010000068.1:0-21266 GCA_045807245.1 Actinomycetales bacterium
CCGCCATCGGCATCGAGATCCCCAACACCGACCGCGAGACCGTCTCGCTCGGCGACGTGCTGCGCTCCAGCCCGGCCAAGCGCACCGAGCACCCCATGGTGATCGGCGTGGGCAAGGACGTCGAGGGCCGCACGGTCGTGGCCAACCTGGCCAAGATGCCGCACATGCTCATCGCCGGCGCCACCGGCGCCGGCAAGTCGACGTGCATCAACGGGCTCATCACGTCGGTCCTCATGCGCGCCACGCCGGACGAGGTGCGGATGGTGCTGGTCGACCCCAAGCGCGTCGAGCTGACGGCGTACGAGGGCATCCCGCACCTGATCACGCCGATCATCACGAACCCGAAGAAGGCCGCGGAGGCGCTCGCCTGGGTGGTCAAGGAGATGGAGGTCCGGTACGACGACCTGGCCGCGTTCGGGTTCAAGCACGTCGACGACTTCAACAAGGGCGTGCGAGCGGGCACGGTCAAGGCACCGCTGGGCAGCGAACGCGTCGTTGCGCCGTACCCCTACCTGCTCGTCATCGTCGACGAGCTGGCCGACCTGATGATGGTGGCGCCCCGGGATGTGGAGGAGTCGATCGTCCGGATCACCCAGCTGGCCCGGGCTGCGGGCATCCACCTGGTGCTGGCCACCCAGCGGCCGAGCGTCGACGTCGTGACCGGCCTGATCAAGGCCAACGTGCCGAGCCGGATGGCGTTCGCCACGAGCTCGCTCGCCGACTCGCGCGTCGTCCTCGACCAGCCGGGGGCGGAAAAGCTTGTGGGACAAGGAGATGCGCTGTTCCTGCCGATGGGTTCGAGCAAGCCGATGCGGGTGCAAGGCGCCTGGGTGACCGAGACCGAGGTCACCAAGGTGGTCGAGCACGTGCGCAAGCAGCTCGCCCCGACGTACCGCTCGGACATCATCGCGCCGGCCCAGCAGCGGATCGTCGACGACGACATCGGCGACGACCTCGACCTGCTCCTGCAGGCGACCGAGCTCGTCGTGTCCACCCAGTTCGGCTCGACCTCGATGCTGCAGCGCAAGCTGCGGGTCGGGTTCGCCAAGGCGGGCCGGCTGATGGACCTGCTCGAGTCGCGCGGCGTGGTGGGTCCGAGCGAGGGCAGCAAGGCGCGCGACGTGCTGGTGAAGCCGGACGACCTGCCGGCCACGCTGGCCCTCCTGCGCGGCGAGGACCCCTACGGCAGCGAGCCCGTCTACGACCAGGTCGAGGAGTCCCAAGCGGACAGCCCGGCGTACTGAGCGCCCTAGAGTTGCGGGCATGACGCCCGCGCGGACCGTAGCCCTGGTCACGCTCGGCTGCGCCCGTAACGAGGTCGACTCGGAGGAGCTGGCCGGGCGCTTGGAGGCGGCGGGCTGGCGGCTGGTCGACGACGCATCCGGGGCCAACGTGGCAGTGGTGAACACGTGCGGGTTCGTCGAGCAGGCCAAGAAGGACTCGATCGACACGCTGCTCGAGGCGTCGGCGCTCAAAGAGGCCGGCCACACCCGAGCGGTCGTGGCGGTCGGCTGCCTGGCCGAACGGTACGGCGAGCAGCTCGCCGCCGAGCTGCCGGAGGCGGACGCTGTCCTCGGCTTCGACTCCTACCAGGACCTGTCCACGCACCTCGACGCGGTCCTGCACGGCGAGCGGCCTCGTTCCCACGTGCCGGTCGACCGTCGCACGCTGCTCCCGCTCAGCCCGGCCGAGCGTCCCGGGGTAGGCCCGCTCGCGCCTGGCCACGCCTCGGTCGTCTCGGCCCCGGCCTCGGCCCCCGACCTGCCCGAAGGGGTCGGCCCCGCGAGCGGGCCCCGCGTCGTACGCCGCCGCCTCGACGGGCGGCCCTGGGCTCCGTTGAAGATCGCGTCCGGCTGCGACCGGCGCTGCGCGTTCTGCGCCATCCCGTCGTTCCGTGGGGCGTTCGTCTCCCGGCGCCCGGCCGATGTGCTGGCCGAGGCCCGGTGGCTGGCGGCGGAGAACGTGCGGGAGCTCTTCCTGGTCAGCGAGAACTCCACGTCGTACGGCAAGGATCTCGGCGACCTGCGCCTGCTGGAGACGATGCTCCCGGAGCTGGCGAAGGTGGAAAACGTTGTGCGCGTGCGGGTTTCGTACCTGCAGCCGGCCGAGGTCCGCCCGAGCCTGTTGGACGTGATGGCCGGCACGGAGGGCGTCGCGCCGTACTTCGACCTGTCCTTCCAGCACGCCTCGGGCCCACTGTTGCGCCGGATGCGCCGCTTCGGGGACCGTGAGTCCTTCCTCGAGCTGCTGGCCGAGGTACGGCGTCGGTCGCCGCTCGCGGGCGTCCGGTCCAACGTCATCGTCGGCTTCCCCGGCGAGAGCGAGGACGACCTCGCGGAGCTGACGTCCTTCCTCGAGGAGGCGCGGCTCGACGTCGTCGGCGTCTTCGGGTACTCCGACGAGGACGGGACGGAGGCCGAGGGCTACGGGGGCAAGCTGGACCATGCGGAGATCGCCGCGCGGGCCGCGCACGTCACGGACCTCGTCGAGCAGCTCACCAGCCAGCGGGCGGAGGAGCGCGTCGGCGAGCACGTCGAGGTGCTGGTCGAGAGCATCTCCCCGGACGGTGAGGCCGAAGGTCGGTCGGCCCATCAGGGGCCGGACGTCGACGGGACCACGACGGTCCTGCCCGGGCTCGCCGAGCCGCCGGCGGTCGGAGACATGGTGCAGGCACGCGTCGTCGCGAGCGAAGGCGTCGACCTGGTCGCGCGGCGTGAGGCCCCCGCATGACCACACCGCCCGGTCGGGGCGGCGACGCGGCGATGGACCCGGTCGCACTGCCACCGTCCGGCGTGAGTGTATGGAACATCGCGAACGCCCTGACCTTCCTTCGCCTCCTGCTCGTGCCGCTGTTCGCCGTACTTCTGTTGCACGACAACGGGACTCAGGACGGATGGCGGATCGCGGCGACCGCGGTGTTCGGTGTCGCATCTCTGACCGACCGGTTCGACGGCGAGCTCGCCCGCCGGCGCGGTCTGATCACCGACGTCGGGAAGATCGTCGACCCGATCGCGGACAAGGCCCTGATCGGTACGGCGCTTGTGGGGCTGTCATGGCTGGACCAGCTCAGCTGGTGGGTGACCGTGGCCGTGCTCGTCCGCGAGGTCGGCATCACGATCCTGCGCTTCGTCGTGATCCGGCACGGGGTGATGCCCGCCAGCCGCGGCGGCAAGGTGAAGACATTCCTGCAAGCCCTGGCCATCGGCCTGTACCTGCTGCCGCTCGAAGGCGTGTGGCAGACCGGGGCCGCCGTGGTCATGGCCGTCGCGGTGGTCGTCACCCTGGTCACCGGCGCCGACTACGTCGCGCGGGCCGTGACCCTGCGGCGGACGAGTGAGCGCGCGCAACGCAAGCGCGCCGAGCGCACCGCCCGGCGTACCGGCTGATGGTCGGTCCCGACCCCGACCCCGACCCGGAGGCGACGCGGCGACGGAGCGAGGCCCTGGCGGTTGAAGTGATGGAGCTGGCCGTGCCGCAGGGGGTCCTGTTGGCCGTCGCGGAGTCGCTCACCGCCGGGTTGGTCACAGGCACCCTCGCGTCGGTGCCCGGTGCCTCCCAGGTGCTTCGCGGCGGCGTCGTCGCCTACGCGACCGACCTCAAGGCGTCTCTGCTCGGCGTCGATGTCGGGCTGCTCGCGTCCGGTGGCGCCGTGCAGGCCGAGGTCGCTCTCGCGATGGCGGCCGGTGTAGCCGAGCGGCTGGGGTGCGGGTACGGCGTGGCGACGACCGGGGTGGCCGGGCCGGACCCGCAGGACGGCCAGCCGCCGGGGACCGCGTACGTCGCCGTCACAGGCCCGTCGGGCCGCCGCCTGGCGAGCCGGACCGGCGCGACGGCCCTGCCCGGCGGGCGGGCCCAGGTCCGCTGGTCGACCGTCGAGCTGGCGCTGTCCCTGCTCGTGGACCAGCTGCGGGCGACCGGATGAGACGGCACGATCGGCGCCAGGAACACGCGGGCGGGGTGCACCGTTGACCCATCCATGGCAAGCAGTGCGCCCCATCACCCGTTCGTCCGCCCCCCGGGGTACCGTGGTCACGCACCGGTCGGAACACGTCGGCCCGCCCGGTCCACCGGCCAGCCGACCGGACCGCGCAACCGGACGGACGGCCAGCCTGCGAAGGGAGGCGTGATGGTCCTGCTCCGGCACGAGATCGGCGATGTTCTGCGCGAGCGGCGACAGAGGCAAGGGCGCACCCTGCGTCAGGTCTCGGGGGCGGCCCGCGTCTCGCTGGGCTACCTGAGCGAGGTCGAGCGCGGCCAGAAGGAAGCCTCCTCTGAGCTGTTGGCCTCGATCTGCGGAGCGCTCGAGCTGCCGTTGTCCGAGGTGCTGAGCCAGGTCTCCGAGCGGGTGGCCGTGGCCGAGCAGGCGAACGCGTCCGTCGCGGCGCTCCCGGTCAACGGTGCTGCCCAGGCCCTCGTCTCGGCCGCCTGAGCCTCACTCCTCGCCTCATCCTGCTCGCCTAACGCTGCTCGGCCTCATCCTGCAGCTCATCCTGCTCCGCGGTTCCTCTCGCGTGCCCCCAACGGGCGCTGCGGTCGCCCGTCGTCCGTAGGCGCCGGACCTGGCTGACAGGTGGGGCAGTAGAAGGCGACCCGGTCCCGTGGCGGCGGGCCGAGCCGGGCCACCCGCACCGTCGTACCGCAGCGCCGGCACGGCCGTCCAGACCGGCCGTGCACGTAGGCCTCGTGCCCGGGCCTGGGGTCACCCGTCGTCACCTGTGCGACCCGGTCGCGGTTCAGATGCAGGAGACCGTAGACCCGTTGCACGATCCGGGACAGGGCCTCGCCGCCGATGTCGCCGACTGGTGTCCAGGGTGAGCGGCCGGCCAGGAACAGCGTCTCCGCCATGTAGAAGGTGCCGATCCCCGCAAGGACCCGCTGGTCCAGCAGCGCTTCACCCACTGCGCGCTCGGGGGCGGCCCGCAGGTTGGCCAGCACGCGGCCTGGATCCCAGTCCGGCCCGAGCACATCGGGACCGAGATGACCCACGACCGTCGGCTCGTCCCGCGTCTCCACCAGGTCGAGCAGGCCGAGCTTGACCCCGGTGGCCGTCCACTCCTCGTTGCCCAGGATCGCCCTCACGTCCGGTCCGTGCGCGCGCCGGCCGGGGGTGACGCTGGTGCGGTCGACCCGCCAGCTGCCCTCCATGCGCAGGTGTGAGTGGAGGGTGACCGCGCCGCCGCCCGCCGCCGGCGCTGCGATCCGGGTCAGGATGTGCTTGCCCCGGGCGAGGGTCTCGACGACCGTCCGACCAGTGAGGTCGACCGTCGCCAGGGAGGGCCAGCGCAGGTCGGTGACGACCAGTACGCGTCCGGACAGGGCCGCATCCAGCCGCTGGGCGGTCCGCCAGACGACGTCGCCCTCAGGCAAGGCGCACCCCCTCCGGCCCAGTCAGCGGCGGAGCCGAAGCCCGCGCGGCGTGGCGTGGAACCCGGACCGCTCCAATGCCTGGGCCAACGGATGGTCAGAACCGAGCACGCCCTGGCCGTCGGCGCGCTCCACGGTGAGGCGGCCCAAGGCGCCGTCGTGCACCGCCAACGCCAGCGCGTCGGCTGCTGCCTGCAGGGCCTGCGGGTCGTCGCTCCACGACAGCAGGGTGCGCCCGCCGCGCTCGACGTACAGCACGAGCTCGCCCGCGACCACCACGACGAGCGCACCTGCCTTGCGACCCGGGCGGTGGCTGCCGGCCGTCTCACCCGGCCGGTCCGGCCAAGGGAGCGCCGCACCATAGGGGTTCGCCGGATCGGCCGCGGCGAGGACGACGGTCCGTACGTCGGTCGGCTCGGCCCGCAAGCGGTCGATCGCGCCCGCGGTGGCGAACTGCGCGGCACCGAGCCCCTCGACGAAGTAACCGCGCCGGACCCGACCGGCCTCCTCCGCCGCCGCCAGCACCTTGTAGACAGCGGCATAACCACCCGGCACCCGCTCGGCGGCGACCGCTCCGCGCGTGACGACCCCGTAACGGTCCAACAGCACCTCGGCCACCGCATGCGCACGCACCGTCGGGTCCGGCTCAGGCGCAGGGAGCAGCGCCCAGCGTCCGGCCACCGCCGGTGCACTCGTGCGGGCAGTGGCCCCAGCCGCGCGGCTGCCCGCCGCCGCTGCGCCGAGCCCGGCCCGGGTGCCGGCGTAGCGGCCGCGCACGGGTCGGCCCGGCCGGCTGCGATGCGCGGTCCGGCCGCCGCTGAGCCGGCCCCGCAACGGCGCCAGCGTGTCGCCGGTGACCCGGCCGCTCCAGGCCAGGTCCCAGAGTGCGGCGGTGACATCGGCGTCGCTGCTTGGGCCGACGCTGTCCGTGACCGCCGCGGCGAGCGTGCGGAAGAAGAACGCGCCGCCACCTCCGAGGGTCGCCAGGAGCGCCTCGTGCACCGGCGTCAGCTCGAGCTCGCCCGGCTCGGGCAAGGTCAGGGCCGCGGTGTCGGCGAGGTGCAGCGAGACCCAGCCGTCGTCGCCCGGCAGGGCGCCGTGACCCGACCACAGCACGTCCCCGGCGCTCATGAGCTCGTCCAGCGCCGCGGGCTCGTACGCCTCGACGCGGGACGGCAGCACCAGCGTCTCGACGGCACTGGCGGGCAGGAGCGCACCGGCGAGCTGCTCCACCGCGCGGAGCACCCCTTCGGCGCCCGCCAGCCGGCCCCCGACGCCTTGCCACCGGGGCAGGAACCGCGCCAGCTCGACCGCGGGGACCGGCTCGACCTCGGCCCGCAACGCAGCCAGCGAGCGTCGGCGCAGGACGCGCAGCACCTGCGCATCGCAGTAGTCGAGCGCGCCGTGGCCTTGGGCATGCAGGTGCTCGGGCAGATGCCCGGGGTCCGCCGGCGGCTCGCCGCTGCCGCCGGTCAGCGG
Organism: Actinomycetales bacterium; assembly: GCA_045807245.1. Taxonomy (GTDB): domain Bacteria; phylum Actinomycetota; class Actinomycetes; order Actinomycetales; family CAVURS01; genus CAVURS01. The sequence goes on from JBJMHS010000068.1 coordinate 6,844, forward strand.
CCGCAGCTCGCCCTCGACCATCCGGCCGGCGGCGACCAGACGGCGCAGCGTCTCGGTGACCACCGCGACGCCGAGCCCGAGCCAGGCCGCGAGATCGGGTGCCGTGAACGGTCCGTGGCAGCGGGCGTACCTCGCCGCCAGGTCGCCCAGAGGGTCCGGCTCAGGAGCCAGGAACGCCTCGGGGATACCCACGGGCAACGGTGTACCCAACGCGTCACGGAGCCGGCCGGCATCCTCGACGGCCGCCCAGCGTTCCTCACCGGCGACCCGGACCCGGATCAGCCGCCGGCTGCCCTCGAGCTCGGCCAGCCAGTGGGGCGCCGCGGCCGGGTCCGTCGTCCGCGCCGCCACCTCCGGCGTCGCGATGGGGCCCAGGGCGCGGACCAGGTCGGCCACGCCCTCGAGGTCCTTCGCGGCCCGATCGGACGACAGGCGCTGCAGCTCGGCCTCGGTGCGGCTGATCGCTTCGGGGTCGAGCAGGTCGCGCAGGCTCGCGCCCTCGCCGCGACCCAGCAGCTCCCCGAGCAGCGTGGGGTCCAGCGCGAGCGCCGCGGCCCGTCGCTCCGCCAGCGGTGAGTCACCCTCGTAGAGGAACGCGGCGACGTACCCGAACAGCAGGCTCCGGGCGAATGGTGACGGCGTCGCGCTCTCCACCTCGACCAGCCGCACCCGCCGGGCGGCCAGATCCCGTTGCAGCGCAACAAGTCCAGGCACGTCGTACACGTCCTGCAGCACCTCGCGCACGGTCTCGAGCACGATCGGGAAAGACGGATACTGGCTGGCGACCTGCAGCAGCTGCGCCGCCCGCTGGCGTTGCTGCCACAGAGGCTGGCGTCGGTCGGGGCGACGCCGCGGCAGCAGAAGGGCCCGGGCTGCGCACTCACGGAACCGCGACGCGAACAGCGCCGACCCACCCACCTCGCCGGTGACCAGGTCCTCGACGGTCTCCGGGTCCATCAGCACCAGGTCCGCGACGTCCAGCGAGCCGCCCGGCACGTCCTCGACCTCGAGGTCAGGCAGGCGCAGGACAACGCCGTCGTCCGCGTGCATCGCCTGGACGTCGACGCCGAAGCGCTCGCGCAGCCGGGCCGCGATGGCGAGTGCCCACGGCGCGTGCACCTGGGCGCCGTACGGCGAGTGCACGACCACCCGCCAGTCGCCGATCTCGTCACGGAACCGCTCGACCACGATGGTGCGGTCGTCCGGCAGATGCCCGGTCGCCTGTCGCTGCTCGTCGAAGTAGGCGAGCAGGTTGTCCGTCGCCCACTCGTCGAGCCCTGCGGCCGCGACGCGGGATCGCGCCCGGTCCCGAGCCAAGGCGCCGACCTCGCGCACGAACGCGCCGACCGCCCGGCCCAGCTCGGCCGGGCGACCCAGGGCGTCGCCGTGCCAGAACGGCAGCTTGCCGGGCTGGCCCGGCGCCGGTGTGACCAGGACCTGGTCGTGCGTGATGTCCTCGATCCGCCACGACGTCGTCCCCAGTGTGAACACGTCGCCGACACGCGACTCGTAGACCATCTCCTCGTCCAGCTCCCCCACCCGACGCCCCGCGCGCGGTGAGTCCTGCGCGCCGGCCAGGAAGACGCCGTACAGACCGCGGTCGGGGATCGTGCCCCCGCTGGTGACCGCGAGCCACTGAGCCCCGGGCCGGCCGGTCACGGTGCCCTGCAGGCGATCCCACACGACTCTCGGGCGCAGCTCGGCGAACTCCTCGGACGGGTAGCGTCCGGCCAGCATGTCGAGGACCGCCTCGAGGACGGGGCGGGTCAGGCCGGCGTACGGCGCGGCTCGGCGGACCAGCGTCTCGATGTCGTCGACCGACCACTCGTCCATCGCGGTCATGGCCACGATGTGCTGGGCCAGGACGTCCAGCGGGTTGGTCGGGATGCGCATCTGCTCGATCTCGCCGGTGCGCATCCGCTCGACCACGACGGCGGTCTGGACCAGGTCACCGCGGTACTTCGGGAAGACGACCCCCTCGGACACGGCCCCCACCTGGTGCCCCGCCCGGCCGACCCGCTGGAGCCCGCTCGCCACGCTCGGCGGCGACTCCACCTGGACCACGAGGTCGACCGCGCCCATGTCGATGCCCAGCTCCAGGGAGCTCGTCGCGACGACGGCCGGGAGGCGGCCGGCCTTGAGCGCGTCCTCGATCTCCGCGCGCTGCTCCTTGCTGACCGAGCCGTGATGGGCTCGGGCCAGGATCGGCGGGGCACCCGCGCTCGCTCCGGCCTGGGCCATCACCTGGGCCGGAGCCTGTGACCCGGGGTCGGGCAGGCCGAGCTCCAGCCGCTCGGCCCAGATCTCGTTCAGCCGGGCGGTCAGCCGCTCGGCCAGGCGCCGGGAGTTGGCGAACACCAGCGTCGACCGGTGCGCCGCGATCAGGTCGACGACGCGCTCCTCGACGTGCGGCCAGATCGAGGTCCGGGGCGGCTCGCCGGCCGCGGCACCGGTGAGGTCACCCGTCGGCTGGCCCAGCTCGCCCAGGTCGGGGACCGGGACGACGACCCGGAGGTCGACCTGCTTGTCGGCCGCCGGCTGCACGACCGTCACCGGCCGCCCCCCAGCGAGGAAGCGGGCGACCTCGGGCACCGGGCGCACCGTCGCCGAGAGCCCCACCCGCTGGACCGGCTGGCCGACCAAGGCGTCCAACCGCTCCAGGGTCAGGGCGAGATGGGCGCCCCTCTTCGTCGCGGCCACGGCGTGCACCTCGTCCACGATCACCGTCTCCACGCCGGCCAGCACGCCCCTGGCCCGCGAGGTCAGCAGGAGGAACAGCGACTCGGGCGTCGTGATCAGGACGTCGGGTGGTGTGCGCGGGAACGCGCGGCGTTCGGCGGCCGATGTGTCACCGGACCGGACCGCCACCCTGATCTGCGGTTCGGGCACGCCCAGCCGCACGGCCGCATGCCGGATGCCGGTGAGCGGTGCCCGCAGGTTGCGCTCGACGTCGACCGCGAGCGCCTTCATCGGCGAGACGTAGAGCACGCGGCAGCGGCGGGTGGGCTCGGCGGGAGGCGGCTGCGCGGCGAGCCGGTCCAGTGCCCACAGGAAGGCCGCCAGCGTCTTGCCCGAACCCGTCGGGGCCACGACGAGGGCGTGCTCACCCGCGCGGATCGCCTGCCAGGCTCCCTCCTGGGCGGGCGTGGGCGCGGCGAACGCGCCCTCGAACCAGTCCTTGGTCGCGGGGGAGAACGCGTCGAGAGCACCAGCTGGTCCCGCCATGGGTCCATCCTGACCCAGCCCTCCGACAATCCGGATGCTGCCTGTCGGTCGTCACGGCTAGCGTGAGGATCGATGGAAGACAACGGCCAGACCGACGTGATGGTCCGCGCCCGGGGACTGGTCAAGCGGTTCGGCGAGTTCACCGCGGTCGACGGCATCGACGTGGAGATCCGGCGCGGCGAGGCCTTCGGGTTCCTGGGCCCCAACGGTGCGGGCAAGTCCTCGACGATGCGGATGATCGGCTGCGTCTCGCCGCCGAGCGGCGGGGAGCTGGTGGTGCTGGGCGGCGACCCCCAGCGCGACGGAGCAGGGATCCGGGCCCGGCTCGGCGTCGTACCGCAGCAGGACTCCCTCGACACCGAGCTGACCGTCATGGACAACCTGATGGTCTATGCCCGCTACTTCGGCATGCCGCGCTCGGCGGCCCGGGCCAAGGCGGCCGAGCTGCTCGAGTTCGCCCAGCTCAGCGACCGAGCCGACAGCATCGTCGAGCCGCTCTCGGGTGGCATGAAGCGCCGGCTCACGATCGCGAGGGCGCTGGTCAACCAGCCCGAGCTGCTGTTGCTCGACGAGCCGACGACCGGGCTCGACCCGCAGGCCCGGCATGTGTTGTGGGACCGGCTGTTCCGGCTCAAGCAGCAGGGCGTGACGCTGGTGCTGACCACGCACTACATGGACGAGGCCGAGCAGCTGTGCGACCGGCTGGTCGTGATGGACCGCGGCCGGATCGTGGCCGAGGGCAGCCCGCGGGCGCTCATCGAGGAGTGGTCGACCCGCGAGGTGCTCGAGCTGCGCTTCGCGACCGAGGACCACGCGCCGTACGCCGCAAAGGTCCAGGGACTGGCCGACCGCGTCGAGGTGCTGCCCGACCGGCTGCTGCTCTACACCGACGACGGCGAGACGGCGCTGCAGGAGGTGCAGGCCCGCGGTCTCGACCCGGTCTCGTCGTTGGTGCGCCGCAGCACCCTCGAGGACGTCTTCCTCCGGCTGACCGGCCGGACGCTGGTGGACTGAGCTTCGATGGACGGGTCGATGGCGCAGACCGGCGACCGAGCGACGGCAGGCGCGCGAGTCGCGGCTGTGGACGGCCGGGTCGAGGCCTGGCCCGCGCTCGCGGTGCTCTCCGGGCACCTGTTGGTGTGGCGGCGGCTGTGGCGCTCCACCATCTTCACCTCGGTCCTGCAGCCGCTGCTGTTCTTCGTGGCGATCGGCTACGGGCTGGGCAGCCTGGTCGGCCGCGGCGGCCGGCTGGTCGACGGCGTGCCGTACCTCGACTTCGTGGCGCCCGGGATGATGGCTTCGGCCGCGATGCAGACCGCGATCGGCTGGTCGACCTGGCCGGTCCTCTCCGCGATCAAGTGGCAGCGGACCTTCCACGCCATGCTCGCGACACCGGTCGGCGCCGCGGACGTGGTCGTCGGGCACCTGCTGCACGTCAGTCTGCGCGTGCTGGTGTCGGAGGGGGTGTTCCTCGGCTTCGCGGCCGCGGTGGGCGCGACCTCGGCGTGGTCAGCTGTGCTCGCTCTGCCGGTGGTGGTCCTGGTGGGGGTGGCGTTCGCCGCGCCGGTGTTCGCCTTCACGACGCACCTGAACGGCGACGGCGGGTTCAACATCCTGTTCCGGCTCGTGATGGTGCCGTTGTTCCTGTTCTCCGGCACGTTCTTCCCGGTCAGCCAGCTGCCGGCGCTCCTCGAGGTCATCGCCCGGGTCACCCCGTTGTGGCACGGCGTGGAGCTGGCTCGCGACTGCATGCTCGGGCAGCTGGCCTGGGCCGACCTCGGCCACACGGCGTACCTCGCCGCGTGGGTCGTCGGCGGCACCTGGCTGGCGGTCGACGGGCTCCGCCGGCGGATGGTGGTGTGAGGTGCTCACGTACGCCGCTTCGCGCTCGCTGCTCCCGCCGCTCACCGGCGTGGTGCTGGAGCGCAACATCCTCACCTACAAGCGGCAATGGCTCGCGTTCGCCACCGGGTTCTTCGAGCCCGTGTTCTACCTGCTGTCGATCGGCGTCGGCGTGGGTGCGCTGGTCGGCCGGCTGCCGATCGGCGACGGTCGGACGGTGGCGTACGCCGAGTTCGTCGCGCCCGCGATGCTGGCGACGTCGGCCATGAACGGCGCGATCTTCGACGCGACGTACAACATGTTCTTCAAGCTGCGCTATGCGAGGACGTTCGAGTCGATGCTGGCGACGCCGGTCGGGGTGGCCGACATCGCGGCCGGCGAGCTGTCCTGGACCCTGCTGCGCGGTGGCCTGTACTCGCTGGGCTTCCTGCTGTTCGCCGCGGTGCTCGGCCTGGTCGTGAGCTGGTGGGCGCTGCTGGCCCTGCCCGTCGCGCTGCTGGTCGGGTGCGCGTTCGGCGCCGTCGGGATGGCAGCGACCACCTGGATGCGGGGCATCCCCGACTTCGACTACGTCCAGCTGGCGCTGATCCCGATGATGCTGCTGTCGGCGACGTTCTTCCCGGTCGACACCTACCCGGGCGCGACCCGATGGCTGGTCGAGCTGTCTCCCCTGTACCACGGCGTCGCGCTGGAACGATCGCTCATGCTGGGCGATCTCGGCTGGCCGATCCTGGCCCATCTGCTCGTCCTCGTCGCTCTGGGCGCCGTCGGGATGTGGGTCCTGTCGCGCCGCCTGGCGCATCTGTTGCTGCGATGAGCGGTCAGGTCACCGGCTCAGGGACCGGCTGTTGGACCATGGAACCGTGAGGGCGAGCGAGTTCTGGGAGCTGATGCGCGAGGAGTTCGGGGCGGGGTACGCCGCGACTCTCGCGCGCGAGCATGTCGTGTCGGCGCTGGGGGAGCGGACGGCGCAGGAAGCGCTCGCCGCCGGGGTCGACGCCCGCGATGTGTGGCTGGCGCTGTGCGCGGACCTGGACGTGCCGCGGGAGCGATGGTTCGGGCGGGACGACCCGGCCAAACGGGCTCGCGCCCGCCGGGTGGAGTGACGGAGTGCTGTCCGCTCGACGAGCCGCGGGAGTGCCGTCGAGACCATCGGCCGGCGCGGATCGCGACACGCCGACCCGCTTCCACGGGTCGAACACGTGTTCGACCTAGGGTTGTGCACAGCTCGAGGGCACGTCCCGTCGTCCACAGGCCGGCGGCGCTTCCCGGGGGTTGTCGGCGGCGGCCCATAGCGTCGCCGCCAACAACCGGACAACAGACCACACAGGCGGCCACGAGAAGGCCGCCGGACGAGAACAGGTGAGGTACATGCCCGCTCCCGCAGACCGCGACAAGGCCCTCGACGCCGCTCTGGCCAACATCGACAAGCAGTTCGGCAAAGGGTCGGTCATGCGGCTCGGCGACGAGGTGCGCGTGCCCATCGAGGTCATCCCGACCGGGTCGATCGCGCTCGACGTCGCCCTTGGTATCGGCGGGCTGCCCCGCGGCCGGGTCGTCGAGATCTACGGGCCGGAGTCCTCCGGCAAGACGACCGTGGCCCTGCACGCCGTCGCCAACGCGCAGAAGGCCGGCGGCATCGCGGCGTTCATCGACGCCGAGCATGCCCTGGACCCGGACTATGCGAAGGCCCTCGGCGTCGACACCGACGCGCTGCTGGTCTCCCAACCGGACACGGGGGAGCAGGCGCTCGAGATCGCGGACATGCTGATCCGCTCCGGTGCCCTCGACGTCATCGTCATCGACTCCGTGGCGGCGCTGGTGCCGCGCGCCGAGATCGAGGGCGAGATGGGCGACAGCCACGTCGGTCTGCAGGCCCGGCTCATGTCGCAGGCGCTGCGCAAGATCACCGGCGCGCTGAGCACCTCCGGGACGACCGCGATCTTCATCAACCAGCTGCGCGAGAAGATCGGCGTGATGTTCGGCTGCTTCTCCTACGGCACGCGCATCACTCTCGCCGACGGGACGCAGGAGAAGATCGGCAAGATCGTCAACCAGAAGCTCCCGGTCGAGGTGTTGACGTACGACCCCGCGACCGACCGGATCGTCGCGGCGCCGGTCACGAACTGGTTCGACAACGGCGCGGCGGAGCAGTTCCTCCAGGTGACGGTCGCGAAGTCGGGTGGCAACGGTCGCTCTCAGTTCGGCGCGACAGCCAACCATCAGATCCGTACGCCGGGTGGCTGGCGCGAGGCGGGTGAGCTGTTGCCCGGAGACCGGGTCATGCAGGCCGAGACGGCGCGGCTGAGCGACCAGCAGTGGCAGGTCGTCCTGGGTGGTGTGCTGGGTGACGCGCACCTGGCGTCCAACCGGCGTGGCTGCAGCGGCGTGCGGTTCCGGATGGGGCACGGTGCGAAGCAGGTCGACTACCTGGACTGGAAGGCCGCGTTGCTCGGCAACGTGCCGCAGAGCCGTCGGGTGGACAAGCGTGGCGCCGCCTTCGTCGACGTGACGCCGCTGCCGGAGCTGGGCGAGGTGCGCGACGTCGTCCACTGGGGTGACGGCAAGAAGCACATCACCGAGGACTACCTCAAGGCGCTGACCCCGTTGGCGCTGGCCATCTGGTACATGGACGACGGCTCGTTCTCGTTGCCCTCGAAGGGAGCTCAGCAGTGGACGGCCGGAGGCAGCGGCCGGATCGAGATCTGCGTGGAGGCAATGAGCCCGGCGAGCCGGGAGCGGCTGGCCGCCTATCTGCGGGACGTCCACGGGGTGGCTTGTGCGGTGGCGCCGCGCGGTGCGGCACAGAAGGCCGTGCTCACCATGACGACGGCCGGCACGGACCGCTTCCAGTCGATCGTCGCGCCGTACGTCCATCCGTCCATGGCGTACAAGCTCCTGCCGCAGCACCAGGGTCGGTTCGCCGTCGAGCCCGAGTTCGTCGACCCCACCACCGTGCTCGTTCCGGCGCAGGTTCTCGACGTCAAGGTCAAGCCGCGGACGCGTTCAATGCAGCGGTTCGACCTCGAGGTGGCCGGCAGCCACAACTACTTCGTGGACGGCGTCATGGTCCACAACAGCCCTGAGACGACGACGGGCGGCAAGGCGCTGAAGTTCTACGCGTCGGTGCGTCTGGACGTCCGCCGGATCGAGACGTTGAAGGACGGCACGGACGCCGTCGGGAACCGGACCCGCGTCAAGGTGGTGAAGAACAAGGTGTCGCCGCCGTTCAAGCAGGCCGAGTTCGACATCATCTACGGCGTCGGCATCTCCCGTGAGGGTGGCCTGATCGACATGGGCGTCGAGCAGGGGTTCGTGCGCAAGTCCGGCGCTTGGTACACCTACGAAGGCGACCAGCTCGGACAGGGCAAGGAGAACGCCCGTACCTTCCTGCGCGACAACCCAGACCTGGCCGACGAGATCGAGAAGAAGATCAAGGAGAAGCTCGGCATCGGACCGCGGGTGGATGCGCCGGACTCGGTCGACGTGACCTCGCTGCCCGAGGCCAAGGTCGACTTCTGAGGCTGGAGCGATGACCACGAGACCCGCCAACGCGCGGCGGCGCTCCGGTCAGCGGGGGCCGGACGAGCCGACCTCGGGCAGCGACGCGGACCTCACCCCGCCCGCTGACCCGGAGTCGGTGGTTCGGACCATCGTGCTCACCGCCCTCACGGCGGCCCCGCGCAGCCGGGCGCAGCTCGAGGAACGTCTGGCGGCAAAGGACGCGCCACCAGACGTCGTGGCCCGGGTGCTCGACCGGTTCGAGGAGGTCGGGCTGGTCGACGATGCGGCGTTCGCGCGCTCTCTGGTCCGCACGAAGCAGGCCGGACGAGGTCTGGCCGGGCGGGCGCTACGCCAGGAGCTGCGGCGCAGCGGGGTGGACGACGAGACGGCGGCCGAGGCTCTGGAGGAGGTCGATCCGGAGATGGAGCTGGCCACGGCTCGGCAGCTGGTCGCCAAGCGGCTGCCGTCGACACGAGGCGTGCCTCACTCCAAGCGGATGGCCAGACTGTCGGGGATGCTCGCGCGCAAGGGGTATCCCAGCGGAGTGGCCTTTCGCGTGGTCCGCGAGGCCCTGACCGCTGAGAGCTCGGCCGGCGAAGACGGCGACGGGATCAGCGACGAGCTGTGAACGAACGGGCCCGGTCCGGCGTACGAGGTATGTGGCGTTAGAGGTTCCGGCCTACCTTGGTGCGGTGAGCGAGCAGCGGCATGCCTCCACGCTGCTCGGCCGCGTCGCCGCCGGCGACTCCGAGGCGGTGGGCGACTTCTACGATCGCTACCGGCCGATGATCATGCGCACGGTTCTCGGGCTCATGGGTGGGGACCAGGCACTGGCCGAGGACGTGCTGCAGGAGACTGCGTTGCGGCTGTGGCGGGCCGGGGCCCGCTTCGACCCGGCGCTGGGCAGCGAGGAGGTCTATGTCCGGGTTGTCGCCCGACGGGCCGCAGTGGATCTGCTGCGCCGCCGCCGAGAGCTCCCCGCGTCCTGGGTCGCCGATGCGGCGGACGCGGCCGACGCGGCCCAAGCCGTGCACGGCGACCGCGTGACGCCACCCGCGCAGACCCAGGTGCTGGACGCAGACCTGGTCGAGCGCGGGCTGGCCACCCTGTCCGACGCCCACCGGGAGGTGGTCACCCGCGCGTACCTGCGCGACGAGAGCTACAAGGACATCGCGCTCGGCCTCGGCGTGCCCGTGGCCACCGTGCGGACCCGGGTCTTCTATGCGCTGCGCGCCCTGCGCCGAGCCCTGAGCGATGTCGTGGAGGAGGGATCGTGAGCGGCCATCCGTGCGCGGAGCGACTCCTCCTGCCCGAGGCGCTCTCCGGGCGGCTCGAGCCGTCCGAGGAGAAGCGGGTCATGGCTCACCTGCAGACCTGCTCGACCTGCCAGGACGTCGCCGCCGACATCGAGGTCTCACTCATCTCCTTGGCGGTGCTGCGCGACGAGCACCCGGTCCCGCTTCGCGTCCCGGGACTCGCGGCGGACGACGCCGATGAGGCAGACGAGTCGGGGGGCCGGGCGGCTTCGTCGGCCGGGCTGACCGGCCCTTGGCCGCGAGCCCCGCTCGCGCCTGCCCCCGCCCCCGCCCCAGGTGCGGCGCCCGGACCGGTTGTGCTCCCGCAGCGCAGGCGCCTGCCCGCCTACGCGGCGGCCGCCGCCGCGGCCGTCGTGTTCGCGGCCGGCGGCTTGTTCGTCGGCCACGACCTCCTGCCGCCGCGCGACCGCCCCGACTTCGGCCCGGCCGTGGCGTTGAGCCCGCCGCCCGGGGCCACCGACACCGGCGCGCGGGGCACCGTGGCGGTCGCCAGCGAGAGCGACGCGCTAGCGGTCCGCCTCGACGTGACGTCGCTGCCCACCACCGGCTGGTACGAGTGCGTCTGGGTCGCGGGAGGCCAGAGCCGGTCCGCCGGCAGCTTCCGTGCGGTGAACGGCGTGGCCAAGGACGTGCAGCTGCGTGTCGCCCAGCCGCAGGACAGCACCGGCTGGGACCTCCAGGTGGTCCACCACCAGGGCGACACGAGCGACGTCGTGCTCGAGGGCGACGTGACGTACGGCTAGTCCGCGCGCCGTACCCTGTGGGGGCGATGACCAGCCCCACACTCACCGTGCCCGCAGGCCCGCGGACCTACCAGGTCCGGACCTTCGGCTGCCAGATGAACGTGCACGACTCCGAGCGGCTCTCCGGTCTGCTGGAGGAGGCCGGCTACGCCCGGGCCCGCGAGGGTGAACCGGCCGACGTGGTCGTCCTGAACACCTGCGCGGTGCGCGAGAACGCCGACAACAAGCTCTACGGCAACCTCGGTCATCTGCACCCGGTGAAGCAGGCGAACCCGGCCATGCAGATCGCTGTCGGCGGGTGCCTGGCGCAGAAGGACCGGGGCGAGATCGTCCGGCGCGCCCCATGGGTCGACGTCGTCTTCGGCACCCACAACATCGGATCCCTGCCCGTCCTGCTCGAACGGGCCCGGCACAACCAGCAGGCGCAGGTCGAGATCCTCGAGTCGCTGGAGGTCTTCCCCTCGACCCTGCCGACGCGCAGGGAGTCGCCGTACGCCGCGTGGGTGTCGGTCTCGGTGGGCTGCAACAACACGTGCACCTTCTGCATCGTGCCGAGCCTGCGCGGCAAGGAGGTCGACCGCCGGCCGGGCGACATCCTGGCCGAGGTCGAGGCTCTGGTCGGCGAAGGTGCGCTCGAGGTCACCCTGCTCGGCCAGAACGTCAACACCTACGGTGTCGGCTTCGGCGACCGGCTGGCCTTCGGCAAGCTGCTGCGGGCCTGCGGCGACGTCGACGGGCTAGAACGGGTCCGGTTCACCAGCCCGCACCCGGCGGCGTTCACGGACGACGTGATCACCGCGATGGCCCAGACCGCGAACGTCATGCCGAGCCTGCACATGCCGCTGCAGTCCGGTTCGGATCGGGTGCTGCGCGCGATGCGTCGGTCGTACCGAGCGGAGCGCTACCTCGGCATCATCGAACGGGTCCGCGCTGCCATGCCGGACGCAGCGATCACCACCGACATCATCGTCGGCTTCCCGGGTGAGACCGAGGACGACTTCGAGGCCACCCTGGACGTCGTCCGGGCCGCGCGGTTCACCTCAGCCTTCACCTTCCAGTACTCACCGCGGCCCGGCACACCGGCCGCGTCGATGGGCGACCAAGTGCCGAAACCCGTTGTGCAGCAACGGTACGAACGTCTCACTGCCCTGCAGGACGACATCGCCTGGGCCGAGAACCGGACCCAGGTCGGCCGGACGCTGGATCTCCTCGTCGCGACCGGTGAGGGACGCAAGGACGCGGCGACGGAGCGGCTGTCCGGGCGGGCGCCGGACAACCGGCTCGTGCACTTCGCGGTCCCGCCGGGCGGTCCCGAGCCGCGCCCTGGGGACGTCGTGACGGTCGAGGTCACCCACGCAGCGCCGCACCATCTGGTAGCGGACAGCGCCCTGAGCGGCGGTGCGTACGGCGTGCGTCGCACCAGGGCGGGCGACGCCTGGGACGCTCGCCAGTCACGCGGAGACGATCCGGCCGCGACCCCGGTCGCAGTGGGGCTCGGTATGCCGGCCGTACGGCGTCCAGCCGGCTGACCGAGCGGTCAGCTCATCGACGGCGGAGGCTCCGGCGGTGTGGGGCCAGGCGTCGGCCCGGGCTCGGGCGGCGGGCTCGGCGCCGGCGTGGGCGTAGGCGTGGGCGGACTCGGCACCGGCCCGGGGTCAGGCGTCGGACTCGGGCCCGGCGTCGGGGGCGGTGCGGGCGCCGGGTCCGGGATCGTCCCGGTGGGCACTGGCTGCCCGCTCGCGTCGGCCGGACCTTGGGCCGGCTCGGCCGCGCTCTCGTCGCCGGCCACCTTGTCCAGGCCGTCGTGCGCCTTGGCCCGCACCGAGTCGATCTTGTCCTGGTACTTCTCGCTGGTGTGTTCGGAGACGACCGCAGCGGTCTTGTCGATCGCCGTACCGATACGTTCCCGGTTCTCCTGAGCCAGCTCGACGGTCTTCTCCTTGGCCGTCGTCGCGGCCTCCTGGATCTCTCCGGCCGCCTGTTCGGCGACCTGCTGCGCGCGCTCGGTCACCTTCTTGAGCTTGTCGGACCAGCCCATGACGTGTCCGCCCTTCCGGTGGTGGGTCACTGCCACTGCGATCAGCCTCTCATCACCAGGGCGTCGCCGCCGCCGCGGGTGCGCTGCCAGACTGCTCCACCGTGCATCCCGTCGTCGCCGTGGTCGGGCCGACGGCCACGGGCAAGTCAGACCTGGCCGTCGAGCTCGCGCTGCGACTCGACGGCGAGGTCGTCAGCGCCGATGCCATGCAGCTCTATCGAGGCATGGACATCGGCACGGCGAAGCTCACCCTCAGCGAGCGCCGCGGCGTCCCGCACCATCAGCTCGACGTGCTCGACGTGACCCAGGAGGCCAGTCTCGCGGCGTACCAGCAGTCGGCCCGCGCCGACCTTCGAGACATCAGCAGCCGGGGTCGCGTCCCGATCCTGACCGGTGGTTCGGGGCTGTACGTCCGAGCGGCAGTGGACGTGCTCGAGATCCCACCGACCGACCCCGAGGTGCGTGCGGCCCTCGAACAGCGTCTCGCCGCTGAGGGCACCCGAGCGCTGTACGACGAGCTGACAGCCGCGGATCCCGTTGCCGGACAGTCGATCCTGCCCACCAACGGCCGGCGCATCGTCCGAGCCCTCGAAGTGATCGCGCTCACCGGCCGCCCGTTCAGCGCGGTGCTGCCAGAGCGGGAGTACGTCAACCGGACCGTGCAGATCGGGCTGCGGCTGGACCGCGTCGCCCTCGACCGGCGGACCGATGCGCGCGTGACCCGGATGTGGGACCAGGGCTTCGTGGCCGAGGTCCAGCGGCTCGAGCAGGGCGGCCTGCGGTCCGGCCGCACCGCCTCCCGGGCCGTCGGCTACGCCCAGGTGCTGGCCGCCCTGGACGGCCGTACGACGGTGGACGAGGCGCGCACCAGGACGGCGCAGGCCACCCGGCGACTCATCCGGCGCCAGGAGTCCTGGTTCCGGCGCGACCCGCGGATCGTCTGGCTGCCTGCCGATGCGCCGGACCTGGTCGACCGGGCCATCGAGGTCCTGGACGACGCGTCGGGCCCGCCGTGAGCACCGGTCAGGGATGATGGCTGGGTGGGCCGGCAGCTGACGTTCACCAAGGGACACGGGACGGAGAACGACTTCGTCATCGTGCCCGACGTCGAGGGAGTGCAGCCCTTGGATTCGCCGACCGCTCGCTTCCTCGCCGACCGGCACGCCGGCGTGGGCGGCGACGGGGTGATCCGGGTCGTGCCGACGAGCGCGGTCGAGGAGGTCGCGGAGCAGGCAGCCGAGGCGCCGTGGTTCATGGACTACCGCAACGCCGACGGCGGGATCGCGGAGATGTGCGGCAACGGCGTGCGGGTGTTCGCGACGTACCTGCTGCGCGAGGGTCTGGTGGCCTCGCCCGCTGCGGGCGGTCCTGACCCGCTGGGCGTGGCCACGCGGGCGGGCGTGAAATGGGTCCGGTTCGAGGCCGACGGCTCCATCTCGGTCGACCTCGGCCCGTGGCGCCTGCCGGCAGGTGAAGGCAACGTCGAGGGCGATGCGGACGTGACGGTGGCCGGGCTGCCGGGCCCGTTGCGCGGGCTGTCCCTGGATCTGGGCAACCCGCACGTCGTCGTCGCCCTGCCCGGGCTGGCCGAGCTCGAGGCGGCCGACCTGACGACCGCCCCCCGCGTCGAGCCGGCGCCGCCGCACGGGACCAACGTCGAGCTCGTGACCCCGCTCGCCGCCGGCCACATCCGCATGCGGGTGCACGAGCGGGGCGTCGGCGAGACCCGCTCCTGCGGCACCGGTGTGGCGGCCG
>JBJMHS010000069.1:0-50020 GCA_045807245.1 Actinomycetales bacterium
CGGACGGCCCCTCTTGCCGGTAGCGCTGGGCCCACTTGCCCGCCGTCTTCCAGCTCGTCATGAACAGCTGAGCCACCTGAGCCGTCGGGACCTCGCCATCGACGATCATCTGAGCCAGTTTCAGCCGCTGCCGCGGCGTCAGGGCAGCGTTGGAATGGGTAGCGTGAGACACGAAGACCTCCTGGGCGTGAAGCGGTTTCTAGACAGCTCCACTCCACACCGGGAGGTCTTCACCCATCTACAACATCAGATCGTCTCGTCACACCGATTCGACCAACGTGCCTGGACATCACAGCTAGAACGGCGGGTCGGGGCCGGCCACGTCGGCATGGGCCACCGGGTAGCTCGGATACTGGCGCCCGGACGGTGTCGTGTAGGTGAGTCGGTGGTTGGCGTCACCGGTCACCGCGACCAACCGGTCGGTCTTGAGCTGGTGGTCCCGCTTGCCGGCGGCCGCCAGGTTGGCCGGGGTGGTAGGCCCTCCGGCCGCGGGCGTCGACTGCGCGTACTCCCGCACGTGATCGAGCTCCAGCCGGGTGGCACCGCTGGTCGGGAAGCGGGTCTGCCGGCCGTCGCGCGCGCGCACGAACTCGTCCATCCGCGGCGGTGGCCGGTAGGCCCGTGAGAGATCCGTGGCCACTCCGTCGGCCGGGTCGTAGAGCAGGCGTCGCCATCGGACGCCCCTCCGGTGGGCCAGCTCCCGGGCCAGCTCGGCCGGCAAGGGCAGCGGCCCGCGCGGTCCGTGCAGCGTGGCCGGCTCCTCGTCGAGGCCGAGCATCGTCGTCGCCGCCACGGTCAAATGGACCAGGGGGGCGTCAGAACGCGGCACTTCGAGCTCGACGCAACCAGTGGCGACACGTCCCGGTCGGACCACCACCGTGCCGTGGGCTCCCTCGGTGAGCCAGCCGGTGGCGATGTCGGCGCGGAGCTGGTCGAGCGTGCGCGGGTCACCGGCCCGCCGAGCGGCCCGGGCCGCCTCGTCGACGTTGCAGTAGGCCGCGGCCGCGTGGACCGCGGTGGTGTGCAGCGAGAAGCTGGTCATGCCGTCCGGATGGCTCTCGAACGCCACTCGACGGCCGGAGCGGGCCTCCGCGGCGCGCTCGGCGAGGAAGTCCGCGTCGAGGCGCGGGGCCTCGCGCGTGACCATGGCCCGGAGCCGGCCCGGCGGCACCGACCAGAGAGTGACCCCGTCACGCTCGAGCTCCCGGAAGAGGGGGTACGGGCGACCGGCGGCGTCGGCGTCGGTGACCGGCTCGTCCAGGTCGAGGTCGTCGCCCTCGGGCGAGTCGTCCGGCCCGAGAAAGCCGGTCAGCAGCCGGGCGCGGTGCTCCGACCGGACCGGATCTGCTGGCGGCCGGGCCCGGTCCAGGTCGCGCAGCCCGGCCAGGACCACACGAGCCTGGGCGACGTCCAGGTCGCCACGCGCCAACGCGCCACCGATGCGTGGGAACTCCTGCAGATCCAGCGCCAGGTCCAGCTCGCTGTCGGCCATGACCAGCGATACGCCGAGCACCAGCGAGAGCTCCATCGCGACGCGCCGCTCGGCGAACTGGCGCTCCTGGGTCCCGCCCTGCGCCGCTGTGTGCGGCGCCGCTGTGTCCTGGGTCGCCTCGGACAGCGCCGACCGGTGCACCGACGCGACGACCACTGCGCGCTTGGCCGCCGACCAGGCATCCAGCCGAGCACTCGCCCGTACCAGGTCGAGCCGCTCGCAGTCGGTGAGGCGGGACAGGGCCTCGGGCCGGGTGAGCTCGTCAACCAGGGCGGCCAGCTCCGCGCCCTCCGCTCGGTCGAGGCGTGCGATTGCCCTCGTCAGCCGAGGGGTCTGCCGCGCCTTCGCCATCTCCATGGGTCGGATCTTATCGGACATATGTTCGATATAGCAATGGACTGCTCTTAACCGTGCACAACCAGGTTCAGCGCCTCGGCCGCCCGGGCGGCGACGGCAGACAGCGAGGCGTTGTCGCGGGTCCACCGCACCAGGCGCTCGCGCGCCGCCTGCGGCCACGGGTCGCCGTCGAGCGCGTCCGTCATCGCCTCGGCGACCGCGGCGGGGTCGTGGGCGACGGCCCAGCCCAGCCGCTGGTCGGCGACGAGCCGTTGCCCCGCCCCGGCGCCGGCGAAGATGACCGGCACCCCGCACGCCGTCGCGGCGTACACCTTGGTCGGCTTCGCGAAGTCATACCCGATCCCCGGCCTGATGGAGACGAGCGCCGCGCGTGCCCCGCGGATCCAGCCGGCCGCTTCAGCGGGCGGGACGACACCGCGGAACTCGATGCCGTCCGGGCACAGCCGCGCGGCCAGCGCTCGCAACGCAGGTTCGTCGGCGCCCTGCCCCAGGAAGACGAGCCGGGTCTCCGGCCGATCCCCGTGAACCGTCGCGAAGGCGCGGACGAGCACGTCCACGCCCTGCCACTGGGACATGGTCCCCGCGTACACGAGATAGGGGCCCGACCCGCCCGCCGACGGCCCGTCCGGCCGGAACAGGGCAGTGTCCACACCGTTGCCCACGACGGCGACCCGGCTGCCGGGCACGCCGAGGGCCCGCACCCGCTCACCGACCTCCTCGCTGACCGCCAGCACGAGCCGGGCCCCGCGCAGCACCCAGGACTCCAGCCGGCGAAGGACGAGGACCAGCAGCGCCGGTGCGCCGCCGGACGCCAGGGCGTCGCTGAGGACGTCCGCGGCGTAGTAGGCGTAGGGCCGCCGCCACAGCGCGCACACCAGCCGGACGACGAGACCGGTGGTCGGCGGCGGCTCGACCACCACGAGCCGGGCCGGCCGGCGAGCCAACAGGCGGGCGGCCAGCGGCAGGTCGAAGCTCAGGTAGGGGACGTACCCGCGGACCACGCCGGCCTTGTCGCGCAGCGCCGGAAGCCGCCGAACCCGGACACGTGGGTCGTCCTCGACCGGGCCGGAGCCGGGCGGCGGCACCGTCGTCAGCACCTCGACCGCACGGTCGAGGTCGGCCAGCGCGCTCGCGAGCGCGCGCAGCCGGAGCGCAGCGGCCGCCGCTTCGGGCGCGAACAGGCGGGTCGCCAGCACCACCCGAGGCGGGCCGGCCATGCTCACGCCCCGGCGGACGTCACCGCGTTGACCGACCGGACGATGTGCTCCAGGTCGGCGTCGCTGAGCGCCGGGTGGACGGGCAGCGACATGACCTCACGGGCCGCGCGCTCGGTCTCGGGCAGGTCGAGCGTCCGCGCGAACGACGGCAGCCGGTGGTTCGGCACCGGGTAGTAGACGCCCGTGCCCACGCCGTACTCCTCCCGCAGCGCGGTGACAGCGCCGTCGCGGTCGTCCGGCACCCGCACGGTGTACTGGTGGTAGACGTGCGTCGCTACCTCGGACACGGGCGGCGTGACGACGTTCTCGAGGTGGGCGTCCAGGTACGCGGCGTTGGCCTGGCGCTGAGCCGTCCAGCCGGGCAGCTTGGTGAGCTGGACCCGCCCGATGGCCGCGTGGATGTCGGTCATCCGGTTGTTGAGCCCGACCACCTCGTTCTGGTACTGCCGCTCCATGCCCTGGTTGCGCAGCAGCCGGATCTGGCGGGCGAGCGTCTCCGTGGCACAGGCGACCATGCCGCCCTCGCCCGACGTCATGTTCTTGGTCGGGTACAGGCTGAACATCGCGAAGTCCCCGAACGACCCGACCGGCCGCCCGTCGTACGTCGCCGCGTGCGCCTGCGCCGCGTCCTCGAACAGCTGCAGCCCGTGCCGGTCCGCCACCGCCTCCAGCGCGCCCAGGTCAGCGGGGTGGCCGTACAGGTGCACCGGCAGCACAGCGGCCGTGCGGGCCGTGACCGACGCCTCGACCGCCTCGGCCGCGAGGCCGAAGAACTCCGGCTCGATGTCGGCGAACACCGGCGTGGCGCCGGTCAGCGCGACCGAGTTCGCCGTGGCAGCGAACGTGAACGACGGCACGATGACCTCGTCGCCCGGGCCGATGCCCGCGGCTAGCAGGCCGAGGTGGAGGCCCGAGGTGCCCGAGTTGACCGCCACGCAGGTCCGGCCGCCCACGAGCGCGTCGGCGAACTCGGTCTCGAACGCCGCCACCTCGGGGCCCTGCGCGACCATGCCGCTGCGCAGCACGCGGTCGACCGCGGCGCGCTCCTCGTCGCCGATCAGCGGCTTCGCGGCGGGAATCATTGAGCCTCCTGCAGACCTGGGCGGCCGTCCGGCCGCACCACGTACCTGGTTCCGTCGCGGGGGCAGCGCCAGTCCTCGCCGTCGGCGACGAGCGGTACGCCGGCCTTGCCGACCCAGCCCACCTGGCGGGCCGGCACGCCCACGACCAGGGCGTGGTCGGGTACGTCGCGGGTGACCACCGCGCCGGCGGCCACTGTCGCCCACCGGCCGATGCGTACCGGCGCCACGCACACCGCGCGGGCCCCGATCGATGCCCCCTCCCCGACCACGACGCCGACCGGGTCCCAGTCGGACGCGGACTTCACGGTCAGGTCGGGGTTCACGGCCCGCGGGTACGTGTCGTTGGTCAGGACGGCGGCCGGGCCCACGAAGACACCGTCCGCGAGCTCGGCCGGCTCGTAGACCAGCGCGTAGTTCTGCACCTTGCAGCCATGGCCCAGCCGCACGCCGGACCCGATGTAGGCACCCCGCCCGATGACGCAGTCCCTGCCGAGCTGGGCGTCCTCGCGGATCTGGGCGAGGTGCCACACGCTGGTCCCCTCCCCGATGCGCGCGGAGGCGGCCACATCAGCACTGTCCACGATCTGCCCCGACACGAGGGACAATGCTAGGCGTGCCCGACACGTGGGTCGTGATCCCGCTGTTCAACGAGGCGGCGGTCATCGGCGACGTCGTGAAGCACGTCGTCGACACCTTCCCTGGCGTCGTGTGCGTCGACGACGGCAGCACCGACGGCTCGGGCGACCTGGCCCGGTCGGCCGGGGCGGTCGTCGTACGGCATCCGGTCAACCTGGGGCAGGGTGCCGCCCTGCAGACCGGCATCTGCTACGCCCTGCGGGACCAGCAGATGCAGTACGTCGTCACGTTTGACGGTGACGGCCAGCACGGTGCGGACGATGCGGCCCTCATGGTGGAGCGGCTGCGCCGGGACGAGGCCGACATCGTCTTCGGCTCGCGGTTCCTCGACTCGCGCACGCAGTCCGGCTGGGCCAAGCGGGCGCTGCTGCGGGCCGCCGTCGCGTACACGAACCTGACCACGCACGTACGGCTCACCGACGCGCACAACGGCCTCCGAGCGTTCAACCGCAAGGCGGCCGAGACGCTGGACATCCGGCAGAACCGCATGGCCCATGCCTCGGAGATCGTGGCGCAGGTCGGGCAGGCCCGGCTGCGCTGGGCCGAGCAACCGGTGCACATCCGCTACACCGACTACTCGCGGGCCAAGGGCCAGTCCAAGCTGAACGCCGTGAACATCGTGGTCGAGCTGCTGTTCAAGTGACGGGAGTCCCATGCTGACCATCCAGGTCCTGCTGATCGCGTCGGTGGGCTTCATCGCGCTGTTCCTGCTCCGCGCGACCGCCGGGGTGCGGCACCAGGCCATCCGGCGCGTCCTGCTGCTCGGGTTCGCCCTGTTGGCCGTCGTGTCGATCCTGGCGCCGAACTGGGTCACCCGCGTGGCTCACCTGGTCGGTGTCGGGCGTGGCACCGACCTGCTGCTCTACGCCCTGATCGTGACCTTCCTCGGGTACACCTCGACGTCGTACCGGCGGTTCCGCACCATCGAGCGCCGGCTGACCGAGCTGACCCGGCAGATCGCGCTCGACGAGGCCGGCCGGCCACCGAGCACCCCGGTCACCGACGCGCGATGACCGGGAGCACCCGCCGTACGTCGCGCCAGCTCACCACCAGCCAGACCACGGCGAAACCCGCCGCGAGCGCGAGGCAGCGCAGGTCGCCGGCGTCGGATCGCTCTTCGTAGACCGCCAGCCCGACCAGGACCGCGACGGCCAGGACGAAGCGCACGGCCAGCCCCGTCCAGTGGTGCTGCTCCCTGCGCCAGACGACGACGAGCGGCGGGAAGGCGATGGCGGCCGACCCGATGAGGAACCCGACGGCCACGCCGGTGACGTCGTACAGCGGGACGAGGACCGCCCATGAGGCGCAACCGACGAGCATCCCGACGACGCTCGTCGTCGCGGAGATGCGCATGCCGCGCTGGCTGGTGCTGGTCAGGAAGTTCACCGCCGCGACAACGACGGTCGAGCACAGCACGGCGACGAGCATGATGGGCAGGATCGTGCCTGCGCCGCTGAACTCCTGGCGGTACGCGATGCGCAGGACGACCTGGCTGAGCAGGACGACGATGCCGAACAGCCCGACCATCAGGACGACGAGCGCCCTGGTGCCGAGGTCGGTCTGGGCCCGCAGCGAGGCCCGGTCCTCCCGGCCATGGGCCTCGGACATGGAGGGGAAGAGCACCAGGCCGAACGACCGGGACAGCAAGGAGGCGGGCGTGGCGAGGGAGAGCGCGGCGGCGTACAGGCCGGCCTCGTGCGGCGAGTTCGCCGCTCTGGCCAGGACGTTCGACAGCTGCAGGAAGCCGGTGCTGGCCAGCGTGCCGATGACGCCGAGCATCACGAAGCCGTCCATCTCGCGGCGCAGCTCAGGGTCCGGCCGGTCCTTCGTCGCGCGGGGCCAGTTGACGACGGCGTAGAGCGCGTAGCCCAGGACGAGCGGCAGCAGGAGCAACGCCACCGCGTGCGAGGTGACGACGAGGACCAGGACCACGACGGACGCGGTCGCGCTCGCGACGTCCCACACGGTCGCCCGCTGCACCTGGCCGGCGCCGAACTGCAGGCCGCGGGTGAACGCGTAGCCGGAGTAGGCGAGGGTCAGCAGGGCGGTCATCCCCGCGGCCGCCGGGCCGGTGTCCAGGACGGTGAACGCGACGACTCCCGCGCAGACGGCCAGAACGAGGGACGAGCTGACCGTGCGCCGGGCGAGGTGCGCCGCGACGCCTTCGACGTCGTGCTCGCGCTGGGCGCCCCGGGCGATGGCCACGAACTTCGCGGCCGCCGTACCGGTCGCGGTGGGCCACAACAGGCTCGCGAACAAGGCGAGCGACACCGGCGCCGACGCCGCGCCGAGGACGGCCGGGCCGGACGAGCGCCCGATCAGCAGGCTGAACAGGAACCGGACGACTCCCTGGACGCCGATGCCGACCGTGCTGAGTGCGGCCCGCGTCGAGACGGCGGCCGGGGACGTGCGGCCGAGGTCGAGCCGGCCCAGCATGCGCGACTGCCCTTGCTCGCTCAACCGGAGCTCGCTCAGGTCCGGCGCGAGAACAGGAAGAGCTCCGAGACCAGGTCGACGCCGGCCGGCGGCGCCACCCGCTCGGTCAGCTGCCACTGCGGCGCGTTGGCGGCGACCCACGGCGTGAACGGGCGGTATCGCTCGTGCGGGCCGCCGGGCCGCTCGGCGTCGCGCGCGCAGATGACGACGTACCGGTCCGCGCTGGCGAACAGCTGGGCCAGGTAGGTGGCGAACACGTCGGGCTCGACCAGGTGGAACAGCACCTCCATGGACAGCGCGAGGTCCGCGCGCAGCCAGCCGGCCGGATCGTGGCAGGCGCTGGGGTCGTAGGCGAGGAAGCTCTTCGTGTCGTCGGCGGCGAACCGGGCCGCGCACTGCTGGACCGCCGCCGGCGACACGTCCAGCCCGAGGTACCGCGGGTAGCGCGCCAGGCTCAGCTGGTTGCCGTCGCCGCAGCCGAGGTCGACGACGGACCGTACGCCGAGCGACTCGACCCAGCCGTTGACGACGTCGGCCTTCCACTGCGCCTGTACGCCGTACGAGCCGGCACCGGAGCTGCCGCCGCTCGCATAGCGGTCCCGCCAGTAGCTGCCCGAGCCGCGGAAGCGGAGCTGGCCGCCGACGCGCGCTGCCCGCGTTCGCAGGCCGGCGAGAGGTCCAGCGGCGTTCACGTCCCGAGGCTAGCGTCGAGGTCAGGCCAGCGCCGGGACCACCTCGCGCTCGAACAGCTCGATGCCGGACGTGTCGTAGGCCATGTCGCTCCAGTAGGTGATGGCGTAGGCGAGCCCGTCGGCCTCCGCCTGCTTGAGCCGCTGCACGACCTGGTCCGGCGTGCCGACCAGCGGGCCGGTGCGCAAGTTGCGCATCGTCTCCTCCACCTTCGCGTCCGGGACCCGCCCGACGTACCGGTCCCGGATCCGCGCCAGCCGGTCCTCCACGTCCTGCTCGGTCTCGCCGATGACGACGTTGAAGTTCCCGCTCATGGTGATCTCGTCCGGGTCCCGGCCGATCTCCTCACAGTGGCCGCGCAGGATCTGGACCTTGCGCCGCCAGACGTCAGGCGTGGCGTCGAAGTTGGTGTACGCCGCGTAGCGAGCGGCGATCCGCAGCGTGCGCCGCTCGCCGCCGCCGGCGATCCAGAGCGGCACCCCGCCGTCCTGCAACGGCCGCGGGTAGCAGCGTGCGCCGTCGACCTGGTAGTGCGTGCCGTCCAGCGTGGCCGACCCCTCGGTCCACATCTGGCGCATGATCTGCACGCCCTCCTCGAGCCGGCCGAGCCGGTCGGCCGGCCCGGGGAACCCGTAACCGAAGGCCCGCCACTCGTGCTCGTACCAGCCGGCGCCGATGCCCATCTCGAGCCGGCCGCCGGAGAT
This sequence comes from Actinomycetales bacterium, assembly GCA_045807245.1. Taxonomy (GTDB): domain Bacteria; phylum Actinomycetota; class Actinomycetes; order Actinomycetales; family CAVURS01; genus CAVURS01. The sequence continues at coordinate 8,615 of JBJMHS010000069.1, forward strand.
CACGTCGACGGTGGCGGCGACCTTGGCCAGGTAGGTGGGCTGCCGATAGGTCATACAGGTGCACATCTGACCGAGCCGCAGGCGCGAGGTCGCCGCGGCGTACGCCGCCATGAGCGCCCACGCCTCGTGCGTCGCCTCCTCGGTCGGGACCGGGACGGTGTGGAAGTGGTCGTAGACCCAGAGGGACTCCCACGGCCCCTGCTCGGCGCGTTGCGCCAGGCGGAGCATCGTGGGCCACTGGTCCGCGGGGTCGATGCCGGCGAGGTCGAGCCGCCAGCCCTGTGGGATGAACGTGCCGAAGCGCATGGCGCCAACGTAACCAGCCGGGTCGGGCTCGACATCCCGGGCCGGTGCGCCCGGCCGCCAGTACGATCCAGCGGTGGCCCTGCGCATCTCCGTCATCGGCACCGGCTACCTGGGGGCCGTGCACGCCGTGTGCATGGCCCAGCTGGGTCACACCGTCGTCGGGGTGGACGTCGACGAGGAGAAGGTCGCCGCCCTGAGCGACGGCCGGGCGCCGTTCTACGAGCCCGGGCTCGACGAGCTCCTGTCCAGCACGCTCGACACCGGACGGCTGAGCTTCACCTCGTCCTTCGCGGCCGGGGCCGATGCCGACGTGCATTTCGTCTGCGTCGGGACGCCGCAGCGGGCGGGCGAGTTCGCGGCGGACCTGACCTACGTCGAGGGGGCGGCCGACCTGCTCGCGCCGTACCTGCGCCGCCCGACGCTCGTGGTCGGCAAGTCGACGGTCCCGGTTGGCACCGCGGCGCGCATCGGGCGCCGGATCCAGGCGGCCGCGCCGGCCGGTGCGGGGGTTGAGCTGGCCTGGAATCCCGAGTTCCTGCGCGAGGGGCACGCCATCGAGGACACGATGCACCCGGACCGGCTGGTGTACGGCGTCACCTCGCCCGCGGCGACCGAGCTGCTGGACCAGGTGTACGCCGGCCCCATCGGCTCGGGCACGCCGCGCCTGGTCACGGACCTGGCCACGGCCGAGCTGGTCAAGGCCGCCGCCAACTCGTTCCTGGCCACGAAGATCTCGTTCATCAACGCGATGTCCGAGGTCTGCGAGGCGGCGGGCGCGGACGTCGTCGCCCTCGCCGACGCGCTCGGGTACGACGACCGGATCGGCCGCAAGTTCCTGGGTGCCGGCCTCGGGTTCGGCGGTGGATGCCTGCCCAAGGACATCCGGGCCTTCATGGCCCGGGCCGGGGAGCTCGGCGCCGACCAGGCGCTCACCTTCCTGCGCGAGGTCGACGCCATCAACCAGCGCCGCCGCTCGCGCATGGTCGACCTGGCCCGCGAGCAGTGCGAGGGCTCGTTCCTCGGGCACCGGATCGGTGTGCTGGGTGCGGCCTTCAAGCCGGAGAGCGACGACATCCGCGACTCCCCCGCGCTGAACGTGGCGGCCCAGATCCGGCTGCAGGGCGGGCACGTGACGGTCCACGACCCGCGGGCGCTCGACAACGCGCGCAAGGCCTGGCCGGACCTGACCTACTCGGAGTCGGTCGAGGAGACCTGTCAGGGCGCGACCGTCGTCCTGCACCTGACCGAGTGGCAGCAGTACGGCGAGATCGACCCGGCCGAGCTGGGCCGGATCGTCAAGCACAAGCGGCTGGTCGACGGGCGCAACACCCTCGACGCCGCGGCCTGGCGGGCGGCCGGCTGGACCTACCGGGCCCTCGGCCGCCACACCGCCTGAGCGCTACACCGGGAGGGCCGCGCGCGCCTTGAGCGGCTCCCACCAGGCGCGGTTGCCGCGGTACCAGGCGACGGTGTCGGCCAGGCCCTGCGCGAACGGCACCTGCGGGGCGTAGCCGAGTTCGGCCCGGATCTTGCCGATGTCCACGGAGTACCGCAGGTCGTGCCCCTTCCGGTCCTCGACCTGGCGCACGCTGGACCAGTCCGCACCGACGGCCTCGAGCAACCGGCCGGTGAGCTCCTTGTTGCTCAGCTCGGTGCCGCCGCCGATGTTGTAGATCTCACCGGCGCGCCCACCGGCCCGGACCAGCTCGACGCCCCGGCAGTGGTCGTCGACGTGGAGCCAGTCGCGCACGTTGCGCCCGTCGCCGTACAACGGGACGGTGCCGCCCTCGAGCAGGTTGGTGACGAAGAGCGGGATGACCTTCTCCGGGAACTGGTACGGCCCGTAGTTGTTCGAGCAGCGCGTCACGCTCACCGGTACGCCGTGGGTGCGCGCGTAGGCGAGGGCGATGAGGTCGCTGCCCGCCTTGCTGGCCGCGTACGGCGAGTTCGGTTGCAGCGGAAAGGTTTCCGGCCAGGAGCCGGTCTCGATCGAGCCGTAGACCTCGTCGGTCGACACGTGGACGAAGCGCTCGACGCCGTGCCGGTGCGCGGCGTCCAGCAGCGTCTGCGTGCCGACGACGTTGGTCCGCACGAAGTCGGCCGCGCCGACGATGGACCGGTCGACGTGGCTCTCCGCGGCGAAGTGCACGACCTGGTCGGCTTCGGCGACCAGGTCGTCCACGAGCTCGGCGGTGCAGATGTCGCCGTGCACGAAGCGCAGCCGGGGCGAGTCCGCGACGGGCGCCAGGTTGGTCCGGCTGCCCGCGTAGGTCAGCGCGTCCAGCACGATGACGTCGGCGTCGGCCAGCCCGTCGTACTCACCGGCGAGCGTCTTGCGGACGTAGTTCGAGCCGATGAACCCGGCGCCGCCGGTCACGAGCAGCTTCACCGCGCCAGGCTAACGTGAGGCCCCATGCGCGGGATCATCCTTGCCGGCGGCACCGGGACCCGGCTGCACCCGATCACGATCGGAGTGAGCAAGCAGCTGGTGCCGGTGTACGACAAGCCGATGGTCTACTACCCGCTCTCCACCTTGATCATGGCCGGGATCCGCGACGTGCTGGTCATCACGACGCCGCAGGACGGGCGCCAGTTCGAGCGGCTGCTGGGTGATGGCTCGGAGTTCGGTGTCTCCATCTCCTATGCGCAGCAACCTTCTCCCGACGGGCTGGCCCAGGCGTTCGTCATCGGCGCCGACTTCGTCGGGGACGACAAGGTCGCGCTCGTCCTCGGCGACAACGTCTTCTACGGCCCAGGCCTGGGCACGAGGCTGGCCCGGCACCGCGACGTCCAGGGCGGCCTGGTCTTCGCTTATCACGTGGCCAACCCTTCGGCGTACGGCGTCGTGGAGTTCGACGAGCACGGCACCGCAGTCTCGTTGGAGGAGAAGCCGATCCGGCCCCGCAGCAGCTACGCGGTGCCTGGCCTGTACTTCTACGACAACGACGTCGTAGCGATCGCCCGCGACCTCAAGCCGTCGGCGAGGGGCGAGCTGGAGATCACCGACGTCAACCTCGCGTACCTCGACCAGGGCCGGCTCGCCGTCGAGGTGCTGCCGCGCGGGACGGCCTGGCTCGACACCGGCACCTTCGACACGCTGATCGCGGCGGGTGAGTTCGTCCGGGTGGTCGAGTCTCGGCAGGGCCTCAAGATCGGGTGCCCGGAAGAGGTCGCCTGGCGCGCCGGCTTCCTCACCGACGACGAGCTGCGCGCCCGTGCGGAGGCACTGACCAAGTCCGGGTACGGCGAGTACCTGCTGACCCTGTTGGACGGACCGCCGGGCTAGCCGGCTACAGGTCAGCCAGCACCGACGGCGCGGCCACTCGCCAGCGCTCGTCCCACGGCCCGATCGGCGCGACACCGACCTGCTCCAAGGTGTGATGGCGGAGCACCGAGTACGCCGGTCGCGGAGCCGGCCGCGCGGAGGCCGACGACGTCGTCTCGTGCACCCGCGCCGGGTCGGCGCCGACCGCCTCGGCGACGGCCAGCGCGAACCCGTGCCAGGACGTCTGGCCGCCCGCCGTGGCGTGGTAGACGCCGGCCGGTGCCCGGGCTGCGAGCAGCTCGCGGACCAGCTCGGCGACGTCACGGGTCCAGGTCGGCTGGCCGAGCTGGTCCGTCACGACGTCGATCGTCGGCTTGCGCGACATCGCGGCGGCGATGGTCCGCGGGAAGCACGAGCCGTGTGCGCCGTACAGCCAGGCCGTGCGCACGACGACGGTGTCCCGGCACAGCGCCTGCGCCGCCCACTCGCCCGCGGCCTTGGTCCGCCCGTACGCCGATGCCGGCGCCAGCGCAGCGCTCTCGGCGTACGGCGTCGTGCCTTCGCCGCCGAACACGTAGTCGGTCGAGATGTGCACCAGACGCGCGCCCGCGTAGTCGCAGGCCCGCGCGATGTTCGCCGCGCCGACCGCGTTGACCGCGAAGGCCTCCGACTCGTGCGCCTCGGCCTCGTCGACGGCCGTCCAGGCGGCTGCGTTGACGACGACGTCGTGCCGCTCGACCGCCTTGATGCACGCCTCGGCGTCGGTCACGTCGAGGTCGGTCCGCGTGGCCGTCGAGACCGCGGCGCCGGCCACGCCGAGGTCCTGCGAGAGGTCGGTCCCGAGGAGGCCGGCCGCGCCGGTGACAAGGATGCGCACTCGACTAGCCTGCCACTCGTGGACATCAGGCCCCTACGGATGGAGGGAGCCTGGGAGCTGACGCCCGACCAGTTCCGCGACGACCGAGGCGTCTTCCTCGAGTGGTACGCCGCGTCGGCGTTCGCGGCCCAGGTGGGCCACCCGCTCGACCTCCGCCAGGCGAACGTGTCGGTGTCAGCCGCCGGGGTGCTGCGCGGCGTGCACTTCGCCCAGGTGCCGCCGAGCCAGGCCAAGTACGTCGGCTGCCTGTCGGGTGCCGTCCTGGACGTGGTGGTGGACGTCCGGGTCGGTTCCCCGACGTACGGGCAATGGGACTCGGTGCTGCTCGACGACGTGGACCGGCGGGCCGTCTACGTCTCCGAGGGTCTAGGGCACGCGTTCCTGTCGCTGGCGGACGGCTCGACGGTGATCTACCTGTGCTCCGCGCCGTACGCCCCGGATCGCGAGTTCGGCGTCGACCCACTCGACCCGAAGCTGGCGATCGACTGGCCGCTGACCGACCGGGACGGCAACGCCCTCGTCTACCGGCTCTCACCCAAGGACGACGCCGCGCCGAGCCTGGCCGAGGCCGAGGCCAGCGGGTTGCTCCCGACGTACGACGAGTCGCTGACCTTCCGGCGTGGGCTGGCGGCGCGGCCGTGATCGGCGAGCCGGCCGTCGTTGAGCGGCTGCTGAGCACGCCGGGCGTGTGGGCGGTGGCCGGCCTGTCCCGGGACCGGTCCCGGGACGCCTACTCGATCGCTGCGCTGCTGCAGCGTCTGGGAATGCAGGTCGTGCCGATCCATCCCCGGGCCGAGGAGGTCCACGGCGCGCGGGGGTACGCGCGGCTGGCCGACCTGCCCGACGGGGCGCGGGTCGACGTCGTGGACTGCTTCGTGAACTCCTCGCGCGTCGGCGGCGTGGTGGACGACGCCATCGCGGAGCGCGAACGCCTCGGGATCGGCGCGATCTGGATGCAGCTCGGCGTCGTCGACGAAGACGCCGCCGACCGGGCTCGCGCCGCCGGCCTCGACGTGGTGATGGACGCCTGCCCGGCCATCGAGGCGCCCCGCCTCGGCATCCGCACCGGCTGAGCCGCGGCACCGCCCAGCCGCTGAGCAGCCCTCACCAGGAGGGTGGTCAGCCGCCGAAGCCGACTCGGCCGGACCGTTGCGCGCGCAAACGGGCACCCTTCTCCTGGGCCGTGCCCCGCAGGTCGGCCTGGAAGTCGGTCATCCGCTGACGAAGAGCCGAGGCGGCCGGTCCCGACCCCGCAGCCAAAATCCGGACGGCGAGCAGCCCGGCGTTACGGGCGCCGCCGACGGACACCGTGGCGACGGGCACGCCGGCCGGCATCTGCACGATCGACAGCAGCGAGTCCATGCCGTCCAGGTGGGCCAACGGCACCGGCACTCCGATGACCGGCAGCGGGGTGACCGAGGCGAGCATCCCCGGCAGGTGCGCCGCGCCCCCGGCGCCTGCCACGAGCACCCGCAGACCGCGGTCCGCAGCGCCGGCGCCGTACTCGAGCATGTCGCGGGGCATGCGGTGCGCCGACACGACGTCCACCTCGCACGCGACGTCGAACTCCTCGAGTGCGGTGACCGCGTCCTGCATCACCAGCCAGTCCGAGTCGCTGCCCATCACCACGCCGACGAGCGGCTCAGGGTCACTCATGTCGCCTCACTCCAGGATCGTTCCGCTGATATAGCCGGCCGCGTGCCGGGCCCGGGCCCGGACGTCGTCGAGGTCCTCGCCGCTCACGGTGACGTGCCCGACCTTGCGCCCGGGCCGGACCTGCTTGCCGTAGACGTGGACCTTGGCCTCCGGGTCGCGGGCCATCACGTGCAGGTACGCCGGGAAGAGGTCCGGATGCGAGCCGCCGAGCACGTTGGCCATGACCGACCAGCGCGCCAACGGTGCCGTCGAGCCCAGCGGCAGGTCCAGGACGGCGCGCAGGTGCTGCTCGAACTGGCTGGTCACCGACCCCTCGATGGTCCAGTGGCCCGAGTTGTGCGGCCGCATGGCCAGCTCGTTGACCAGGTAGTCGGCCCGGCCGTCGGCGCCACGGACCTCGAACATCTCCACGGCCAGAACACCGGTGACGTCGAGGTCCCCGGCGATCTTGAGCGCTGTCGCGCTGGCCCGGGCGGCCAGATCAGGACCGAGGCCGGGCGCAGGAGCGAGGACCTCGGTGCAGATCCCGTCCGTCTGGACCGTTTCGACGACCGGCCAGACCGCTGCCTGCCCCATCGGGCTGCGGGCCACGAGCACCGCCAGCTCACGGACGAACGGCACCCGCTCCTCGGCCAGCAACACGGCCCCGGACGAGGCCGCGCGGTCGAGCCAGCCGGACGCCTCCGACACCGACGACACGACCAGGACGCCCCTGCCGTCGTACCCCCCGGTCGGCGTCTTGAGCACCACCGGCCAGCCCGCCTCCTCGGCGAACGCCGCGAGCCCGGCCGCGTCCGACACGAGCGCCCAACGCGGGCACGGGACCCCCGCCTCGGCCAGCCGGCACCGCATCGCCGCCTTGTCCTGCGCGAAGCGCAGCGCCTCCGGCCCGGGCCTCAGGACGACCCCCGAGGCGGCCAGGGATGCCAGCACCGGCTGGGGCACGTGCTCATGGTCGAAGGTCACCACGTCACACCCGGCCGCGAACGCCTCCAGCGCCGCCAGGTCCGACGCCGCCCCCACGGGAGCGTCCGGCACGACCTGCGCGGCGCTCGCGTCCGGCGCCTCGGCCAGCACCCGCAGGCGGACGCCGAGCGCGACGGCCGGGGCCGCCAGCATGCGAGCGAGCTGGCCGCCGCCGACCACGCCGACCCTCGGGAAGGTCACGACGGATGAGCCTATCCGCGCCGAGTTAGGCTCGATGTTCGTGACTGCACCTCGGGGGTCGATCGCTCGCCTGCGCAACGCGATCGATGTGCTCTACCGCGAGATGCTGAAGTTCGGCGTGGTCGGTGCGGTCGCCTTCGTCATCGACGCCGGCGGCTTCAACCTCCTGGTGTACGGCGGCGGGCACGGCCCCCTGCACCACCGCCCGCTCACCGCCAAGATCATCTCGGCCGGGGCGTCGATCATCGTCGCCTGGCTGGGCAACCGGTACTGGACCTTCCGCCATCGGCGCCGGCCGCAGGCCCACCACGAGCTGGCGCTCTTCGTCGTCGTCAACGGCGTGGGCGTGCTGATCGCGGTCGCGTGCCTGGGCTTCTCCCGCTACGTCCTCGGTCTCGAGTCCCCCGTCGCGGACAACCTGGCCGGCACGATCATCGGTACGGCGTTGGGCACGCTGTTCCGGTTCTGGGCCTATCGCACACTCGTCTTCTCCGGCGAGATCGGCGAGCGCGAGCCCAGCCCGGCCGTACCACCGCTCACTCAGCCGGACGCGCCGCGCTGAGGAACACGGCGAACACGGGCGGGGTGTTGTGCAGCAGCTCCAGCCGCCCGCCGTCCGCCGTCGCCAGGTCGCGCGCGAGCGCCAGCCCCAGCCCGGTGCCCCCGGCGCTGCTGACGCTGCGCGCGAAGATCCGCTGACCGAGCTCGGGCGGCACGCCCGGCCCCTCGTCGCTGACCTCGATGACGACCGATCCCCCGGCGCTGCGGGTCGCGATGCACACCGTCCCCGCGCCGTGCACCAAGCTGTTGTCGAGCAGCGTGGCGAGCACCTGGGCGAGCGCGCCCTCCGTCGCCAGCACCTGCAGGCCGCGCTCACCCTCGAGCACCAGCGCGCGTCCGGTCGACTCGAACGTCACCGTCCACTCCTGTCGTTGCTGGTGCACCACGGAGTCGAGCGCGATCGGCTGCCGGGAGTCCTCGTGCGCCCTCCGGGACCGGGCCAGCAGGTCCTGGACCACCTCGGTGAGCCGTTCGACCTGGACCAGCGCGATCCGCGCCTCCTCCTGAGCCGTCGCGACGTTCTCGGCCGCCGAGATCTCTTCGAGGCGCATGGAGAGCGCGGTCAGCGGGGTGCGCAGCTGGTGGGACGCGTCGGACGTGAACTCCCGTTCGGCCGCCAAGGTGGCCGCCAGCCGCCGCGCACTGCGCTCGAGCACCTCCTCGACCTGGTCCACCTCGGCCACCCCGCTCTTGATCGGGACCAGCCGGGACTCTCCGGAGCCGAGGCGCTCGGCGTTGCCGGCCAGCTGGACCAGGGGGCGGGACAGGCGGCGAGCCTGCACGAGGCCGAGCGCGACCGCCGCGCCCGCGGCCACCACTGAGATGCCGAACACGACACCGCCCGCCCGCAGCATGTCGAGGTACACGTCGTCTCGCGCGACGTACACCCGCACGATCACCCCCGCGGCGGTCGCCGCCTCACCGACGTACGACGGTCCCCGCGGGATCGAACCGACCCGGAAGTTGCCCGCCGGCGTGCGCACGGTCGCGCCCAGCCGGTGCCCGCGCAGGGAACCGCCGAGCGCCGCGGTCAGGCTGGCCTGGTCGATCTCCTCGTGCTGGGCGATCTGGTGGTCGACGCTGAGGGCCATCGACCGGGCGCGCGTCTGCACGTCGTGCCGGCTCTGGTCCGCGAGCAGCAGGTCACCGGCGATGGCGAGCGGTACGCCGAGCAGGAACACCGCCAGCAGCACAGCCGTCAGCGTGGACAGGACGAGCCGGCGTCGCACAGCGGCTGAGGCTCAGTCGCCGCGCTCGAACCGGAAGCCGACGCCGCGGACGGTCTTGATGTACCGCGGGTTGGCGACGTCGTCACCGAGCTTGCGGCGCAACCAGGAGATGTGCATGTCGAGGGTCTTGGTCGAGCCGAGCCAGCGCTGGGCCCAGACCTCCCGGAGCAGCTGCTCACGCGGCACGACCCGGCCGGCCTCGCGGACGAGCACCCGCAGGACGTCGAACTCCTTCGCCGTGAGCTGCAGCTCGCGATCGTCGAGGAACGCCCGCCGGCCCTGCTGGTCGATCCGTACGGCGGGTGCGCGCTCCCCCTCGCTGCCCCCGCGGCGCAGCAGCGCCCGCACCCGGGCGAGCAGCTCGGCCAGCCGGAACGGCTTGGTCACGTAGTCGTCGGCGCCCGCGTCCAGACCGACCACGGTGTCGACCTCGTCGGCCCGGGCGGTCAGGACGAGCACCGGCACATCGCTGCCCATGGCCCGCATCTGGCGGCAGACCTCGAGCCCGTCCATGCCCGGCAGGCCGAGGTCCAGCACCACGAGGTCGGCGCCGTCGTCCGCACCGGCCAGGGCCGAGGGCCCGTCGCCGTACACGTCCACCTCGTAGCCCTCACGCTTGAGTGCGCGGGCCAGCGGGTCGGCGATTGCGGAGTCGTCCTCGACCAGCAGCACCCGTGTCATATCGCGAATGGTAAACACGCGGACCGGGATTTCTTTACTCTTCGGCCGAGGACCATCCGGCGGAGAGCTATCCCGGCCAGCGGGGGCGACGCTTCTCGGTGAACGCGCGGACCCCCTCGGCGCGGTCCGCGGAGAACGCCGTGTCGGCCCAGCGCGCGTCCTCGATGTCCAGCCCGACGGCCAGCGGCTGGTCCAGCCCTTCCCTCATCGCCCGTTTCGCATTGCGGACCCCGACCGGTGAGTTGGCGGCGATGGCCACGGCCAGGTCGATCGCGACGGCCCGGTCCTGCCCCGCCTCGGCCGCCCGGTCGACCAGCCCCAGGGCCGCCGCCGCCGCCGCGTCGAGGCGCCGAGCGGTGAAGACGAGGTCGGCGGCACGCGACCAGCCGATCCGGCGGGCCAGCAGCTGCGTGCCACCACCGCCAGGGACGACACCCACGCTGACCTCGGGCAGGCCCAGCACCGTGGTCGGGTCCGCGACCAGCAGGTCACAGGACAGGGCCAGCTCGAACCCGCCGCCCAGCGCGAAGCCGTGGACGGCCGCGACGGCCGGCACTGGCAGGTCGAGGACCGACCGGTACGCCGCGCGAGCCACCGGCCGCTGCGCGCGCAGCTCGTCGTCGGTCAGCCGGTTGCGCTCCTTCAGGTCCGCTCCGACGCAGAACGCCTTGGCGACCGCGCTGGACAGGACGACCGCGCGCACCCCGGGGTCGGACGCCGCGGTCACACAGGCCGCGCGCAGCTGCTGGGCCAGCTCGGTGGACACCGCGTTCAGCGCATCGGGGCGGTCCAGGACGATCTCGGCGACGTAGTCGGCCGGCCGCTCCAGCCGGACGTACGCCGGGTGCTCACTCATCGCTCGGCACCATAGACCGGCCTGAGCCGGTCTCGTCGGGCACAGACCGGCCTGGGCCGGTCTCGTCGGGCATAGACCGGCCTCGGCCGGCTCGGCGCAGCCGCCACGGCCGGACCAGGCCGAGGCCGCGCAACGGACGCCGGCGCATGACGTCCAGGTCGAAGCCCGAGACGCTGGCCAGGGCGGCCGCCGTGGCGTCGTCGACCAGGACCGCTCCGGGGTGCGCCATGCCGGTGAGGCGGCTGGCCCGGTTGACCGTCGTACCGAACACGTCACCGAGCCGCATGACGACCGGGCCGGTCGACAGACCGGAGCGGACCTCGGGCAGCAGGTCGTCCTCCGCCATCGCATCGGCGATGTCCAGCGCGATCGCCGCCGCGGCCGCCGGGGCAGCGGCCGCGAACAGGACCTCGTCACCGACGGTCTTGACCACCCGCCCGCCGTGCGCCGCGACGATGTCCGAGGCCAGCGCCTCGAACCGCTGCACCAGCGCCGCGAGCTCACGCTCGGAGAGCCGGCGCACCAGCCGCGTGAACGCCACCAGGTCGGCGAACCCGACGGTGCGGACGCCGCCCGGCTGGTCGAGCACCGGTGCGGCATCGGCCATCAGCCGGGCGACTGCGGCGGCCAGATGACGGCGCCAGGCGTAGGCGACGAGCGGCTCCAGCCGGTCGGACAGGTCCACGACGGCCCGGGCGACCTGGGCCGCGTGCCGGGCGTCCGGCGCGGACTGCGGGTCGGCCGCCCGGTCGGCGGCGACCGACTCGGCGAGCAGCTGCACCTGCCAGGAGGCGAGCCGGTCGGTCGAGCGGCCGATCGCCCGGGCGAGCGCCAGCGCCGTCGGCTCGTCGACCAGACCGTCCCGGACCAGGCCGACGGCCTGGCGCAGCGCAGCCAGGTCGGCGTCGGAGAACGCGGCGTAGTCGTCACCCACGTTCGCGAAGCCCAGCGCGCGCCAGAACCTGCGGGCCGAGAGCAGCGAGACCCCGGCCGACGCGCTGACCTCGCGCCGCCGGAACCGTCGCGGCTCGCCGAGCAGCGCGAGCTCGACCTCTTGGGCCGGGTCGCCGGGTGCGCCTCCGGTCACGTCCGAGCCGGTTGCGGGCCGCCCGAGCTGCCCGTGCCGTCGTCCCGACGGTTGTTGCCCTCGGCGTCGGCCTCCACCAGCTCGTAGAGCCGGCGCTGGATCTGCTCGACGTGCGGGATGTCGGTCAAGGTCACCTGGCCGCGCTCGCCGGCCGACTCGACGACCAGCGTGCCGCACCCGAGCACGCGCTCGATCGCGGTGTGCGAGAACGACACGTCGTTGATCCGGGCCAGCGGGATGTCACGGCCGCTGCGCGCGATGATCCCTTGACGCAGGATCAGCCGGTGCGTGGTCAGGACGTAGACGGTCGTCCACCAGCGCAGGAACGGCAGCACGCTGAGCCAGGCCAGCGCGACGACCCCGATGACGAGGACGACCACACGGATGGCGGTCTGCCGGTCGCCGTCCGGGATACGCGCCATGAGGAAGGTCGTGAGCGGCACGACGACCAGCAACGCGATGACCGGCCCGACCAGCGACTTCCAGTGCGTGCGCAGCTGGGTGTCGATCGTCTCGTCGTTCGCCAGGAGCCGCTTGGGGTAGCCCATGGCGCAGATCATGCCGTGTCGGCGCCGGCTCGGCGACGATCCGGGGGCCCTCAGCGCACGTGCCGGACGTCCCCCGCGGCGAGCGCATGGGAGTGGCCCTCGTGGTCGCGGACCAGCAGCCGGCCCTCGTCGTCGACGCCTTCCGCCGTACCGGTCAGATCCGCGCCCGCCGGCAGCTGGACGACGACCTCCCGGCCGAGCGTCGTACACGCCTCGCGGTACGCCGCACCGATGCCGCTCGCCCGCGGGTCACCCGCCGCCGCGCGCCAGCGGGCATAGCGGTGCTCGAGGGCCCGCAGGTAGGCATGGAGCAACACCTGCCGGTCGGTCGTCGCGGCTCCGGCCAGGCGCAGCGAGGTGGCCGTCGGCACGGGCAGCTCGTCCTCGTCGAGGGTCACGTTGAGCCCGAGCCCCACGACCACTGCGGCTCCGGAGGGCTGCGCCACGAGCTCGGCCAGGATGCCGGCGACCTTGCGTTCGTCGACCAGGACGTCGTTGGGCCACTTCAGCCGCGCCGGGAGCCCCGCCACCGACTGCAGCACGTCCAGGACGGCGAGGCCGGTGAGCAGCGGCAGCCAGGACCGGCGCGCGGAGTCCACGTCTCGCGGGGCGAGCAGCACCGACACCGCGAGCGCAGTGCGCGGCGGGGCGGTCCAGGTCCGGCCCAGCCGCCCGCGTCCGGCGACCTGGTGGTCGGCCGCGAGAGCGACGCCCTCGGCCAGGTCGCCTTCGACCGCCCGGGCGGCCAGGTCCTCGTTGGTCGAGCCGGTCCCGGCGACGACCGTGACCTCACGCCAGAGCGCGCTGCCGGTGATCGCGCGGTTCGCGCCGCCGGCGACCAGTGGCGGCCGGCTTAGGTCGGTCCAATCGCTGCCCTCCGCCACACCCCCAGGCTAGGCGCCGGTCAGGTCTAGGCTGCGGGCCGTGCAGCCAGAGCAGACCGCACCCGCGACGACCCCAGAGGTCACCGTCGACGTCGACGTGGAGGACGTGGAGGTCGACCCGATCGATATCCACACGGCCGCCGGCAAGCTGGCCGACCTGCACCGGCGCAACGACGAAGCCGTGCACGCCGGATCGGCCCGCGCCGTGGAGAAGCAGCACGCGAAGGGCAAGCAGACCGCACGCGAGCGGATCGAGATGCTGCTCGACGAGGGCTCGTTCATCGAGACCGACGAGCTGGCCCGGCACCGCTCCACCAACTTCGGCCAGGACAAGCGGCGCCCGTACGGCGACGGCGTCATCACCGGCTACGGGACGGTCGACGGCCGGCCGGTCTGCATCTTCAGCCAGGACGTCACGGTGTTCGGCGGCAGCCTCGGCGAGGTGTACGGCGAGAAGATCGTCAAGGTCCTCGACCTGGCGATGAAGACCGGCTGCCCGGTCATCGGCATCAACGAAGGTGGCGGCGCGCGCATCCAGGAGGGCGTGGTCAGCCTCGGCCTGTACGGCGAGATCTTCCACCGCAACGTGCAGGCGTCCGGCGTCGTACCGCAGATCTCGCTGATCATGGGCGCCGCAGCGGGAGGACACGTGTACTCGCCGGCGCTGACCGACTTCACCGTGATGGTCGACCTGACGTCGCACATGTTCATCACCGGCCCGGACGTCATCAAGACCGTCACCGGCGAGGAGGTCAGCTTCGAGGATCTCGGCGGCGCGCGCACGCACAACACCAAGAGCGGCAACGCGCACTACCTGGGGGCCGACGAGGCGGACGCGATCGAGTACGTGAAGGGCCTGCTCTCCTACCTGCCCAGCAACAACCTCGACGAGCCGCCCGCCTACGACGACGGCGACGGCCTGGTGTCCGGTCCGATCGAGATCACCGACTACGACCGTGAGCTGGACACCCTGGTCCCGGACTCCTCCAACCAGCCGTACGACATGCACACCGTCATCAAGCACGTCGTCGACGACGAGGAGTTCCTCGAGGTGCAGGCGCTGTTCGCGCCGAACATCCTCGTCGGCTTCGCCCGCATCGACGGGCACAGCGTCGGCATCGTGGCCAACCAGCCGATGCAGTTCGCCGGGACGCTCGACATCGACGCGAGCGAGAAGGCCGCGCGCTTCGTGCGGACCTGTGACGCCTTCAACGTGCCCGTGATGACGTTCGTCGACGTGCCCGGGTTCCTGCCCGGCACGGACCAGGAATGGAACGGCATCATCCGGCGGGGCGCGAAGCTCATCTACGCCTACGCCGAGGCGACGGTGCCGCTCGTCACCGTCATCACGCGCAAGGCGTACGGCGGCGCGTACGACGTCATGGGCTCCAAGCACCTCGGGGCCGACGTCAACCTGGCCTGGCCGACGGCACAGATCGCGGTCATGGGCGCCCAGGGGGCGGTCAACATCCTGTACCGCGGCGAGCTCAAGAAGGCGCGGGACTCCGGCGCCGACGTCGAGCCCCTGCGCCAGGGGTTCATCACCGAGTACGAGGACACGCTGGCCAACCCCTACATCGCCGCCGAGCGCGGCTACGTCGACTCGGTCATCCCGCCGTCGTACACCCGCGCGTACGTCGCCCGCGCCCTGCGCATGCTGCGCAACAAGCGGGAGACCCTGCCGCCCAAGAAGCACGGGAACATCCCGCTGTGAGCCAGTCTCCGCCGACGAACGGCCAGGCGGAGCCGGGCGCCGCCCTGCGCCTGGTCCGGGGTGACGCACTGCCGGAGGAGCTCGCCGCCCTCGTCGCGGTGCTCTCGGCCCGGGCCGGCGCGTCCGCGGCGGCCGGGCCGGCCCCTGGCTCGGGCCGGCCACCCCGCGGACGCTGGGGCGACCCCAGGGCCAGGGTTCGCCCCGCGCACCGCCCCGGCCCCGGCGCCTGGCGCGCGTCCGGCCTGCCCTCTTAGGCCCGGCCGGACCCGTTGCTGGCGTTAGGGTCGGCGGGTGCCTGATGCCCCTGACCAGCCTTCTGCCGTCCAGCCACAAGCCGGGCGGCCGCCGACCGACGTCGACCGGGTCGCCGACGCGTACCTGGACGCCTCCCTCGCGCTCAACCCGGGCAAGGCGACCCGGATCGGCGCGCCGGGATACGACGACAAGCTGACCGACTACTCCCCCGAGGGCATCGCCGCCCGGCTGGAGCTGGATCGCCGGACCCTCGCCGAGCTCGACCGGGCCCAGGCCGTGGACGCGATCGACCGAGTGACGGTCGACGCGATGCGGGACCGGCTCGGCGTCGCGGTGGAGATCAGCGAGGCGGGCTGGGAGGAGTCGGACCTCAACGTGATCGCCTCCCCGGCTCAGGAGACGCGCGCGATCTTCGACCTGATGCCCACTGTCACGGCCGAGGACTGGTCGACCATCGCGCAGCGGCTGCGGGCGGTGCCGGCAGCGCTGGAGGGCTACCGCACCTCGCTGCTCAGGGCCGTGGACCGGGACGACGTCTCGCCGCGCCGCCAGGTCGAGGGGGTCGTCACCCAGTGCGGCAGCTTCACCGCGGACGACGGCTTCTTCGCGGCGTTCGCCGCCAAGGCCGCCAACGCCGACGGTGTGCCTGAGGACCTCGCGCGAGAGGTGGCGGGGGCCACCCGCACCGCTGCCGCGGCGTACACCGACCTCGCGGCGTTCCTGCAGGAGCGGATCCTGCCGCACGCACCCGAGGCGGACGGCTGCGGACGGGAGAGGTACGCACTGCTGTCTCGCGCGTTCGTCGGGGCGACCGTGGACTTCGACGAGGCGTACGCATGGGGCCAGGAGGAGCTGGCCCGGATCACTGACGAGATGAACCGGCTGGCCGACCAGATCCGTTCTGGTGCAACCGTTCCCGAAGCCATGGACGTGCTCGACACCGATCCCGCGAACATCCTCAACAGCAAGGACGAGCTCCAGGCCTGGATGCAGGAGCGCGCCGACGAGGCGGTCAGCAAGCTCAACAACCGGCATTTCGACATCCCCGAGCCCCTGCGGACGATCGAGTGCTGCATCGCCCCCACGACTGAGGGCGGCATCTACTACACCTCGCCCAGCGACGACTTCTCCCGGCCGGGCCGGATGTGGTGGTCGGTCCCCAAGGATGTGCACCAGTTCACGACCTGGCGCGAGCTCACGACGGTGTACCACGAGGGCGTGCCCGGTCATCACCTCCAGGTCGGCCAGGCGGTCTACAACCGCGCCCTGCTCAACCGCTGGCGCCGGCTCGACTGCTGGATCTCCGGGCACGGCGAGGGCTGGGCGCTGTACGCCGAGCGGCTGATGGAGGACCTCGGCTACCTGGCCGACGCCGGATCCCGGCTCGGCATGCTCGACGGCCAGTCCCTACGCGCCGCGCGCGTGGTCCTGGACATCGGTGTCCACCTCGGGCTGCCTGCGCCGGCCGAGGTCGGCGGCGGCGACTGGGACTACGACAAGGCCTGGGCGTTCCTGTGCTCGCACTCGGCGATGGCCGAGGGCTTCCTGCGCTTCGAGCTGGACCGCTACCTGGGGTGGCCGGCCCAGGCCCCGTCGTACAAGCTCGGCGAGCGTCTGTGGCTGGAGCTACGGGACGCGGCCAAGGCGGCGGCCGGGCCCGACTTCGACCTCAAGGAGTTCCACCGGGCCGCTCTCGACGTCGGGTCGGTGCCGCTGGACGTCCTGCGCCGGGCCGTCCTCAGCTGACCCGGTGAGCGCCTTCGTGCTGGCCTCGGCGTCGCCGGCCCGGCTGACGACACTGCGCCAGGCCGGCATCGAGCCCCACGTCCTGGTCGCGGACGTCGACGAGCCGGCAGTCGTGGACGAGTACGCCGCGCGGGCCGGAGCAGCGCTCTCGGCCGAGGACGTCGCGCTGGTGCTCGCCCGCGCCAAGGCCGAGATCGTCGCGGCACGCGTGGACGACGCCCTCGTCCTCGGCTGCGACTCCGTGCTCGAGCTCGACGGCGAGGTGCACGGCAAGCCGACCGGTCCAGAGGAGGCGACCGCCCGGTGGCAGCGGATGCGCGGCCGGGAGGGCGTCCTGCACACCGGTCACTGGCTGGTGGATGCGCGCGCGAGCGCCGGTGCGGGCTCGGGGGCCACGATCGGCGCCGTCGCCTCGGCGCTCGTCCGCTTCGCCGACGTCACGGACGAGGAGATCCGGGCCTACGTGGCGACGGGTGAGCCGTTGCACGTGGCCGGCGCGTTCACGATCGACGGCCTGGGCGGTCCGTTCGTGGAGGGGGTCGACGGCGACCCGCACACCGTCGTGGGACTCAGCCTGCCCCTCCTGCGCCGGCTGCTCGCCGACGTCGGCGTCACGTGGCCCAGCCTCTGGCGGGATTTCGGCAACGGCTCCGTTGTCTCACCACAGCGGCGGTCGCTTAGCTGAACCGTGAGCGTCACGGGTGACGCTGAGCGTTCAGCCAAGCCGGCGAACACGAACGCCGGATGGTGGCCAGACGCCGGGCGCGCCAGGCGGCGTACCCGGCCACGGGCCGCTCAGCCTGCTCCGCTCGCGCTGCGATGACGGCGAGCACGGCCGCCAGCTCCTCGGGCGCAGCGCCACCGCGGACCACCTCGAAGCCATCCAGGTCGTGGATGGCTCCGCTCATGGCGTCATCCTGCCTGCGCATGCGGGTTGACCTCTCGGAGCCAGGCCGGCTAGACCGGCGGGACGCCGTGCCTGCGGTCGCTGAACCGCCGCTCGCGGGCCACCGAGTAGCGCAGGCGCAGGATCAGCTCCGCCCGCAGCGCCTCGGGCTCGACGATGCCGTCCAGGACGAGGTCGGACGCCAGGCGCTCGAGGTCCACGTCCTCCTCGTACTCGCGGCGTCGCTCGTCGACGTACGCCGCCCGTTCGCCCGCATCGGCGATGGCCTCGATCTTGTTGGCGTACACCGCGTTCACCGCGGCCTCAGGCCCCATGACCGCGATCCGCGCGGTGGGCAGCGCCAGACAGGCGTCCGGCCCGAAACCCGGCCCGGCCATGGCGTACAGCCCCGCGCCGTACGCCTTGCGGACGATGACCGAGACCTGCGGCACGGTGGCCTCGGACACGGCCGTGATCATCTTGGCGCCGTGCCGGATGATGCCGCCCCGCTCGACCTCTGACCCGATCATGAAGCCCGGCACGTCGGCCAGGTAGAGCAGCGGGATGTTGAACGCGTCGCACCACCAGATGAACCGGGCCGCCTTGTCGGCGCTGTCCGAGAACAGGACGCCGCCCCTCACGGCCGAGTTGTTGGCGACGACGCCGACCACCTCGCCGTCGAGCCGGGCCAGCCCGGTGACGAGCTCGGCCGCGAACAGCGGCTTGATCTCGAAGAACGACGCCTCGTCGACCAGGCCGTCGATCACCTCGTGGACGTCGAACGGCTGGCTCTCGACCTCGGGTACGACGCTCGCGTCCAGCTCGCGCGCCGGCGGCTCCCCCGGGTACGACGGGGGCTGCTCGCGCCAACAGGTCGGCAGGTAAGAGAAGACCAGCCGGGCCTGCTCGATGGCATCCGCGTCGTCCACCGCGAGCAGGTCTCCGCATCCGGAGACGGTGCAGTGCATGCGGGCACCACCCATCTCCTCGAGAGACACTTTCTCTCCGACAACCATTTCGGCCATGCGGGGCGAGCCGAGGTACATCGAGGCGTTCCGCTCGACCATGATCACGACGTCGGTGAACGCCGGGATATAGGCACCGCCGGCCGCGGACGGCCCGAACAGGCAACAGATCTGCGGCACCTTGCCGGACAGCGCCACCTGGTTGTGGAAGATCCGGCCGGCACCCCGGCGCCCGGGGAAGAGGTCGACCTGGTCGGTGATCCGAGCGCCCGCCGAGTCGATGAGCCAGAAGACGGGCAGCTCCTCGCGCAGCGCCGTCTCGGTCGCGCGGACGATCTTCTCCACTGTGCGGGCCCCCCACGACCCGGCCTTGACCGTCGGGTCGTTCGCGACCACGACGACCGGCCGTCCGTCGACCAGGCCGCGCCCTGTCACCACGCCGTCGGCCGGCAGGCCGGTGGCTAACGCGTTCGCGTACCGTCCATCCTCGACGAAGGTCCCGGCGTCGACGAGCAGCGAGATGCGCTCTCGCACATACATCTTGTTGGCCTTGGCCAGCCGCGCGGAGCCCGCGTCGGTGGGCCCGGCCGTGGCGTCGTACGCCGCGCGGAGCCGCGCGCGCACGTCAGCGACCCGAGGGTCGGTGCCGTCGGCGCCCGCGTTCCGCGGGTCGGTGCTGTCGGCGCCCGCGTTCCGCAGGTCGGAGGTCTCCGTCACTGAAGCAGCCCGAGACCGCGGGCGATGACCATGCGCTGCACCTCGCTGGTGCCCTCGCCGATCTCCAGGATCTTGGCGTCGCGGTAGAAGCGCGCCACCGGGTACTCCTCCATGAAGCCGTTGCCGCCGAAGATCTGCGTGGCGACCCGGGTCGCAGTGACAGCAGCCTCGCTGGCGTGCAGCTTCGCGATCGCGGCGGCCGCCTTGACCTCGCCCAGGCCTCGGCGTCCGGCCGAGTGCTCGTCGCGCAGCCAGGCCGCCTTGTAGGTCAGCAGCCGTGCCGCCTCGACGGCCACCGCCAGGTCGGACACCTGGAACGCGATGCCCTGGTTCGACCCGATCGCCCGGCCGAAGGCAAGCCGGGTCCTGGCGTAGTCGGCCGACATCTCCAGACAGGCCTGGGCCAGCCCGACGGCGAGCGCCGAGATGGCGATCCGGCCGTCGTCCAGCGTCTTCAGGAACTGCCGGAAACCGTCGCCCCGACGCCCGAGCAGGTTCCCCTCCGGCACCCGGCACCCGGCGAAGGACAGGCCGTGGGTGTCCGAGGCGTGCCAGCCGAGCTTGTCGTAAGCCGGCTCGACCGTGAACCCAGCGGTGCCGTTGGGGACCAGGATCGCGCTGATCTCCGGCCGGCCGTCGGCGCTCTCGCCGGTGCGGGCCGTCACGGTGACGACCGACGTGATGTCCGTGCCGGAGTTGGTGATGAACGCCTTGGCGCCGTCGACGACCCACTCGGCGTCGGCGCCCGAACCCTCGAGCCGGGCCCGGGTCCGGGTCGCTCCCGCGTCCGAGCCACCGTCGGGCTCGGTCAGCCCGAACGCCGCGAGGGCGCGGCCGGCGACCAGGTCGGGCAGCCAGCGCTGCTTCTGCTCCGCGGTGCCGTAGGACAGGATCGGGTTGATGCCGAGGCCCACCCCCGCCGACAGGGTGATGCCGACGCTCTGGTCGACCCGGCCGAGCTCCTCGATCGCCACACACAGGGACGTGAAGGCGCCGCCGTCACCACCCGAGCCGGCCGCGCTCTCCAGGCTTCCGCCGTACTGCTCGGGCACCACGAGGCCGAACAGGCCGAGCTGACCCATCCGCGGGACGAGCTCGACCGGGAAGCGGTGCTCGCGGTCCCACTGCGCCGCATGCGGCGCGACGTGGTCCTGGGCGAACTCCCGGACGACGGCCCGGAAGTCCTCGTGGTCCTTGCTCAGCTCGAACGCCATGGTGCCTTCCCAGCGTGTGCGTGCTCGTGCTTGACGTTTACGTCAACGTAAAGCACGATGCCGCCTGTGGCAAGGGACTCCGGCGAGCTGACCATCGCCCAGGTGGCCGAGGAGTACGGCGTCACCCACCGCACGGTCCGGTTCTACGAGGACCGCGGCCTGATCACTCCCGAGCGACGCGGCACGCGCCGCGTCTACCACCCGCGCGACCGGGTCCGGCTCGGCTTGGTCCTGCGCGGCAAGCGGCTGGGCTTCTCGCTGGAGGAGATCACCCGGATCATCGACATGTACGACGAGCAGCCGGGCGAGATCGGCCAGCTGCACTACCTGCTGGGCCAGATCGAGGACCGCCGGGCCGACCTGGAGCAGCGCCGCCGCGACGTGCTGGCCGCCCTCGAGGAGCTGGACGACCTCGAGCGCCGCTGCCGCGAGGACCTGGAACGACTGAGCGGCTGAGCCCCAAGGCTCAGCCGCTCAGTGCACGTTGTCGCCGGACGCTCAGCCGCTGAAGTCGAGGACCGAGTACCAGACCGTCGAGCCCGAGTGGGCCGCACCGACGCCGATGTACCGCAGATGCGTGCTGAGGATGTTGGCGCGGTGCGACGCCGATCCCATCCACAGCTTGACCATGCTGGCCGCGCTGACGGCGCCGGCGCCGATGTCCTCGGCCGCGACGGATGCGTGGCAGCCGGTGAGCATCTTGCTCATCGACTGGTGCACCAGCGTGTGGTGGATGGCCAGATAGATCGCCCAGGGCTGGGCGTAGGTGTCGTTCAGGCAGCTGCTCAGCCGCAGGGCGGGCAGTCCGCGCTTGGTGCGCTCGGCGTTCACCCCGGCCAGCAGCTGGGCGCGGTACGTCGTCGAGCTGACCATCGTGGTGGTGGTCGCGCGAGCGTGCCCGGCCGGCAGCACCAGGACGGTCGTCAGCACCATCGTGAGGGCCAGGGCGGCGCAGGCCACGAAGGCGACCACCGAGCGGCGCAGCGGGCGGGCGAAGGACAGGAGGGCAGCCGTGGAGGGACGGCGGGAGATCAGCACGTCAACGAAGGTGGCAGTAACTAAGCGCATGCGGAAGACCTCGGAGCGTCATCGTTATCGTTTCGTGATCAAAACCAGGGCTGACAGTCCCTCAAAGACGCGCGCAGACCGGACCCGGTGCGATATACGCACCACTTCGTGCGGCAACGGTAACGAACCGGCATCTCTCCCATAGGTCACACGCGCCACCGGGGCTGGGATGTCGGTGGACGAGCCCTGACACCAAAGAACTAGGCCCCGGCCGACGCGATGTCGGACCGGGGCTCGTTCGGGTCAGGGCGTGAGCGCGCCGAGTCCGGCTCAGCCGGAGAAGTCCTGGACGACGTACCAGACGCCGCCCGCGCGCACCGCGCCCACCGCGACGTGCCTGAACGAGGAGCTGAGCAGGTTGGCCCTGTGCTCGGGCGAGTTCATCCACATCGTCACGACGTTGGCCGCGGTCACATTGCCCATCGCGATGTTCTCGCCGGCCGAGGAGGCGCTGCACCTGGTCAGGAACGGGCCCAGGGACTGGTGCGTGAAGGTGCCCGTGGCGGCCAGGTGGCTGGCCCAGTTGGTGGCCAACGTCTGTAGGCAGCTGGTGACCGTGAGGGCCGCCAGGCCGTGAGCCCGACGTTGCGCGTTCGTCGCGGTCACCACGTCGGCCTGGTACTGCTGTGCCGTGGACAGTGGTGCAACCGTCAGGATCGGTGCGTGGGTGGTGGCGGTCCAGGTCTTGGTGGTGGGTGTGGTGGAGGCCTGCGCGGGTGCGGCCGCGAGCCCGGCACACGCGAGAACGCCGACGGCAGCCGCTGCGGCGAGATGGCGCAGTCGGATCACCGCACGTTCTGTAGTCAACATGACTCGGAGCGTGACAGGTCACGGTTTGGAGACGCCAGAGTCCGACTAGTCATCGTTATCACTCCGTGATCTTCGTCCGGCGTGTCATACCGGCTGAATAGCCCGATCGGGTGACGGCCCGTGCTCGGCGTCACCCATTCGGCCGCGAGCCATCGGTGGGACGCAGTGACTACGTGGCGGCGCTAGGCTCCCTGCGTTGTCCAAGCAGGCGAAGGAGCACGCGTGGGTAGGCGCAGCAACCGGATCATCTCCAAGGTCCTGATCGCGAACCGCGGCGAGATCGCCGTACGGATCGCGCGCGCCTGCCGGGACGCCGGCATCGCCTCGGTCGCGGTGTACGCCGAGCCGGACCGCGACGCCCTGCACGTCACGGTCGCCGACGAGGCGTACGCCCTCGGTGGCAGCACCCCGGCCGACTCCTACCTCGTGCAGTCGGCGCTGCTCGACGTCGCCGCCCGAAGCGGCGCCGACGCGGTCCATCCGGGCTACGGGTTCCTGGCCGAGAACGCGTCATTCGCCCAGGCGGTGCTCGACGCGGGCCTGATCTGGATCGGGCCCTCCCCCGAGGCGATCGACGCGCTCGGGGACAAGGTCAAGGCGCGGCACATTGCCGAGCGGGCCGGCGCGCCCCTGGTTCCGGGCACCGCGGACCCGGTCGGCGGTGCGGACGAGGTGGTCGCGTTCGCCGAGGAGCACGGCCTTCCGGTCGCGATCAAGGCGGCGTACGGCGGCGGCGGGCGCGGCCTGAAGGTCGCGCGCACCCTGGAGGAGATCCCGGAGCTCTTCGACTCCGCGACCCGCGAGGCCGTCGCAGCGTTCGGCCGGGGCGAGTGCTTCGTCGAGCGGTACCTGGACAAACCGCGCCACGTCGAGACCCAGTGCCTGGCGGACACCCACGGCAACGTCGTGGTCGTGTCCACCCGTGACTGCTCGCTGCAGCGCCGGCACCAGAAGCTGGTCGAGGAGGCGCCCGCGCCGTACCTGTCGGAGGAGCAGGTGACCCAGCTCTACTCGGCCTCCAAGGCCATCCTGCGTGAGGCCGGCTACACCGGCGCCGGCACCTGCGAGTTCCTGGTCGGGCCGGACGGCACCATCTCCTTCCTCGAGGTCAACACCCGCCTGCAGGTGGAGCACCCGGTCTCCGAGGAGGTCACCGGCCTCGACCTCGTGCGGGAGCAGCTGCGGATCGCGGCCGGCGAGGAGCTCGGGTACGACGACCCGGCCATCCGCGGGCACTCGTTCGAGTTCCGGATCAACGGTGAGGACGCGGGACGGAACTTCCTGCCCCAGCCGGGCACCGTCGCCGTCTTCGCCCCGCCGTCAGGCCCAGGCGTCCGGGTGGACTCGGGCGTCGTCTCGGGCGACGTCATCGGGGGCGCCTTCGACTCCATGCTGGCCAAGCTCATCGTCACCGGCGCCGATCGCACGCAGGCGCTCGAGCGGTCGCGACGGGCCCTGCACGAGTTCGTCGTCGAGGGAATGCCCACCGTGCTGCCGTTCCACCGGGCGGTCGTGGCCGACGAGGCGTTCGCGACCGACGACAGCACGCCGTTCCGCGTGCACACCCGCTGGATCGAGACGGAGTGGGACAACACGGTGGCGCCGTTCGACGCGGCGACGGCCGCCGCGGCGCCCGAGCCCACCGAACGCGAGCGGGTCGTGGTGGAGGTCGGCGGCAAGCGGCTCGAGGTGGTCCTGCCGGCCGGGCTGGGTGTCGGTGGCGGCGGGTCGGCGCAGCGGGCCAAGGCTCCCCGGCGTACGTCGTCCGCCGCCGCGGCGTCGGGCGCCGGCGGTGACGCTCTCACCGCACCCATGCAGGGCACCATCGTCAAGATCGCGGTCGAGGACGGCCAGCAGGTCGAGGCCGGCGAGCTGGTCATCGTGCTCGAGGCCATGAAGATGGAGCAGCCGATCAACGCCCACAAGTCCGGGACCGTCAGCGGCCTCACGGCGCAGGTCGGGGAGACGGTGACCAACGGCGCGGTGCTGCTGAAGATCCAGGACGTATGACCGGCGCGCCATCAGCGGCGCGCACTCGCGAGGCGCTGGCGGCGTGGCTCCGGCGCGGTGCCGTGGGGTGGGTCGCCCTCCTCACCTGGGCGGTGTGCCTGCTCGTCGGCGTGCTGACGGTGCGGGGTCTGGACGAGAACCCGCTGACCAGCCACGGGGTCGTCCTCCCGCTGGCCATCGGCGTGCCGGTGGGCATGGTCGTGTTCGCCGTCGCGGCACGCGTCGACGCGGCCTGGCTGGTCGGCGTGGCCTGTGGCGCCTATGCCGCGTGGGCCGGTACGACGATCGCCGCGGCACTGGTGGGTACGCCGTACGGGTACGGCGTCATCGGCGGGGACGCCGGCCGGATGTCGGCGCTGGTCATGCACTTCTCGACCACCTGGCACCCCGGCGACGCCGCCGACCCCTCGCTCGCACCGGAGTACCCCCCGCTGTACGCCATGCTGATCGGCCGCGTCGCGGCGTGGACCGGGCGGGAGGGCTGGACCCTGCTGCAGCCGGCCCAGGTCGTCGTGACCAGCTTTGCCGTCGTCGCGGGCTTCCTGCTGTGGCGGCGGCTGGTCGGTGACGTCGCCGCCTTCCTGATCACCACGACGGTCTTCGTCTGCCTGTCAGAGCCCAGCAAGGGCAACGAGATCCTGTCGCTGTCGGTGTACCTGCCCTGGCTGCTGGGGACGTTCGCGGCGGTTCGTCGTGGGGCGGCCCGGGACGGCCCGACGCCGTTGCACCCGGTCCTGAGCGGCGTGCTCATCGGGCTGGTCGTCCCGTGGGCGCCGCAGGTGCTCTTCCTGTCGTTGCTCGGCGTGGCAGCGGTCGCGGCGTACACCTGGCGGTCAGTGGAGCCCGCGGAGCGAAGACCACTGCTGCTGCAGTGGGGCCTGACGGTGCTGCTCGCGCTGGTCGTGGCGTCCTGGTTCGTCGTCCCACTCGCCCAGGCCTACCTGTCCGGCCGGGTCGAGGTCGTCGCGGACCTCTGGCTCGGCTCACCGCTCGTCGCCGAGCCGTTCACGATCGTGTCGCCGCACCGGCTCGTCTTCACGGTGCTGCAGGTCGCCGGGCTGTTCGGCATCGCCGCGCAGCTGCGGCGGACCTGGTGGGCGGCGCCGCTCGGGCTGTACCTCGCCGGCGTCCTGGTCGAGCGCGCACTCATGCTGATCCGGTTCACCAGCAGCGGCCACGCGTTCATGCTCTACTACGTCGGCGCGTCGCTGACCTACGCCCTCAACGCTGCCGGAGTCCTCACTCTCCTGCAGGCCTGGCGGTGGGCGCGCCCCTGGCTGGCGGCCCGGGCGGTGTCCGTCCGCCTGCTCGGGCTGACCGTCGCGACGGTTCTCGTGGCGACGGCGGGCTACTCGGCGTACACGTTGTGGGCGCCGGCTCCCCGTGGGGTCGTCGACAACGTGACCAACCCGGTCACCGCCTACAACACCGCGATGCTCGCCCACGCAGAACGCCTGCCGAGCGGGCGAACCGTGAAGTACCCGGCACCGAGCTCGCCGCCGGGCTTCCCGACCGACCGGGTCATCGACTTCGTCCGCTCGTCGCTGGGTTCGTCGGGCCGAGGTGCGAATCCGGTTGTGCTGAGCGGGAACCAGGCGATCTATGCCTTCACCGGCTGGCGCAACTGGCTCATGCCGCAGCGTGTCGCGGCCAGCGGGTTGACTCGCTGGGACTACCGGCACGGCCTCCTCCAACGGCTGGCCCGGACGTCCGACCCGGCGGGCATGGCCGACGGGCTGGCCCATCTGCAGTTCGGCCCGGTCGACGTCCTCGTGCTGCGCGTGACGCCTCCCGGCTCGACCGCCACGGCCGGTGGGCGCTGGAACTTCGTCGACGTCGGGTTCGACCCGGCGGCCTTCTCCGGCCCGCAGTTCCACGTGTCGCCCGAGCTGGACGGGTACGTCGTCGTGGTCCGGGTGGCCGGATGACCCGATTTGACCCGCCCCCGAGCCGAGGCCGACCATCGAGCATGCCCGGAACCGGCGACGGTGGACCTCGGATCGGCATCGTCGTCGTGGCGTACAACGCGACGTCGACCCTGGTGGAGACGCTGGACCGCATCCCGGCCGAGGTCCTGCCGCGGCTGGCCGAGGTGATCATCTCGGACGACGCCAGCCGTGACGACACGTTCGAGCTGGCCCGAGCGTGGGGTGCACGCGCGCACGGCGTCGAGACCACTGTGGTCCGGCACACCAAGAACCTCGGGTACGGCGGCAACCAGAAGGCCGCGTACCGCATCGCGATCGACCACGGTCTCGACGTCGTGGTCCTGCTCCACGGTGACGGGCAGTACGCCCCCGAGTGCCTGCCGCAGATGTTGTCGCCGTTCGAAAACCCTGACATCGCAGCCGTTTTCGGCTCGCGCATGATGGAGCCGGGTGCAGCCAAGGCCGGAGGGATGCCCTTCTACAAGCGGCTCGGCAACCGGATCCTCACGACGTTCGAGAACCGCATGCTCGGCACCGCGCTGAGCGAGTTCCACTCGGGCTACCGCGCGTACAGCACGCGCATCCTGGACTCGATCCCGTTCGAGGCGAACAGCGACGGGTTCGACTTCGACACGCAGATCATCGCCCAGATCGTCCAGGCCGGGGGGCGCATCGTGGAGGTCGCCATCCCGACGTACTACGGAGACGAGATCTGCTACGTGAACGGGATGTCGTATGCGCGAGACGTCGTGCGCGACGTCGTCGAGTTCAAGCTGGCGACCAAGGGCTTCGGCACGCAGGAGTGGGTGCCGACGCCGGCCGAGTACCAGTTCAAGGAAGGCGACGGCTCCTCGCACGCGGTCATGCTGCAGATGCTCGACCGGCTGCCGCCGTCCCGGATCCTCGACCTGGGCTGCTCCGGCGGGCTGTTCGCCGAGCGGGCGCGCGCGGCCGGCCATCACGTGACAGGGGTCGACGCGGTCGAGGTCGAAGGGGTTCGCGAACGGACCGACCGGTTCTACCTCGCCGACCTCGAAGAGGGCATACCGGCGGAGGTCGGTGCCCGGTACGACGTGGTTGTCGCCGGCGA
This sequence comes from Actinomycetales bacterium, assembly GCA_045807245.1. GTDB lineage: Bacteria > Actinomycetota > Actinomycetes > Actinomycetales > CAVURS01 > CAVURS01. Next base: position 36,135 of record JBJMHS010000069.1, read on the forward strand.
CGTGATCGAGCACCTCAGCCGCCCGGGGCTGCTGTTGCGCGAGATTCACCGGGTCCTGCGGCCCGGCGGTCAGCTGCTGCTGTCCGTGCCCAACTTCGGGCACTGGTATCCGCGGGTCCGGGTCGCCACCGGGCTGTTCGGCTACGACCGCCGCGGGATCCTCGACTCGACCCACCTGCGCTTCTTCACCCGCTCGACCCTGCGCCGTACGGTCCGACAGGCGGGGTTCGACGTGCTGGACGAGTCCGCGACCGGCTTGCCGCTGGGCGCGATCGGCGGTGCGGGGGCCGGGGTCGCCCTGAGCTCGGTGCGCCGCATGGACGCCGCCCTGGTCCGGGCCCGGCCCACGCTGTTCGCATACCAGCACGTGCTCCGACTGGTGCCACACGCCGAGGAGGCCATCTACGCGAACGACGTCGACCTGACCGGCCTCGACGGCGGGGCGCCGAGCCGGTCCGGCGACCAGGTCCAGTCGGCGTGACGGCCAGGCCGTTCCCGAGCACGCAACTCACGCGGAGCGCCAAGGTGAGCCTGACCTCGCTGCTGGTCCTGCTGTTCGCCGTTGCCGCCGCAGCCACCGGTCAGGTCCTGCTGAAACACGGTATGACGCGGGCCACCGAGCTCGCCCGGACCCAGGACCGCTCGCTGGTCGCCACCGCTGCCGTGAACATCTGGGTCCTGTGCGGTCTGGTCGTGTTCGCCGTGGCCGCCCTCGCCTGGCTGGCCACCCTGTCGCGGGTGCCGCTCAACGTGGCCTACCCGTTCAACGCACTGGGCTACCTGGCCATCCTCGGCGCGAGCATCCTCGTGCTGGACGAGCGGGCGAACGTCTGGACGGTCGTCGGGTCCGCCATGGTCGTGAGCGGCCTCATCGTCGTGGTCACCCTCGGCCCGGCATCGGGCTCCTAGTCCGGGAGCCAGACCCAGGGCACAAGAAGTTCGCGGACGCGGTGTCGGATCGGGTCCGGGGCGTTCGTAGGACGGGTGACAGGCCACCCACCAGGGGCACCGAACCAACGGGAGATGATGATGAAGCTCACGACCAACACGCAGGTCACCCTCGACGGAGTGATGGAGGGCAACGGCGGGCAGGCGATGAACCGCCGCCCGGGGTTCGAGCGCGGGGGCTGGGCCCGGCCCGGGTCGGACAGCGAGGTCGGCGCGTATGTCGGCGAGTTCTACCAGCGGGCCGACGCCTTCCTGTTCGGCCGGCGGACCTACGACCTCTTCGCCCCGTACTGGGGGGCCATCGACGATCCCGACAACCCCATCGCCGCCGCCCTGAACAGCCGCCCCAAGTATGTCGCGTCGACGACGCTGAGCGAGGCGAGCTGGCCGGGCACGACGGTCCTCTCCGATGACCTGGAGACGACGATCCGCGAGCTGAAGGCCCAGCCGGGGGGCGAGCTGCAGGTGCACGGCAGCGGCCGTCTGGTCCGCTGGCTGCTGGAGCGCGAGCTGGTCGACGAGATCGCCTTGCTCGTCTTCCCGGTGATCGTCGGTCAGGGCACCCGGCTCTTCCCCGACAACGGCCCGGACCAGGCGCTCGAGCTGGTCGAGTCGCGTGCCTTCCCGACCGGCATCACGCTCCAGGTCTACCGGCCGGCCGGGCGCCCGCAGTACACACCGTGACGGATCGCGACCGACCCAGACAGGAGACAACCACGATGCAGTACCTCTTCTCCGTGGTCCACGACCAGCCCGGCCGTGCCCCCGACGACGAGATGGCGGCCATCGACGTGTTCAACGACCGGCTGCAGGCCGAGGGCCACTGGGTCTTCGCCGCCGGCCTGGAGCCACCCAGCACCGCCACCGTCATCGACAACCGCGGCGAGCAGCCGCTGTTCACCGACGGCCCGTTCGTGGAGTCCAAGGAGTTCCTCGCCGGCTTCTGGATCATCGAGGCGCCCGACCTGGACGTGGCCCTGACCCTCGCGGCCGAGGGGTCGAAGGCCTGCAACCGCAAGGTCGAGGTGCGACCCATCATCGGCGGGTGAACGCGGTCGACGCGCAGGAGGCGATCACCCGCACCCACCGGGAGGAGTGGGCGCGGGTGGTCGCCGGTCTGGCCCGGCGCTTCGGCGACCTCGACATCGCCGAGGAAGCGGCGGCCGAGGCATTCGCGACCGCTGTCGAGCGGTGGCCGACCGACGGCGTACCGCCCAACCGCGGTGGCTGGGTGACGACCACCGCCAACCGCAAGGCCATCGACCGGCTGCGCCGCGAGCACAAGCGCGACGACAAGCAGAAGCAGGCTCAGATGTTGTACGACGACCCGCTCGAGCCGCATCAACCGCTAGGTGCCGTCGACGACGACCGACTGCGGCTGGTCTTCACCTGCTGTCACCCGGCCCTCTCGATGGAGACGCGGGTGGCCCTGACGCTGCGCCTGCTGGGCGGCCTGACCCTGGCCCAGATCGCTCGCGCGTTCCTGGTGCAGGAGAGCGCCATGGGGCAGCGGATCACCCGGGCCAAGGCCAAGATCAAGGCGGCTCGCATCCCCTATCGGGTGCCCTCGGCGGAGGACCTGCCGGCCCGGGTCACCGGCGTGCTCGCCGTGCTCTACCTCGTGTTCAACGAGGGCTACCTGGCCACCGGCCCCGACACCGACCCGGTCCGGCAGGAGCTGACCACCGAGGCGATCCGGTTGACGCGTCTGGTCCGGGTACTCCTGCCGGCGGACGGGGAGGTCGCCGGGCTGCTGGCGTTGATGCTGCTCACCGAGGCCCGGCGTACGGCCCGGGTCTCGGCGAGCGGCGAGCTGGTCCCGCTCGACGAGCAGGACCGCGGCGCCTGGGACACAGGGATGGTCGCCGAGGGCCATCGGCTGGTCCGCGAGCGGCTGGCTGCCGCCGCCGACGGAATCGCCCCGGGGCGGTTCCAGATCCTGGCCGCCATCAGTGCCGTGCACACCTCCGCGCGGGACATGCGTGACACCGACTGGTCACAGGTCGTCGCGCTGTACGACCAGCTGGTCCGTATCGATCCCTCGCCGATCGTGGCCCTGAACCGGGCCGTCGCGATCGCCGAGCTCGACGGCCCGGACGTCGCGCTAGCTGCGGTCGACCGCCTCGCGGACAGCTTGACCGGCTACCACGCCTTCCACGCCACGCGCGCCGACCTGCTCCGACGGCTGGGCCGCAGTGAGGCGTCGCGTGCGGCGTACGACGCGGCCATCGAGCTCGCCGGCAACACGGCGGAGACGGCGTACCTGACCCGTCGCCGCGACCAGCTGGGGTAGGTCAGCCGGCGGCTCGCTGCCAGTGACGCTACCCCGCTCAGGCCCGGACGTGGAGGCGTCGGGCCGCCTCGGCCACCGAACCGCTGAGTGAGGGATAGATGGTGAACGCGCTCGCGACCTGGTCCACCGTCAGCCGCTGCTGCACCGCGAGGGCGACGGGGAAGATCAGCTCCGAAGCCTTGGGCGCGACGACGACACCCCCCACGACAATGCCCGTGCCCGGCCGGGCGAACAGCTTCACGAACCCGTCCTCGAGATGCTCCATCTTCGCGCGGGCGTTCGTGGCCAGGGGCAGCATGATGGTCTTGGCCGCCATCTGCCCCGCGTCGATCTCCTTCTGCGAGTAGCCGACCGTCGCGATCTCGGGATCGGTGAAGATGTTCGCCGCCACCGCCTTGAGGTTGATCGGCGAGACGGCGTCACCCAGGGCGTGCCACATCGCGATCCGGCCCTGCATGGCGGCGACCGATGCCAACGGCAGCACACCCGTGCAGTCGCCCGCCGCATAGATGCCGCGGGCGGCCGTCCGCGAGACGCGGTCCACCTCGATGTGGCCGGATGCGGTGAGCTCCACGCCGGCCTCCTCGAGGCCGACGCCGGCCGTGTTCGGGACCGAGCCGACGGCCAGCAGGCAGTGGCTGCCCTCGACCTCGCGGCCGTCCTCCAGCGCGACGACGATGCCGTCACCGGTACGTCGTACGGCGGCCGCGCGACTGCGGCTGAGCACCTCCATGCCCCGGCGGCGGAAGACGTCCTCGACGACCTGGGCCGCGTCGGCGTCCTCCCCAGGCAGCACGCGGTCGCGGGAGGAGACGAGGGTCACCTGGGCCCCCAGGCCGAGATAGCCATGGGCCAGCTCGGCCCCGGTGACGCCGGAGCCGACCACGACGAGGCGTTCGGGGAGCTGGGGCAGGTCGTAGATCTGCTGCCAGGTCAGGATCCGCTCGGCGTCCGGCTGGGCGGCGGCCATCAACCGCGGAGTGGCGCCGGTCGCGACCAGCACGACGTCGGCGTCGAGCCGCTCGTCCCAGCCGTTGCCGCCGGGGTCGACCTCGACGGTCAGCGGCCGGTCCGAGGCGTGCTCGGCCGCGAGGCGCCCGCGGCCCTGGACGACGGTGACGCCGTCACGGGCCAGCCGGGCCGAGATGTCGGAGCTCTGGGCCGACGCCAGGGACCTGATCTCGGAGTTGACCTCGGCCAGGTCGGAGGACCCGGCGGTCGTACCGCTCGCCGCGCCCACCTGCTCGACGTACCGCATCCGCGCGTCCGCCGTGGCGATCAACGCCTTGCTCGGCACGCAGTCGGTCAGCACGCAGGCGCCGCCCAGACCGTCCCGCTCGACCACGGTGACCTCGGCGCCCAGCTGCGCCGCCACGAGCGCGGCCTCGTACCCGCCGGGACCGCCGCCCAACACGACGACCCGCTGACGACGCGCGCTCACGGGACCATCCAACCAGCCGGGTCGGGCCCTCCGGACAACTACGCTGCGCCCATGGCGTTGTACGCGGCGTACGCCGTGAGCCTCGACCCGCGCCGGATGTCCGAGCGCGCACCGCACTCACCACTGCACGGCACCGGGTGGGTGAGCGGCTGGCGGCTCACGTTCGGCGGCGAGGAGCTCGGGTGGGACGGCGCGCTCGCGACGCTCGTCGAGGACGTGACCGAGCAGGTGTACGTCGCCGTGTACGACCTGACGAGCGAGGACGAGCGCTCCCTGGACCAGTGGGAGAGCATCGACCTCGGCCACTTCCAGAAGGTCAAGGTGCGGGTGCACCTGCTCGAGGGCGACGTGCTCGCCTGGGCCTACCTGCTGGACGCCTACGAGGGTGGCCTGCCGTCGGCGGGCTACCTGGAGGAGGTCGCAGCGGCCGCTGCCCGCGCGGGCGCCCCTGATGACTACGTCGCCTCTTTGCGAGCCCGTCCGCACGGCTGAGTAACGGCCGGGTCACTCGCCGGCGACGACTACGCCGAAAGGTGCTTGCCAGGCGAAGGAACTGTTGCCGCAACGCCCTTCTCACGATAGGCATTGCTCGCTCGGGGGCACTCAACGAAAGGTTCTCCATGAAGAGACTCATCGCCGTCACCGCCGCCATCGGGTTGGGCGTGACGGGTCTGGCAACGGCGGGAACCGCCAACGCCGGTACGACGAGCACCGCGACCACATCCGCAGTGCCGGTCACCCACTCCAGCATCAGCTGGGCGACATGCGACGACCCGGGCCTCACGGACGCGGGCGCCGTCTGCGGCACGTTGTCCGTTCCACTCGACTACAGCCGTCCGGGCGGGCGTCACATCACCCTGGCCCTGTCGATGGTCCGGCACACGACGCCCGACTCGAAGTACCAGGGCGTCATGCTGGTCAACCCGGGCGGCCCCGGCGGTTCGGGTCTGAGCCTGTCGACGCTGGGCCAGTACGTGCCGAACGGTGCCGGCGACTCCTACGACTGGATCGGCTGGGACCCGCGCGGCGTCGGCGCCAGCACGCCGTCGCTGCACTGCGACCCCAACTACTTCCAGGGTCCGCGACCGAACTACACCCCCAGCACGGCGGCGTTGACGACGTTCTGGCTGGCCAAGTCCAAGGCGTACGCCGAGGCGTGCGGCGCTGACGGCGGCGCTCTGCTCGACCACGTGACAACGGTCGACTCGGCCAAGGACATGGAGAGCATCCGCAAGGCCATGGGGCAGGCCAAGATCAACTACTACGGCTTCTCCTACGGCACCTACCTCGGATCGGTCTACGCCACGCTGTACCCGCACCGGCTGCGCCGCGCGGTCTTCGACAGCACGGTCAACCCGAACCGGGTCTGGTACCAGGCCAACCTCGACCAGGACATCGCGTTCGAGCGGAACATGAAGATCTGGTTCGCCTGGGTCGCGAAGTACGACAGCGTCTACCACCTCGGCACCACCGAGCCGAAGGTCGAGAAGCTCTGGTACAAGACCAAGGCCGATCTTTACAAGCACCCGGCCGGTGGTGTCGTGGGCGGCAGTGAGTGGACCGACATCTTCCTGTACGCCGGGTACTACCAGATCACCTGGCTCGACCTGGGCGACGCGTTCGCGGCGTGGGTCAACAACCACGACGTCGACCGCATCGTCGGCGAGTACGAGGGTGCCGAGGGCATCGGCGACGACAACGGCTACGCCATGTACGACGCCACGCAGTGCACCGACGTCCAGTGGCCGCAGAGCTTCGCGAAGTGGCGCAAGGACAACAACCGGGTAGCCAAGATCGCACCGTTCGAGACCTGGGCCAACGCCTGGTACAACGCGCCGTGCCTCTACTGGCCGGGCCAGACGCACACGCCGGTCAAGGTCGACGGCAGCCAGGTCAAGAGCCTGCTGATGATCGACGAGACGCTCGACGCGGCCACGCCGTACTCGGGCAGCCTGGTGGTCCGCAAGCTGTTCCCGAACGCGAGCCTCATCGCGCTCCCAGGCGGGACGTCCCACGCGTTCTCGCTGTTCGGCGACCAGTGCGAGGACGGGCAGATCGCGGCCTACCTGGCGAACGGCACGCTGCCCGTGCGCAAGCCGGGCAACCGGGCGGACACGACCTGCGCGCCGCTCCCCGTGCCGGACCCGACGGAGGCCGCTGCCTCGGCGTCGGCGATGGCCAAGTCCGGTGCCGCAGCGAAGACCGCTCCCATCACCCGGGAGTCGCTGCAGCGCCTGATCGCCAGAGCCCGCTGACCAGTCCGCTGATCGGTAGGCATAGGACGGTGGTTCGCGGTCTGGCAGCATGCGCCAGGTGACGGACCACCAGACATCGCAAGGACCTCTCGAGGTCGCCGCAGCCGCTGCGCTCGCCATCGCCGAGCGCAGCGGCTGCGCTCGTCATGACGTCGCCCTGGTGCTGGGTTCGGGCTGGGGTCCGGCCGCCGACCTGCTCGGGAGCACCGAGGCGGAGATCCCTGCGACCGACCTGCCCGGCTTCTCGGCGTCGGCCGTCGCGGGTCACAAGGGCGTCGTCCGCTCGGTCGCGATCGGCGACAGCGGTCGTCGGGCGCTCGTCCTGCCGCGCACCCATTACTACGAGGGCAAGGGCCTGCGCGCCGTCGTCCACGGCGTGCGCACCGCAGCGGCGTCCGGCTGCTCGGTCATCGTCCTCACCAACGGCTGTGGCGGTCTCAACCCCTCGTGGTCCGCGGGCACCCCGGTGCTGATCCGGGACCACCTCAACCTCACCGGCGTCTCGCCGATCGAGGGTGCCGAGTTCATCGACCTCACCGACCTGTACTCGCCGCGGCTGCGGGCGCTGTGCCACCAGGTCGAGCCGGACCTGGCCGAGGGCGTGTACGCGCAGTTCCGCGGGCCGCAGTACGAGACCCCGGCCGAGGTCCGCATGGCCGGTGTGCTCGGTGCCGACCTGGTCGGCATGTCCACGGCCATCGAGGCGATCGCGGCCCGGCAGTCCGGGCTGGAGGTCCTGGGGCTGTCCCTTGTCACGAACCTGGCGGCCGGCATCAGTGACCAGCCGCTCAACCACGAGGAGGTCCTCGAGGCGGGACGCGCCGCGGCGGAGCGGTGCGGCCGGATGCTGGCCGAGGTGGTGCGGCAGCTGTGAACCCGGGGCCACCCGCTGCACCCGGTCAGCCGGACCTGACGACCCTGCTGGGCGACGCCGAGGCGTGGAGCGCGGACGACCCCGACCCGGTGACGCGGGCCGAGCTGGACCGGGTCGTCGAAGCGGCCCGAGCCGGCTCCACGCAGGCGATCGCCGACCTGGAGGACCGGTTCAGCGGGTTGCTCGAGTTCGGCACCGCCGGCCTGCGTGGGGAGCTCGGCGCCGGACCGCACCGGATGAACCGGTCGGTGGTGATCCGCGCCGCCGCCGGCCTCACGGCGTACCTGAAGAAAGAGGACAGGTCACCGGCGGTGGTCATCGGGTACGACGCGCGCCACAACTCCGACGTGTTCGCCCGTGACACGGCTGCGGTCGTGACGGCGGCCGGCGGGAGTGCCATGGTGCTGCCCAAACATCTGCCGACACCCGTCCTGGCCTTCGCGATCCGCCACCTCGGCTGCGACGCCGGGGTCATGGTGACCGCGAGCCACAACCCCCCGCGGGACAACGGGTACAAGGTCTACCTGGGCGACGGCAGCCAGATCGTGCCGCCGGCCGACGCCGGGATCGCCGCCCAGATCGCCGCCATAGCCCGTACGTCGGACGTGCCACTCGACGAGGAAGGTTGGATCACGCTCGACGAGGAGCCGCTCGAGGCCTACCTCGACGCCGTCGCCGCAGTGCCGGCCCGCGACACACCGCGGGACCTGTCCGTCGTCCACACGCCGTTGCACGGGGTCGGCCGTGACGTGTTCGTCGCGGCACTGACCAGAGCGGGCTACCAGCCGCCGTACGTCGTTGCGTCGCAAGGCGATCCGGACCCCGACTTCCCGACCGTCGCGTTCCCGAACCCGGAGGAGCCGGGCGCGATCGACGCGGCGCTCGACGCGGCGCGGGAACGAGGCGCGGACATCGTCCTGGCGAACGACCCGGATGCCGACCGGTGTGCGGTCGCGGTCCCGGACGCCGGAGCCGCAGGCGGTTGGCGGATGCTGCGCGGCGACGAGGTCGGCGTCCTGCTCGGCTCGCACCTGATCGACCGCGGCGTCCCCGGCGACGCAGTGTTCGTCAACTCGATCGTCTCCTCGCGCTGGCTGGCCGGGATCTGCGCCGCCGCGGGCGTCGCGCACGAGGAGACGTTGACCGGGTTCAAGTGGATCTCACGGGTGCCGGGTCTGCGCTACGGGTACGAGGAGGCGCTCGGCTACTGCGTCGACCCCGGGCACGTGCGCGACAAGGACGGCGTGTCGGCGGCGCTGCTCATGGCCGAGCTGGCCGCGACCTTGAAGGCAGAGGGACGCAGCCTGCTCGACCGGCTCGACGACCTGGCCCGTGAGCACGGTCTCTACCAGACCGACCAGCTGTCCGTCCGGGTGGAGGACCTGAGCCAGATCGGGACGGCGATGCGAGAGCTCCGGGAGGCGCCACCGACATCGCTCGGCGGCAGCGACGTGGTCCAGCTGGACGACCTCGAGCACCCGACCGGCGAGCTGCCGCCGACCGACGGGCTGCGCTTCGTGATGGCCGACGGGTCGCGCGTCGTCGCCCGCCCGAGCGGCACCGAGCCCAAGCTCAAGTGCTACCTGGAGGTCATCGTGCCCGTGGCGGCCACCGGCGACGGCGCGGCGACCGCCCGTCGTACCGCGGCCGACGCCCTGGCCCGGCTGCGGGCCGACGTCGCGGCGGCCGTCGGGATCGGCTGAGGCTCGCCTCCGCTGCCCGACGAAGGCCCACGAAGGCCGACATAGACTCGGTCGGTGACCTCTTCGACGGTGCAGAGCACGGACCCGGTCGAGCCCGACGTGGTGCCGGACCTCGCGCCGCTGGAACGCGCACACTCGGTGGTCGGCACGAGCGAGCTGACCGACTCGGCCTTGCGAGGCTTCCTGCACGGCCTGCCCGGCGTCGACCAGGTCGGCCTCGAGGCCCGGGCCGCGGGCCTGAGCACGCGCTCGATCAAGACGACGTCGAAAGCCTGGGCCATCGACATGGCCATCTCGATGATCGACCTCACGACGCTCGAGGGTGCCGACACACCGGGCAAGGTGCGCTCGCTGTGCGCCAAGGCGACCACGCCGGACCCGGGTGACCTGACCTGCCCGCGCGTGGCCGCGGTCTGCGTCTACAACGACCTGGTCGGCGAGGCGATCTCCGCCCTTCAGGAGTACGGCGGCCGGGTGCCGGCCACCAAGGGCGGCGGGTCGTGGGTGAACGTCGCGGCCGTGGCCACGGCGTTCCCGTCCGGCCGCGCCAGCATGGAGGTCAAGCTGGCCGACACCAAGGACGCGGTGGAGGCCGGCGCCGACGAGATCGACATGGTCATCGACCGGGGCGCCTTCCTGTCCGGCCGCTACCTGCAGGTGTTCGACGAGATCGTGGCGATCAAGGAGGCCTGCCGCACGTCGGGGCGGGGCGCGCACCTCAAGGTCATCCTGGAGACGGGCGAGCTGGCGACGTACGACAACGTACGGCGCGCGTCCTGGCTGGCCATGCTGGCCGGGGCTGACTTCATCAAGACGAGCACCGGCAAGGTGTCACCGGCGGCCACGTTGCCAGTGACCCTGCTCATGCTGCAGGCGGTCCGGGACTTCCGCGCGGCCACCGGCCACCAGGTCGGCGTCAAGCCGGCCGGCGGCATCCGGACCAGCAAGGACGCCCTGCGCTACCTGGTGACCGTGAGCGAGACCGCCGGACCGGACTGGCTGGACCCGAGCTGGTTCCGGTTCGGTGCGTCCAGCCTGCTCAACGACCTTCTGCTGCAACGACAGAAGCTCGCGAGCGGCCACTACTCCGGCCCCGACTACGTGACGGTGGACTGATGGCGACGTTCGAGTACGCGCCCGCGCCCGAGTCCCGGGCGATCGTGAACCTGCGCAGCAGCTACGGCCTGTTCGTCAACGGCGCGTTCGTGGCCCCTGCGGCCGGCGGGTCGTTCAAGACGGTGAACCCCGCGACGGAGGAGGTGCTCGCCGAGATCTCGGAGGCGGGCGAGGCCGACGTCGACCGGGCGGTGGCGGCTGCCCGTACGGCGTACGACAAGGTGTGGTCGCGGCTGCCCGGGCGTGAGCGCGGCAAGTACCTGTACCGGATCGCGCGCCTCCTGCAGGAGCGCTCGCGCGAGTTCGCCGTCCTGGAGAGCCTGGACAACGGCAAGCCGATCAAGGAGAGCCGCGACGTCGACGTGCCCCTCGCAGCGGCGCACTTCTTCTACCACGGCGGCTGGGCCGACAAGCTCGAGCACGCCGGCCTCGGGCCCGACCCGAAGCCGATCGGCGTTGCCGGACAAGTGATTCCATGGAACTTCCCGCTGCTCATGCTGTCGTGGAAGATCGCGCCGGCGCTCGCCTGCGGCAACACCGTGGTCCTCAAGCCGGCCGAGACGACGCCGCTGACGGCGCTGCTGTTCGCGGAGGTCTGCCAGCAGGCCGAGCTGCCGCCCGGGGTGGTCAACATCCTCACCGGCGCTGGAGCGACCGGCCGAGCGCTGGTCGAACACGACGGCGTGGACAAGGTCGCCTTCACCGGCTCGACCGAGGTGGGCAAGGCCATCGCCCGCGCCATCGCCGGCACCCGCAAGCGCGCGACCCTCGAGCTGGGCGGCAAGGCCGCGAACATCGTGTTCGACGACGCTCCCGTCGACCAGGCCGTCGAGGGCATCGTCAACGGCATCTTCTTCAACCAGGGGCACGTCTGCTGCGCCGGCTCGCGACTGCTCGTGCAGGAGTCGGTCGCTGACGAGGTCGTCGGCAAGCTCAAGCAGCGGCTCACGACGCTGCGGCTCGGCGACCCGCTCGACAAGAACACGGACGTCGGGGCGATCAACTCGGCCGAGCAGCTCGCCAAGATCCGCGAGCTGTCCCAGGTCGGCGAGGACGAGGGCGCGATCCGCTGGACGGCTCCGTGCCCCATCCCCGACCGCGGCTACTGGTTCGCCCCGACGCTGCTGACCGACGTCTCGCCCGCGCACCGCGTCGCCGTCGAGGAGATCTTCGGGCCGGTCGTGTCGGTGCTGACGTTCCGCACCCAGGCCGAGGCGATCGAGAAGGCCAACAACTCGCGCTACGGGCTGGCGGCCGGGATCTGGACCGACAAGGGCGCCAAGGCGTTCGAGGTCGCGTCCGCGCTGCAGGCCGGCGTGATCTGGCAGAACACCTACAACCACTTCGATCCGACTGCCGCATTCGGCGGCTACAAGGAGAGCGGCTTCGGCCGCGAGGGCGGGCCGGCCGGCCTGCGGCCCTACCTGCGGATGACATGACCGAGCGCCTCGCCGTCCGCAAGACCTACTAGCTCTGGATCGGGGGCGCGTTCGTGCGCTCGGAATCCGGGCGCTACGACCGCGCGGGCGACTTCAACATCCCGCGCGGCTCGCGCAAGGACGTGCGCGACGCGGTCGTCGCGGCGCGCAAGGCGTTCGGGCCGTGGGCGGCGCGCACGGCCTACAACCGCGGGCAGATCCTGTACCGCGCGGCCGAAGCCCTGGAGTCGCGCGCGGAGACACTGTCCCCGCCCGCCCCACGCTCCGAGGTCGAGCAGGCGATCGACGTCCTGCTGCACTACGCAGGCTGGACCGACAAGATCGCGCCGGTGCTGGGCGGCGTGAATCCCGTCGCTGCGCCGTTCCTGTCGTTCTCGCTGCCCGAGCCGACCGGCGTCGTCGGCGTGGTCGCGCCCGACCAGCCGCCGCTTCTGGGCCTCGTCGCCGAGATCGCCCCGGCGCTGGCCGCCGGCAACACCGTCGTCGCGATCCTGTCCGACAGCGCCCCGCTCGGCGGGCTGGACCTGGCCGAGGCGCTGGGTGTCTCCGACATCCCCGGCGGCGTGGTGAACCTGCTCAGCGGGCGCCGCGCGGAACTGGCGCCGGCGCTGGCGGCCCACCGAGATCTCAACGCGATCGTCGACGCCGCCGGCGAACCGGAGCTGGCCGCCGAGCTGGACCGGCTGGCGTCCGAGACGATCAAGCGCGCCCGCCACGGCCGCGCCGCGACCACCTACGACGAGGCGGTCGGCGACGCGCTATCGCGGCTGGAAGCCGTGACCGAGCTCAAGACGGCCTGGCACCCGATCGGCGCCTGACGCGCTCAGCGCGACCGGCCGCTCACGCAGGCGATGTCGTACTGCGACACCGCGTGCGAGTTGGTCGCCGGGTTGCTGTCCGCCCCGGCGTAGGTGTTCGTCGCGAACACGAACCCGCTCGTCGAGAACCCCGGCGGCGGGTTGGAACCGGGGTCGTTCTCGCAGTCGGCACCCGGCTGGCCTGCACCCGCGGGCGCCGCGGCCAACATCAAGACAGTCGCGGCGGATGCCACGACGGGACCCAGCTTGCGCATGGGTTCCTCCTTGGGTCGTTGGGCCTTCCACACCCCACGACGCGCCACGGGCTGCGGACCTTCCCGGCTGGTTTGACCGCGGACAGCCCCCGCGGCTGCTTGAATCCGCGCGGCCGTGCACCCGATCTCCTACTTCCAGGCGCTCGTCATCGGGCTGCTGCAGGGCGTGTCCGAGCTCTTCCCGGTGTCGAGCCTCGGGCACAGCGTCATCCTGCCGCGCGTCCTTGGGTGGGACATCCACCAGAACGACGACTACTTCATCACCTTCCTGGTGGCGACCCACCTCGCCACCGCGATCGTGCTGCTCGGCTTCTTCTTCAAGGACTGGGTGCGGATCGTGCGCGGGCTGGGCCGCTCGCTGCGCGACCGCGAGATCGCGAAGGACGACACGGACGCCAAGCTCGGCTGGATGCTCGTAGTGGGGACGATCCCGGCGGGCCTGCTCGGGCTGCTGCTCGAGCACGCGCTGCGCAAGGTGTTCGCCTCGGCGCAGTCGGCCGCGCTGTTCCTGATGCTCAACGGCGTGCTGCTCTACGGCGCCGAGCGGCTGCGCCGCCGCGCCCCGGGGCCCGACCCGCTGCTGCCCGACGCCGACGCGCGGATCGTCGCGCGGGTGGGCTGGCGCGAGTCGCTGTACGTCGGCACCGCGCAGGCGCTGGCGCTGATTCCGGGCTTCTCGCGCTCTGGCGCCTCGATGGGCGGCGGGCTGCTCGTCGGCCTGTCCAACGAGGACGCGGCGCGGTTC
>JBJMHS010000070.1:0-18116 GCA_045807245.1 Actinomycetales bacterium
CGGGCGAAGTAGTAGCCCTGGGCCAACCGACACCCGAGCCGGCGCAACGTCTCGGCCTGGTCGTGGGTCTCCACGCCCTCGACCACGACGCCGAGCTGCAGGTCCTCACCGAGCCGCAGCACCGCGCGCATGAACCGTTCGACCCGTGGGTCCTCGTTCAGCCCGATGACGAACGCCCAGTCGATCTTCAGCGTCGTGAGCGGGATCTCGTGCAGGTGGGCCAACGAGGAGTACCCGGTGCCGAAGTCGTCCAGCGCCAACGAGACGCCCGCATCGCGCAGCTCGTTGGTCACCCGGCGCGCTGCGTCGAGGCCGCTGAGCAGACCGTCCTCGGTGATCTCGACGATCAGCTGATGGGCCGAAATGCCGTGCGCTGCAGCCGCATCCATCAACAGCGCCGGGAACTCCAGGTCGATCACGTGGCACGGCGGGATGTTGATCGCCACCTGTAGACGGTCGTGGCCCACCTCACGATTCCAACGCGACAGCTGCTGCAAGGACTGGTCGAGGATCCGCGCGGTGAAGTCCCGGATCTGACCGGAGCGAGCGGCCACGGCGACCATCTGCGGCGGAGGCACGGGCCGGCCGTCGTACGTCCAGCGGGCCAGCGCCTCGAAGCTGCTGACGGTGTCTGACCCGAGATCCATCACCGGCTGGAAGACCGCGCGCACGTCGCCGTTCGCCAGCGCGGACCGCAGCGGCTCGGCCAGCAGGAGCTGCTCGGTCTCCGGGAGCGTCATGCCGGCGTGGAAGTGCTCCACCGTCCCCTTGCCGGCTCGCTTGGCGGCGTACATGGCGACATCCGCCTGGCTCAGCAGGCTGCTGAGGGTGGGTGGCGTCGTACCTGGTTCGACGATCGTGACTCCGACGCTGATCCGGGCGTCCAGCCGGTTGTCATCGAGGAAGAACGGCTCCTGCAGCGTTTCGACCAGCCGGTGCGCGACTGTAGCGGGATCGTCCAGATCCTCGACCAGGACCGCGAACTCGTCACCGCCGAGCCGCGCCAGCGTGTCCATCGGCCGCAGCTGACGGCGCAGCCGATCAGCAACATGCACCAACAGCTGGTCACCCACGATGTGGCCGAGCGAGTCGTTGACGCCCTTGAAGTCGTCGAGGTCGCAGAACAGCACCGCGAACGACCGTCCGTCCTCCGCGTGCCGCTCCAACGCCTCGGTCACGCGGTTGGCGAACAGATGGCGGTTGGCCAGCCCGGTCAGCTGGTCGTGGTAGGCCTGTTGCTCGAGCTGCTTCTCGCGCGCCGCCACAGCCTGCACGAGCCGCCTGTTCTCATGAACCGTCGAGTACTGACGTAGCAACAGGAGCGCGACCGAGACGGCGAGGAGCAGCAGCTCCACAGTGTCCGGCGACGTACCCCGAGCCGTGTGCAGGCATACCGTCACCGTCGCCAGCAGGATCGGGACGTACGGCAGGAAGGACAGCCCCCGCGGCCGGCGCTCCACCACGGTGGCGTGGTTCCCCTGGCCACGCGGCGCCGTGGCTGCGGCGACCATGACGAGCAGGAAGGCCGCGATCCATCCCGCGTCGATCGGGTCCCCGGTGCTGTAGCTGTCGTTCGACGTCAGATAGACGAACCCGCTGTCGGCGACCGCCATTGCGGCCAGGCCCAGCCCGAGCAGGGACAGCGTTCTGGTGTACGCCGATCGCTTGACCACGGTCAGGACGACCATCGCGATCACCACGACGTCGCCGACTGGGTAGGCGAGCGAGACGAACAACGCGAGCAGAGAGCTGCCACTGGCCGAAGATGCGACGGTGTGCAGCACCGTCGCCCAGGACACCGTCAGCAGCGCGGTCGCGGCGATCAGTGCGTCCAGCACCCAAGGGAAGCGGCCGCTGGCAGCGGTGGGGAAGAGCCAGAGGCCGATGACCACACCGACCGGGAAGAGCAGGAAGCCCGCGTCGGCGAGCGAGGGGAACGGGGTCTCCCGGCCGGCCAGGAGCTCGTAGTAGCACCACATGGCCTCGCCGAGCGCCCACATCAGGCAGCCGGTCCCGGTGCTGATCCAGGACCAGCGCAGCCGGCCGGTGGAGCACAGGCCGGTCGAGTAGGACGCAGCCGCCGCGCAACCGGCGGCGGCCATCTGAGCCAGATCGTCCGCGGCTTGGAAGCCGGCCGAGCCGAGGCCGTGCACCAAGGCAGCCACGACGAGGACGGCCAGGCCGATCAGCGCGGGGCCGGCCCCACGGTCGAGGACCCGGACGAGTGTGCGTCGGACGGCGCGGGCGTCGATGCCGGCCCGGTGCGCCGGGGCATCCGTCGACAAGGGTCACCTCCGTGAGAGCGCCTGCGCTCGGGAGGCTGGATGAGCCCTGATCCGCGCGTTCTGTCTATCGACCAGCGCGCAGCCGGCCTGAAGGCTACGACCGGGTGCGATGCAGATGTCCCGGAAAGGCCCCATCTGCGGCGTGGGCGCTCACCCAGGGAGGGAGATCACGACCTCGGCGATCTGGCCGCGCGCGGCCGTTACTGCGGTGTCGAACGGCTCTGCCTTGGGTGCCAGCGTGCGCAGCGTCCAGTCACCCGGTGCGGCGAAGAACCGGAACCGGCCGCCGTCGTCGGTCGGAAGCTCCGCCGTGAACTCGCCACCGCTGTCCAGCAGGCGGACGTACGAGCGCACGGGCTCTCCGGCCCGCTCGACGCGTCCCTGGATCACCGACTCCGTGCCAGCGGGCGAGTCGCCCGTCACCCCCGCCGTCGTCACGGGCAGAGCGTAGCCACCCTCGGGTGCCGCGCAGCTCACGCGAGCACTCCGGGTTCCTCGCCGAGGGCGATGGGTACGCCGACGAGCGAGCCCCACTCGGTCCACGAGCCGTCGTAGTTCTTGACGTTCGGCTGCTCCAGGATCTCGTGCAGCACGAACCAGGTGTGCGCCGACCGCTCACCGATCCGGCAGTACGCGATCGTGTCCTTCGCGAAGTCCACGCCCTCGCCGGCGTACAGCTCGCGCAGCTCGACATCCTCGCGGAAGGTGCCGTCGTCGCGCGCGGCCTTGCTCCACGGGATGTTGCGCGCGGTCGGGATATGGCCGGCCCGCTGCGACTGCTCCTGCGGCAGGTGAGCCGGCGCGAGCAGCCGGCCGGAGAACTCGTCGGGTGAGCGGACGTCGACCAGGTTGCGCCGGCCGAGCGAGGCGAGCACCTCGTCCCGGAGCGCGCGCAGCGACGCGTCCTGCTCCTGGGCGATGTACGTCGTGGGCTTGCGCTCGTCCACCACCGTGGTGAGCTCACGACCGTCGAGCTCCCACTTCTTGCGTCCGCCGTCGAGCAGCCGGACGTCGGCATGACCGTAGAGCGAGAAGTACCAGTAGGCATACGCGGCGAACCAGTTGTTGTTGCCGCCGTACAGCACGACCGTGTGGTCGTTGCCGATGCCCCGCTCGGACATGAGCGCCTCGAACTGCGCGCGGCTCACGAAGTCGCGCCGGACCGGGTCCTGCAGGTCGTCGCGCCAGTCGACTCGCACCGCGCCGGGGATGTGGCCGCGCTCGTAGGCGGCGGTGTCCTCGTCCACCTCGACGAGGACCACAGCGGGGTCGTCCAGATGCTCGGCGGCCCAGTCAGCGTCGACCAGCGACGTCTCGCGGCTCATGCCTGGAAACGGTACGACGTGTCCGCTACGTGGGCATCCAGCATCCGTATGGCGAGACGGCCCAACGGCGCTTCAGGCGCTGGACGCCTGGGCCGGCCGGTGACGCAGAGCCCTCACCCGGTCCCACCACGCGCGCGGCTCGACGAACGGCCCGGCCAGCCACAGCACGGGCGGGGTGACGAACACGATGGCCAGCGCCAGCCCCACGCACGCCGCCACGAGGGCGGCCACCGTGCCCGACCCGTAGTCGTACCACCCGGTCCAGGCGGCGATGAGCAGCACGGGCAGGTGCAGCAGGTACGGGAACATCGTGTGCTGCCCCCCGACGGCGGCCCAGCGCGCAGGGAGCGAGGCACCCAGGGCGCCGCCCGGCATGGCCAGCATCAGCGCGACGGCCAGAACGGTCGCGACGGCTAGGGCGAGGATGCGCGCCAGCACGCCGTGGACCAGCCCCTGGTGCAGCTCCTCGTAGCTCGTGCGGCCGAAGTAGATCGTGCGGTCGAAGTGGGGCTGGCGGGCCAGCACCATGGCGGCCCCGAGGAGCAGCACACCGAGGGCGGCCACCTGGATACGGCCGGCACGCGGCCATCGGCGGACCGCGCTGACCCGGTCGACGACCCATGGGCCGGCGACGAAGAGCGGCAGGAAGCAGGCGGTGCGTTGCAGGGAGAGCAGGCTCCCGAGCCCGGGGCTGACGCCCGCGACGAGTGAGATGGCGAGGGCGATCAGCACGGCGCCCCGCAGGCCGTGGAACCACGGCGCGAGCAGGCGCCAGGTCGCCAGCGACACGAGGAACCACAGCCCGAAGGTCGTGTACACGTACTGCCAGCTCGGGTGGGCGCCATGGAGCAGATACCCCAGACCGAACGCGATGGTCTGGAAGATCACGTAGGGGACGATGAGCGCCCAGAAGGTGCGCACCAGGCCGCGCCCGTTCGCGCTCGCGCGACGGGCGCCCCAGCCGGCCAGCAGCACCAGCGCTGGGATGTGGAAGATGTAGACGAAGTCCGAGATGGCGTGAGCGAGCGTGCTGCGTCCGCGCAACGGTCCGACCAGATGCCCGATGAGCACGAGCGCGATGGCAGCCCAACGGGCCTGGTCGATCCAGATCTCGCGCAGCGGAGCGGGTTTCGTCGAGACCGGCTCCTGGGCCTGCACGGCGCTCGCTTCCACGGCGACGATCCTGCCACGGAAGCCGGCTCCTATGAGGTGATGTCCTTGCCGGTGAAGCGGGCCCAGGCCAGCGACCCGAAGATCAGGATGTAGGCGCCCTGCGACAGCAGCCCGAGTCCGATTTGGTGGGTGTAGATGGGGTTGCGAAGGAGGTCGCCGAACGTGAGCCAGTAGTGGGTGAACAGGTAAGGGTGCAGCCACCCGATCTGGGGCACCGCGTCGGCGATCTCGGCGGCGATGACGAGTACGGCGGTCGCCGCCATGGCGCCCATCGGCACCTCGGTCAGGGTGGAGATGAACAGGCCGATCGCCCCGATGCCGAGCAGCATCGCGCCGACGTACCCGGCCACGAGGAGCGCCCGCCACAGCGCCGTACCGAACGGGATCACGTCGCCGGAGATCAGGGTCACCGGTCCGTGGTCGAACAAGATCAGCCCGACGACGGTCCCGACGACGAACACGGTGAGCACGGACGCCAGCGCGAACGCCGCGATGCCGGCGTACTTGACGAGCAGCAGCCGCGTCCGGCCGGCCGGTACGGCGAGCAGGTTGCGCAACGTCCCGGTGGAGGCCTCGCCCGCGATGGACTCACCGGACACGACGGCCACCGCGACGGGCAGGAACAGGGGCAGCGTCACGACCAGCGATGTGAAGGCGAGGAACAGCCCGTTCTCGGTGACCTGGCTCAGGAACGGCGGCCCCTCACCGTTGCCCGGTGCCGATGCGCGGACGGCGATGCCGAGCAGGATCGGCGCGCAGGACAGGACTCCGAGCAGGGCGATGTTGCGGCGCCGCCGGAACACCAGTCGCAGCTCGGAGCGCAGGAAGCGCAGCGTCCCGGCCGCCGAGCCGGCCAGCCCGTACGACGGGTCAGAGCCGCTGCCCTCGCCGGTCCCGGCCTGCACGACGTCGGGCTCATGCACCGGCCCAGTCTGGCCGGGCCTGATCTCGTCGAGCTCACTGGTCGACATCGAAGCCCTCCCCGGTCAGGCCGACGAACAGCTCCTCGAGGTCGGGCCGCTCGACCACGAGCTCTCGCACCGGCACCCCGGCCCGGACCAGCGCAGCGGTGACATCGGCGCTGTCCAGGCCGCCGATCTCGGCCGTCACGCGGCCATCGGCGGCCAGTGGTTCGGCCAGGCCCAGCTCGAGCAGCACCCGGACCGCCTGGTCCGGTTGTGGTGTGTGCACCCGGATCCGGGTCACCGACGCCGCTCCGAGCTCGTCGAGCGAGCCCTGGAAGACCAGGCGGCCGTGGCTCATGACACCGACATGCGTGCACATCTGCTCGATCTCACTGAGCAGGTGTGAGGAGACGAACACGGTCGCTCCCTCTGACGCGACCTCACGGACCAGGTGGCGGACCTCGCGCGTGCCCTGCGGGTCCAGACCGTTGGTCGGCTCGTCGAGCACGAAGAGCTCGCGTGGACGCAGTAGCGCGGCGGCGAGCCCGAGTCGTTGCCGCATGCCCAACGAGTACGCGCGGTACTTCTTCCGCGCGGCCGCCGACAGACCGACCCGCTCGAGCGCCGTACCCACGCGTTCGCGTGACTTGCCACCGTCGACCG
Organism: Actinomycetales bacterium; assembly: GCA_045807245.1. Taxonomy (GTDB): domain Bacteria; phylum Actinomycetota; class Actinomycetes; order Actinomycetales; family CAVURS01; genus CAVURS01. Next base: position 6,352 of record JBJMHS010000070.1, read on the forward strand.
AGCGGTCGGCCGCGTCCAGCCGCATCAGGTTGTCGCGGCCCGAAAGGTAGGGATGGAACGCCGGCCCCTCGACGAGGGCGCCGACCTGCGGCAGCACCCGGGCCGCGCCGCGCGGCATCGGGACTCCGAGCAGCGAGTGCGTGCCGTCCGTGGCGGAGATCAGCCCGAGCAGCATGCGGATCGTCGTCGTCTTGCCCGAGCCGTTCGGCCCGAGGAAGCCGTAGATCGAACCGGCGGGCACGTCGAGGTCGACGTTGTCGACAGCGACCTGCCCGCCGGCGAAACGCTTGGTCAGCGCAGCGCTCGTGATCACGTTGCCGCGGCCTACTTCGTGGCCGGCTTGGGATGGCTAGCGGTCGCCGCGGCGTCCTCGAGCATCGAGACGGGGACGGCTCCGACGTACGCCTTGCCGTTGTCCAGGACCAGGATGTTCACCAGTGCGGTCTTGAGCACTCGACCGGAGCCGAACGGCCCACTCACCGGCTTGAGCGCGTTCAACAGCACCCGGGCCTGCTCGTTGCGCCCCGGCCCTCGCTGACCGGTCAGCTCCACTCCGGACAGCTGGACGATCGCAGTCCAGCCCTGGCCGATCACCTGGGTGTCGTCGGCGGCGCCGGCCTTGGCCAGCCCGTCGGGGTTGGCAGAACCGTTGCGCTGCAACGACTTCCCGTCGCTGCCGGGCGGCACAGTGTGCTGTTCGCGCAGGTTCCGGCCCTGCAGCGCGTCGGCCAGGTCAGAGCTGACCTTGGTGCCGGGCGGCGGCGTGAAGCGGAACACGGAGGCGGGCGGCTTCGTGAACGTCACAGTGGTGAAGCCGGTCTCGAAGGCCGGGGCGTGGTGCCCGTTGGCGAAGACCTGGACGCGCAGCGGCACGTGCGTTGCCGAGTCGACGGCGATCCGGACCTGGGCCACGGTCGACCGGGTGTCGCGCGGTGCCAGGACGAGCTCGTACGCCGAGCGGCCGGCCACGCGTGCGGTGCCGTCGACCGTCACGACTGTCGTCGGGTCGACGGCCTTGAGTGCCTGGGCCGCGGCCTGCGCCGGCGTGAGGTTGTCGAGGGCCTGCTTGCGCGCCTGCTCGGCCGGGTCGGTGCTGTGCGCTCGGTCCGGCAGCTTCACGTGTTCGGCCGTCTTGTCCTGGCTGGACCACAGCCACAGATCCGAGCCGTTGCGCACGAGGTCGGACTCGGCCAGGTCGCCGACGAGAGCCAAGCGCGTCTGCTGCGGTCCGCCGTACCAGACACGGATCGTGTGCGAGCCGGTCATGAGCGACAGGGCACTGGTGTTGCTCCCCTGCCCGGGGATGGCCGGCAGGCCGAGCCGTGCTGTCTCGACAACCGTGCCGGAGAAGGGGCGGGCCTGCGCCGACGCGACATCGGTGAGCAGCTGCCCGGCGGTCTTGGCGGGGAGGTTCGGCGACGCGTCGGCCGAGACCAGCGGTACGCCGATCGCGGCCGCGACGCCGACGACGGCGATCGCGGGGACGCCCCAGCGGGCGCGTCGGGCCAGGCCGCGAGAGCCGGGTGGGGTGGGGACAGGGAGGTCTTGGGTCGAGCTCATGCCTGTCACTGTGCAACACGCACCCTGTGAGGACACTGAGGACCCCGGCGGCAGTGGGCAGCGACGCGGGGCACCCGCAGCAGGCAGGCTGTGCCTGTGCGACTGCTCGTGGTGGAGGACGAGGTGCGGCTGGCCCAGGCGCTGCAGCGCGGGCTGCGCGCCGAGGGCTTCGGGGTCGACCTTGCGCACGACGGCGAGGACGGCTTGCACCTCGCGCGCGAGGGCGGTTACGACGCGGTGATCCTCGACGTGATGCTGCCCAAGCTGAGCGGGTACCGCGTGTGCCAGGCGCTGCGGGCGGACCAGAACTGGGTCCCCGTCCTGATGCTCACGGCGAAGGACGGCGAGTACGACGAGGCCGACGGCCTCGACGTCGGTGCTGACGACTACCTGACCAAGCCGTTCTCGTACGTCGTGCTGCTCGCCCGCCTGCGCGCGTTGCTGCGGCGTGGTGCCCCGGAGCGGCCCGCGGTGCTCGAGGCCGGTGACCTCAGCCTCGACCCGGCCAGCCACCGCGTTGCCCGCGATGGTGATGAGATCGCTTTGACACCAAGGGAGTTCGCCCTGCTCGAGCTCCTGATGCGCCGTCGCGGTGAGGTCGTGGCGAAGACGGAGATCGTCACACACGTCTGGGACGCCAACGAGGACGTCGCTCCCAACGTGGTCGAGGTCTACGTCGGCTACATGCGGCGCAAGATCGACACGCCGTACGGGCGGTCGGGGCTGCAGACCGTTCGGGGCGTCGGCTACCGGCTCGCCGCCGACGGCGGCTGACGGACGCTGGGCGAGGTCATGGCGTCCATGGGCGGCACCCGGCTCGGGCTGCGGGCCCGGCTTACCTTGCTGGCTACCGGCGTGGTGGCCGTGACCCTGGTGGCGGCGGCCGGGCTGTTGCTCGTCGTCGTACGGCACTCGGTCCTGCACTCGCTCGACGAGTCGGCCCGGCAGCAGGCCAAGGACGTCGCGGCGCTGGCCCGCAGTGGACGCCTGCCCGACCCCATCCCGGTCGGGGCCGGCACGGCGGGGGTGCAGATCGTGGACTCCCAGGGCCGGGTCACCGCGGTGTCGGCCGGGGCGGACCGGCTGACCGCCCTGTTGGAGGGGGCCGACGTCCGAGCCGTCAGGGGCGGTGCCGTCCGGATCATCTCGGGAGCGCGGCTCGGGACGCCGGACTCGTTGCGCGTCGTCGGCTATCCCATCGCAGCCGGCGCCGCGGCAGCGTCGGGGGAGACCGTGCTGGTGGCCGTCAGCCAGGCCGAGGCAGCCGGCAGCGTCCGCGCCCTCGCGGTCGCCAGTGCGGTCGGTGGGCCGGTGCTGCTCGTGGCCTTCGCGTTCGTCTGCTGGACGCTCGTGGGCCGATCGCTGCAGCCGGTGTCGCGGCTGCGGGCGGGAGCCGAGGAGATCGCCGCGGCGGGGTCCACGGACGGGCGGCGCCTGCCTGTGCCGGTGCCGCAGGACGAGGTACGGCGGCTCGCCGAGACCCTCAACGGCATGCTCGACCGGCTCGAGTCCGCCGGCGCCGCCCAGCGGGCCTTCGTCGCCGACGCGGCCCATGAGCTGCGCAGCCCGCTCGCCGCGGTGCGGACCCAGCTCGAGGTCGCGCGGCGCCATCCCGGCTCCGAGCCCTGGGACCAGACCGCTGAGGGCGTGCTCGCCGAGACCCAACGGCTGTCGCGACTCGTCGACGACCTGCTGCTGCTGGCGCGGGCCGACGACCCGGTCCGCGCGGGCGACCGGAGCACCGGTGCCGATGCCGCCGTCGCCGTGCTCGTCGACGTGGCCGAGATCGCCGCACAGGTCGGGACGCAGCCGTGGCGGGTACCGGTCAACGTGGCGGCTCCCAGCCCGACCGCGCGGCGACCGGTGGTGCGAGCACCGGCCGACCTGGTCACCCGCGTGCTGGTCAACCTGGTCGACAACGCCGCCCGGCATGCCCGGGCGGGGGTCGACATCGGCGTCGCGTCGCTGCGCGGGCGGGTCGAGGTCTCGGTGACGGACGACGGGCCGGGCATCGCCGCCGGTGACCGGGAGCGGGTGTTCGAGCGCCTCACCCGGCTCGACGAGGCGCGGTCCCGCGACGACGGCGGTTCGGGACTCGGGCTGGCCATCGTGCGGCGCCTGGTCACCGCGTCGGGCGGCGAGGTGCGGCTCGATGCCGGAGCGCACGAGCACGGCACCCGAGCCGTCGTGTCCTGGCCGTCGCCGTCGCCGTCGCCGTCGCCGTCGCCGGGTCCGGGTGAGGCGTGACGTCGCTCACGCGGCGCCGGTTTGGGGAACGACCAGGGTGTCCGGGACGATGAACAGGCAATGAGCTCGTCCCGTCGCGGCCCTGACATCAGTGCGGCCCAGGTGGCCGGCAGCGCCCTCGCGGCGGTGTCGGCTGCCGTCGTCGCATCCTTTCTCGGGGTCGGCGGCACCCTGATCGGCGCGGCGCTCGGCAGCCTGGTCGCCAGCATCGGCGGCGCGGTGTACTCGCACTCGTTCCAGCGCGCCGGCACCAAGATCGGGGAGACCAAGGTGCTGGCCGTCGTGACGAGCCGCCGGCCGAGCACGGTTGAGCCGGGTCCGGCCGACGTTCCAGTGATAGAGGACGACGCTGAGCACCCGCCGTACGCCGAGACCGCACCCGCCGAGGAGGTCGTCGAACCCACGAGCGAGGCCACGGCCGAGGCGAGTCCCCTCCCGCCCCCGGGCGGCCGCGTCCCGCGCCGTCTGAGCTGGAAGGCCGCGCTGGCCCTGACTGTGGTCGCCTTCGCCTTGGCAGTCGTCGCGATCCAGGCGGTGGAGCTGCTCATCGGCCGCCCGATCTCGGGCGGTTCGAGCGGTACGACGATCTCGCACCTGGTCTCGCCGGACACGAAGCCCAAGAAGAAGGACACGACGCCGACGCCGTCGCCGACGCCGACGTCGACGGCGACCTCGACCCCCACCTCAACGCCGACGTCGACGCCCACGTCGACGCCGACCTCCACACCCACCGGCAGTCCGACGTCCACAGCGACGGAAACGCCGACCGTCACGCCGACCGGCTGAGCGGCACTATGGGGCTATGAACTCGCCGGACGGCTCCTCGCGCAGACCGCGCCGCCCGACGTACCTCAGCCCGGCCAGCCTGGAGGCGCTCGCGGGCGGCTACGACCCAGCAGCCGAGGCGGAGGCGGCGCACACCTCCGCGGCGGCGATAATCCAGGCCGGCCGCCGGTCCGGTGACCCGCAGCTGACGGCACGTCTGGTCGGCCTGGTCGAGGAGCAAGGGCTCAGCACACTGGCCGACCTGTGGGCCGATCGTCCCCCGCGCTCCCTGCCCGGTGCGCTGTGGCGGCTGTACGTACTGCGCGAGGGTGTGCAGCGCGACCCGGTGGGCAGCGCCCGTGACTACGCCGAGGGCCAGGCAACCGCCGAGGTAGCCCATGTTGTGGCCGGCGTCGCGGATCCGACCGGGCCGCAGCAGGTCTCGGCCCTCGCCGATGCCGTGCTGACTGGTGTCTTCGCCGGAGACCTCGCGGTGGCGCTCGAGCGGGCGGCTGCGTTCTGCCGCGTCTCCTCCACGGGGCGCGCGCACCGGGCGGCCGGGCTGGAGGCATCCGACGCACCGGCGGCGGCCGCGCTGACCCGCAGCGCGGCCGCACTGCTCACGACCGCGGAGGATCTCGAGGCGTCTGCCCGCCTCTGGCGCGTCGGCGACCTCTCCTGAGCCTCCGCCGGCCACGTCCTCCGGTCACCTGACCAGCCGATCCACCGCAGGACACGGGCTGCCGACCCGGAGCCGTCCCGGCTCGGCCATCTGCGTGGTTTCCCGCCGTCGGACCGCCAATCCACGGGGAACATCGCGGGACGGCCGAGGGTTTGACACACTCGTGGTGCCCCACGGGGCACTCCGGGCGCCGGGCCGCGGTAGCCCCGGGTTCCAAATACGCCGCTCCGAGCGGCCGTGCGCCGTGAGGCGCTCCCGGCCCGGCGCCCGCTCCCGCTTGTTGACCGATCGTTCCCCGAGGCCGCACGGCAGGATGACGTGATGGATCCGCGCGTTCGCCGAGTGGTCGACGCCGCGATCGTGGTTCTGCTGGCCCTGGGCGGCGCCTTCGTCGGGTCGCTGCTCGCGCCCTCGTCGCACACGCGGGTGGGTCCGCTGACCGTGAAGGTCGACGTCCGGCCGAGCCTGCATCCGGCGACTCAGCTGGCCGTGGCGCCGTTCGGTTCGGTGCGGTTCGACACCCACTCGGCTCCCCTCGCGGTGAACGCCAGCATCCAGACCGTCGACGTGGAGCAGGCGCAGGAGGTCCTCAGCTCCAGCGCGAGCCTGCGTGACCTCGAGGACAAGGCCCCGGACCGGATGCGGTCGGCCGTCCTGCGGGCCGCGATCTTCACCGCCCTCTGTGCGTTGGCCGGTGCCCTGGTCGTCGGGGCCCTCGGCGAGCGCACACTGCGCGCGGCCCTCGAGTCAGGCGCGATCGCTCTCGTGGTGGTCGTGGTGTTCGGTAGTGGTGCGGTGCTCACCTTCCACCAGGACTCGCTGGCCGCGCCCAAGTTCAGCGGCGTCCTGACTCGCGCGCCGTACGTCGTCGGGCAGACGCAGAGCCTGGTCAAGCGGCTGGAGTCCTATCGCGCCGGACTGGCCGACGTGGTCGACTCGGTCACCTCGTTGTACGCGGTCGGGTCACGGTTGCCGGGCACGGTCGAGGGGGAGGCCAAGGGCGAGGTCATCACCGTGCTGCATGTGTCGGACATCCACGACAACCCGTTGGGCTTCGACCTCACCGACCGGCTGGTGAAGCAGTTCGGCGCGGACCTGGTCGTCGACACGGGCGACATCACGACCAACGGAACGTCTCTCGAGGGCACTCAGCTCAGTCGCATCGCTGCGCTGAAGGTGCCGTACGTGTTCGTCCGGGGCAACCACGACTCGGCCTCGACCCAGGATTCCGTTGCGGCGCAGTCGAATGCCGTCGTGCTGGACGACAGCGTGCAGACGGTCGGCGGCCTGACCTTCGCCGGGATCGGTGACCCGCGGTTCACCCCCGAGGAGGGTTCCGCGGCTCCACACCGGGAGCAGGCGGTCGCGGCCGACGCGCAGCTCGCGGCGACCATCCGCAGCTACGACACGGCGCACCCGCTGGACAAGATCGACGTGGCTCTGGTGCACGACCCGCAGGCGGCTCAGCCGCTGGACGGCGTCGTGCCGCTGATCATGGCCGGCCACCTCCACAAGCGGTCGGTGAAGACCGAGGGCGGCACGAGGTACCTCATCGAGGGGACCACCGGCGGCGCCCTGCTGACGTCGGACGGCCTGGTCAAGGCCGAGGCCGGACAGGCCGTGCCGCTGACCGCGACCCTGCTGTACTTCGGACGGTCGGGCATCGATGAGGGGCGACTTCTCGCGTACGACGAGGTGACCGTCGGCGGGCTCGGCCTGACGTCGGTGAGCATCCAGCGCACGGTGCTGCGTCCGGGCGACATCGCCCGGCCCAGCGACATGCCACTGCCGACACCCACCGCGACGTCGACGCCGTCGACGAGCTCCGACCTGCTGTCTCCGGCCGGTTCGCCGTCGACACCCTGACGAGCCGCCCAGCTAGGGTGCGCCGCTGGTCTCGTGCCGTTGCGCGTCGGCCAGCGCGATGGCGCGGGCCCGCCGGGCGGGGCCGGCCCACGCGCAGGAGCCGCAGCGGGCCCGGGTGAACGATCCCGACTCCACCAGCTCGGAGGCGTGGCGCAACGGCTGGGTCAGGTCGATGACGACGTCCGGCTCGACGTCTGGCTCGACGTCCGGCCCGACGCGGAGGTCGACGGCCAGGTCGACGTACAGGTCGTGGAACTCCCCCTGGGCAGGTGGGCGCGCTGCCGCCATGTGCCCATCATGGCTGCTCTGCAGCGGTGACGGCGAGGCCGGGTGGAGGTTAGGCCGGCCGGGTGACCGAACGTGTGCAGATGAGCAGAACCGGACACCGACCGGGGCGCCCGAACGTACGCTGGCTGCACGCGCTGGCGGCCGCAAGCGCGCAGTACGTGCGGGAGATTGCTCCCGTGCACTCGGGTGGCCCTGGAGTTCGGATGCCCGCCGTGGATGACGAGCAGACCTCCGTTCCGCACGCACCGGCGCCGTCGACATTTGGGCACGATCCGGGCACTTCGGTGACCGTGGACGGCCCGTCGCTGCTCAGTACGGACGCCGAGCTGCAAGATCCCGAGCTGCACCAGGAGATCGAGCTGGTGTCCGTCCTCGTGCTCACCGCGTCCGCCAGCGGCCGGCGGCTGACCACGGCCGAGATCGACCGAGCCCTCGGGCTGAGCGAGGGCTGACCCCTGGACCGCCCGGTCCCCCTCCACTCCGGGCCGCTCCGCTCCGCGCCCCGGCGCCCTGGCGCGTCGTACTGGTTGAGCGTCTGACCGGTCGACCCCCTAGCATCGCCCCAGGCGTGGGTTGACTCCCTGCCCGGCCGTCCCCGGCTCGTACCGACCCTCGTTGCCGACAACCCCGGAGACATCGTGCGCTTCAGTCTGACTCCGCAGGACACCAGCTTCTACGACATGTTCCAGACGTCTGCCCGGCACCTGGTGACCGGCGCCACGCTCCTGACCGAGGTCATGGGGTCCTCTCGGGCGGAGCGCGAGCTGCTGGCGCAGAAGATGCGCGAGGCCGAGCATGCTGCTGACGAGACGACCCACGAGATCATGCGCAAGGTCAACTCCTCGTTCATCACGCCGTTCGACCGCGAGGACATCTACGCCCTGGCTTCGTCGCTGGACGACTGCATGGACGAGATGGACGCTGCGGTGGACCTGATCGTGCTGTACCAGCTCGACGCGCTGCCCGAGCGCGTCTCCGGACAGGTCGAGGTCCTGGTGCGGATGGCCGAGCTGACCGCCGAGGCGATGCCGAAGCTCCGGTCGATGAACGACCTGTCCGAGTACTGGATCGAGATCAACCGGCTGGAGAACCAAGGCGACCAGCTGTACCGCCGGCTGCTGGCCGAGCTGTTCAACGGCGACCTCAAGGCGACGGCCATCATGAAGCTCAAGGAGGTCGTCGACGAGCTCGAGGCCGCGACCGACGCCTTCGAGAAGGTGGCGCACACGGTCGAGAGCATCGCGGTCAAGGAGTCCTGACCGAACGTGGACTGGCTCCCCATCGTCGTCGTCATCTCGTTGGCGATGGCGTTCAACTACACCAACGGGTTCCACGACGCGGCCAACGCGATCGCGACGTCGGTGTCGACCCGGGCGCTGACGCCTCGGGTCGCACTGTTGCTCGCCGCGGTGTTCAACCTGGCCGGCTCCTTCCTCGGCGTGAAGGTCGCCAAGACCGTGGGCAGCGGCATCATCGAGGCGCCGGAGGGGCACCGGGGCCTGGTGCTCGTCGCCGCCGCCCTTATCGGCGCCACCAGCTGGAACCTGCTGACCTGGTGGCTCGGCCTGCCGTCGTCGTCGTCGCATGCGCTCATCGGCGGGCTCGGCGGCGCGGCGATCGCGGCCAGCGCGACGGTGAAGTGGCACGGCGTACTGGAGAAGGTCATCATCCCGATGGTGCTCTCGCCCATCGCCGGCGTGATCCTCGGGTACATCGTGATGGCCAGCATCCTGTGGCTGTTCCGCCGGGCCAACCCCGGCCGCGTCTCGCGGGGGTTCCGGTATGCGCAGAGCATCTCCGCCTGTGGCATGGCGCTCGGCCACGGGCTCCAGGACGCCGCCAAGACGGCCGGCGTCGTCGTACTCGCCCTGAACGTCGGCGGCTACCACGAGGGTGACTCGGTGCCGTTCTGGGTGCTGGCGCTGACGGCCGTGGTGATCTCGCTCGGGACGTACTCCGGCGGGTGGCGGATCATGCGGACGCTGGGACGACGGATCATCCACCTCGACCCTCCGCACGGGTTCGCGGCCGAGACGACGGCGGCGTCGATCCTGTACGTCGCGGGGCTGGGTTTCGGCGCGCCGATCTCGACGACGCACACCATCACGTCGGCGATCATGGGCGTCGGCGCGACCAAGCGGCTGTCGGCCGTCCGGTGGGGCGTGGCGACGAACATCGTCGGGGCCTGGGTGCTGACGTTCCCCGGAGCCGGCGTGACTGCGGCCCTCGCCTACGAGGTCATCTCCCTCTTCACCTAACCCCCCCTGCTTGGGTGCCCTCCCAAAGCCGCTTTGCCCTCCGAAAGCCGCCCGCGGCCGTGAAATCGGCGACTCCGAGCGGCTTTCGAGGGGTACGTCAACGGGCCGGCGTGGGACGCAGGGTGCCGCGAAAGCGCTCGGGCTTGGCTCGAGCCAGGGCTTGTTGGACGCGTCGAGCCACTCGTGCCGGGTCGCCCATGATCTCCGCCGTGCTCCAGCGAACGACCTCCAGCCCCGTCTCCCGCAGCCGGTCCTCCCGCTCCTTCTCCCGCCGGACCACCCGGCGTACGGCGTCCATCCTCAGCTCGCGCAACGCCTCGGCGCCCGCGTTCGCCGGCTCCGCCCAGTCGGCCAGCGAGTACTTGGTGATCCCGTCCGCCTCGCCGACCACGAGGCCCGGGTACCAGAGGGCGTCGACCCGGGCGACGAACGTCCCGAGCTCGTCGAAGACCTCGACCTGAGGTTCGGCGAGGTCGACGCCCTGGCCCCACAGGCGCACCGCCGACACCGACTCCAGCCAGCTCTCGCGGCGGCCGTCCACGAGCGGCAGGCCCGCAGCGGCTCGCGCGGCGTAGGGCCACGTTGCCTGACGTCCGAGCACCTCCGCGATGGCGCTCAGGCTGGTCTGCCCGGACCGGGCGGCCGCGTCAGCCAGCGGGACGGAGATCTCCGCCGAGTAGTGCCTCAGACAGTCCGCGGCGGTCCGGGCGGCCGACGTCAGCGGACCCTCTGACCGGTCGATCACATCTCCGGGCCACAGGCTCGCGACCTGGACGACGGCATTCCGGTCGACCCGCGGAGAGTGTGCGATGCACCCGTCGGTCAGTGTGGCGCGGGGGAACTCGCCGAGCGGCAGCGGCAGGGCCAGGCGCGAGGCCGCAGTGATGTGGCTGTCGACGAGGTTCAGGGCTCGGTTGGCCAGCCGGGCCGCGGCCGCTTGGAGCTCGTTCCGGCGGCCGGGCGACGCGGTGTCATAGGTCTCGCGCAGGCAGAAGACTCCGCGCCGCAGCGCGATCCACCGCCCGCTCCTCGCTCTCTGGGTGACCTGGTGTCTGGTGTAGCCCGCACTGATCGCCGTCGGCCGGTCGAACACGGGCGGCAGACGCGCCTGCTCTGTCCGCAGAGCTGTCTCCTGGGTCCGCATCCGGGCGAGCATCCGCTGGTCGGGCGCAGTACGACGATGCACGAACGGTGCCCTGTGGATGCCGGTACGACGCGCACAGCCTGTGGACGGAGGCTGCTACTCACGCGCGTCGTACCCCTCGAAAGCCGCACGCACGCCACGAATCCGCCGTCGGGAGCGGCTTTCAGGGGGCAAAGCGGCTTTCGGAGGGCACCCAAACGGCGGGGGTTAGCCGAAGCGGCCGGAGATGTAGTCCTCGGTCGCGGTCTCGCTCGGGTTGTTGAAGATCTTCTGCGTGTCGTCCATCTCGATCAGCCGGCCGGGCTTGCCCTGCGCCGCGAGGTTGAAGAACCCGGTCCGGTCGGACACCCGGGCCGCCTGCTGCATGTTGTGGGTCACGATGACGATCGTGTACGTGGACTTCAGCTTGGCGATCAGGTCCTCGATGGCCAGAGTCGAGATGGGGTCCAGGGCCGAGCACGGCTCGTCCATCAGCAGCACCTGCGGCTCGACGGCGATGGCCCGGGCGATGCACAGCCGCTGCTGCTGACCGCCGGACAGTCCCGAGCCGGGCTTGTCCAGCCGGTCCTTCACCTCGTTCCAGAGGTTGGCGCCGCGCAGCGAGGCCTCGACGATCTGGTCCATCTTCGACTTCGGCTGCCGGCCCTGCAGCCGCAGCCCGGCGACCACGTTGTCGTAGATCGACATCGTCGGGAACGGGTTCGGCCGCTGGAACACCATGCCGATCGTGCGCCGCACATTCACCGGGTCGACCCGGCCGCCGTAGATGTCCTCCTCGTCCAGCATGACCTTGCCCTCGACGCGCGCCCCGGGGATCACCTCGTGCATGCGGTTAAGGGTGCGCAGGAAGGTCGACTTGCCGCAGCCGGACGGGCCGATGAACGCCGTCACCGACCGCGGCTCGATGGTCATGCTGACGTCCTGCACGGCGAGGAACGACCCGTAGTAGACGTTC
>JBJMHS010000071.1:0-20929 GCA_045807245.1 Actinomycetales bacterium
CGTCGTCGGGTCGAGCGCGAGGATCTCCAGCGCGGCCTCGTAGTGGGCGGCGGCCTCGTCCGGACCCCCGACGGACATCGCTTCGTCGCCCGCCTGGATGCTCGCCCGCAGGGCCACCGGCAGGTCATGGGCGGCTCGCGCGTGGCCGGCCAGCTCGGCCGCGGTCGCGATGGCGCCGGGAGCGGAGAGCGCCGCGACGTACGCCGTGTGCCACCGCACCCGCTCGCCGGGCAGCAGGTCGCCGTACACCGCCTCGGCCAGGAGGGCGTGCCGGAACGCGTAGCCGTCACGCACGGGCAGCAGGATGTTGGCGTCCACCGCGGGGCGCAGGGTCGCGTCGAAGTCCGTGTCGTCGCCGACCACGGCGGCGAGCAGGTCGTGCGAGACACGCCGACCGGCCACTGCGGCGGCCCGCACGATCTGGCGGGTCGTGTCGTCGAGGCGGTCCAGGCGGACCAGCAGCAGGTCGGCGAGGTCGGTCGGGATCATCCGTCCGCCATCACCCGCCGCGGCGACGAGCTCCTCGGTGAAGAAGGCGTTGCCCTCGGCGCGGGCGACGATGCGGCGCACCTCCATCTCGGGGATGGGGCCCGGATGCAGGGCGCGCACGAGGGTGCGGACCTCCTTGCTGGACAGGGGCCGCAGGGTCATCCGGCTGATCTGCGGCAGCCGCGCCCACTCGGCGGCGGTCGCGCGCAGCGGGTGGCGGCGGTGCAGGTCGTCGGTGCGGTACGACGCGACGATGGCCACTGGACCGGCCGGCGGCCGGGTGAAGAGCATCGTCAGCAGGTCGCGGGTCGACTGGTCGGCCCAGTGGATGTCCTCGACGAGGACCAGCAGCGGGCGCTCCTCGGCGAGCTGGCTCAGCGCTGCGTGGACGGCGTCGATGAGGTCGCCGCGGCCCAGCCGGTCGGCCCCGTCGCTCGTCGTGGCGTCAGTGCTGCCGCGGTCCGCCGCGTCGATCATCCGGTGCCCGGGCATCAGGCGGGCCAGCGCGGGCTGCGCGGCGATCAAGGCGTCGGCGACCGCCGGCTCGTCGCGCGCGATGCTGCCGAACAGCTCGCTGAACGGCAGGTAGGGGAGCGCGGAGTCCCCGAAGTCGAGGCAGTGGCCGACCGCCACGCGCCACCCGGCGCCGACCGCGCGGTTGCGCAGCTCGAGCAGCAGGCGGGTCTTGCCCAGCCCGGCGTCGCCGCCCAGCAGAACGGCCGCGCCCTGGGGTCGGCTCAGACCGTCGCCGGACACACCGACGAGCCCGACCTCGCGACTGAGCGAGTCGAGCTCGTCTGCGCGCCCGACGAGCGGGCTGCGAACTTCTGCCTCCGGCGGCACGCACCCATCATCGAGGGCGGTGCCGACAACCGGAAAGGCGGTTTCTGCGGCGGTCACGCGGCGTGCTGGTGCTGCGCGGCCGTCCCCTCGCGGCTGGAGCTGTCGGACTCGGTCCGCTGGCGCGGCAGGAACACTGCCGGCTGGTGGACGCTGTCCAGCTCCTCGTGACGGTTGCGACGGAACGGACCGAAGTTGGCGATTGCCCGCTCCCGGCGGTAGTTCGCCTCGGTGACCAGGAACACGCCGGCCAGTGGGTGCATCATGTCGGGCTCTCCTTGTGTATCGCTCGAGCTGTTCGAGCTGATGTACCGAGAGTGGGCTTCTGAGGTAGCAAGGGACATCGGACGTTCGCCTTATCTGTTTCGGGCGTCCGACGGCCTACTCGCCGCCTGAGGTAGCCCCCGGCCGAGCTACCTCAGACGAGGCCGGACCGTGCTTGCTCGGTGCTTGCTCGGTGCTTGCTCGGTGCCTGCTCTGTGACTGCTCAGCCGTGGACGACGCGACCGGCGGACAGTGTCAGTACGACGCTGGCGTCGGCGATCTCGCGGCCCGGAATGGCCCGGATGTCCCGGTCCAGGACGGCGAGGTCCGCTCGCCGACCGGGGCTGAGGCGGCCCGCATCCGCGTCGTGGTTGACGAAGGCGCTCCCCGCCGTGAAGGCGTCCACGGCCTGGCCGACCGACAGCCGTTCCGCGGGGAGGAAGGGACCGTTGTCGCGGTGCTCGGGGTCGACCCGCGTCACGGCGACCTCGATCTGCTCGAGCGGGTTGGCCGTCGTGACCGGCCAGTCGCTGCCCATGGCCAGCCGGGCCCCGGCGCGCAGCAGCCCGGCGAACGGGTACTGGAGCTCGGCCCGCTTCGGCCCCAGGAACGGGATCGTCAGGGTGTCCATCTGCGGCTCCGACTGCGCCCAGTAGGCCTGCGCGTTGGCCACGACGCCCAGCTCGGCGAACCGGGGCAGATCGGCCGGCTGGACCACCTGGATGTGCGCGATGTGATGGCGGTTGTCGACGTCCGGGTTGGCCCGGCGGGCCGCCTCGATGGCGTCCAGCGCCATCCGGTTGGCCCGGTCGCCGATCGCGTGGTGGTGCACCTGGAAGCCCAGGCGGTCGAGCTCCACCACGGCCCGGCGATGGACGTCCGGGTCGAGGTAGGTGAGGCCGCGCTGGCTGCCGTGCCCACCGTGGCCGTCGCAGTACGGCTCCAGCATTGCCCCGGTGAAGTTCTCCAGGACGCCGTCCAGCATGATCTTGACGCTTGTTGGATGGAAACCAATGCCGGAAACCGTTGCGTGCGACGTAGATCCGCGGCGCGCCAGGAGGTCGGGAATCTGTTCGACGCCCCGCTCACGCTCCCACCACAACGCGCCTACGACGCGAGCCGTCAGCCGGCCACTCGCGGCCAGCCGCTGGTACGCCGCCTGCGTGTCCGGGGTCACCCACGCGTCCTGCCAGCCGGTGATGCCGTAGGCGTGCAGCTGCGCCTGGGCGGCGAGGATCGCCTCGTCCCAGTCGGCCGCCGTCGGTGGCGGCACGAGACGGTCGGACAGTGTGTACGCCGCACCTTCGTGCAGCGTGCCGGTCGGCTCGCCGGAGACCGGGTCGCGCTCGATGCGACCGTCGGGCGGGTCCGGGGTGACCCGGTCGATGCCAGCGCGCGCGAGCGCGACGGAGTTGACCCAAGCGCCGTGCACGTCGCGGTTGAACAGGAACACCGGCCGGTCCGGCACCACGGCGTCCAGGAGCTCGCGGGTCGGCGTACCGCCGGGGAAGTGCTCCATGGCCCACCCGCCGCCGGTGACCCACTCGGCTTCTGGGTGCGCGCTGGCGTACTGAGCGACGGCCGCCACGTATGCCTCGACCCCGGTCAGCCCGTCCAGGTCCACGGTCAGCCGGTTGCGCCCGGCCTGGGGCGGGTGCACGTGGGCGTCCTGGAAGCCGGGCACGACCAACCCCCCCGGCAGGTGACGAGTCTCGGCGCCCGGGCCGACACGGTCGCGGACGTCGGCCGCCGGCCCGACGGCCAGGATGCGGTCGCCCCGGACCGCCAGGCTGTCGACTGCGGGGTCGTCGGCGCCGTGAATGCGCACGCCGGTCAGCACGAGGTCGGCCGGGTCGGTCATGCGCGCATCCCACCACGTCCGCACTGTCACGCCACAGTGGTGTCGAGGCGTTCAACAGTCGGACGGGGCCGAGTCGAGGCGGGAGTGCCGGTGACATCGAGGGACGAGGGGTTCGAGAGCTTCGCCGCCGCGCGCAGCGGCGCGCTCTTCCGGACCGCCTGGCTGCTCACGGGCGACTGGCAGCTCGCCGAGGATCTCGTGCAGGAGACGCTGGCCCGGATCTACCTGCGCTGGCGCAAGGTCTCGCACATGGACAACCCGGCGGCGTACGCCCGCCGGACGCTGGTCAACGTCCACACGTCGTACCGGAGGGTGCGGCGCAACAGCGAACGCCCGGCCGCCGACCCCAGCGACTCCACGGCTGCCCAGGGGCACGATCACGGCCGGGACCACGGTGACGACCCGGACGTCCGGCTGACCCTGCTGGCCGGGCTGGCCCGGCTCGAGCGGACCGACCGCAGCGTGCTGGTGCTGCGCTACTGGGAGGACCTGGACGTCAACGCCACAGCCGAGCTGTTGGGCATGAGCGCGGCCAACGTCCGGACCCGCAGCATGCGCGCCCTGGCCCGGCTGCGCGAGGCGCTCGGCGCCGACCTCGACGACCTCCCCACGCGATAAGGAGCAAGCCATGGACTTCGAAGAGCAGGTGGCGGTGGCGATGCATGCGACGGCGGAACGGGTGACGCCGCCGGTCGAGCGGCTGGTGCGCGGGGGCGCGCAGCGGGGCCAGGAGCTCCGGGGCCGGCGCACGCGGTACGCCGTGGGGCTGGGCGGTGCGGTCGGTGCCTTGGCGGTCGTCGCCGTGGCACTCGGCGCGGGGCTGGGCCGCGACTCCGCGTCGACCCCACCCGCGGCCCAGCCGACGTCATCCTCGTCCGCGGTGGCCTGCGGGTTGCCCGTGCGCACCGACGCCTTGCCGGAGTGGGCGCGGGCCGGATTCACCAACCCTGAGGCCGGCGGCGTGCCGTGGGTCACGGGGTCGGACGGCAAGATCGTGGCGGTCCTGTTTGGGCAGCCGCTGTCGGCACCGGAGGCCAAGGACCATGCCAACAAGATCCTGTGGGTCTCCCGTCAAGCACAGGTGCCTCTGGCCCCGTTGGTCGTGACAGCGACCGCGCGAGGCGCGCTGCGACCCCAGCCGGTCACTGTCTCGATCCCTGGTGGACCGGGACCGTCGTACCTGGACCTGCCGTACCCGGGTTGCTGGCATCTCGACCTGGCCTGGGACAACGGCAAGCAGCACGACGCGATGGACCTCGCGTACGTGAAGGGCGCTCGCTAGCGTCCATGCCGTGACGACGCGGCACAGTTGGACGGCGCGCTGATGGAGTTCTTCGTACTGGGTCGCGACGCGGATGGCGTCGACCAGCTGCTGGAGGAGCTGACCGAGGCTCATTGGTCGTACATGGACCGCTTCGCGGGGCAGCTGCGGGCGCGCGGGCCGCTGCTCTCGGCGGACCGCACCCGACACGCAGGCAGCATGCACGTCGTGGAGGTGCCTGACGTCGCGGCGGCGTACCGGTTCGCCTACGAGGAGCCGTTCGAGTGCGCGGGTGTCTTCGCCGACCTGTCGGTGACGAGGTACGTCAGCTGTGGCCACCGCACGATGTTCGACGGCTCGCCGGCTGCGCAGCCGGCGGCCAGCGCGCTGGTCGTGTCCAGATGGGATGCCGAGCCCATGACGGCCGGTCTGCTCGAGGAGCTTTCGGCGGCGGCCACGGAAGCGGCAGGGGAGGCCTGGGTGTTTCTTGGGCTGCTGCTGAGCGACGACGGTGCGAGCTGTCTCGGGGCGGCCGGGGCGCTGGACCTGGCCGAACAGGAGGCGGCTCCCGCGTTCGAAGCCATGTTGGCTGCGACCGGCCACGCGTCGACTGCCGTCGTCGCGGCGGCCTGGCAGCGTGGCGGCCGTCGGGCGTAGCCCCTCGTCCACCGGCCGATGGCATGAAAGAGTTCGCCTGTCCGAACGGGCTGGGAGGTCGGCATGGGCATCGTCACACCGGGGTTCTTCGGTCGGCGCCGTGACAGTGCAGAGGAGCTGCCGCCGGGGCAGTACCTCGTCCACGACTTCCCGGTACTGTCCGCCGGTCCGACGCCGAACGTGCACCTCGACACGTGGGCTTTCACGATCACGACGGAGTCCGGTCAGGAACACCGTTGGTCGTGGGACGAGCTGCACGCGCTGGAGGTCGAAGACTTCACCGTCGATCTGCACTGCGTCACCAAATGGAGCAAGCTGCAGACCAGCTGGCAGGGCGTCTCCATCGACACGCTGTTCCAAAACGTCGAGACTGCAGCGGAGTTCGCTGTGATCCGCGCCTACGGCGGCTACACGACCAATCTGCCCTTAGAGGATCTGCAGGACGGCAAGGCCTGGCTGGCCTTCGGCTACGACGGCGAGGACCTGCCCGCCGAGCATGGTGGCCCCTGTCGCCTCCTGGTGCCTCACCTCTATCTGTGGAAGTCGGCCAAGTGGGTCAGCGGCATCGAGCTCCGCCACGACGACGAGCCCGGGTTCTGGGAGACGCTCGGCTACCACAACTACGGAGACCCATGGCGCGAGCAGCGGTACTGGGGCGACTGACCTGGCAGGTCGGCACGGTGCGCTCGGTCCGGCCGGAGAGTGCCACGTCGCGGACGATCACGCTGGACCTGCCGGACTGGCCCGGTCACCTTCCCGGCCAGCACGTCGACGTTCGCCTGACCGCACCCGACGGCTACTCGGCCCAGCGCTCGTACTCCGTCGCGTCCGACTGGGACCCGCACGGTGACCGCGCGGTCCAGCTGACGGTCGAGGAGGTACCGGACGGCGAGGTGTCGCCGTACCTCGTGCAGGTCCTGGGCGTCGGTGACCAGATCGAGCTGCGCGGCCCCGTCGGTGGCTGGTTCGTGTGGCGGCCCGGCGACCCGTCCCGGACGTTGCTCGCGGCCGGTGGCAGCGGCGTCGTACCGATCATGGCGATGCTCCGGGCTCGTCGTCGCACGGGCAGCACCGCGCCGTTCCGGTTGGTCTACTCCGTCCGCACTCCGGCGGCCGTGATGTACGGCGCGGAGCTGGCTCGGGTGGACCGCGACGACCCGGCCTTCGAGCTGCAGACCGTCTACACCCGCGAGCGTCCGCCGGGCTGGGAGGGAACGGTCGGTCGCGTCCGCCCGGAACAGCTCCTCGCCACGGTCGGGGGCGAGCCCGCGGGGGCGACGTTCGTCTGCGGGCCAACCGGATTCGTCGAGTCGGTGGCGCAGACGCTGGTGACCGGCGGCGTCGACGCGAGCACCATCAAGACCGAGCGGTTCGGGCCGACAGGAGGCTGAAGGATGGCGGATCTCGACGGCAACGTGTTGGCCGGCGCGCTCAGAGAGGTGTTCACGGTGGACGTCACGACTGCGCGCGGCCAGTGTGCGAGCTGCGGGCAGGTCAACGTGGTCGGGCAGGTCGCTGTCTACAGCGACGGGCCGGGGTCGGTCGCCCGCTGTCCCGGCTGCGATGCGGTGGTGATGCGTCTCGTGCGCGGACCCGACCGCGCGTGGCTCGACCTTCGCGGTGTCGTGTGCCTCGAGCTGGACCTGTCGTGAGCGTCACCGGCTGCTGGCCGGGAGGGTCCTCCGGCCACCTCTTCGAGCGGCTCAGTCGGCGCTGATCCGCCGCACCTCGAAGCTGACCGGCCCGCGCAGCGTCTGGCTGACGACGCAGTAGCGCTCGGTGAGCTCGGCCAGCCGGGCCAGCGTGCTGTCGTCCGCATCTGTGTCGAGGTCGGCCTCGAACCTGATGTCGCCGAGGCCGACCGGGACGTCGCGCGACACGGCGAGCGTGCCTCTCGCGTCGAACGTCGCGCCCGCGCGCAGCTGGGCCGACCGGACCTCGACACCCATCGCGTGGGCGACACTGCGCAGGGTCACACCGGCGCAGGCGACGAGCGCCTCGAGCAGCATGTCGGCCGAACAGGCATCGCTCCCGTCGCCCCCGGTGCCAGGATGCAGCCCGGCGACGACCGGCCCGGCCCACCCGCCTAGGCGCACACTGAACCCAGGTCCGTGCAACGTGCCGGAGGCCCCCACCGACGACGTGGCGGACGTGGGGTCGTCTCGGTACTGCTGCTTGAGCGGACCCTGGCGGGAGCGCAAGGTGGCGGCGTCCATGAACGTCCTCCCGTGAGTGGCGTCGAGGCGTAGCGTCCCAGTGTGAGCTGGGACTGGATGGAGATTCTCCAACCCAACCTCCGGCATGTCCGCGAGGAGCGTGAACGGCTGGAGCTCACGGTGGAGCATCCCGACTCCGGGGCACCGCCGTTCGGCATCGACCTGGACGGGGGGATCGCCCGGTTCACGATGCCCGCCGTCGAGCCGGCGGAGGACGAGGCCGAGCCGACCTCGCCCTAGGCGACCGGTCGGCGACGTAGCGCTCCTGACCTGCCCTCGTTTGGGTCAGGCATTGGTCACGAAAAAGTAAGGTTTGGCCCGTCTGGTCCAGAGGGGATGCGGCGG
Source organism: Actinomycetales bacterium (assembly GCA_045807245.1). Lineage (GTDB taxonomy): Bacteria > Actinomycetota > Actinomycetes > Actinomycetales > CAVURS01 > CAVURS01. The sequence continues at coordinate 7,934 of JBJMHS010000071.1, forward strand.
CCTTGACCGGGCCCTAGCGTGGCCCCGCGCAATCCGCGCATACCCGCAGGTAGCTGTCTTTCCATGAGATAGGTGAAGCTATGCGAAGAAGGACCATCGGCATCTCGGTCATCGCCACCGCTGCGATGACCGTCGCCGGAGTCAGTACGGCCGCCGGGGCGGCGAACCCACCGGCCAAGAGGGCGGTGCCGAACAGCAAGCCGGCGTGGACAGCCCACGCGAAGAACCTTGGGCATGCGAGTTCGTCCGGTCGCGTCAGCCTGCGGGTGTACCTCGCACCCAACGGTGGCCTCGACGCCCTCAAGGCGGCGGTGGCCAGCGTGTCCGACCCGAAGAGCAGCAACTACCGCACGTTCATGTCCGCGGCGCAGTACCACGCGGCGTACGACCCGTCGACCTCGACGCTCGCCGGCGTCAGGTCATGGCTCACGAGCAACGGGCTGAAGGTCACCGGTGTCGAGGCGAGCCGGCGGTACGTGTCGGTCAGCGGCTCGGTCGCTGCCGCCGAGAAGGCCTTCGGTGCCAACATCGACCGGTACTCCCACAATGGTCAGTCGGTGCAGGCCAACTCGAGTGCTCTGACCGTGCCGGCCAGCCTCGGGGCCTCCGTGCTGACGGTGACCGGTGTCGACACGACGCCACACGTCGTACAGCACGCGTCCACCCCGCAGGCGCCTCCGCCGGCTGGCTTCCGCAACGGTCGCCCGTGCTCGATCACGTACGGGCAGCTGGCCGCGAGCAACCTGCCCGCCTTCAAGGGCAAGACGCTGCCCTATGCAGTCTGTGGCTACACCGGTCCCCAGTACCGTGCGGCCTACGAGGACAACCTGTCCGCGGGGCTCGACGGCAGTGGAGTGACGGTCGCGATTACCGACGCGTACGCCGCGCCGACGATCGTGGGCGACTCGAACAAGTACGCGACCCGGCACGGAGACGGCGCCTACGCCCCCGGCCAGTTCTCGCAGGTCAAGCCCGGCTCGTTCAACCGCGGCGCGATCTGTGGCCCCTCCGGCTGGTACGGCGAGGAGACGCTCGACGTCGAGGCGGTGCACGCGATGGCTCCCGGGGCGAACATCCGCTTCTACGCGTCGCCGAGCTGCTTCGACGACGACTTCCTCACCACGCTGGCCAAGGTCGCGGACGACGACCGGGCTCAGCTGGTCACCAACTCGTGGGGTGACGTCGAGCAGGTCGAGACGACGGACCAGATCGCCGCGTACGAGCAGGTCTTCCTGCAGGGTGCGATGCAGGGCCAGAGCTTCATGTTCTCGTCCGGCGACAACGGCGACGAGCTGGCCAACACCGGGATCCGGCAGACCGACTACCCGACCTCCGACCCGTACGTCACGTTGGTGGGCGGCACGTCCGATGCCATTGGGGCAAGCGGCAAGTTCACGTTCCAGACCGGTTGGGGCACGCACAAGTACAGCCTCAGCAGCAGCGGCAACGCGTGGACCCCGCTTGGGTTCCTGTACGGCGCGGGTGGCGGACACTCCTCGCTGTTCAACGAGCCGGCGTACCAAGCTGGAGTCGTTCCTGGCAGCAACGGTGCGGGCCGCGCGGTCCCGGACGTCGGTCTCGATGGCGACCCGACGACCGGAATGCTCGTCGGAGAGACACAGTCCTTCCCGGACGGCGTCTACTACGACGAGTACCGGATCGGTGGGACGAGCCTGGCCTCGCCGCTGTTCGCCGGCATGACCGCGCTTCTCCTGCAGCACGCCGGTGGCGGGATGGGTCTGCTCAACCCGACGATCTACGCGCAGGCGGGTTCGTCGTCGTTCAAGGACATCCATGGCGCGCCGAAGGACGCGGGCAATGTGCGCGCGGACTACGCCAACGGGGTGGACCCCTCGGGCGGCATCGTCTACAGCGTGCGGACGTTCGACCAGGACTCGTCCCTGACCCTCGCCAAGGGTTGGGATGACGTGACCGGTGTGGGCTCGCCGACGGCGGACTGGGTCACCAGCGTCGGCTAGTTCGGTTGTAGGACAACGGGTCCGGGGTGTACGGCGTCAACCGTGCACCCCGGACCCTCCTCCTTAGCTGCACGACGCGCGTCGCCGGTGACGCTCGAGGTGCACCCAACGCGCTCGTCCCAGCGGCGATGAAAGTGTGGTATCAATGTGGTATCTTCAACGCCATGGCGATGACACTTCGGCTGGACGAGCAGGAGACCGAGGCACTGCGTCAGCGGGCCGAGCATGAGGGTCGCTCGATGCAGGACATCGCCCGCCAGGCGGTACGCGACTACATCGAGCGGAACAGCAAACGCGAGCTGCTCGACCGCATCCTGGATGAAGAGATTCCACGCTACGCGGAGGCGCTGCGGCGTCTAGGGGAGTGATCTACCTCGATGTCGAGGACCTTCTGCACATCGCCGAACGCGTGCTGGGCGTGGTCGAGATCCGTGACCTCGGCTTGCTGGAATCGGCCGCTGCCCGTCAGCACGCAACTGCCTTCGGCAAGGACGCATACCCAACGCTCCACGAGAAGGTCGCTGCGCTCGCTCACTCGATCGTCCGCAACCATGCACTCGTCGATGGCAACAAACGACTCGCCCTCGCGGCCGTCCTTTCAGCGTTCGGCGTCAACGGTCTCCGAGTGACGCTGACAAATGACGAGGCTTATGACTTCATCATGGACATCGCAACCGGCCGTCTTGACGACGTTGCCAGCATCTCCGCGCGCCTGATGAAGGGCGACGGTAGAGGTCAGGCACTGAGGCGACGCAGCGCGTCTTCGTAGCGGCGGGTGGCCCTGGTCTGGAACCAGCGGTCGATCGGCTGGACCAGTCGGTTGAGCCATGACCCCGGCTGGCTGAAGGCCGTGATGTGCAGCCGCACGTGGTCGTCCGCGTCATGACGGACGACGAACGACTCCTCGCCACGCTCCGGATGCCCCGGCAGCGTCCCGTATCCGAACCCTCGGCGCCGATCCTCGTGCACGACGTACACGACGCGGCAGGGGATGACCACGCATACCGGCCGGCCGAAGCCGGCCACCACCGTCTGCCCTTCCGCCGGCTGGCCGTCGGCGACGACGACGAGACCGGCCCGGCGGTGCATCTGCCAGGTCATCAACGCCCCGGCGGCACGCTCGAACGTCGCGCGGCCGGCGCCCAGCTCCGTGATGTGGTCGAGATGTCGGTAACCGGCTGGCAGGGGCCGGCGCCGAGTTGCCGACACCTCGGCGTACGTCGTCGCCAACAGCTCGTAGCGGGGGAGCAGCCGCTCAAGGCTGCCCGGACGGGCGATTCGCACCCTGCCGATCGTGCCAGCGGAGCGCTCCGCCCGCCTGTTGCCGGCCTTCTACGCCGGCCGGACGTTGTGGTTCCCGGAGAACAGGTTGGCCGGGTCGTACTGACGCTTGACCCTCACCAGCCGCTCATAGGTCGCCTGGGGATAGATCGCTGCAATGTCCGCGTCGTCGGCCGACGACAGGAAGTTCGCATAGGACCCGTCGACGTGTGGCGCCAACCGCTCCCACACCGCGTCCAGACCTGGCCGCGCCGCGTCGACCGCCGCGGTCGGACCGGCGATCGTGGTCACGAACATCAGCTCGGCGCGGCGGTGCGCGTAGGCGGTCGCGCCCTCAGCGACCCGTGAGACGGCCCCACCGACGCTGCGGACCACCATGATCGGCGAGCGGTCGGAGGCACCGACTTCGACGAGGATGCGCAGGACGTCGGACACTGACGCCGTGTCGACGAAACCGTTCCGGGTCTCGACGGAGAACCCGGCCGGCGGCACCATCCCGTCCTCCAGCGTGTCGGCGTAGGGCCGGAGCGCCACCTCGTCCTTGACCACCGTGCCGAGCCCGCGGATCGGGTCGATCGCGGCCGCGGCCAGCTGCGGGTCGTCGCTGTCGAACGCGAGATGGATGTCGACCGGGGCGTTCGGTCCTCCCGCGAACGGGTTGGCGAAGGCCGCCACGCTGGTCAGGTCCTCGGGGGCGGAGCGCATGTAGTCAGCCCAGCCGGACAGCACCGTGGCGGCCTCGGAGGCGGGGAAGGCGATCTGGCCGAAGAAGACGTCGGTCGTGCGGTGCGCCTGAAACTCGAACGCGGTGACGACACCGAAGTTGCCGCCCCCGCCACGGATCGCCCAGAACAGGTCGGCCCGCTCCTCCTGGCTCGCCCGTACGACGTCACCGCCGGCGGTCACGACCTCCACCGCGACCAGGCTGTCCAGCGCCAGACCGTACTTGCGCACCTTCCATCCGATCCCACCCGACAGGGTCAGGCCGCCGACGCCGACGCTCTTGGTGTCGCCCGACGAGATGGCCAGGCCGTGCCGGGCCAAGGCGACGGCGACCTGGCCCCAGGTGGCACCGCCGCCGATGCGCACGATGTGCCGCTGTTCGTCGACGATGTCGATGCCGTCCAGCCGACTGAGGTCGATGACGACACCGCCGTCGTTCGTACCGAAGCCGGCGAAGCCGTGGCCGCCGCCCCGCACGGACAGCGAGAGCCCTCTGCTGGCGGCGAAGCGCACACCGGCCCCCACGTCGTCGGCCGTCTTGGGGCGCAGTACGTAGGCGGGACTTCCCACCACCAACACGGTGCGCCGGGCGGAGTCGTAGTCCACTCCACCCGGTTCGATGACGTCGCCACCGAAGTCCCTCAGCAGTTCATCGAGCGCTGCACTCATGACGTTCCTTCCACATCGAGTCCATGTCCGTACGAGTCCGTACGAGTCCGTACGAAGGAACAGACGACGTGGCGCAGCGAAACGTGACCCTGGCCTTGTTGGCCCTGTTACTGACCCACCCGACCGTCGATGCGCTCCCGCAGCAGGTCGGCATGACCGCAGTGGCGGGCGTACTCCTCGATGCGATGCACGAGCAGCTCGCGGACGGCGATGCCGTCTGTCCCCAGCCGCTCTCCGAGGTCCGGGTGCCCGGCCAGCTCGGCGTCGGTCGCCGTCTGCTCACGGGCCAGGTCGGCGTACGCCGTGTCGACCACGCCGGGGTCGCCGACTGCTCCCTCCCAAGCGGCGTCCCTGTCGCCGTACAACCTCGGCGGCGCGTCGCCCGGCATGATCCAGCCGCGCCAGTCCCGCTCCACCTCGGCCAGGTGGCGGAGCAGCCCGAGGAGCGACATGGTCGACGGCGGCACCGAACGGAGCGCGAGTTGCTGGGCCGTCAGCCCGTCGCACTTCATGAGCAGGGTCAGCCGGTAGCTGTTCAGGTAGTCCTGGAGTGTCGCCAGCTCGCCGTCAGGGCTGACGCCGCTCTCGCGCGGGTCGTCGTCCGGGTCCACCCACATGTCTTCGCGGACGCTGGCCCGGCTCCACCGCTGAGGTCGCTCGCTCATGCGGCCATGCTCGCGGGCGCTTCGCGGCCACGACCACCGAATTCCCGGCCGTCGGAGGTACCTGACAGGGTGACCTGATGCTGAGTGAGGTGGCCGACGGTGTGTGGGTCCGGCAGAGCGAGTGGGTCTCGAGCAACGCGATCGTGGTGCGCGGGCCGGATGGGTTGATCCTGGTCGACCCCGGCATCGACGGCTCCGATCTGCACCAGCTCGCCGATGACGTGGACGGCCTGGGGATCCCGGTGGTCGCCGGGTTCTCCACCCACCCGCACTGGGACCACCTGCTCTGGCATGCCCGGTTCGGCGAGGTGCCGCGCTATGCCACCTCCGCCGGCGCGGACGCGGTCGCTGCCAGCGAAACGCGAGAGCGGGGGCAGGCCATGGCGGCGGAGAGCGCATCGGGCATCCCGCTCGAGCTGATCGCGCTCACCACGCCACTGCCCGCCGACGGCGGGCCGGTGCCGGGCGAGGTCATCGAGCATCATGCGCACGCGACCGGCCACGCCGCGGTGCTGCTCGCGGACCGTGGCGTCCTGCTCGCCGGCGACATGCTCTCCGACGTGCTGGTCCCGATGCCCGACCCGCGCGGGACCGATCCGCTGGGCGCATACGAGTCGGCGCTCGACCGGCTGGCCGAGGCCGCCAGGCACGTCGAGGTCGTGGTCCCCGGTCATGGCACCGTTGCCCACGGGCCCGAGGTGGCGGGTCGCCTCGCCGTCGATCGGGCCTATATCGACGCGGTGCGTCGAGGTGAGCAACCGGTCGACGCGCGGTGGGGACCGCGAGGGTAGGCGTGGAGCGGGTGACCGGGATCGAACCGGCATGGCCAGCTTGGAAGGCTGGGGCTCTGCCATTGAGCTACACCCGCGCGACCGCCCGTTCGGCCTCGTGAGGTCCGGACGGCGCGCCACGTAGCGTATCCCGGGTGCCGCCCGCACCCGGCGCGATCGGCGTCCTGACCCAGTGGCGACCGGCCGTCGTACCCGTCCTGGTCGTCGTCGCCATGGTTGCGGCGTACGGCGTGGGGATGCGTGCCGCCCGCAGGGCTGGACATCGCTGGTCTGACGGTAGAGCTCTCGTGTTCGTGGCCCTGGGCGCGGGTTCGTACGGCGTCGTGACGCTCGGCTTCCTCGGCGTCTACAGCCCGTACCTGCGCTGGGCGTTCGCGGCGCAGGCGGCCCTGCTGCTGCTCGTCGTACCGCCCCTCATCGCGCTCGGTCAGCCCATCCAGCTTGCTCGGAAAGGATTGGGAGACAGGGCACGCCATCGCCTCGACCGCGTTGTCCGCTCGCGCGCGGCTCGCATCCTCAGTCATCCGATCGGGGGTCCGACGCTGCTGCTCGTCGTGCTGCTGCTCTTCCTCACTCCGCTGCCCGCCGAGGTGCGCGCCCACCCGGTGGCCCTGGCCGCGGCCCAGATCGCGCTGCCGCTCCTCGGCCTGCTGGTGGTCCTGCCGGTCGCGGCAGGGGAGGAGCCGGTGAGCTCGACCACGATGGCCATCGCGTTCCTGATCGCGTTCCTCGAGCTGGTCGCCGATGCCGTCCCGGGGATCCTGCTCCGGCTGCACAGCACGGTCATCGGGGCGAGCGTCCACCTCTCCTCGGTGCCGACCTGGCTGCCCCGGCCGCTGCGCGACCAGCAGCTGTCCGGAGACGTGCTGTGGTTCATCGGCGAGGCGATCGACCTGCCGTTCCTGGCCTGGCTGGTGGTCCGCTGGATCCGCGCCGACCAGCGCGAGGCGGCGGCCGTCGACGCGCGCCTGGACGCGGCGTACGACGCCCGTCCCTGGTGGGAGGTCGAAGCCGAGCGCGCGCGTGAGGCCCGGCGGCCCGGCCACAGCGACAACCAGGCGTGAGAGCCTGCCGCCATGTGGATCCTGGAGATCGCGTTCGACCCGCCCGCTCATGAGGAGCGGCTGGCCCGCCGACCGGCCCACCGCGATCTGCTGACCCAGTACCACGCGCAGGGGGCCGTCGCTCATGCCGGCCCGTTGGCCGACGGCAGCGGCGCGGTGATCGTCTGGGACCTCCCGGATGAAGCCAGCGTGCGGGAGCACATGGCGCGTGACCCGTACTACGACTCGCCGAGTGTCACGGTCGAGAGCCTGCGTCAGTGGGACACGTTGCCGTTCTAAGTACGCTGGGCCGCGCAGTCCGACGCCAGGTGGGCAGCACGGGGTATGGCGCAGCTTGGTAGCGCGTCCGCTTTGGGAGCGGAAGGCCGCCGGTTCGAATCCGGCTACCCCGACCGACGACGAGCTTTCGTGAAGGAGTGCCCGGTATAAGCGGGCAGTCGTTCACGAGATCTTGCCGGCCCTCACAAGCCGTACTCCTCGAGCAGCCGGAGCCAGATCTCGCTCATGGTCGGGAAGGACGGTACGGCGTGCCACAGCTTCTCGAGCGGCACCTCACCCACGACGGCCACCGTGGCCGAGTGGATGAGCTCCGCCGTGTCCTGGCCGACGAAGGTGGCCCCGACGATGACGCGGCGGGCTTCGTCGACGACGATGCGGGCCTGCCCGGCGTAGTCGTCGGCCTGCAAGCCCGAGCCGGTGGCCGACGACATGGGCAGGTCCACGACCTTGACGTCGAGCCCGGCCTCCCGCGCCGCGCTCTCGGTCAGCCCGACGGCGCACACCTCGGGGTCGGTGAAGACGACCTGCGGCGCTCCCAAGGCATCGGCGGTCGCGCGCAACGACGGTCCGTCGTCAGGCGCACCCTTGGCCCGCGCTGCGATCACGTCGCCGGCCACCCGTGACTGGTACTTGCCCATGTGCGTCAACAGGTTTCGTCCGGTGAGGTCTCCGGTCGCGTAGAGCCAGCCGCCGCCCACGCCCTCCACCAGCATCGAGTCGTCGACCTTGACGTACCCGCTGGCTTCGAGCCCGACCGTCTCCAAGCCGAGGTCCCCCGACGCCGGCGTGCGACCCAGTGCCGCGAGCACCTCGTCGCCGGCCACGGTCGAGCCGTCGGACAAGGTGACAATGACCTCGCCGGTTCCGTCGCCGGACTCCCGGGACACCGCGGTGACTGCCGTGCCGAGCCGGAGGTCGACGCCGGCCTCGCGCAGGCCGGCCGCGACCAGGTCGCCGGCGAACGGCTCGGTCCGGCCGAGCAGCCGTTCGCCGCGCTCGATGAGTGTCACGTCCGACCCGAGTCCGGAGAAGGCCTGGGCCATCTCGCAGGCCACGACGCCACCACCCAGGATCACCAGGCGGCCGGGCGCGGACTGCGCGCTCGTCGCCTCGATGTTGGTCCAGGGCTTCGCCTTGCGCAGGCCCGGGATCGGGGGGACGGCAGCCGTCGTACCGGTCGACAGGACCACGGCGTGCCGGGCCACCAAGGTGATGGGCTCGCCGTCCGCCACCTCGACCTCGACCCGCTTCTCACCCGCGAGCCGAGCGTGGCCGCGGACCAGGTCGATGCCCTCGGAGTCCAGCCAACCGGTCGCGCCGGTGTCGTCCCACGAGCTCGTCCAGTAGTTGCGGCGGGCGAAGACGTCGGCCGCGTCCAGGCTGCCGGGTCGCACGCCCTGCACGCGGCGGGTCGACGCGACCAGGTTCACCGGCCGCAGCATGGCCTTGGAGGGCACGCAGGCGTAGAAGCTGCACTCGCCGCCCACCAGACGCCGCTCGACGATGACCGCGGACAGCCCACCCCTGCGGGCGCGGCCGGCCACGTTCTCCCCGGGCGGCCCCGCCCCGATGACGATGACGTCGTACGTGCGCTCCGTGTGCTCCGCCATGGCGAGCACGCTAGTCGGCCCCCGCAGGAGCGTGTACGACGGAGTCCTGACCCAGCCGTTACGATGACGGGTCGCCTGGTGAGCACGCCGGCAGCACCCCCACACCGCAGGAGCCTCCGTGAAGTCCGCCGTCGAGACCCTCAACCCCACGAGGGTCAAGCTCACCGTCGAGGTGCCGTACGACGAGCTCAAGCCCAGCCTCGACGCGGCGTACAAGACCATCGCCGGCCAGGTCAACATCCCGGGCTTCCGCCGGGGCCACGTCCCCGCGCGGATCATCGACCAGCGGGTCGGCCCGGGCGCGGTCCTGGAGGAGGCGGTCAACAACGCACTGCCGCGCTTCTACGGCCAGGCCGTCGAGGAGAACCAGGTGCGTCCGCTCGGCCAGCCGACGGTGGACATCACCGACGTGCCCGACCCCGCCAAGGGCGGCGACCTGAAGTTCACGGCCGAGGTCGACGTGCGGCCGGCGGTCGAGCTGCCGGACTACGAGAGCCTGGCGGTCACCGTCGACGACGTCGAGGTCTCGGACGATGACGTCACCGAGCGGCTCACGACGCTGCAGCAGCGGTTCGGCACGCTCGTCGGCACTGATCGTGCGGCCCGGACAGGCGACTTCGTGGCCATCGACCTGACGGCCGACATCCAGGGCGACGAGATCGACTCGGTCAAGGGCGTGTCGTACGAGATCGGCAGCGCCACCATGATCGAGGGCCTCGACGACGCGCTCGTCGGCCTCAGCGCGGGGGAGTCCGCGGACTTCGACGCCCCGCTGGCCGGAGGCGACCGGGCCGGCGAGGTGTCGCACATCCACGTCACGCTCACGTCGGTCAAGGAGCGGGAGCTCCCCGACCTCGACGACGACTTCGCCCAGCTGGCCAGCGAGTTCGACACTCTCGAGGAGCTGCGGGACGACCTGCGCAGCCAGGCCGAGCAGACCCGCCGGATGGAGCAGGGCATCCAGGCCCGGGACAAGGTGCTCGAAGCGCTGCTCGAAGCGAGCGACGTACCGGTGCCGGAGTCCCTTATCGAGGCCGAGGTCCACTCCCACCTGGAGAGTGAGGACCGGCTCGAGGACCACGAGCACGGCGCCGAGGTCGGCGAGAACGCGCGCAAGGGTCTGCAGACGCAGTTCCTGCTCGACGCGATCGTCGAGAAGGAAAAGGTCTCGGTCGGCCAGCCCGAGCTCGTCGAGTACCTCGTCATGAACGCCGGGCAGTACGGCATGGAGCCCAACGAGTTCGCCAAGGCGGTGGAGGAGGCCGGTCAGGTCCCGGCCATGGTCGGAGAGGTGGCCCGGCGCAAGGCCTTGGCCCTGGTGCTGGAGAAGGCCAAGGTCACCGACGTCTCCGGCCGCCCCGTCGACCTCGAGGCCCTGCGTCCCCCGGCCGAGGCCCAGGCCGAGACCGAGGCGGAGGTCGAGGCTGAGGTCGACGTCGAGAACAACGTCGAGGACAACGACGCCTGACGTCGTCGTACGCCGTCGGCGAACCCCTTCGGCGCGTCGTCTGCCCGCAGCGAACATGGGCCGAATGCGGGACGGTGCGGCTCAGGTCCGGCGTTAGTGTCACCGAAAGATCAAGCACCTCGCAGGCAACTGCACGACGTGGGAGACAGCGTGACTGAGCAGATCCGGATGGCCGAAGGCTCCAACAACCTCGGGCTGGACGACCACATCTACAACCGCCTGCTCAAGGAGCGGATCATCTTCTTGGGCTCGGAGGTTCGCGACGACAACGCGAACGCGATCTGCGCGCAGCTGTTGCTGCTCGCGGCCGAGGACCCCGACAAGGACATCCACCTCTACATCAACAGCCCCGGTGGCTCGGTCACCGCGGGCATGGCGATCTTCGACACGATGCAGTGGGTGAAGCCCGACGTCGCGACCTACGCGATGGGCCTGGCCGCGTCGATGGGCCAGTTCTTGCTGAGTGCCGGTGCCAAGGGCAAGCGGTACGCCACACCGCACGCGCGGATCATGATGCACCAGCCGTCCGGTGGCATCGGCGGCACCGCGAGCGACATCAAGATCCAGGCCGAGCAGATGCTGCACATCAAGAAGCAGCTGGCCGGACTCATCGCCGAGCACACCGGCCAGACCGTCGACCAGATCGAGCGCGACTCCGACCGCGACCGGTGGTTCACGGCCGAGCAGGCCCAGGAGTACGGCTTCGTCGACCACGTGGTCGAGGAGTCCGTCAACGCCGCCACCGGCGGCGGAACCGTCTGACGCACAAGTGATTTGCCGAACTTCGCCGACTCGAACCAGACGTAGACGTACAGGAGACGACAGATGACCAGCCCCACGCCGTACGGCGGTTTGCACGTCCCCGGCTCGGGCCGTGACTTCGGCGGGCTCAACGCCCCCGCCCCGAGCAGCCGCTACATCCTGCCGCAGTTCGAGGAGCGCACGTCGTACGGGATGAAGCGTCTCGACCCGTACACCAAGCTGTTCGAGGACCGCATCATCTTCCTCGGCGTGCAGGTGGACGACGCGTCGGCTGACGACATCATCGCCCAGCTGATCGTCCTGGAGTCGCAGGACCCGGACCGCGACATCCTGCTGTACATCAACTCGCCCGGCGGCTCGTTCACCGCGCTCACCGCGATCTACGACACCATGCAGTACGTCCGGCCCGACATCCAGACGTACTGCCTCGGGCAGGCGGCTTCGGCAGCCGCGGTGCTGCTGGGCGCCGGCGCGCCGGGCAAGCGGTACGCCCTGCCGAACGCGCGGGTGCTCATCCACCAGCCGGCGATGTCCGGCGGCGAGTACGGCCAGGCGAGCGACATCGAGATCCAGGCCAACGAGGTCCTGCGGATGCGCAACTGGCTCGAGGAGACGCTCGCCAAGCACACGAAGCGGACTCTGGACCAGGTCCGCACCGACATCGAGCGGGACAAGATCCTCACGGCGGAGCAGGCCGTGGAGTACGGCCTGGTCGACGAGGTGCTGACCTCCCGCAAGGCCTCCACGGCCTGAGCCGGCGGAAGGCCTCATCCGGGCGCCCGACCGGCCGATAGGAAGTTCACCCGGTTGGCCGACACGCCGGGCGTCCGCTCTTGGCGTACTGGGCTGCGCCGCGCCGTGCTTCCGGCGTTCAATGGAGGTCAGCGCGGTGCTCTCGCGGTACCGTCGGCTGCTTACGCAGGATCAGCGGCCGTGAACGCCAGGTGTGCGGGTAACGTCCTGGTGGTGACGGTCTTGAGTGGCGGGGTTGGCACTGTCGAGGGAAGGACCTGACGGGTGGCGCGCATCGGAGACGGTGGCGACCTGCTGAAGTGCTCGTTCTGCGGGAAGAGCCAGAAGCAGGTCAAGAAGCTCATCGCCGGCCCTGGCGTCTACATCTGCGACGAGTGCATCGACCTCTGCAACGAGATCATCGAGGAGGAGCTGGCCGAGACCTCTGAGCTGGGCATGGAGGAGCTGCCCAAGCCGCGGGAGATCTTCGAGTTCCTCGAGCAGTACGTCGTCGGGCAGGAGGCCGCTAAGAAGGCCCTGTCCGTCGCCGTCTACAACCACTACAAGCGCATCCAGGCGGGGGAGCCGGCGCGCAAGGGCGACGAGTCGATCGACATCTCGAAGTCCAACATCCTGCTGATCGGCCCCACGGGCTGCGGCAAGACGTATCTGGCCCAGACCTTGGCGAAGATGCTCAACGTGCCTTTCGCCATCGCCGACGCGACCGCGCTGACCGAGGCCGGCTATGTCGGTGAGGACGTCGAGAACATCCTGCTCAAGCTGATCCAGGCGGCCGACTACGACGTCAAGAAGGCCGAGACGGGGATCATCTACATCGACGAGGTCGACAAGATCGCCCGCAAGAGCGAGAACCCGTCGATCACCCGCGACGTCTCCGGCGAGGGTGTGCAGCAGGCGCTGCTCAAGATCCTGGAAGGTACGACGGCTTCGGTGCCCCCACAGGGTGGGCGCA
>JBJMHS010000072.1:0-9510 GCA_045807245.1 Actinomycetales bacterium
CCGATGGCGACGTAGATGCAGCGCACCTGCTTGTCGGGGTCGCCGCTGTCCCAGAACTCCTTCTGGTTGATGATCGTGTCGACCGCGACCGTGGTCTTGCCGGTCTGGCGGTCACCGATGATCAGCTGGCGCTGGCCGCGCCCGATGGGGGTCATGGCGTCGACCGCCTTCAGGCCGGTCTGCAGCGGCTCGTGCACCGACTTGCGCTGCACCACGGTCGGCGCCTGCAGCTCGAGGGCGCGGCGCTCGTTCGACTCGATCGGGCCGAGGCCGTCGATCGGCTCGGCCAGCGGGTCGACGACCCGGCCCAGGAAGGCGTCGCCGACGGGGACCGACAGGATCTCGCCCGTGCGGTGCACCTCCTGGCCCTCGTCGATCCCGGTGAACTCACCGAGCACCACGGCGCCGATCTGGCGGACGTCGAGGTTGAGCGCCAGGCCGAGCGTGCCGTCCTCGAACCGGAGCAGCTCGCTGGCCATGGCGGAGGGCAGACCCTCGATCTGCGCGATGCCGTCCATGGCCTCGCTGACCCGGCCCACCTCCTCGCGGGCCGCGGCACCTGGCTCGTAGGACTTGACGAACGTGTCCAGCGCGTCCCGGATCTCCTCCGGGCGGATGGTCAGCTCGGTCATCTCGACTGCTCTCTTTCGTCCGTCGTCGTCCGCGGTCGTCTGCGGCCGTCTGCGAATGGTGCGTGGTCAGCCGGCGAGCCGGCGCTCTGCTTCCTCGATGCGGCGCAGCAACGAGCCGTCGACGACCTCGTCGCCGACCTCGACGCGAACGCCACCGATGAGCTCGGGGTCGACGTCCACGTTCAGCTGCACCTCGTGGTTGAACAGCTTGGACAGTGCGCCCTGAAGGCGGTCCAGATGCTTGGCGGACAGCGGTGTCGCCACGGTCGCGTGCGCGACGAACTGCTCGCGCCGGGCCGCAGCGGCAGCCAGGTACGACTCGAGCGACGAGGCGAGCCGCCGGCCGCGCGGCGCGAGCACGGCCTGCCGGGCCAGCCGAACGGTCGCGTCGGTGGCCTTGCCGCGCAGCAGGGTGCCGATGAGCTCCGCCTTGGCCGCGGCGTTACCGCGGCGGTCGGTCAGGGCATCCCGCAGGTCGTGGTTGCCCTGCACGGTGCGCTCGAAGCGGAACAGCTCGTCCTCGAGCGCGCCCAGCTGCCCGGCCTCGTCGGCTGCGATCACGACGCTCGCGACCGCGAGCGCCTCGAACGCGTCGGCGATGTCGCCGGACCTCGACCAGCGCGAGCGGGCGACCGACTGACCGAGCTCGAGCGCCGCCGCCGAGATCCGGCCGCCGCCGAACAGGTCGGCCAGCAGCCGCGCTCGTGCGTCGCCTTCGCGGCCGGGGTCGGTCAGGGCTCGGCGCAGCGTCGCGCTGGAGTCCAGCGCCGCCGCGACGGCGAACAGCTCGTCGCCCAGCACCATCGCATCGACGGCGCCCTTGCCGGCCCCGCGGCCGGACGCGGTCGCCGCTGTGAGCTGCTTGTGCGCCGCCTGCAAAGACGCCCTGCTGCTGCCCTGCACCCCGACTCCCCTCAGGCCTCGAGCTCGGCCAGGAAGCGCTCCACGACGCGGCTCTGCCGGGCCGGGTCCTCGAGCGCCTCGCCGACGATGCGGGAGGCCAGCGTCGTGGCCATGCCGCCGACCTCGGTCCGCAGCGAGTTCAGGGCCTGCTGACGCTCGGCCTCGATCTGGCTGTGCGCGCCCGCGGTGATCCGCTCGGCCTCGGCCTGGGCCTGCTGGCGCATCTGGGCGATGATCGCGGCGCCCTGCTCGCGGGCCTCCTCGCGCATCCGGCCGGCCTCCTCGCGGGCGTCGGCCAGCTGCTGCTTGTACTCCTCGAGCGCCTCGGCCGCGTCGTGCTGAGCCTTCTCGCTCGCCTCGAACTGGCTGCGGATCTGCTCCTGCCGGTCCTCCAGGGCCTTGTTGAGCGGGGGCAGGACGTACCGGCTCAGCAACCAGAGCAGGATCAGGAAGGCCAGGACCTCGACGACGAAGGTCCCGTTGGGAATCAGGAAGTTGCTGTTCCCCGACTCGGCCGCGGCTAGTGCATGCATCCCTGTGCTCCTCGAGTCTTACTTGCCGAGCGAGAAGACGAACAGCGCCATGAAGGCCAGGTTGATGAAGTACGCCGCCTCACACAGACCGACCGTCAGGAAGAACAGCGTCATCAGGCGGCCCTGCGCCTCCGGCTGACGGGCCACGCCGGAGATGGTCGCGCTGCCCGCGAGACCGTCACCGATCGCAGCGCCGACGGCACCACCGGCGAGGGCGAGGCCGCCGCCGACCAGCGCACCCGCGGTCTTGACGGCGCTTTCCATCGTCGTTGCGTTTGCCATGACTCTCCTTGGCTGTTCGGCCGGGCGACCTGCCCGGTCACGTCTGGTGGTACCTGTCGGTTGTCGCTGTACGTCGTCTTGTCGGTCAGTGGGCGCCGGCGGTCTGGGGTTCGGGCAGGGTGACCGACGCCGTACCGGCCTTGGCGGCGCCTGGCTCGTGCTCGCCGCCCTCGGTGTCAAGGGCACCCGCTGCGGCGTCGTGCTCGTCGCCGTGGCCGGTGGTCGCCTGCGCGTAGTAGATAACGGTCAGCAGGGAGAAGATGAACGCCTGGATGCCGCCGATGGCCATGTCGAAGGCCTTCCAGACGATCTGCAGCGGCCAGTTCAGGTACACCGGGATGAGCCCGATGATCGACAGCATCAGGCCACCGGCGAAGATGTTGCCGAAGAGCCGCAGCGCGAGCGTGAACGGCTTGACCAGCTCCTCGATGAAGTTCAGCAGGAACAGCGCCGGCATCGGCTGGAAGTAGTGCTTGATGTACCCGCCGAAGCCCTTCAGCCGGATGCTCCGGTAGTGCACGCCGGCGATCACGATGAGGGCGAGCGCCAGGGTGAGGTTCAGGTCCGACGTCGGCGCCGGCAGGTAGTGCTGGCTCGGGATGAGCTCGAGCCAGTTGGACAGCAGGATCAGCGTGAACAGCGCGATCGCCAGCTGGATGACGTTCCGGTCCGTGTAGCCGATGTTGTCCCGCACCAGCTGGGTGAGCCAACCGACGATGCCTTCCCACGCGAGCTGCAGCTTGCCCGGTACGCCGGACGTGACCCGGCTCGCCACGATGAGGCCGAGGATGAACACGATCCCGCCCGCCACGAGCGTGCTCCAGATGGTGTCGACGTTGAACGTCATCCCGAGGAAGTGCGCCGTGTGATGGACCCCGACCTCGATGTCGGCGCTGGGCAGTGCTGCGAGGGCGTGAGCGCTCATACCTTGTGCAGCTCCTTCAGCAGCGGGATGCCTTGCAGCAGCAGGGTCATCACCTGGAAGATCGCGAGGCCGAACAACGTCGCCACCCCGTCCGGCCAGAACAGGACGACGATCCCGAAGCCTACGAGGGAGATCGCGCCAAGTCGCATCATGGCCCCGGCCGCGAACTGCTTCTTGCTGAGCAGCTCGCCGCTCGCCACCATGCGGGCCATCGAGTACTCGGTCAATACCGCGTTGACGACGGCCAGGAGCACCCCGATGGCGACGAATGCGCCGATCCCCGGCTCACCGAGACCGATCCCGATCACGACCGACGCGAGGATGCACAGCGCGCCGACCTGCACGATCCGCCGCTGCCCGACGACTGCGGCCCGCACGGTGGGGGGCGGTCCATCGGTGGGGGGCGGTCCATCGGTGACCGGCAGGGGCCCGGGCTCGGACAACGGAATCGCTCCTCTCGCTGGTCACGTGGCTGCAACCGTTGTGAACTGGACGCGAAGCGTCAAGAGCGTATCGGTCGCCGGACAGGTGCCCGACCGCCTATCCATGCTGCTTTTCGAACGCTTGTGAACGCTATCACAAGCGTTCCAGCGGCGTTACCCCCTCTTTACCCCCACGAGACGTCCGTCGCGCGGCCCGGCGCTGCAGCCACGGGACGCCCACCGTCAGGACGGCGGCCAGGGCGACGGCGACGGCGATCAGGGCGATCGCCGTACGGGCGGGGATGAACGCGAACGACGCGGCGCCGAAGGTGAGGACGGCGGTCCACAGGTACATGATCAGGACCGCGTGCGCATGGCTGTGCCCGATGGCGAGCAGCCGGTGGTGCAGGTGCATGGTGTCCGGCTGCGACCACTTCTGGCCGGCGCGGGTGCGCCGGATGATGGCCAGGACCAGGTCGAGCGACGGCAGCAGCAGCACGGCCACGGGCAACAGGATCGGCACGTACGACGCGAGGCGCAGCGGCACGTTGGCCGGGTCGACGTTGCCTGTCAGCGAGATGGTCGCGGCGGCGAGGAGCAGCCCGAGCAGCATCGAGCCCGAGTCGCCCATGAAGATCCGCGCCGGGTTGAAGTTGTGCGGCAGGAAGCCCAGGCAGCAGCCGATCAGGGCGGCCGTGATGAGCGACGCGGCGCTGAAGACGTTGGGGTCGTACGTCCGCGCGAGCAGGTAGGAGTAGGTGAAGAACGCGACGGCCGCGATGCCCACGATGCCGGCGGCCAGCCCGTCCAGCCCGTCGACGAAGTTGACCGCGTTGATGGTCACCACGACCACGAGGACTGTGAGCCCCACCAGGACGGGGGTCGGCAGGACGGTCACGCCGAACAGCGGCAGCGACAGCAGCTGGATGCCCTGGTAGGCCATCACACCGGCGGCGAGCAGCTGGCCGGCCAGCTTGGTCATCGCGTCCAGCCCGCGCAGGTCGTCGATGACGCCGAGCACGCAGACCAGGGTCGCGCCGAGCAGGACGGCCTGGGGCTCCCCCGAAGCGAAGACCTGGGAGAGGAACGGCAGCTTCCAGGCCAGCAGCACCGCGGCGGCGAAGCCCAGGAACATGCCGACGCCGCCCAGCCGCGGCATTGGCTCGGCGTGCATGTCCCGCTCCCGCACCGGGTTGAGCGCACCGACCTTGAAGGCGAACCACCGCACCAGCGGGGTGGCGACGTAGGTCACGGCCGCGGCCATGACCAGGACGAACAGGTACTCCCTCACGCGGCCGGTCCCTCCGCCGCGTCCAGATCGGGGACGACGGTCCGCAGCCGGTCAGCCGCGAGGGCACCTTGACGGAGCAGCCGAGGGCGCTCACCGGTGACGTCGACGATCGTCGACGCCTGCGAGCCCGGGCACGGACCGGCGTCGAGATAGACGGAGACCGCGTCGCCGAGCTGTTCCTCGGCCTCGTCGCACGTCGTCGCGGCCGGCTGACCGGTGCGGTTGGCGCTGGTCACCGCCAGCGGGCCGGTGCTCTCCAGCAGGGCCAGAGCGGTGCGGTGCAGGGGCATCCGCAGGGCGACCGTGTCGCCCCGGTCACCCAGGTCCCAGGTCAGCGACGGCTGGGAGCGGCAGACGATGGTGAGCGCGCCGGGCCAGAACGCGTCCACCAGGTCCCGTGCGTACGGCGGAACGTCGTAGGCCAGCCCGTCCAGCACCCGCTGGCCGGCGACCAGGACCGGGGGAGGCATGGCCCGGCCCCGGCCCTTCGCGGCCAGCAGCGCTCGCACGGCCTCGGGGTCGAAGGCGTCCGCGCCCACGCCGTACACGGTGTCGGTGGGTAGCACGATGACCTCGCCGCGGCGGACCGCGTCGGCGGCCAGCATCACGCCGTCCTCGCGCCCGGGAGCATCGCGCACGTCGATGCGTCGCCTCACGGCGGCATCTTTCCACGCACGCGCGGTCAGACCGCGGTGAGCGAAAGGGTGTTGCCGTCGGGGTCGTTGAACCAGAGCACCCGCGCACCGCCCGGCGCCGTCCACACCCCGGCCCCGTCCTGCTCCATGCCGCCGTAGCGCAGCGGCACGATCCCGGCATCCGACAGGGCCCGGGCGGTGGACTCGATGTCCTCGACCAGCCAGCCCAGGATGGTGAAGGGCTGCGGCTGCAGGTCCTGGACCAGCGTGACGCGGACGGTGGTGCCGCCCGCATCGAGGACGACGGCGTACGGCGTGTGCTCGAGCACGTCCAGCCCGAGGGTGTCGCCGTAGAACGTGGCCGCGCGGTCCATGTCCGTCGTGGGCACGAACGCGAACAGGGGTTTACCGGCCAGCATGCGGCCGACCCTATGCCGGGGCAGCGCCGGCGCGCGTGGCGGTCACGTAGCGCGGGCGTCCGCTGAGGTCCAGGTGGTCCTCGACGTCGTACCAGCCGCCGCCCGCGGCGACCGCGGCCACCGACGCGGCGCCTTGCACGTCGGCGTGCTCCATGACCATCCGGCCGCCCGGACGCAGCAGCCGGGCGGCCAGGAGGATGAACCCGCGGGGGACGGTCAGGCCGTCGGGTCCGAGGCCGTACAGCGCGACCGGGGGGTCGTGGTCGCGGACCTCCGGGTCGACCGGCTCCTGCCCAGGCGGGATGTACGGCGGGTTGCCGGCGACCACGTCGACCTGGCCGAGCAGGTCGGCCAGGACCCGCAGGGCGGCCGGCGTGGTCACGTCCGCCGCCCGCAGGTCCACGCGGCCGGGAGCGAGCGCCGCGATGTTGGCCTGCGCCCAGGCGCGTGCGTCGACGCTCACCTCGACGGCGACGACCGTCGCCTTCGGCACCTCGGTCGCGACCGCGAGCGCGATCGCGCCCGAGCCCGTACAGAGGTCCACCACCAGGGCCCGACCGGTCGAGGCGACGGCCGCCCGCGCCGCGTCGATGGCGATGCCGGCGACCTCCTCGGTCTCCGGACGTGGCACGAAGACCCCGGGACCGACGGCCAGATCGAGGTCGCGGAACGGCGCGCGCCCGGTCAGGTGCTGCAGCGGGACGCGGCGGGCACGCTCGGCCACCAGCTCGTCGTACCCGCCGGGCACGTCCGTGCCGCCGAGGAGGGCGCGGCGGACGATCTCAGGTCGGGAGACATGCAGCAGGTGAGCCGCCAGCAGCTCCGCGTCCGCGCGCGGGCTCGGTACGCCGGCCACCGCCAGCTCCGCCGCCGCCCGGTCCAGCGCCACCCCGAGCTCCACGAGCATCATTCTCCGCGAAGTCCGTCGAGCGGCCCCAAAGCGCCCAGTAAATGGGCACATCGGGGCCGCAGATGGTCCACAGATCCGCTCGACGGGCTTCCGAGCATCGCAACTGAGACCGAGAGTCGGTCGGTGCCCGAGATCCCGGACGTCGCACTCCGTCAGAGCGGCGTGTTCTCTCGGGCGCAGGCGTACGACGCGGGATGGAGTCCCCGTCAGGTTCGGCGACGCCTCGACGCCGGACGGTGGCGGCCCATCGCTGGCGCAGCGTTGTGCGCGGCACCGCGACCGTCGACCGTGAGCGTGGGCTGAGTGCACAGGGGCTGATCGCGCACCGGATGCGCTTGACAGCGGCTGACGTCGGCTCGGTTCGAGGCCTCGCGACAACCACGAGTCGGCGCACCGCGGTGGACTTGCTCGCGTCCCTCCCCTGGCCGCAGGCTCGGCGGCTCTGGGCCTGGACCGTTACACGCAACGTGCTGGGGCCCGAGCAGCTGGCCGAAGCAGCAGCAACGAGAGTGGGCTGGCGCGGCACCCCTCAGCTCAAACGCCTGGTGCGGAGCACCAGCTCCGGAGCGCTGAGCGAGGCGGAGGAGAGGCTGCACGCGCTCCTTCGCAAGGGACGTCTCGAAAGGTGGGTCGCAAACGCGCCGGTTCGTGTGGGGGGCCGGGTCGTCGCGGTCGCGGATGTGCTTTTCCCGGACGCTCGCCTGGTCATCGAGGTGGACGGGTACACCAGTCACACCGGCGTCAACGCCTTCCATCAGGACCGAGCCCGGCAGAACGCGTTGGTGCTCGCGGGCTACACGGTCCTGCGTTTCACCTGGCGGGATCTGACCCGGCGCCCGGACGACGTTCTGCGCGAGATCGAGCGTGCACTACGGCCCCGAACCGCCCAGTAAGTGGGCGGTTCAGGGCCGTTGAGTCACGTCAGTCGGCGACGGCGGCGAGCTGCGCTGCTTCGTCCGCGTCGACGGCGGACTGGATCACGTCGTCCAGGTCGCCGTCGAGGATCTGGTCCAGCCGGTAGGCCTTGAAGCCCGTCCGGTGGTCCGAGACGCGGTTCTCCGGGAAGTTGTAGGTGCGGATGCGCTCCGACCGGTCCACCGTGCGCACCTGCGAGCGCCGCGCGGCCGCGGCACTCGCCTCGGCCTCCTCCTGGGCCATGGCGTGCAGCCGGGCGCGCAGGATGCGCATCGCCTGCTCCTTGTTCTGGAGCTGGGACTTCTCGTTCTGGCAGGACACGACGACGCCGGTCGGCAGGTGGGTGATGCGCACGGCCGAGTCGGTCGTGTTGACGCTCTGACCGCCCGGACCGGACGAGCGGAACACGTCGATGCGCAGGTCGGCCGGGTTGATCTCGACCTCGACCTCGTCGACCTCGGGCGTGACCAGGACGCCGGCTGCGGACGTGTGGATGCGGCCCTGGGACTCCGTGACCGGGACCCGCTGGACCCGGTGCACGCCGCCCTCGTACTTCAGCCGGGCCCAGACACCCTCGCCCGGACCCGGGGCGCCGGCAGTGGTGATCGACACGGCCACGTCCTTGTACCCACCGAGGTCGCTCGGCGCGCTGTGCAGGACCTGGGTGCGCCAGCCCCGGCGCTCGGCGTACCGCAGGTACATCCGCAGCAGGTCGCCGGCGAACAGGGCCGACTCCTCGCCGCCCTCCCCCGCCTTGACCTCCAGGATCACGTCCCGGTCGTCGTCGGGGTCGCGGGGCAGCAGCAGCAGGCGCAGCCGCTCGGCCGCAGCCTCGGCGGTCGCCTCGAGCCCCGGCAGCTCGGCCGCGAACGTCACGTCCTCGCCGGCCAGCTCACGGGCGGCCTGCACGTCACCGGCGGCGGTCTGCCACGACCGGTACGCCGCGACGACCGGCGTCAACGCGGCGTACCGCCGACCCAGCCGTTTGGCCAGGCCCTGGTCGGTGTGAACCTCGGGGTCGGCGAGGCGAGACTCGACGTCGCCGTACTCGGTGAGCAGCGACTCGACCGCCTCGAACATCCCGGGACCGGAGGTCGGGCTACTTGGCAGCGGCCTTCTTGCCGTAGCGCTGCTCGAACCGGGCCACGCGGCCACCGGTGTCGAGGATCTTCTGCTTGCCCGTGTAGAACGGGTGGCACTGGCTGCAGACGTCGGCGTGGATGACGCCGTTCTTGGCCGTGCTGCGCGTCGTGAACGTCGCGCCGCAGGTGCAGGTCACCTGGGTCTCGACGTACTCGGGGTGGATGTCCTTCTTCACGATCTCTCCTTGGCTGTCAGTCGCCGGGTCGCCGCACGTCTGCCTGGATGCAGTGACGAGGACGTGAACCGGAACTGGTCTCAGTGTGCCAGTGCAGGAACAGCCGGCCGAAACCGGCCATTCCCGGGGTCAGTCGTCGTCGGACTGGCCGGGGACCGACGGGCTGGTCTTCTGCACCTGCATCAGGAACTCGGCGTTGCTGCCGGTCTTGCGCAGCCGGTCCAGCAGCAGCTCGAGCGCCTGCTGGGAGTCCAGCGCGGTCAGGACGCGGCGCAGCTTCCAGCTGACGGCCAGCTCCTCGCGACCGAGCAGGATCTCCTCTCGC
>JBJMHS010000073.1:0-66235 GCA_045807245.1 Actinomycetales bacterium
CCCCAAGTCGCATCGAGGTCAGGCCGGGCTTCCAGCTATCCGCCAGTATGCTCGCTCGCCGCCCTGCCCCGCACGGGCGAAAGCCCCCGCGTGGCGAGGGGGGCTCACCCCAGCACTGGCCGTCCGGACAGCCCCACCCCGGCCTGGCGCAGGGCCTCGAGAGCACTCTGCGTAGTCGGCCGGGCCACGCCTGCGGTCAGGTCGAGCAGGACACGGGTCTGGAAGCCCTCCGCCGTCGCGTCCAAGGCGGTGGCGCGCACGCAGTGGTCGGTCGCGAGTCCCACGATGTCGACGGCCTCGATGGCCCGGTCCTTGAGCCACTCCGAGAGGTGCTCCTCCCGCCCGGCCAGCCCGTGCGTGCTGCCCTCGAACCCCGAGTACGCCGCGGCGTGCATCCCCTTGCGGAAGGTCGCCATGACCACGTCGGTGTCCAGGTTCGCGTGCAGCTGGGCACCCGGTGTGCCCACGACGCAGTGCGGCGGCCAGCTGTCGACGAAGTCCGGCTCGGCGGGGGGCCGGGCGAAGTGCGCGCCCGGGTCGACGTGCCAGTCCTGGGTCGCGACGATCGCGGCGTACTCCTCGCCGCGGTCCCGGACGTAGTCGGAGATCGCCGCCGCGACGCCAGCGCCACCGGCCACGGCCAGCGACCCGCCCTCGCAGAAGTCGTTCTGGACGTCCACGACCACCAGCGCCCGGCGCCGGCCGGCCAGGCCCTCGACCTCGCCCTCGACGGCTTCCAGGTCTGGCTCGCGGTCCGAGGCGTCGAACGCCTCGCCCGGTTCCGACCAGCTCGTCATGGATAGTCTCCTTCGTACGTCGTGGGGATCGCGGGGATGCCTCGCGAGAGCTGGTGACCGGTCTCCGGCAGCTCGGCCAGCGCCAGCTCGTGGCGCTCGCGGGCGGCCTGGAGCGACTCGGCGCCGACGATCTTCCCCTCGGTGACGAGCTCCCGCAGCAGCAGCCGGTCGTCGCCGTCGTCCTCGGGCGCGGCCCCGATGCCGATGACCTCGGCCTGGGCGGTCCCGCCCGGGCTCCTGCGGCGCAACGCCCATTTCCGGCCGCCGACGCTGACCTTGTCGATGCTGCGCTTGGCCACCGACACCAGGGGAACGCCCTGGGCCGCGCTGCCGATCTCGGCCTCGCGAGCGACCAGCTTGTAGACCAGGCCCGCCGTCGGGGCACCCGACCCGGTCACCAGCGACGTGCCGACGCCGTACGCGTCGACGGGCGCGGCACCCAGCGCGGCGATCGCGAACTCGTCCAGGTCGCTGGTGACGATGATCCGGGTCGCGGTGGCGCCGAGCTCGTCCAGCTGCCGGCGTACGGCGCGGGCCTGGGTCACGAGGTCGCCCGAGTCCAGCCGGACCGCGCCCAGGGCCGGGCCGGCGATCTCGACCGCCGTGCGCACGGCCGCGGCGACGTCGTAGGTGTCGACCAGCAGGGTCGTCTGCGGGCCGAGGCTCGCCACCTGGACCTGGAAGGCCTCGCGCTCGTCGTCGTGCAGCAGCGTGAACGCGTGTGCCGCGGTGCCGGCCGTCGGCACGCCGTACGAGCGGCCGGCTTCGAGGTTGCTGGTGGTCGCGAACCCCGACACGTACGCCGCGCGGGCGGCCGCAACGGCGGCCCACTCATGTGTGCGCCGAGAGCCCATCTCGATGCAGGGCCGGCCCATCGCGGCGGTGACCATGCGGCTGGCTGCGCCCGCCACGGCGCTGTCGTGGTTGAGGATGCTGAGCACCAGCGTCTCGAGCAGGACGGCCTCGGCGAACGTGCCCTCGACGACCAGGATGGGGGAACCGGGGAAGTAGCAGTCGCCCTCGCCGTACCCCCACATGGTGCCGCCGAAGCGGTAGTCCGCCAGCCACTGCAGGGTGCTGTCGTCGACGACATGCGAAGCGGCGAGCCGGTCGAGCTCGGGCTGCTCGAAGCGGAAGTTCTCCAGCGCGTCGAGCAGCCGTCCGGTGCCGGCCACCACGCCGTACCGGCGCCCGTCGGGCAGCCGCCGCGCGAAGACCTCGAAGACGCTGCGCCGCATCGCCGCGCCGCTGCGCAGCGCCGCCTGGAGCATGGTCAGCTCGTAGTGGTCGGTCAACAGAGCCGTGCTCACGGCCCTGAGCCTAGGGGTGGCGACTCAATAGAGTGAGGGCGTGTCCACCGCCCCGGCCGAGCTCGACCAGCCAGCGTCGGACGAGGCCACACAGACCGAGCCTCCGTGGATCACGCTGGTGTGGAACGACCCGGTCAACCTGATGTCCTACGTGACGTTCGTGTTCCAGGAGTACTTCGGGTACGAGCGGGCGAAGGCCGAGCAGCTGATGCTCGACGTGCACGAGAAGGGCAAGGCTGTGGTGTCCAACGGCTCGCGCGAGGAGATGGAGCGGGACACCGAGGCCATGCACGGGTACGGGCTGTGGGCGACCTTCCAAAAGGACGTCTGAGGCGGGGGTTGGGCGTGGCGAAGGGGTTCCGCAAGACGCGGCGCGGTGTGTCGGCGAAGCTCGACGAAGGTGAGCGCGCACTGCTGGCGCACCTCTTCGTCGAAGTGTGGGAGCTGCTCGGCTCGGAGTCCGAGGACGGCAGCGGCGTCGGCGACGTGGGCGGGAGCGGTCAGGTGGATCCTCTCGAGGCGATGGTGGGGATCGGTACGGCGACGGACGAGCCCGACGACCCGGCCCTGGCCCGGCTGCTGCCCTCGGCCCACCGGGACGACGACGACGTCGCCGCGGAGTTCCGGCGCTACACCGAGCAGGGGCTGCGGGCGCGCAAGCGGGCGGGTCTGGAGACGGCCCGGCAGACGCTCGGCCGTGAAGGCGGGTCGCTGGACCTGGACCGGGACGAGGCCCGGGCCTGGCTGGTCGCCCTGACCGATGTACGGCTCGTGCTGGGGGAGCGGCTCGAGCTCCGCTCCGACGAGGACGCCGAGGAGATCGCCGCCTCGCTGGGTGAGCTGGAGACAGACGACCCCCGGGCCTTCCTGGTGGCGATCTACGACTTCCTCACCTGGCTGCAGGAGTCCCTCGTCCACGCCCTCGCCGCGTAGCGGGGCCCGAAGCCGGCTTAGGTGCACGCTCAGCGTCGCCCGTGACGCTCAGCGTTCAGCTAAGCCCGGACCGCCCTACATTGCGGCGAGCATCGGGCCAGCCCGCCGGTCCATCCGCGCAGGGTCAGCACGGCACAGACCTGAGCTGCCACGGCGCACGGGTCACGGACCACCGGATGCCAGCCGTACCTCAGCACCACATCACCCATCAGGACAGCCGCGTTGTCTCGCTCGGCGTCCCACCGGCTGCGGTCGGCCGGGTGGTAGGCCAGACCCTCGAGCTCGATCCGGACGCGCCATTCGTCGTAGCGCACGTCGAAATAGCGCCGCCGCCCGTCCGGTGCGGTCCACACCTGGTTGCGGCGGGCCGGGGGCAGTCCGTGAGCGACCTCGACATCGGATCGGTATCGCAGCTCCAGGGCCGACGCGACGCCGCCGGCCGCGTCCTGCACGAGCCCCTCGAACAGCGCACGGTTGCGCAGCCGCTGCCGGCCCTCAGCCGCTCCGGCCAACCGGGCCGGCGTGGTCAGGCGACGTTGGCACGCGCGCAGCACCCAGGTCACCACCCCGTCGGGCGTCGTGGCGGCGGCGACCAGGTCGAGCACCGTGTCCTCGATCCGCGTCTGGGGCGGCAGCCGCGCCGGATGCCGTCGCGCTGATGCAGCCGGCGATCGGCGCAGCCGCACCCCGGGGCGGTCGTGCCCGGGGGAGCTGAGGCCGACGGTCAGCTCGATCTGGTCGGGGTCGTCGTCGACCAAGCCCTGCAGGCGTCCCGCCGTGGCATGGCTGGCCATCGCGGTCGGTCCAGCCGCCAGAACCGCTGCCCAGACCCGGGCCTGGAAGTCCAGGTCGCCCGCATGCGTGGCGAAGACCCTGGGATAGAGCCGTCGCCACGACCCCCGGCGTACGCGATGCCGCACCTGGTCCTTGGTCAGGCCCAGCTGTGCCACCTGGTCGATCGAGACGACCCCGTGCTGCTGTTCCACCAGTGCTGCCCCCTGCATCCGGGCACTGTGCCCGATCGCGAACCGCCCGGCTTGGTCGTCCACAAGCGGCCGAGGTCACAGCGCGGATGGCGGGCGGGGTCGGTGGGTGCACCTAGGCTTGGCGGCCGTGGCGGACGGACCGATCGACCTGCGCGGGGTCGGAGGGCGCGCCCGATGAAGGTGACGGTCGTGGGGTGCTCCGGCAGCTTTCCCGGCCCCGACTCCGCAGCCTCCTGCTACCTGGTGGAGGCGCCCGACGCCGCCGGGCGCACCTGGCGGATCCTGCTCGACCTGGGCAGCGGCGCCCTGGGGCCCCTCCAGCGCTACACCTCGCTGTACGACGTCGACGCAGTCCTGCTCAGCCACCTGCATCCGGACCACTGTCTCGACCTCACCGGCCTGTACGTCGCGCTGAAGTACCGCCCGGGCGGCGCGGCACCGGCCGTCGCGGTCTACGGGCCCACGGGTACCGCGCGTCGCCTGGCCAAGGCGTACGACGGTCTGCCCGACACCGGCATGGGCGCCGAGCTCGACATGCGGGAGTGGGCCGCGGGCCAGGCGGTCACGATCGGGCCGTTCAGCGTCACGCCGTACGCCGTGGAGCACCCCGTCGAGGCCTACGGCCTGCGGGTCGAGTCCGGCGGGGCGGTGCTGGCGTACACCGGCGACACCGACGCGACGCCGAACCTCACCCCGCTGTGCCGCGACGCGGACCTCGTGCTCGCCGACTCCGCCTTCGTCGAGGAGCGCGACGAGACGCGCGGCGTGCACCTCACCGCGCGCCGAGCCGGCCAGGCGGCGACCGAGGCCGGCGGCGTACGGCGGCTGGTCCTGACCCACCTGCCTCCCTGGAACGACCCGGACGCCGCCCGGCGCGAGGCCGAGCAGACCTGGACCGGCCCGCTCGACGTGGCCGTGCCCGGGGCGACCTACAACCTCGTGGGGCCCGGCGCATAGGGTCGCGGGCATGACTCGACCAGGCGGCAGAGCGCTCGACCAGCTGCGCGAGGTGAGCATCACGCGTGGCTGGCTGGACCAGGCCGAGGGCAGCGTGCTGGTCGAGTTCGGCCGCACGCGCGTGCTGTGTGCCGCGAGCTTCACCCAGGGGGTGCCCCGCTGGCGGCACGGCTCCGGACGGGGCTGGGTCACGGCCGAGTACGCGATGCTGCCGCGCTCCACCAACACCCGCTCCGACCGCGAGTCGGTCAAGGGCCGGATCGGCGGCCGCACCCACGAGATCTCCCGGCTGGTCGGGCGCAGCCTGCGGGCGGTCGTCGACGTGTCGGCGCTCGGTGAGAACACGATCGTGCTGGACTGCGACGTCCTCCAGGCCGACGGCGGCACCCGCACCGCCGCGATCACCGGGGCGTACGTCGCGCTGGCCGACGCGATCGCCTGGGCGCGCGGGCAGGGGATCATCACGCCGAGGGCCACGCCGCTCACCGGGTCCGTCGCCGCAGTCAGCGTCGGTGTCGTCGCCGGGGAGCCCCGGCTGGACCTCGAGTACGTCGAGGACAGCACCGCGGACACCGACATGAACGTCGTCATGACCGGTGACGGCCGGTACGTCGAGGTGCAGGGAACGGCCGAGGCCGAGCCGTTCGACCGGGCGCTGCTGGACGAGCTGCTCGACCTGGCGGCCGGTGGCTGCGCCACGTTGACCAAGCTCCAGGAGCATGCGCTCGCCGGACCGCTCCCCGGTGCGGGTTCGGCCGGTGCGGGTTCGGCCGGATGAGCGGACCCCGCCTCGTCCTGGCGACGCGCAACGAGCACAAGGTCAGCGAGCTGCGGCCGATCCTGGCCGAGGCGTTCGCCGCTGCGGGCGGCACCGTGGTGGACCTCGACGCGGATCTGGTTGGTGTGACTGCGTTCCCGGACGTCGAGGACGTCGTCGAGTCCGGCGTGACGTTCGCGGAGAACGCCTTGCTCAAGGCCCGGGTGGTCTGTGCCGCAACCGGTTTGGTCGCTCTGGCCGACGACTCGGGCCTGGCGGTTGATGTGCTAGGGGGCGCCCCGGGCATCTTCTCCGCGCGCTGGTCGGGTCGGCACGGCGACGACCGGGCCAACCTCACGCTGTTGCTCGACCAGCTGGCCGACGTGCCGGACGACCATCGGGGCGCCGGGTTCGTCTGCGCCGCAGCGATGGTCACACCGGACGGGCTGGAGCGCGTCGAGCACGGACGCATCCGCGGCGTCCTCACCAGGACCCCGCGTGGCGACGGCGGCTTCGGCTACGACCCGATCCTCGAGCTGCCCGACGGCCGCACCCTCGCGCAGCTGCCCGCGGACGAGAAGAACGGGATCTCCCATCGCAGCCAGGCCTTCCGGTCGCTCGCCCCCAGCGTGTTGGCCGGGCTCGGCGCCTAGCCCGCGTCGTACCCGAAACGTTGCCGAAAGGTGACGTCAAAGCGCTGCCGTGCGGGCGATGATGGCTGAGCCGGCCGGAGCGAGAGGCTGCCTGTGGTCACGTTCGGAGCATGGACCGTCATCCTGACGGTGTTCGGCACCATCGCGGTCGTGGTGGTCCTGCCGCTCGTGCTGCTCCGGAGCTGGCTGCGCGACCGGAGGCTCTGGTCCGGCCCGTCCCTGCCGATGCACGAGATCATCGCGCCGATGGGTGAGCTGCAGGACCCGCAGTACGCCGACCGGCGCCGGGCCGGGGACGCCAGCGTGGACGACGCGCACGACACCGCGGTCGCGGTCGTGGGCCTGGGCATCAAGCCGTTCGCCAACCGGGCTCCGTTGTCGGTGCCGCGGTCGTCGCGAAGCCTCCGGCACGGGTGAGGCCGGCGTGCGGGCGCTCGCGGCGGCCTGGTTGATGCTGCTCACGCTTGCCGCCGTCCTCGGCCTCGGGGTCGCGCTCGTCGTTGCGATGGTGGTCGACGCTGTCCGGCAGCGACAGGTCTGGAGCGAGCCGGGCCTGCCCATGCACGAGCTGATCGCGCCCACCGGCGAGCTGCAGGACCCTGAGTACGGCGACCGCCGCCGTCGCCCGGCGGCCGAGACGTGGGCCCGCCGCCGGGTCAGCCGGCAACCCGTGCCCCTGATGAGCCGGGCCCCGTGGATCGTGCAGAAGGGCGAACGCAGCGTCAGACACGGTTGACGGGCGGCCCGCCATGGTCCGGACCGGACCTTGCGGTCTGCTTACCGCCGGGTGTGGGACGGCTGATCTCCCAGCCCGGGGTGCGAGCCTGACCAGGTGACCGTCCGCCGCGCCGCGCTCGTCGGGCTGCTCGCCGGTGCCGCCGACGTGGCCGCCGCCGAGCTGTTCGCCGCCATCCTGCAATGGGCCGGCGTCAAGGGGACCGGATCGCCCGTCCTGGCCGTGGGCTCGGCGTTCGTGGACCAGACCCCGCCGTGGCTCAAGGACTTCGCGACCTCGACGTTCGGTACGGCGGACAAGGAGGTCCTGCTCGTCGGTATCGGGGTCGTGCTGGCCTTGATCTCGGCGGGGATCGGCGTCCTGGCCTCGCGCAGCCGCAGGCTCGGCCTCCTCGCCGTCGCCGTGCTGGCCGGTGTCGCCGGTCTGGCGGCGCTGACCCGGGCCGGGTCGGGAGGCATGGATGTGCTGCCGGCCGTGGTCGGTGCCGGCGCCGGGATGCTGACGCTGGCCGGCCTGCTGGACCGGGCCGCTGAACCGGACACGTCGTCGTACAAGGGGTTCGACCGTCGGGCCTTCCTGCGCGGCGGCCTGGTCACCGGCGGGCTCGCCGTCGTCGGTGGAGCCGGCGCCTACTGGCTCGGCAGGGGCCAGCGCAGTGTCGAGGCGAGCGCGGCCGCCGTCCAGCTGCCCACACCGGTCACTGCCGCGGAGACTGTGCCGGCCGGAGCCGACCTGCATCTCAAGGGGCTGTCGCCGTACGTCACCAAGAACGACGTCTTCTACCGGATCGACACGGCCATCGTCGTACCCCGGCTCACGACGGACGACTGGAAGCTGCGTATCCACGGCATGGTGGCAAGGGAGGTGCACCTCACCTGGGACCAGCTGCTCGCCCTGCCGATGGTCGAGCGGCTCGTGACGTTGAGCTGTGTCTCGAACGAGGTCGGCGGCGGTCTGATCAGCACCGCTCGCTGGCTGGGGCACCCGCTCAAAGACCTTCTGGCCCAGTCGATTCCGAGCCCGGACGCGGACATGGTGTTGTCGAAGAGCATCGACGGTTTCACGGCGGGGTCACCGCTGGCCGCGCTCACTGACGGCCGCGACGCGATGATCGCGATCGGGATGAACGGCACCGTCCTGCCGCAGGAGCACGGCTTCCCCGCCCGGCTCGTGGTGCCGGGCCTGTACGGGTACGTCTCGGCGACCAAGTGGGTCGTCGACCTCGAGGTCACCCGGTTCGACCGCGCGCAGGGGTACTGGACGCCGCGCGGCTGGTCGCCCATGGGACCGATCAAGACCGAGTCCCGGATCGACGTACCCGATCCCGGTGCCGAGCTGCGCGCGGGCACGGTGCCCGTCGCGGGTGTGGCGTGGGCCATCCACCGTGGAGTCGAGAAGGTCGAGGTGCGCGTCGACGACGGTGAGTGGCAGCCCGCGCGGCTGGCCGACGAACCCACCGTCGACACCTGGCGCCAGTGGGTCTACGCCTGGCCGGCGGCGCCGGGCACGCACCGACTGCAGGTCCGTGCGACCGACGGCGATGGCGAGGTGCAGACGTCTGCGGTGGCACCACCGCCGCCGGACGGCGCCACGGGCTACCACACGATCGAGGTCACGGTGCACTGAGCTGCGGTTGACTGTGGCCGTCATGAAGCTCTTGCCGGTGCGACCGTCGTCGCGTCTCCTCGCCCTCGTCAGCGCCATCACCGCCGTCACGCTCGTCGCCGCCGTGTGGGGCTTCGTTTCGTGCGCTGGCGGGTCGGAGCGTGGCCAGGGTTCAGCCCGCTCGTCCACGGCCGCGGCGTCCGGCACCGCGAGCGCGTCGGGCACCGACGGGTCGGCGCCCACGCTGCCGCTGCCACCGGGCGTCGTCGGACCGGGTTGCGGTGACTACCGTGCGGCCGTGCCGACGGGCCCGGGGTCGATGGCGACGATGGCCGAGGAGCCGGTGTTGACCGCGGTCGCCGGGAGCCCGCTGCTGACGACCTTCGCGTCGGCGCTGACCGGGAGGCTGAACCGTCGCGTGGACCTGAGCGGCGAGCTGGGCCGAGGGCGGCTGACCGTGTTCGCGCCCGTCGACTCGGCGTTCGCCCTCGTGCCGGCCGACCGGATGGCCACGCTGAGGCGGCAGGCACCCCAGCTGCGAACGCTGTTGCGCGGGCACATCGTGGCGGGAGCACTGGACGCGAGCCAGGTCGGCGGCCCGCACCGGACGCTGGCCGGCACGACCGTCGAGGTCAAGGGGTCGGGTGGGTCGCTGACCGTCGACGATGTGCCGGTCATCTGCGGAGGCCTGCGGACGACCAACGGCGTGCTCTACCTCCTCGCGTCCGTTCTGCCCGCACGATGAGCGACGGCTAGCGCCCAGCGAGGGATACCCTGAGTCCTCGTCGGATCACGACCAGCCGGGGCCGGCAGGGCGGTGGTACAGATGGCCTGGAGCGGTCCGAACACGCCGTATGACGACGAGGGCTACGCGGTTGGCGGCTCGGAACCGGAGGCGGCATACCCGGAGCCCGCCGGCGGAGCCGCGCCCGACCCCGAGGTCTATGCCCTTGCCTACACAGCGAGTGTTGAGGCACTGAAGCAGCAGGACACCACACTCGGCAACCTGCGTACCCGCGCCAGCGCCATGTTGGCCACGGCCGCTCTGGGTACCAGCTTCGCGGCCGGACTGGGCCTCTTCTCCACCGACACCACGAAGGGCCGGACGATCTCCGCGCCGTACGCATGGACGATCTTCGGCAACCTGGTGCTCATCGGAGCTCTGACGTTCTACTGCCTCTGGCCGGTCAAGAACTGGGCTTACGGCCCGGACGCCCGCCTGCTGCTGCAGGCGACGGACGAGGACGGGATGAACAAGGCTTCCACCCAAAAGAACTTCGCCGAACGGTTGACCGAGTGCCGAACCACGAACGCGCAGACGTTGCGCTGGCGCTACGCGGCCTACGAACTGTCCGTCGTCCTCCTCGTCACAGACGTAGGCCTACTCATATTGGCTCTGACCTGAAGGGCGGCTGACATGGCGTGGACCGGGCCCAACCGCAGGGGCGACGTACCGCCTGCGGAGCCTGCACCTGCACCGGCACCTCAACCTGAACCTGAACCGGCACCACCGCCACCGCCGCCACCACCGTCACCCGAGGAGGAACCCGCTGACGGCGGCGACGCTCCCGAGAAGAGCCGGTAGGGCGCCGCCGACCCGCGTGCGGGAGGCGGGACTCGAACCCGCACGTCCGAAGACACAGGAACCTAAATCCTGCGTGGCTGCCAGTTACACCACTCCCGCTGTGGGCGCTGCGCGCCCGGGACGCACGGCGCGAGCCTAAGGCAACTAGTCCGGCAGGCCGAGCGCCTTGGCGAGCGCCGCCACGTGACCCGTGGCCTTGACGTTGTACTTGGCCAGCTCCACCTGGCCGTCCTCGTCGACGACGACGGTCGACCGGATGACGCCGGTCACCGTCTTGCCGTACAGCTGCTTCTCGCCCCAGGCGCCGTAGGCCTCCAACGTGTGCTTGTCGGGGTCGGACAGCAGCGAGTAGGTCAGGTGCTCCTTGTCGATGAACTGCCGCTGCTTGTCGGGCGTGTCCGGAGAGATGCCCACGACCTCGTAGCCGTTGCGCTGCAGCCGTACCTGGCTGTCCCGGAAGTCACACGCCTCCTTGGTACACCCGGCGGTCATCGCGGCGGGATAGAAGAAGACGACGAGCTTGCGGCCGGCGAAGTCGGACAACGAGACGGGCTTGCCGTTCTCGTCGTCGAGCGTGAAGTCCGGCGCCTTGTCTCCGGTGCTGAGCTTGGCCACGAGGTCTCCTTGTGCGGGCTGGTTGGCGGGCAGATGGGATGCTGACCATGATTGCCTACGAACCGGACCGACCGAACGAGGGAGTACGCCGTGCCGCAGACACCAGCGCAGACACCGGCGCAGATCGAGGCCGAGATCGAGGCCACCCGCGTGCGCCTGGCCGGTACCGTCGACGAGCTGACCACCCGCGTGCAGCCCAAGGAGATCGCCCGTCGTTCGGCGCAGGACGTGAAGGCCAAGGCGTACTCCGCGACCCACACCGAGGACGGCAAGCTGCGCACCGAGCGGGTGGCCGCGGTCGGAGCCGCCGCCGCTCTGCTCGCGGCGCTCGCCGGCCTTCGGGTCCTGCGTCGCCGCAGGGGCTGAGCGGGCGAAACGACACGAGACCAGACGAGACGAGACGCGCACGCCGATGGTTGACGCTGTGACCGAACCTCCCCCGACCGTGCCCAGCCGGACACCCGACAGCCCCGGCCTACCGGTGCGCATGCTCGGCGACCGCGTGCTGGTCTCGCAGGACGGCGAGCCGGGCGAGCGCCGCAGCGGGGGCGGCATCGTCATCCCGGCGACGGCCGCCGTGGGCAAGCGGCTGTCCTGGGCCACTGTCGTCGCCGTCGGGCAGCACGTCCGTCAGGTGCAGGTGGGCGACCGGGTCCTGTTCGACCCGGACGACCGCGGCGAGGTCGAGCTGCACGGCCGCGAGTACCTCCTGCTGCGCGAGCGCGACCTGCACGCCGTCGCGTCGGCCCGGATCGACTCCGGCCAGACCGGGTTGTACCTCTAGCGCCCTGCGACGACGCTCGCGGCGACATCCGGTGCGACCGAGAACGCCGGGTCTGTGGGACGCGCGCTCAGTCGGAACGTCCCGTCGACGCGCAGTCTCGGCAGAGTCCGGACAAGGCGACGTGGCCGGGGTCCAGCACGAAGCCTTGGTCGGCCTGCAACCGTTGCGCCGCCGGAGCCAACACGTCGTCCGGCAGGTCGATGACCCGGCCGCAACTGTCGCAGGTGGCGTGCGCGTGCGGCCCGGTCTCCGTGGTCAGGTGGTACATCGTGGCCGCGCGGCCGGAGTGGATGTGCTGTACGACGCCGAGGTCAGCGAGTGTCTCCAGGGCGCGGTAGATCGTGGACCGGTTCAGACCGGGGTACGCCCGGCTCGCTTCGTGCTGGATCTCCTCGGCCGACAGGTGCTCCTCGGTCCCGGCGAGGGTGGCGACCACTGCTCGCCGCGGCTGGGTCATCCGCTCACCGCGCGCTCTCAGCCCGGCGGCGACGTCGTCGACGACGGTGTCGACCGGACCGGGTCCGCGCCCATCGCCCCTTGACGGAGTTGGGTTCGGGGGCACCATGCAGACCATTGTGCGGCGAGCGTCGAGGCCCGGGCTACAGTCCGCCCGATGGCGGACTACGGACATGCGCTGCAGTTCGGCTGCTTCCTGCCACCAGCGGCGGCCGCAGCCCGCGAGGTGCTCGCGCTGGCTGACGAGGCGGACGCCCGCGGCCTGGACCTGGTCACCGTGCAGGACCACCCCTACCAGCCCGGCTTCCTGGACGCCTGGACCTTGCTGTCCGTGATCGCGGCCCGTACGACGCGCGCCACGGTCCTGCCGAACGTCGCCAACCTGCCTCTCCGGCCGCCCGCCGTGCTCGCCCGCAGCGTGGCCAGTCTCGACATCATCAGCGACGGCCGGGTCGAGCTGGCCGTGGGCGCGGGCGCCTTCTGGGCTGCCATCGAGGCGATGGGCGGACCGCGGCGTACTCCGGGTGAGTCGGTCGAGGCGCTCGAGGAGGCCATCGCGATCATCCGCGCGCTCTGGTCGAACGAACGCACGCCGCGCATCGACGGCCGGCACTACCACCTGCACGGCGCCAAGCCCGGTCCGGTGCCCGCTCACGCCGTGCCGATCCACGTCGGCGCGTACGGCCCGCGGATGCTCCGGCTGACCGGTCGTCTGGCCGACGGTTGGCTGCCGAGCTCCGGATACGCGCCACCCGAACGGCTGGCGGCCATGAACGCCATCATCGACGAATCCGCCACTGCCGCAGGTCGATCCGCCAGCGACGTCCGCCGCCTGTACAACATCGACGCCAGCTCCGAGGCCGTGGACCGCTGGGCCGAGCAGCTGGCCGAGCTCGCACTGACCCATGGCGTGAGCGGGTTCATCGTCACGGCCGAGCTCGGTGGTCGGTCCGCTCTGGCGCGGTACGCCGAGGAGGTGGCACCCGCCGTACGCGCCCTGGTCGCCGCGGAGCGCGGCGAGCCCGCCGACTGGGACGAGTCGACCCGTCCGCACCTGCCGACGGAGGACCATCCCTCGTACGGCGACGGCACGGCGCTGGTCGAGATTCACGACCACCTGCGCAGCGAGCTGGACCAGGTCGTCGACCTGGTCGGACAGGTCGCTGACGGCGCGCTGGATGTCGCGTCCGCGCGGTCCGCGATCAACCAGATGACGATCCGCCAGAACGCCTGGTCGGTGGGCGCGTACTGCGAGAGCTACTGCCGGGTGGTCACGGTGCACCACACGATCGAGGACGTGCGGATGTTCCCCGGGCTGCGCGCGCAGGACGAGCGGCTCGGGCCGGTGCTCGACCGGCTGGCGGCCGAGCACGGCGTCATCCACGGGCTGCTCGACGACGTGGACCACGCCCTGGTGTCCCTCGTGACGGACCCGACCGCTCTCACCGCGCTGACGGTCGCGCTGGACCGGTTGTCGCAGCGGCTGCGCTCGCACCTGCGCTACGAGGAGGAGCAGCTCGTCGGGCCGCTCAACCGGCACGGCATGGGCATCTAGCGCCGGCCTCGATCTCCGGCCTCGAGCCAGCGGGACGGACAGGTCAGGGGGCGCCGGCGCCGGCGGGCAGGGACAGCTCGAACCGGCAGCCGCCCGGGACGTTGGCCACGTCGATGGTCCCTTCGTGCGCCTCCACGACGCCGCGGGCGATGGCCAGGCCGAGCCCCGCGCCGCCGTCGTCCGGGGTCCGGTCCGCGGCACCCCGCCAGCCGAACTCGAACAGCCGCGGCAGGTCCGCCTGCGCGATGCCGCCGCACTCGTCGACGACGGCCGCCCGCACCCGGCGGTCCGGGCCGCGGTAGGCGATGAGCCGCACCCGGCCGCCGCGGGGGGTGTGCCGCACGGCGTTCGCCACCAGGTTGGTCAAGGCTCGCGACAGCTCGTCGGAGTCCCCGACGACGACCAGGCGGTCGTCGTCGGGCGTGTCCAGGACGACCCGCACCTCCCGCGAGCGGGCGTGGTCGTCCACCAGGGCGGCGACCTCGTCGACCAGCTCGGTGATGCTCACCGACTTGAGCCGTCGGGACAGCTCGCCGGAGCTCAGCCGGGACAGCTCGAACAGGTCGTCGACCAGTCCGGTCATCCGCTCGACCGTGGTGCGCATCCGGGCCAGCGCCGGCGTGGGGTCGTCGATGACTCCGTCCTCCAGCCCCTCGGCCAGGGCGCGCAGCCCGGCGAGTGGCGTCCGCAGGTCGTGCGACATGAACGCCACCAGCTCACGGCGCGCGGCCTCGAGCTCCTGCTCGCGCCGGCGCGACTCGTCCAGCCGGACCCGGGTGCGCACCAGCTGGTCGGCCAGCTCCGCGATCTCGGCCGGCGCGTGCCGGCTCAGCAGGGTCGGCTCCGGACCGGCCGCGGTCGGCGGGCTGCCCTCAGGGGCAGGCCGGCCCTCGTCGTACGCCGACCCCAGCGTCCGCAGCTCGGCGCCCAGCGCGCGGGACTCGCGGGCGAACCGCCGGCCGAGCAGCACCGACAGCAGCGCGGACAGCACGGCCGAGCTCAGCACGGCCACGAGCGTCACCCGCGAGTCGTGGTCGGAGATGAACATCTGCCGCACGTTGAGCAGCACGGCGAGGCTCACGCCGAGGACGGGCACCAGCGAGGCGAGCAGCAGGGACACGGCGAGCGAACGCCGCTGCACCAGGCGCAGGGCCAAGCCGCCCACGAGGGCGGCGACCCCGACGCCCAGCAGTGACAGCAGCAGCATGTCCCACGAGTCGCGGCTCACGACGCGTCCTGGTGATCTGCGTCCTCCGCGAACCGGTAGCCGAGGCCGCGCACGGTCAGGATGAGCCGCGGGTCGGACGGGTCGGCCTCGACCTTCTCGCGCAACCGGCGGACGTGCACCATGACGGTCGAGTCGTCACCGAAGTCCCATCCCCAGACCCGGCGCAGCAGGTCGCGCTTGCCGAAGGCCTCGCCGGGGTGCGTAACCAGGAAGGCCAGCAGGTCGAACTCCCTGGGCGTCAGCCCGACCGAGATGCCGTCGAGCGTCGCCACTCGGGCGGCGGTGTCGACGACCAGTGGGCCGCGAGTCACCTTGCGGGGCAACAGGTTCGCCCCGTTGCGTTGCTCGTCGCGGCGCAGCAGCCCTTGGATCCGCAGGACCAGCTCACGCGGGCTGAACGGCTTGGTCAGGTAGTCGTCGGCGCCTACCTCCAGCCCGACGATCCGGTCCTCCTCGTCGCCTCGCGCCGACAGGACCACGACGGGCGTCGTGTCCGCGTCGCCCCGCATGCGGCGGAGCAGGTCGAGCCCGGGCAGCCCGGGCAGCATCAGGTCCAGCACCACGAGATCGGGTCGCCACTGCTGCCAGACCCCGGCCGCGACGGCGCCGTCCGCGACGACCCGGGGCTCGAGGCCGGCCTTGAGCAGGTACGCCTCGACGACCCCGGACACCGTCCGGTCGTCCTCGACGACGAGTACGCGCGCTGCCACTCCGGCAGCGTAGGGCGAGGCTGCGCCGCGCCGGGTGCTCGTTTCGCCTGTACGACGAGGTCGTAAGCACCTCGTCAGGAGCCCTGGCGTCGCGGCGAGGCCCCTTCGGCCTAGCCGGCCAGCGCCAGGGCCTTCTCGACCGCTTCCTCCGGACTGGGCAGCCGCTCGATCTGCGACCGGATCTTGCTCGCGGCCAGCTCGAACCGGACGTCGCCGAGCAGCTCGGAGACGGCCTCCTGGATCGACGCCTCGTCGTGCTGGTCGGCGGCCAGCCGGAGGCCGGTGCCGATGCCGGCCGTGACCGACGCGACGTCCTGCTGGCTCTGGTTCCGGCCGGGAACGACCAGGTGCGGGCGCGCGTGCATCAGCGAGCCGAGCAGCCCGCCGGCGCCGCCGTGCGAGACGACCAGGTCGACGTACGGCAGGACCTTCGACTGCGGCAGGTAGGTCGCGGCCCGCACGTTGTCCGGCAGCACGCCGAGGTCCTCGACCTCGTTCGGGCCGGTGGTCACGACGACGGACCCGACCAGCGGCGCGATCGCGCGGCTGAGCAGCCTCAGCTGCTCGACCGAGCTGTACGCCGGGTCGGCGCCGAGCGTGACGTACGCCGCCGGCCGGTCCATCTCGATCAGCCAGACCGGCGTCCGTCCGGTGCCCGGGCCGTCGAAGGCGACCCCCCGCACCGTCGCCACCTCGTCGATGCCACGCAGCCCGCCGAGCTGGAACGGCGGGGGACAGGCGTCGAGGTACAGCGCGCCGACGGTGCGCGGCTCGACCTCTTCGATCTCCGGCAGCCCGGCGGCTGCGGCGTGCCGCCGCCACAACGGCGTGAGCCGGTCCACCGCCTCCGCCCGCTCGAACGGCGAGCGGGCCGGGGTCGCCCAGGAGTGGGTCACGCAGGGGATGCCGAGGTGGGCGCAGGCGAGCACGGCGGCGTACTCGCCCTCCTCGTGGACCACGACGTCCGGGCGCCACTCCTGGCCCAGCCGGAGCAGGTCCTCGATCACGGCGCCGGGCCACACGTCCGTGCGCAGCCGCTCGGGGTGGGCCGGGTCCGAGGCGGCCGTCATCGTGCGGACCAGCGGGCCGATCGGCCGGGCCGGCAGGCCGCACGTGATGGCCCAGGGCACCAGATCGGGAGCGGTCGCCACGCAGACGTCGTGTCCCGCGGACCGCGCGGCCAGGGCGAAGGGGGCGAATGCATGGAAGTGGCCGATGGCGGGGAACGCGGTGACCAGGACCCGCACGTGCGACCTCGATCCCTTCGATCCCGAGCTTGGCGGCTCCCCGCCGCCGTCTCAGGGTCTGGGACCGGACGTCGCGCAGGGTAGTTGGGCATTCACCCTAGTGAGTGAACCTGAGGGTCCGACAGGGCCGTTCGTGCGTCGGATCGCCGCTCACGACTCAGCGTCGAGCCCCGAGCGTCCGACAAGCAGTGGTATGGACCTACGCGCGGGCCTAGAGCCGCGTGACCCGGACGCTGCTGTACGCACCGCCGGGCTCCTCGTGTTGCTCGGGTCCGCCGTCACGCTGTTCTTCGCCGTCCTCCAGCCGCCGGCTGGAGGCACGGCCGGGCGGCTGGCGGCGATCGGGGTCTCGCTGGTCCTGCTCGCCCTCAGCTTCGTGCTCCGCCGGATGACGACCACCTGGCCCGTCCTGCTCTGGGTCCTCACCCCGCTGCTCGGCGTCGCGACGATCGTCGCGCTCGACCTGGCCACTCTCGACGCGTCCGCCGCCGGCCAGGTGTTCCTGTGCCTGCCCGTGCTGTACGCCGCAGCCCAGCTGCGCTGGCTCGGCGCCGGCCTGACGACCGCCGCTGCCGTCGTGGGGGACGCTCTCGTGGTGTTCCGGCTGGAGCCGCTCGGACCCGCCATCACGGACTTCGCCTACGTCGTGGCGACCTGCGTGACGATGGCCGCCGTGCTGGTCCGCGCCCGGAGCCGCCAGGAGGGCCTGGTCAGCCAGCTGCGCCGGGCCGCGGCGATCGACCCGCTCACCGGCCTGGTGACTCGGCGGGTGCTCGACGAGGCGGCGCACGCCGCGATCGTCGGCGGGGCGAACGACGACGGCACCGCGCTCGTGCTGATCGACGTCGACCGGTTCAAGTCGATCAACGACACCTATGGGCACCCGGTCGGCGACGCAGTCCTGGTCCATGTGGCCGAGGTACTGGCGACCCAGACGCGGTCGGACACGGTGATCTGCCGCATGGGCGGCGACGAGCTCGCCGTCCTGCTGCCCGGCTGTTCGAACGAGGTTGCCGTGCGGCGCGCGCACGAGCTGCTCGACGCCGTCCACTCGCATCCCTACCTGCTGGCCGACGGAACGCTCATCGCCATCTCGGTGAGCATCGGGGTCGCGCAGGTGCCGACGCACGCGGCGGGTCTCGAGCCGCTGTACTCGGTCGCGGACCAAGCGCTGTACCTGGCCAAGCGGGGCGGTCGCGGCCGAGTCAGCGCCCCGCCGCCGCGCGAGGACGCCTCAGTCACCCGCCTCTGACAGGAACTGCTGGGCGAGCTTCGTGTGCGTGACCAGGCCGTGGATCAACCCGCTCGACATCGCGCAGGCGAGGGCCCCGGTCTTGTCCTCGCCGTAGACCGTCGCGATGACCTCAGGGATGGCGCGCAGCTGGTCGGCGGTCGGGCAGATCAGCCGGTCGGACGTCGCTGACGTGACCGGTCGGCCGTCCCGGTCCAGCAGGATCCCGGAGATCTCGGCGCGCACTCCGGCGCGGTGCAGCTCGCGCCGCTCCGCGGTCGACAAAGCGTCGAAAACCGTTGACTTGCCTGGCGCCCAGCCACCGATGGACACCAACGCCCGGGTCACCTTGGGCAGCATCGCCGTAGCGCGCGCGACGTCGGCCTGGCGGCGCAGGTCCCGGGCGGTGTCCGCGCTCGGCACGATCATCGGGACGAAGTAGCAGTACGCCGGTCCGCCGCCCTGGCGGGCGATGAGCCGGACGACGTCGACCGCCACGTCCCCGTAGTCGTCGCCTCCGGTGAGCGACCCGGTCAGCTGGACGATCGGGCAGGACGGCAGCTCGCGCAGCCGGCCGGCGACCGCCGAGATGGCGCGGGACCAGGCGACTCCGAGGACGTCGTGCGCGTCGGTGATCTCCGACAGCAGGTCTGCGGCGGCCTGCCCCAAGGCCGCTCGCAGCTCGCTCGGGTCGGTCGCGGAGGTGTCCACCACGATCGCGTGCTGGAGGCCGAACCGCTCCCGCAGCCGGTCCGACAGCTCGGTGTCGATCGGTCCCGAGTCCTCGATAGTGATGGTCACCAGCCCGCTCTCGCGGCTCTGGTTGAGCAGCCGGGCGACCCGGAACCGGCTGATGCCGTAGCGGTCGGCGATCTGGCTCTTGGACCAGTTCTCCAGGTAGTAGCGCCGGGCGACCGAGGTGAGCAGCACTCGCTGAGCTGGTCGCAGCTCGCTGGCAGGCGTCGACACGGCGTCTCCCGGTCTCGGTCCGATAACGCTCAATTGAGCGTCTACTGCTCATTATCGTACTCATCGTTGACACCCCTGTCAGGGACAGCACAAGAATCACCTGAGCGGACGTGCGCCCATCGGAGCGCAGATCAGCCCCTCTTCGATCGAAGGAGATCACGTGGCAACAACACGGACTGCGCGCAGCGGCGCGAGCCTCATCGCCTTCGTGGCGGTCGGCGCCGTCGCCCTGAGCGCTTGTGGCGCCGGCGGCGGTGGCGGCAGCAGCAGCAGTGGTGGGCACTCGATCAACGTGCTCATGGTCAACAACCCACCGATGCTGGAGCTGCAGAAGCTGACCGCGGCGAACTTCACCAAGGACACCGGCATCAAGGTGAACTTTGTCGTGAAGGTCGAGCAGGACATGCGCGACACCGCGAGCACGGAGTTCGCGAACCAGTCGGGCCAGTACGACGTGGCCACCCTGTCGAACTTCGAGATTCCCTACTACGCGAAGGCGGGCTGGATCTCGGACATGGAGGGGATCGCCCATGACGCGACGTTCGACCAGGCGGATGTCCTGCCGTCGATGACGGACGCGTTGTCGTACAACGGCAAGGTGTACGGCGAGCCCTTCTACGGCGAGTCCTCGTTCCTCATGTACCGCAAGGACGTCTTCGCCGCCAAGGGCATCACCATGCCGGACAACCCGACCTGGCAGCAGGTCGCGGACGACGCCGCCAAGGTCGACGGCGCCAAGCCGGGGATGAAGGGAATCTGCCTTCGTGGGCTGGCCGGCTGGGGCGACAACCTGGCTCCACTGACCACGGTGGTCAACACCATGGGCGGTACGTGGTTCGACGAGAACTGGAAGGCCCAGGTCAACACCGGTGGCTTCAAGGCCGCCGCGAACTTCTACGTCAACCTGATCAAGGCGCATGGTGAGGCCGGCGCCGCAACCTTCAGCTTCCCCCAGTGCCTGGCCGCTCTGCAGCAAGGCAAGGTCGCCATGTGGTACGACTCCACCGCGGCTGCCGGTCTGCTGGAGGCATCCGACTCCCCGGTGAAGGGCAAGATCGGGTACGTCGCAGCCCCGCACGACCAGACGCAGAACTCGGGCTGGCTGTACACCTGGGCCTGGGCGATCGAGAAGGCCTCGAAGCACCAGGCCGACGCCGCCAAGTTCGTGAGCTGGGCCTCCAGCAAGGCGTACGAGCAGCTGGTGGCCAACGACACGGCCAACGCGGCCACCGGTGGTCCGACCAACGTCCCGGCCGGCAAGCGGGCCTCGACGTACTCCGACCCGACGTACCTCAAGGTCGCGAGCTCCTTCGCCACGGCCACCTTGAACTCGATCAAGAACGCCCCGGCCGCCAACCCGGGAGTCCAGAAGCGGCCCTACAGCGGTATCCAGTTCGTCGGGATTCCTTCGTTCACCGACTTCGGCCTGACCTGCGCGAAGGACATGAGCAGTGCGATCGCCGGGTCCACGAGCACCGACGCAGCACTGAACGCCTGCCAGTCCGCGGCCCAGGCCGCAGGCGACAAGCAGAAGGGCTAGCTGGTGAAGGCATGAGCACGGTCCCAGCCGAGGAGATAGTGCTGACGAACAAGCTCGTCGACCGACGGGCGAAGGCAGCGAAGATCGACAAGTGGGGGCGCAGGTCCTGGGTCCGCCGGGCGCCCCTGCTGCCGGCGCTGGTCTTCATGGTCGTCGTCACTCAGCTGCCCTTCGTGGCGACCCTGGTGATGTCGTTCTTGAACTGGAGCGCGCAGCCGGATGCCCCGGGCAAGTCGTTCGCCGGCCTGGCGAACTTCAAAGAGGTGTTCACCACCAAGGAGTACCGGAGCGCGGTCTTCACCTCGATCGAGATGACCGTGGCCGTCGTCGTGGTCTCGGTCTTGATCGGCTTGGGCGTCGCCCTCCTGCTCGACCGCAAGTTCTTCGGCCGCGGCATCGTGCGGACCATGATGATCGCGCCCTTCCTCATCGTCCCGATCGCGGCAGCGGTGTTCTGGGGCAACGGCATGCTCCAGGCCGGCTTCGGCCTCGTGGACGGCGTCCTCGGCGAGCTCGGTGTCAAGAACGCGCAGAACATCTCGTTCCTGACCACGCACCCCAAGCTCTCCATCGAGATCGAGCTCATCTGGCAGTGGACGCCGTTCATGATGCTGATCCTGCTGGCTGGGCTGCAGTCCCGTGACTCCGAGATCATGGAGGCGGCCCTGGTCGACGGCGCCAACCCGTGGCAGATGTTCCGGGCCATCACGTTGCCGCACATGCGTCGATACATCGAGCTGGCCGCCACGCTGGGCACCATCTTCATCGTCCAGAACTTCGACTCCGTCATCGGCATGACGGGAGGCCAGAACTCCACGAACATCCCGTACGAGGTCTACGAGGTCTTCTACGCCGCGAAGGACTACGGCGTGGCCTCGGCTCTGGGGGTGGTCGTGGTCATCGGGTCCATCATCGTCGCGACGTTCGGCTTGAGAGTCGTGTCGTCCTTGCTCGCGGAGGAGACCGCCTGATGACTGCCACCTTGCCGCAGCAGATCACTCGCACGGACGTACCCACGCCGGTCAAGCGAACCCGCAGGTACAGCACCATGGTCGCCGGGCTCAGCGCCTGGGTCATCGGGATCATCTTCGTCGTCCCGATCCTCTACATGCTGCTGACGTCCTTGCACGAACCGGCCAAGGCCCAGACCTACCCACCCAGCTGGGGCGCGTCCCTGACCCTGTCCAACTACAAGGGTCTGTTCAGCGACACAGTCAACATCCGCCCTGCGCTCCTGAACTCGCTGCAGGCCAGTGTCATCTCGACGATCCTGGTGCTGCTGCTGGCCATTCCGGCGGCGTACGCGCTCTCCATCCGGCCGGTGCGCAAGTGGACCGACGCGATGTTCTTCTTCCTCTCGACCAAGATGCTGCCGCCTGTCGCGGGCATCCTGCCGATCTACCTGTTCACCATCAAGGTGATCCACCTGCCGGACAGCATCTTCGTCCTGATCGTCCTGTACACGTCGATGAACCTGCCGATCGCGGTCTGGATGATGCGGTCGTTCCTCGCCGAGGTGCCACTGGCCATCATCGAGGCCGCGCAGATCGACGGAGCCAAGACGATCCAGATCATGGCCAGGATCGTCGCCCCGATCGCCAT
Source organism: Actinomycetales bacterium (assembly GCA_045807245.1). Taxonomy (GTDB): domain Bacteria; phylum Actinomycetota; class Actinomycetes; order Actinomycetales; family CAVURS01; genus CAVURS01. The sequence goes on from JBJMHS010000073.1 coordinate 22,257, forward strand.
GCCGGGCATCGCGGCCACGTCGCTGATCTGCTTCATCTTCTCCTGGAACGAGCAGCTCTTCGCGAAGGTCCTGACCAGCGTCAAGGCGCAGACCGCACCGGTGTTCGTCAACACGCTGATCCAGACCGAACACTCCTACCTGGCTCAGCTCTGTGCCGGCACCGTGGCCGTGTCCATCCCGGTGCTCATCGCCGGGTTCGCCGCGCAGGACAAGCTGGTGCAAGGGCTCTCGCTGGGTGCCGTCAAGTGAAGGCTGCGGTCATCGCCTCCAAAGGCGTCGTCGAGTACGGCGACGTGCCGGAGCCCGAACCCGGACCGCGCGACGTACTCGTCAAGGTGGCGGCGACCGGCATCTGCGGCACCGACCTTCACATCCTCGACGGCGAGTTCGCCGCGACCCTGCCGGTGATCCCCGGGCACGAGTTCGCCGGCGAGGTGGTCGGGCTGGGCGCCGAGGTCACCGAGCTGTCGGTCGGCACCAAGGTGGCAGTCGATCCGTCGCTGTACTGCTTCGAGTGCTACTACTGCAAGCTCGGCAAGAACAACCTGTGCGAGAACTGGAACGCCATCGGCGTCACGCGATCCGGTGCCGCGGCCGAGCTGGTCGTCGCGCCGTACGGGAACTGCGTCGTCCTGCCGTCCGACGTACGGCTGGAGGACTACGCGCTGGTCGAGCCGCTGTCCTGCGCGGTGCGCGGATACGACGTGCTGCGCAGCCAGCTCGGCTCGCACGTGCTCGTCTACGGCGCCGGGACGATGGGCCTGATGATGCTGCAGCTGGCCAAGGCCGTCGGCGCGGTGTCGGTGGACATGGTCGACGTCAACGCCGACCGGCTCCGCGTCGCGACCCAGCTGGGCTGCACGGCGGCGGTCCAGTCCGCTGACGAGCTCGAGCGGCCGCGGTTGTGGGACCTGGTGGTCGACGCGACCGGCAACGAGGCGGCGATCCAGGATGCGCTCGGCCGGGTCGGCAAGGGCGGGACGTTCCTGCAGTTCGGTGTCTCGTCGTACGCCGCTCGCGCCACCATCGAGCCGTACAAGATCTACAACCAGGAGATCACCATCACGGGCTCGATGGCGGTCCTGCACAGCTACGAGCGCGCGGCCGAGCTGTTCGCGACCGGGATCATCGACCCGGACGTCTTCATCAGCCACCGGCTGCCGCTCTCGGAGTTCGAGAAGGGCCTCGACATGATGGCCCGCGGTGAGGGCCGCAAGATCCAGGTCCAGCCCTGACCGGAAGGTGAGCTAGGCCGCCTCGCGGCTCGGTGCCATCCTGAGCGCCATGCTGCTGCGCAACGCTCGCCTGCTGTCCGACCTGTCTGCCGTCCAGGACCTCCGCCTCGACGAGGGCGGCATCCGCGAGATCGGCCCGGGCTTGACGGCCGGGCCCGAGGTCGACGGCGACGAGGTGGTGGACCTCGAGGGGCGGCTGGTCACCCCTCCACTCGTCGAACCGCACATCCACCTGGACGCCGTCCTGACTGTGGGGCAGCCGCGCGACAACGTGTCCGGCTCGCTGTTCGAGGGCATCGCGGTCTGGGGCGAGCGGGTGGCGAGCCTGACCGTCGAGGACGTGACCCAGCGGGCGCGCGAGGTGCTGCGGTGGCAGCTGGCGTGCGGCGTGCAGTACGTGCGCAGCCACGTCGACGTGTGCGACCCGGAGCTCAAGGCCCTGCGGGCGATGTCTGCCCTCAGGGACGAGCTCGCCGGCTCCGTGGACCTGCAGCTGGTGGCCTTCCCTCAGCAGAGCATCTACGGGTACGACGGCGGGCCCGGCCTGATGCGGCAGGCCATGGAAGTCGGCGCCGACGTGGTGGGTGGCATCCCGCACTTCGAGCTGACCCGCGAGGACGGCGTCGCGTCGGTGCTGCTGGCGTTCGACCTGGCCGAGGAGTTCGGCCGGCCGATCGACATCCACTGCGACGAGACGGACGACGACCACGCCCGGTTCGTCGAGGTCATGGCCGCCGAGACCATCAAGCGGGGCATGTCCGGACGCGTGACCGCGAGCCACACCACCGCGATGGGCTCGTACAACAACGCGTACGCCGGCCGGCTCATCACCAACATCGCGCGCGCGGGCCTGCACATGGTCACGAACCCGCTCGACAACGCTGTCCTGCAGGGGCGCTTCGACACCGGTCCGATCCGCCGTGGCTCGACCCGGGTGAAGCAGCTGCTCGCGGCCGGCGTCAACGTCTCGATCGGCCACGACTCAGTGATGGACCCCTGGTACCCGCTCGGGTACGGCGACCCGGTGCAGGCGGCGTTCATGCTGGCGCACACCGGGCACATGAGCGGCGCCCCGGAGCTGGTCCGGCTGCTGGAGATGGTGACGGCCAACCCGGCGGCCGCGCTCGGCGTCGCGGGCTACGGCCTGCGCGTGGGCGGCCCGGCCGACCTCGTCGTGTTCGACGCGCCCTCGCCGGCGGACGCCCTGCGGCTGGTCGCACCGCGGCTCCTGGTCATCCGTGGTGGCAAGGTGCTCGCCCGCACGACGCCATCCCGCACCGTGGTGGTGCGGGACGGCGTCGAGGAGCCGGTGACGTTCCTGCGGCCGGAGTTCTAGCCGGTCTGGCCGCTGCTCTGACCGGTCACTGCCGGGGTGTCCGGGATGACGAGCACCTCGTCCTTCGGACCGGGCTGCAGTGCGAACGTCAGGTAGTAGATGACTGCCGCCAGGACGAACCCGACCTCGAAGGTCAGGTCGCCGGCCGAGGACCAGTGCTTGGGTACGACGCCGACGTACTTCTGCTGGTTCGAGAACAGCCAGATCGAGATGGCCATCGCGGCCGCCATCGCGACGAACCCGCCCCACGGGTTGTGCTTGCGGTCGAACATGAAGCCGTCGACCCGGTGGCCGCGCCGCAGCCACTGGTCGACGAGGAACACGCCCAGCCACGGCCCGATCCAGTAGGCGATGACCAGCAGGAAGTTCTCGTACCTCGAGACGTCCGACAGCCCGTTCCACGCCACCAGGAAGCCGAGTACGCCGGCGACCGCGGCCACGATGGCGCGCCGAAGCTGCAGCGGCAGCTCGATCCCGAGGGCGAGGAAGGACATCGTGCCGGAGTACACGTTGATCGCGTTGGCCGAGATGGCGCCGACCACGATGGCCAGCAGCACGATGTCCGCGACCGCTGTCGGCATGTGGCCGGTGAACGCCGTCGTGGGGTTGGTGTCCTTGCTGGCGATCGTGACGGAGAGGGCTCCGACGACCTCGAGGGCCACGCAGGAGACGAACACACCCAGGCCGGCCCACAGGGCGACGGCCCGCTTGCTGACGGTCGGCGAGAGGTAGCGCGTGTAGTCGCTCGCGTAGGGGTTCCAGCCCGCGGCGTACCCGAAAGCCGCACCCATCGCGATCAGCCAGCCACCCAGCCCGCCGCCGCCGGTGGCCGCGGACGGGTGGGTCTTGGGGATGATCCACAGCGCGGCCAGGACGAACGCGATGACGAGGAACGGGAACGCGTACCGCTCGAACGCGTGCAGGAAGTTGTGGCCCAGGAAGGCGATCCCGATCTGCGCCACCACGACGATGAGCAGCGAGGGCAGCTTGGGGATGTGGGTCAGGGTGTTGAGCGCGAACGTCCCGCTCACGCTGTTGACTGCGAACCAGCCGATGCCCGCGATGACTGCGTTGAGCCCGGCCGGCAGGATGTTGCCGTAGAAGCCGAAGGAGATCCGGGACAGGATCATCTGCGGTACGCCGGCACCAGGGCCGCGCGCGGACAGGATGCCGTGGCTGACGCTACCGAGACCCGTGCCCACCACGATCGCGAGGATCGCCATCGGCAGGGTCTGGCCGAAGAAGGCGACCGCGATCACGCCGACGTAGACGGTCGCGAACTCCATGTTCGGCGAGACCCAGGTGAAGAACAGCTTGCTCGGATGGCCGTGGCGCTCGGCCAGGGGGATGAACTCGGCCCCTCCGGGCTCGATGGCGACGACTGCGTCGCCGTACGTGCCTTCTCGGACATCCCCAGTGACCGTGAGGGTGTCATGACCGCTATTGATGGATGCCATGGAGGCGCTCCCTCGAGACGTCTTGCACAGGCGGACGACACTTGCCGGTCTGGACGTTAGACCCCGGCCGTCCGCTTGTCCGTAACTCAGCCGTAAATCTTTTCGCGTCGGACGGTTTCGCGACCTGACCGGGACCTCACCGCGAACGTCACACCAGCAACAGCAGCGCCGACACAGCCACCAGAGCGAGGACATATCGCTCGAACTGGACCTGGGTGATCCGGCGGATCGTGATCACTCCGACCCAGGCGCCGGCTGCCATCGCGGGCAGCAGGGCCAGGTCGAGCAGGAGCGAGCCGGGGTGGACCAGGCCCAGCCCGATGCTGACCGGCAGCTTGACCAGGTTGATGACGAAGTACAGCCAGGCGGCGGCCCCGACCAGCTCGATGACCGCGTAGCCGGACACGAGCAGGTACAGGGTCGTGATCGGCCCGGCCGCGTTGGCGACCATCGTGGTGAAGCCGGTCGCGACGCCGGCCGCCGGCCCGAGGACGTGGTGCGGCACCGGTCGCCCGGTCTTGGGGCGGCGCCTGTCCCAGATCTGCAGGACCAGCAAGGTGAGCACGACGACCGCGATCGCGATCCGCATCGCATGGTTGTCCACCCGGGCGACGAAGGCTGCGCCCCCGGCGATGCCGCCGAGGATCCAGGGTAGGAGCCGCCGGATGAGGGTCCAGTCGGCGTGCCGCCGGTAGGCCCAGATGGCCGTGATGTCGGCGGCGATGAGCAGGGGCAGCAAGGTGCCCGTCGAGGCCTTCGCCGGCAGGGTGGCCGCGAACATGACTACGGCGATCGAGCCCACGCCGTTGATGCCCGTCTTGGAGTAGCCGACCAGAACGGAAGCGAGGACCAGAACGAACCATTGCCAGAGCGCCAGGTCGGGCATCGGCCGGGCACCTCGCTCGGTTCGGCATCCTCCATAGGTCAGCCAGTTACCCTAAGGGCCCACGCGCCGACTGAGTGCGACCAGGCAGTGCTGGCAAGCAGTGCGACCAGACGGCAACGACACAGGCGAGGAACGACGCAACGATGACCAACGCCCGCAAGTCCCGCCAGAGCACTCGCGAGAAGCTCGAGCGCATGCGCGCGGAGCAGGCCGCCGCGGCTCGTCGCCGGGTCATCGTGATCGTGGCCGTCACGGTCGTCGTGGTCCTGGGTCTGGGCGTTGGCATCACGGCCCTCGTGCTGCACGACGGCAAGGCGAGCGCCGACCTGTCGGCCGTGCAGAGCTTCACCGAGACGCGCAACCACGTGCAGGGCACGGTGACCTACCCGCAGACGCCGCCGGCCGGTGGCGACCACAACCCGGTGTGGCTCAACTGTGGGATCTACACCTCGCCGGTGGCGAACGAGAACGCCGTGCACGACCTCGAACACGGGGCGGTCTGGATCACCTACCAGCCCGGCCTGGCGAAGGGCGCTATCGACAAGCTGACCAAGTACGCGCGCGGCCAGGACTATCTCGACCTCTCGCCGTACCCCAACCTGCCCGCGCCCGTCGTCGTCTCCGCCTGGGGGAAGCAGCTGCGGCTCACCGGCGCTGACGACCCGCGGCTCGAGGCGTTCGTCAAGAAGTACAAGGGTGGCCCACAGACCCCGGAGCCCGGCTCGCCGTGCACCGGGGGTGTGGGCACGCCGAACGGCTGACGGTCCCGGCGATGGCCGAGCACGAGCTCGCCGCCCACACCGAGGCGACCGAGGCGACCGACGCGACCGGCGGCGACGCGGCGTACGCCGGGGGTGGTCTGCTCGGCTCGCGGGCGCTACAGATCGGTGCGCTGGTCCTCGCCGGGGTCTTGGCGCTCGTGATCGCCGCGATCGTGGGGCGTACGACGGCGGGCAGCAGCTCTCCCGGCGACAGCTCCGCGGCGGCCGGGTTCGCACGGGACATGACCGACCACCACGCGCAGGCCGTCAACATGGCGACGATCATCGGGCAGCGGACTCAGGAGTCGGACCTGCGGGCGCTGGCTACGGACATCGCGCTGACCCAGACCAACCAGATGGGCCAGATGCAGGGCTGGCTCAACCAGTGGGGCCTGACGCTGGGAAGGACCGGACCGCCGATGGCCTGGATGACCAGGTCCGGCATGGACATGCACTATGCGAGCGGCCGGTCGGCGCCGGCGGTCGACCCGGCACTGATGCGGCCGCTGGCCGACGGGCGCATGCCCGGCATGGCGACGGCGGCTCAGGTCAACGAGCTGCGAACGTTGCCGGAGGACAAGGCTGAGGTGCTGTTCCTCCAGCTGATGATCGCGCACCACCGGGCCGGCATCGCCATGGCTCAGATGGCGGAGACGCTGACCCGGGAGCCGGTGGTGGACCGTCTGGCCGCGGCGATGATCGCCGGCCAGGAGGCCGAGATCGCACAGATGACCGAGATGCTCTCCGCGCGCGGGGCGACACCGTAGGCCGGGTCAGCGCTCGCTCATCTCGCGTAGCCGCGAGGCACCGCGACGCATGAACAACCCGATCGGCACGAGCAGCAACAGCAGGACCACGAGCCAAAGTGCTTTGCCAGCACCGGATTTCGAGGTCGACGTGGCGTTCCCGCTCGCTGACGTCGCGCTGGGAGTGGCCACTGCTCCCGCCGTACTCGTCGGGCTGCCAGCAGTGTTGCCGGTCGCCGCGGTGAAGGCGAACGTGCCGAAGACAGCGTGGCCGTCGTCCGCGGTGACCCGCCAGGTCACGGTGTAGGAGCCAGCAGGCGAGCCGTCCTTGATCGCCTGCGTGACCTTGTTGCCGGAGAACGACGGAAGGCCGTTCTGGACGTTCCCGTCGGGGCCTTTGACGAGGACCTGGCTCCCGGTCTTGACGGGTGGCTCCTCGAAGGTCAGGACGACCTGGTCGGGCAGGACGGCGACCTGGCTCTTGTCGGCCGGGTTGGTGGAGATCAGCTCGTCGTGGGCCTGGGCCGGTGCAGCGAGGACCACCAGGGCGGCGGCGGTGAGCACGGCTACGCCGATCCGGCGCGGGATGGTGCGGAGTCGGTGCATCGAAAATCCAGGTTCCGCCACGTCTGAGAGCCTAGGTCCGCGCATATCGGCAACGGCAAGGAGGGCTCGTGGATCTGGCGGCCTGGGCGCGGAAGGCGATCGACGCGAATGCCGCGTGGGCGGCCGAGTGGGGCCCGTTCGAGGTTCACCCGGCGCTGGACGTCGCCGACGATGCCTTCGGTGCCGCCTTCGACCTGCTGCAGGACCGGCTGCGCGACAACTACCCGTTCGCCCACCCGCGCTATGCCGGCCAGATGCTCAAGCCGCCGCATCCAGCTGCCGTCGTCGGATATCTCGCCGCGATGCTGGTGAACCCGAACAACCACGCGCTGGACGGTGGCCCGGCGACGGCCCGGATGGAACGCGAGGTCGTCGGCCAGCTCGCGACGATGTTCGGCTTGGGTGACCATCTGGGCCATCTGACGACGAGTGGCACCATCGCCAACCTCGAGGCGCTGTTCGTCGCCCGGTCGCTGCATCCCGACCTCGGCGTTGCGTACAGCGCGGAGGCCCACTACACGCATGGGCGGATGTGCGGTGTGCTCGGCATGGCCGGACACCGGGTGCCGGTCGACGGCCGAGGGCGGCTCGACGTCGCCGCGCTGGACGCGCTGCTCGCCGAGGGGACGGTCGGGACGGTTGTGGTGACGGCCGGGACGACCGCCTTGGGCGCGGTCGAACCGGTGCACGAGGTGCTCGCCGTCGCGCGGCGGCACGGAGTGCGAGTCCACGTCGACGCGGCGTACGGCGGGTTCTTCACGTTGCTGGCCGGGCTGGACGGTGAGGCCGGCATCGAGGCGGCGCCGTGGCGAGCTATCGGAGCTTGCGACTCGGTGGTGGTCGACCCGCACAAGCACGGCCTGCAGCCGTACGGGTGCGGCGCCGTCCTGTTTGCCGACCCGTCGGTCGGCCGGTTCTACCTGCACGACTCGCCGTACACGTACTTCACGTCCGACGAGCTGCATCTCGGCGAGATCAGCCTCGAGTGCTCACGGGCCGGGGCGAGTGCCGCTGCGCTGTGGCTGACCTTCCAGCTGTTGCCGCCGACGCCGGACGGGTTGGGTCAGGTGTTGGCCGCGGGCCGTCGGGCGGCCCTGCACTGGGCCAGGTTGATCGAGTCGTCGGCGGAGCTGGCGCTGTACCAGCCGCCGGAGCTCGACATCGTGTCGTACTTCCCCGCGACGGATCCGTTGGCGCTCAGTCGGATCGATGCCGCGTCGGCGCGAGTGCTGGACGACGGGATGAAGGCTGCGGGGGACCCGGTCTTCCTGAGCACGCTCCACGTGACCGCCGATGCGATGGCGCTGCGGCAGCCATCGGTCGACCTGGACGCGGACGGCGCACGGATCCTGCGCAGCGTCCTGATGAAGCCTGAGCACGAGGGGTACGTCGAGCATCTGCACGAGCGCGTCATCGCCCTGTCGGCTGGTTGACCGTGCCACCGGTGGTCCGGTCCTCCGGCGTCGGTCAGCCTTCGTCGAGACAGAGGCAGAACGGGTGGCCGGCCGGGTCGAACAGCGTCCGGACGTTCGCCTGGGGCTGGAACTCCGCCACGGTGGCGCCCAGGGCTTCCGCTTCGGCCACGGCGGACTCGAGGTCGCCCACCTGGAAGTCGAAATGCATCATCGCGCGCTGCTGCCCGTCGACCGGCGGCCACAGCGGAGGCCGGTACCCGTCGGCCTGCTGGAACACGAGGAACGGCCCGCGCTCGGAGGCCGCAACGATGGCCGTTCCGGGTTCCTCGTGCCCGACCTGCCATCCCAGAAGCTCGGCATAGAACCTCGCCAAGGCACCGGGATCCGGTGCCTCGATCGCCGTGCCCCACCACATCTCCGCCGTCCGAGATCGCATGTCCCTACTCTGCCGTGCTCAGGCAGGTGTCACCTGCCCGGAATAGCCTCGGTACGCGGCTCCGGGGCATTCGGTCCCTCGCCCACCCAGCACTCACCTGCCGCGATGCGGGTTCGACGGGTACGGACGCCGGCCCGTTGATGGCAAGGCATGCCGCTTAACGGCGCCAACAACAACACTGTGCTATGACCTCTGGTGCGTCAGCCGGTATCTCGGAGGTGGGGGTTGCGGGTGAGCCAGTGGGCGGCGAGCTGGCGCAGCCTCGCTTCGATGTGGCGGAGGTGGTCGTTGGGTTCGGCCGGTGGTGCTCCGGGTCGCGGCGGATGCCAGGTGACGTGTCCGTCGATGAGATGGCCGGTCCAGCCGGTGGCGTGCACGTGGCGATGGTGCCGCCCGCACAGCAGGGTGCCGTTGGCGTCCGAGGTCGCCCCGCCCGGCTTGCCGTCTCGCCCGAAGGCGACCAAATGATGGGCGTGGCACCACGGCGGAGGCGCGGAGCAGTTCGGGAAGGTGCAGTGCCGGTCGCGGAGCTCGATGGCCCGCCGGATCCGGGGCGGGAACCGATAGACCGAATCGCCCACGTCCAACGGGCGTCCGTCGCCGTCGAGTACGGCGGGGACCACTTCGGCGTCGCAGAGCAGGGTCTGGGCTTGCAGTGGGGAGATTTCCCAGCCGCCGGGCTCACCGGTCTCGACCACGGCCATCGGCGTCCCGGCCTGCCCGCCCTTGCGGGTCAGGTCGGCTTGCAGGGTGGCCAGGTCGGCGGTCACGATCATCCGCACCGGCAAACCGTGCCGGGACGGCAGCCCACCCGGCTGACCTTGCCGTTGGGCCAGGGACAGCTCGGCCAACCCGGTCAACGCGTCCGCCATCCGTTGGCCGCGGCTGCGCGGGTCCACTTCCCCGTCGGCGGCCGGACGCGGCTGGGCCAACGAGTCCAGGGCCGTCTGGAGCAGGGCGCCGTCCTTGGCCGGCAGCGTGGCGGTCAGCCACCACATCCCACTGGACTCCTGGGTCAACGTGGCTTGGCGCAGGTGCTGTTGGGCGTCCTCATCGCGGGCCAGCCGGTCGGCGGCGTCGGGGTCCAGCCGGTGCCGCAACGCCACCCCGACCTTGCCCAGCTGACCGGCATCCAGCCGCGTGGCTTCATCGAGCATCAGCTGCTGGGCCTCACCCCACGTGGTCGCGTCCACATCCGGGACGTCGTCCAGGGCGCACATCGTCCGGGTCACCGCTGCCGTCTGACCGACGCCGATGTCCCCGGCGGTGAACGCCTCCCGCGTGGGGGCCAGGTCCGGGCGGGGCAGCTCCTCGGCCAGCTGGGCCCGCTGGGCCGCCGCCTGGCGTGTCAACGGCACCTGAGCGCGCAGCCACGCCCCGCCCGACCGGTGTCCGGAGCCGACCAGCACCCCCCGCTTGACGGCCTCGCCCACGGCCGCGACCTGGGCGGCGACCCCCTGGTTCTCCACCCGGCCCAACAGCTGGATCCGCTCGATCAGGTCCGGCTCGGCGTACTGCCACCACGGCGCATCCCCGAGCGCTTCCAAGACCACCGGCAACGCCGCCATCGCCTGCTCCGGGCTCAACGAACCCCGCGCGATGGGCGACTCCGGCAAACCCACCGACTCCGGCTCGCCACCACCGTCACCGACACCGTCACGGAAGAACGACGCACCCCTGCGATCCATGACTCGAACCTAACGACCACCACCGACAATTCAGACACCTGTCCACAGGGCCAAAGGTCACAACCGGATAACAGTCACGGTCCGGAAACCGCTGCGCCACAATGAGATTCCTGAGATGCGAATGATGCGCTCAGCGCGCCGTACGACGTAACGCTAGCTCGGCCAGCAGCGGCGCGCAGTCAGGCAGCACTGCGTCGTCGAAGTCCGCGAGCGGCGAGTGGTTGTCCGGTGCGGTGTCCGGGTCGACGCCCTCGCGGCAGGCGCTGATCATGACGTAAGCGCCGGGCACCTGCTCCAACACGAACGACATGTCTTCGCCGCCCGGGTCCGGATGCGCCCGCTCGCGATAGCGCTCGACGCCGTACATCTTCTTGATGACCTCGGCAACGAACGCATACTCACCGTCGTCGTTGACGGTGCTCGGATAACCGAGGACGTACTCGGCTTCGGCCGTCATACCGTGCGCCGCGGCGACGCCCTCGACGACCTGCCGGCTGCGCGACTCGAGCCGCGCCCGCGCCTCCGGAGTGAAGCTCCGCACGGTCGCCCGGAAGTCGGCGTACGCCGGGATGATGTTCTCCTTCGTCCCGCTGGTGATCGTGCCCACCGTGACGACCACAGGGTCGAAGACGTCGAACTGGCGGGTCACCATCGCCTGGAGTGCCAGCACGATCTCGCAGGCCACCGGGATCGGGTCCTTGGCGCGGAACGGGACCGAACCATGCCCGCCCTCCCCGACCACGCGCACGTTGAGCTGGTCGCACGCCGCGAACATCGGACCCGGGCGTCCCCACCACACCCCGCGCGGGTCGCCGGACGAGACGACGTGCAAGGCGTACGCCGCCTCGACCCGGCGCCCGCTGGCGTCCAGCAGACCCTCGGCCAACATCGGCTCGGCGCCGCCCGGGGCCTCCTCGCCGGGCTGGAACATGAACACCACGTCGCCTCGCAGCTCTGACCGCAGCTCGGTCAGGATCCGCGCGGCTCCGACCAGGGCCGCGACATGCAGGTCGTGTCCGCACGCGTGCATCAGACCGGGAGACTGCGACGCATAAGGGACGGCGACCTGCTCGGTCACTGGCAGCGCGTCCATGTCTGCGCGCAGCAGCACCGGCGGCCCGTCGCCGGAGCCGCGCAGGACCGCCACGACGGACGAGAGCGCCGTCCCGCGCGTGACCTCGAGGTCGAGGCCGGCCAGCGCGTTCAGCACCTGGGCCTGGGTTACGGGCAGGTCGTTGCCCAGCTCGGGCGTCTGGTGCAACGAACGTCGCAGGGCGACGAGGTCGGGACCGATGCGGTCGGCGATGGCCTGAGTGCGCATGGCCGACAACCTAGGACCAGCGCGCGACGACTTCTGCGCCAATCCCGATGTATCTGGGCGGTCCTGGCGCGACTCCTTCGCACATGATCCGTCGCGGACCGGTGATCGCCCTGTGCCTGGCCGCGCTCTCGTTCGGCAGCGCCAACACCGGGACGAAGTACGCGCTGGGCGGCTTCCAGCCCGTCGGTCTGCTGGCGGTCGAGCTCGCGCTCGCCACCGCCCTGCTCTGGGCGGTCGTGGCGGTGCGCGGGTTGCGCCGGCCTCGCTCCCTCGCCCGAGTGGCGTTGCTCGGTCTGTTCGAGCCCGCGCTGGCGTACCTCGGCCAGACCGCTGGTCTGGCCCGCACCAGCGCGACGAACGGCGCACTGATCATGGGTTTGGAGTGCGTCTTCGTCGTCGTGCTCGCGGCCGTGCTGCTGCACGAGCCGATCACGCGGGCCGTGGGCATCGCGATCGTCCTCGCCCTGGTCGGCCTGATCGTGCTCGAGAGCGGTGACGGCATCGTCGGACCGGGCAGCGGAGACATGCTCGTGCTCGTCGGTTCCCTGTGCGCCGCGGCGTACACGGTCATCGCGCGCGGGCTCGACCCGGGCGAGGACCCGCTCAGCGTGACGGCCCTGCAGTTCACCGCCGCGAGCGCGATCGCCGTACCCGCCGCGATCGTTGCGTGGGCTCGCGGCGCCGAGTCCGTCCCGACCCACGTCGAACCGCGGTACGTCGTCGTCGCCGCGTTGGTGGGCATCGTCGGATTCGCCGGCAGCTTCCTGCTCTACAACTACGCGATCGCCACGATCGAGGCAGCGCCCGCCGCGGTGGTCATCAACCTCATCCCGGCCGTCGGTCTGCTCACCGCGGTCGCCTTGCTGGGCGAGCCGCTCACGACCTACTCGGTCGCGGGCGCGGTCTTGATCTGCGCGTCCGTCGCGATCTTCGGGGCGCTCGAAGCGGTCGCGAGCCGCGGGGCCGCCCAGGCCCTCGATGTGCGCGTGCTGGTGGACAACGTCGAGCTGCCGATGCTGGCGCGCTCGGTCGCATAGCCGGCGAGCCGGAGTCTTGTACCGTCAGAGCGCGTCCGACCGAGGAGGAGCCATGGCACTCGTCGTGAAGGGGACTGTCGCGCCGATGGCGCCCGGAGCGGAGCAGGACGTGTTCGCCGGCCGGGTGTGGCTGGCCGACGACGGCACCGTGGCCGCTGTGACGAAGGGCAATGCCGCCGGACCGGTGGCCTTCCCGGGCGACGCACCGGTCGTCGACGTGGGCGCCGCTGTCATCTACCCCGGGTTGGTCGACCTGCACAGCCATCTCGGCTACAACTCCCTGCCCCTGTGGTCGGACCCGGGTCAGCTCACGCCCTACCTGCACCACGACAGCTGGCCGGGTGAGCCGTCGTACAAGCCGGACGTCTCCTGGCCGGCCTGGACTCTGGCCAACCAAGCCCCGGAGAGCCTGCTCGCCTACGTCCAGGTGCGCGCGCTCGCGGGCGGCACGACGTCCATCCAGGGTTGGCCGGCCATGAGCCGGCCGCCGACGAACCGGTTGGTGCGGTGCGTCGACAGCGACCACGTCGGTCCGCTCGGCGACCCGGTGCGGGTCTATGCCCTGACCCTGAAGCCGGAGGAGCTGGAGTCGCGCCGGACCGCGATGAAGAACGGCTCGATCTTCATCTACCACTGCGGTGAGGGGCAGCTCGACTCGATCGTGCGGGGTGAGTTCGACGACCTCGACGACGAGAGCTGCCTTCAGCAACAGCTCGTCTGCATCCACACGAACTCCTTCGAGGAGACCGACTACCAGCGGTGGCGGACCCAGGCTCGCTCGCTGAACAGCAAGAAGCCGTACGGCTCCGTCGTCTGGTCGCCGTTCTCGAACCTGTGGCTGTACGGCCAGACCACGAACATCCCCTGGGTGCAGGCGGCCGGCCTCAGCGTCTGCCTCGGCACGGACTGGGGACCGTCAGGCACGCACAACCTGCTCGGTGAGGCGAAGGTCGCCCGCCTCCACGCCGACGCGCAGGGCTGGAGCCTGAGCGACGCCGACATCGTGCAGATGATGACCTGTACGCCGGGTGACGTGTTGTCGCGCGCCTGGCAGGTCCCGGTGGGGCGGCTGGTCAAGGGCGCCCTGGGTGACCTCGTCGTCGTGAGCCAGCGCCGCGGGGACCCGTGGTCCAGCCTGGTCGACGCGCGCGAGCGCGACATACAGCTCGTCGTCGTCGACGGCAAGCCGGTGTGGGGCACGACGGCTCTGTTCAAGGCCGCGAAAGTCGTTGGTGCGTCATCGGTCCGGGTCGGCTCGACGTACCGTCGGGTGCCTTTGGTGAGGTCCGACGATGTGACCCAGCCGTGGGCCTGGAGCGCGGTGCTGGGGGCTCTCGACACGGTGCGGGACAACGCCAAGAACGTCCCGCCCTCCGGCCCGGGAGCGGCGCGGTCCGGTCGCCGGCAGGCAGCAGCCTCGGCCGACCCGCCGGGCACACCTCCGATCGATGTCAACCCCGATATGCCTGGGGGGCCGGCGATCTCGGCCGGCCCACCGCCGCCGGGGCAGAAGGTGCTCATCCCGGAGATCGAGCGGATCTACCACGACCCGGCCTGGCTCGGCACGATCGCCAAGGGCGGGTTCCACAACGGCGCGCTGGACGGGCTGGCCGCCGCCTTCCGTTGACTGTCCCGTCCTCCCCTGGAAGAAGCCCCGCCATGCCGTCCCGCGACCAGATCATCCGGTCCACCCAGCTCGGTGTGGACATCCAGGACGTCCTGCCGGCCACCTCGCGGGCCATGGCGCTGCTCTCGACCGACCTCGGTCAGACCGGCCAGCTCGCGGTGGTCGACCGCTTCACCGAGCTGCTCGAGGGCCTGTACGCCCACCTCCCGCTGAAGCGCTCGATGTATGCGATCGACCCGATCCAGCGGCTGAGACTGCTGCGGCAACGGTGCAGCCTGGAGACGCCCCTCGACCCGATCGACTTCCACGTGGAGATGACGGAGATCGTGACGGGCCTGCGCGACGCGCACACCCGCTACGTCGGCCCATCGGAGCTCGAAGGCCGGGTCGCCATGCTGCCGTTCCTGGTCGAGAGCTACGGGCGGCCCGAGGCGCCGCACTACATCGTGTCCAAGCTGGCCGCCGACGAGGCGGTCACCGGCAGCCAGCGCCTTTTCCACGAAGGTGTGGAGCTCGTGACCTGGAACGGCGTCCCGATGGATCGCGCCGTCGACCGGCACGCCGACGACGAGACGGGCGGCCGGCCGGACAGCCGCCGCGCCCGGGCCCTGGAGTCGATGACGTTGCGCGCTTTGCAGTTCGGGCCGCCGCCGGACGAGCTCTGGGTCGACATCGGCTTCCGGGACGACGACGGGTACCCGCACACCAAGCGGATGAGCTGGCGGGTCGTGTCGCCGCGCCAGGCCACGACCTCGGGCCAGGGCTCCGGTGGGGCCGTCGGGCGCCGCTTCGCCGTGGACCCGGCCGCCGAGGCGCACCGCCGCGCCAAGAAGCTGCTGTTCAAACCCGACCTCTGGTTCGACGACCTGACGGCTAGCCGGGCGCGTCCCAAGCCGGCGACGGTGCCCGCCGGCCAGTGGATCCCCACCACGATGCAGGACGCCCTGTCGGCGAAGGTCTGGCCGGGGGAGGGGCAGAGGGGTCCGCGGCTCGGCTACCTGCGACTGTGGAGCTTCGACGTCGCGGACGACGACGCGTACGTCGCCGAAGTGATCCGCCTGCTCGGGTTGCTGCCCGACCGCGGTCTGATCATCGACCTCCGGGCGAACCCCGGTGGCTCGATCTGGGCGGCCGAGCGGCTGCTCCAGCTGTTCACGCCGAACCAGGTGGTGCCCAACGGGTTCTCTTTCTTGGCAACGGCGCTCACGCGTGCGATGACCACGGCCAGGCAGACCGCCAACGAGCTGGGCCAGTGGACGGCCAGCCTCCAAGACGCGGTGGCGACCGGAGAGCTGTACTCCTCCGCCGTACCCATCACTCCGATCGACCGGTGCAACGACATCGGTCAGGTGTACGGCGGCCCGGTGGTCGCCATCACCGACCCGAACACCTACAGCGCGGGTGACCTGTTCACGGCCGGCTTCGTGGACAACAAGATCGGGCTGCTCGTCACGGTCGGCCAGGCCACGGGCGGCGGCGGTGCCAACGTGTGGACCGCGGACGACGTCGACCGGGCCCTGCTCACGACCGACTATGCGTCGAGCGGGCCGCTGCCGGGCGGCATCGGCTACACCGTCTCGGTCCGCCGGGCGACGCGAGGCGGAACCGCAAACGGTGTCGCCATCGAGGACGTCGGGGTGCGCGGAGACTTCGAACACGTCATGACCCGGCGCGACCTGACCGGTTCCAACCCGGACCTGCTGAGCCATGCCGCGCGGATCGTGCTCGGCCGGCGGCGCTCCTCCCTCGAGGTGACACTGCCGTCCGATGACACGGCGCCCCTCCTGGTCCGCAGCGAAGGAGTGGACTGGCTGGACGTGCTCGTCGACGACGGGTTCCTGCCGTCGCAGCCGGTGCGCACCCCTACGACGCGTGTCGAGCTCCCCGCCGGCTGGACGACCGTCGAAGTGCGCGGACGCACCCGCGGCAAGCTGCTGCAACGGCGCGTCGTGCGCGCCGGAGGGTAGCTCCTACGTCCCCTTGAGCACCGGTACGACGGCCGCATCGGCTGCCGACAGTGGCGGCGGGGTCAGCGCATCGGTCCAGCCCGGCAGGTACAGCTTCAGGTAGTCGGGCGACGGCTTGCCCGTGTGGTTGTCCTTCGGGCGGCTGGCCCGGTCGCCGGACGTCCCGACCCAGATCGGCGTGCCGTTGGGCAGGTCGGCCGTCGGGATGCGCCCGCGCACCGAGGGCATGGTGAAGGACGGGCCGGACAGGTCCTTCGTGTACGACAGCCCGGACAGGGTGTCGAGGACG
This sequence comes from Actinomycetales bacterium, assembly GCA_045807245.1. Classification (GTDB taxonomy): domain Bacteria; phylum Actinomycetota; class Actinomycetes; order Actinomycetales; family CAVURS01; genus CAVURS01. The sequence goes on from JBJMHS010000073.1 coordinate 39,065, forward strand.
GACTGCCACTGCGAGCGCGCGCTCGTGGACCAGGCGTTCAGGCTCAGGACACGCAACCCCGCCGGGGCGACGTTCGCGGCCAGTCGCTGGGCACCTGGTCCCAGCGTCACGAGCGCGGCCAGGCCGCTGTTCGCACTCCTGACCCGGCTGAGGATCTCCGTGTGCAGGGCTCGGACCCGGGGATCGTCGACGAGAGAGCTGCGCTTCGCGCTCGTCAGGTCACTGACATCGACCGGCAGCGTGCGCAGGATGAGGTAGCGCCTGGTCAGGCCGGCCGCCGTCAGCCAGGCCTGCAGCCGCTGGCCGGCCTCGCCGCAGAGCGCGCGGCCGGTGAACAGGTCGTCGGGGGAGTCCGGGTCGGCCAGGATCACCAGGCTGAGCGAGCTGAACCGCCCGCGGTAGATCGCACCGGTGCCAAACGACGCTGACGAGGTCACTCCGAGGGCCGCGAAGTCGGGCCAGCCCAGCCCGCTCTGGCCGCCCATGAGGAGCTTCGCGTACGTCGCGCTCGGTCCCGGGTCGAAGTTGCGCGGCGAGTGCCGCGGAGGCTCCACCGGGATGTCGCCCGACTCGTCGGCGTACCCGTCCTTGGTGCCAGTTCCGTTGTAGGAGTAGGTGAGTGAGGCGCCGGTGCCGGTGTACTTGCCCTGGGCTGAGAAGAGCTGGATGCTGCGCTGGTTGTCGCCGCGGTTGGACGAGGTCGCGCCTCTCCCGAGCCGGGGGCAGGTGCCGAACGGGAAGTCCCGATAGGGGATCGGGTCGCTGGCGTAGACGAACGCCTGGCTCAGGTCGCGGGTGGCGCCGGGGTCGGCCGGCAACCAGCTCGAGTCGGCATTGACCCACGTCCGGATCTGGCCGACCGCCCGGATGAAGTCGGCCTTGATCGCCGCTCCGCCACCACCGGTGATGCCACCAGGGTGCAGCACCCCGATGAACCGCACGCCGGCGAGTGCGCCACCGCAGCTCGCGAGGTGCAGCTTGGCGGGGTTGGCCGTGCCGCCGTGGGACGCGATCCACGTGGCGACCGACTCCTTGGCAGCCTCCCCGACGGCGATGACCAGGCGCAGGTCGCCGTTGGCCACCTTGTCGAACATCGACTGCCGGTGCTTGACGATCGGCGACACGGGCTTCTGGCCCATGCCTTTGAGCGTCGCGGTGTACTGACCGAAGATCGGGTACACGAACGTGTTCATGAACAGGTAGGACTCGGTCACGCCGAGGTGGTTGAGCAGGTGCTGCATCCGAGCACCCGTCCCGCCGGTGAACGACCTGTGCGCGAGCGACTCGTCCTGCGCGCCCTCCTGGCCGATCACCAGCACGCGGGCCGAGCCGTCGAGGCGACCGCGGTAGAACATGGGGCCGAAGTGCCATCGGAACGCCTCGCGGCCGGTGACGGCCTTGCCCAGGCCCCGGTAGTTGGGTGTGGCCGCGAAGAGCTCTGGCCAACCGCTCGACTTGGCCGGGCCGGGGTCGTAGTCCCAGGGGTTTCCACGCGGATCCGCCATGGCCAACCGCCATTCCTCGCCGGAGTTGCGCCACAGCCTGGCACACGTCGACTTCAGGAGGCCATGGTCGCCGCGCTGATACCGCCGGTCTGAGCTGTCCTTATGCTCGTGCTCGTGAACAAGGCCGAACAGCTCAAAGCACTGCACGAGGCCGAGGACGTGCTCGTTCTGGTGAACGTCTGGGACGTCGCGACGGCGCGTACCGTGGCCGGTCTCCCGGGCACGCGCGCCCTGGCGACGGCGAGCCACTCGATCGCCGAGGCTCACGGCTACGAGGACGGCGAGCACATCCCGTTCGACCTGATGCTGGCGGCCGTGGAGCGCATCGTTCGTGCTGTCGACCTGCCGGTCACCGCGGATCTCGAAGCCGGGTACGGCGACGTCGACCGCACCATCCGGGCCGCGATCGGTGTCGGCGCGGTCGGGGCGAACCTCGAGGACGGGATGCGCCCGTTCCCGGAATCCGTTGCGGCAGTGCGGCAAGCCATGGCGGCTGCGGAGGCGGAGGGTGTGCCGTTCGTGCTCAACGCACGCACCGACGCCTACCTGCTCGCAGGCGACCGTGACCCGGGTGAGGTACTCGCGGATGCGATCGCCCGTGGTCGCGCATTCCTGACCGAGGGCGCCACGTGTGTGTTCGTTCCAGGTGTCGCGGAGCCGTCGGTCATCGCCGCTCTGGTGGACGGCATCGGCGTGCGGAAGGTCAGCGTCATCGCGGGGCGTGGCGGCCCCACCATGGCCGAGCTGCAGGCGCTCGGTGTCGCCCGCGTCTCGTCCGGTCCGTACCCGCAGATCTACCTGCTCGAAGCCCTCGCGCAGCTGGGGACGACGCTGCTGTCCGGCGGAGGCTTCCCGGCATGAGCGGCGCGGACGAGCGGACCGTGCGGCTGGGGCACGGCGCAGTCCTGCCCCGGCTCGGCTTCGGCACCTCTCCGATGAACGACCGAGACGCGGAACGTGCTGTGACAGCAGCAATCGAGGCGGGCTACCGCCTGGTCGACACGGCGGAGAACTACGGCAACGAGGCGGGCGTCGGGCGCGCGGTGCGGGCCTCTGGCCTGCCGCGCGACGAGCTCTTCGTCACGACCAAGTTCAACCGCCGATGGCATGGCGCCGATCTGGTCGAGCAGGCCCTGACCGGCAGCCTTGAGCGGCTGGGGCTGGACTACGTCGACCTGCTGCTCGTGCACTGGCCGAACCCGGACCAGGACCGGTACGTCGACGCCTGGCGGGGACTGGCCGGCCTCCTCGAGGAGGGTCGGGTGCGGGCCATCGGCATGTCGAACTTCAAGCCGACGCACATCGATCGCCTGCTCGCGGAGACCGGCGTGACGCCGGACCTGAACCAGATCCAGCTCAACCCGTTCACGACGCGCGACACCAGCCGTCAGTACGACGCGGAGCACGGCATCGTCACGCAGTCCTGGAGCCCGCTCGGTGGCCGCCGGGCCAATGTGCTGCACGACCGGACCATCCAGGGCGTCGCCGAGCGTCTCGGGCGTACGCCGGCGCAGGTCGTCCTGCGCTGGCACCTGCAGCTCGGCCTGGCCGTGATCCCGAAGTCGAGCGACCCTGGCCGCATCCGGTCGAACGCCGACGTCTGGGACTTCGAGCTCGGCCCGGACGACATGGCCGCGATCAGCGGGCTGGACCAGGGCGAGGGCGCCGCGACGGACTCGGACGCCTTCGGCCACTGAGGTGTGGCGAAACGCCTTCTCGTACTCACGCGATCTCGACGTCGAAGACCGGTCGCTCGCCCTTGTGGCCGACGCGCTCGGCGTCGTCGCTTGGATGCGGCTCTACTCTGCCGGAGTGTCCGTGGAGCGTCCGTCGTTTCGGGTTCAGCGGGCTTTCGGGGTTGGCTCAGAGTTCAGACGATTGCCAGGGGGCCAGGGGACGTCGTGGGTTTCGGGCGACCTGGTGTTCAAGCCGGGCGGCGCAGAGGTGCAGGGCTGGCTCGGAGGTGTATTGGCCGGCCTTCGTGTGGATTCCGTGCGGGTGGCGTTGCCGAAGGCGGCCGGCGATGGCTCATGGAGTGTGGACGGCTGGACGGCAACATCTTTCGTCGAGGGCAGCCACCCTGACCTGCGCTTGCCCTCCACGTGGGTCCGGATCGTCGCAGCGGGGCGATCGTTTCACCAAGCAGTAGCGCACCTGGGCCGCCCCGACGTTCTCGATGGCCGAGACGACCCATGGGCTACTGCGGACCGCGTGGCCTGGGGCGAGCGGCCCATGCACTTCCTCCCGGAGTTCGCCGATCTGGCGGGCCGGCTCTTGAACTCCCAGCCACCGCCGGGCCGGCCACAGCTGGTGCACGGCGACCTCACGGGCAATGTGCTGTTCGCCGCCGAGCTGCCTCCGGCTGTGATTGACATCTCGCCGTACTGGCGTCCGCCGTCGTACGCCGAGGCCGTCGTGGCTGCCGATGCACTGTGCTGGCACGGCGCAGATGCATCCGTGCTTGGCCTGGTCGGAGTATCCGCCGGAGCAGTGGCCCGAGCGCTGCTCTTCCGCATGGCGACCACCAACGCCCTCGCTACGGCCAGGGCGGACACCGTCGATGTGACCACAGAGGCGCACCGCTACCAACGTGCCGCCGAGGCCATCGGGTTCTAGACCGAGAAGGTCCCTGCCCGCGTCCGGGCCTGCCGGCGACAGTCGCGGCGGTAGCACGCACCTGCTCTGGTCTGCGGCGAGTCTCGGCGCACGCGGTCCGGCTGTTGGTCTGGCAGCATCGAGCGGGTGCTGTCTGAGGAGTTTGCGTGGCGTGGTCGTTCGGTGCGGTGGGGGCGCGCCGGGAGTGGGCCGGCTGTGGTTTTCTGTCACGGCACTCCCTGGTCCTCTGATCTCTGGCGACCCGTCGCGGAGGCCCTTGCTCCCTTCTTCACCGTCTACCTCTGGGACATGCCGGGGTACGGAGTCTCGTCGAAACACCCCGGGCACCCGGTCTCCCTCGACGTTCAGGGTGAGCTGTTCAGCGATCTGTTGGCGTTCTGGGAGCTGAGGTCACCGCACGTCGTGGCGCACGACTTCGGCGGCGCCGTGGCCCTCCGCGCGCATCTGTTGCATCAAAGTGGGTTTGCGTCGCTGGCGCTGGTCGACGTGGTCGCTCTGCGGCCTTGGGGTTCGGACTTCTTCCGCCTCGTGCGCGATCACGCCGAGGTGTTCAGTGCGCTTCCCGCGGCTGTTCATGAGGGAGCCTTGCGCGCTTACATCAGCGGTGCCAGCCACCGCGGGCTGACGCCGGCTGCCCTCGGCGCGTTGACCGTGCCCTGGCTCGACGATGTGGGGCAGGCAGCGTTCTATCGTCAGATCGCGGAAGCGGATGAGGCATACACCGACCAGATCCAGCCTTTGTACCCGGCCATCGACGTACCGGTCCTGGTGGTATGGGGCCGAGATGATGCATGGATCCCGGTGGAGCGTGCACATCGGCTGCAAGACTTGATTCCCGGGGCTCGGCTATTGGTGATCGAGGAAGCCGGACATCTGATCCAGCTCGATCAACCCGCGGCACTCACCGCGGCACTGATGCGATGGCTCAGCAGCATCGAATGAAGCCCGGCCACCTCTGGTGACGCGACGCCGCCATGGTCCAGCGTTCGCTTACTCCACGAGGGCAGGCTCGGCGATCGGGGCCGCCTGGGCGGCCTTCGGCACCCTGATCAGCGCCAGTGACGCGACCAGAGCCAATGCCGTCACCACGATGGCGGCATCGAAGGCCTGCCGCTGCCCAGCCAGGAAGACGGTCGTCTGACCCTGTGCGGTGGCGGCGAGAGCGCCGAGCTCGCCCGCCCGAGTGGCGGCGGCGTGCGCGAAAACCGTTCCGAAGACGGCGAGTCCGATGGCGCCCCCGACTTGCTGGCCGGTGTTGAGCAGGGCCGAGGCGAGGCCGGTCTCATGCGGAGCCACGCCGTTGACGGCGGTCATGGTCAACGGCACGAAGCTCGAGCCCATGCCGAGGCCGAGCAGGATGAGACAGCCGAAGAACTCCCAGTAGGAGCTCGTCGCGCTCAGCCGCCCGAACGAGACCATCGCCGCGATGGCGAGAATCGGGCCGACGGTCAGGAAGGGACGGATGCCGATCGTCGGGATGAGCCGTCGGACCACCACGAGGGACATGATCGTGATCGTCACGGGCATCGGGAGGAACCCGAGGCCAGTCCGGAACGGGCTCCATCCGTGCACGTCCTGCAGGTACTGCGCCATCAGGTAGAACGTCGTGAAGAGCGCTGCCGCCAGGAACAGCATGATCAGGTAGGCGCCAGTTCGGTTGCGGTCGGCGAATATTCGGAACGGCATGAGCGGATGGCTCGACACGTGCTCGATGACGATGAAGGCGACCACCAGGGCTACGGCGATGGCGAGGGTCACGAGCGTGGTAGCTGAGGTCCACCCATCGCTGGCGGCCTTGGTCAGCCCGTAGACCAGGATCGACATGCCTGCGGTCACGGAGATCGCGCCGGGCAGGTCGAGTCTCGTTCCCGAGCCCTGCGACTCGCTGAGCGTCCGCGGCGTCAAGAACAGCACGATGGCCCCGATCGGCACGTTGATGAACAGCGCCCAGCGCCAGCTCGCGAAGTCGGTAAGGGTGCCACCAAGCAGCAGGCCTAAAGCCCCACCCGACGCGGCCATGGCCGCGAACACGCCGAAGGCGCGGGCACGGGCCGCCGGCTCGGTGAACGTCGTGGCCAGCAGGGCGAGCGCGGTGGGGGCGGCGATGGCGCCGCCCGCGCCCTGCGCCGCCCGTGCCGCGATCAGCATGACCTCGCTGGTCGCGAGCCCGCCCACCAGGGACGCCGCCGCGAAGAGCGAGACACCGATCATGAACATGCGCCGGCGCCCGAAGAAGTCGCCCGTACGCCCGCCGAAGAGCAGGAGTCCGCCGAAGGTGAGCGAGTAGGCGGTGATGACCCAGGTGAGGTTGTCGGCCGAGAAGCCGAGGTCGTGTCGGATCTTCGGCAGCGCGACGTTCACCACGGTGGCGTCGAGGACCACCATCAGCTGGGCAACGCAGATCACCGCCAGGGCGAGCCCTCCGTTACGCGTCGCAGGCGGGTTCGAGACATCAGTCATGGGGCTTCTCCGTGTCAGGGGTCGAGACAGGTCGGGGCGGACGCCCGAGGACCGGGAGCAACACGCTGCCGACGATCTGCTCCGCGTATGCACGGCCCGCGGGCTGGCCGGTCATCAGTGCACGCTGGAGCATGAGCGACGGGACCAGGCTCGCGGCCATGGCCACATCGATATCGGGGCCGAGCTCCCCACGGCTGCGGGCGCGCACGAGCATCTCGGTGATGCGCTCGATGCGCGGCTCGGTGAATCGCGTCCGGAAGGCCTCGAGCAGCTCGGGCTCACGGGGGAGGGCAGAGCAGATGCTCACCATGACCTGGAACAGCCTCTGCGAGTACGGGCTGCACGAGGCCAGGACCATCAGCTCGATGTCGCCGTCGAGCGAACCGGTGTCGATCACGTCGACGGCGGGCTTGAGGCTGGCCATCGCGTCGATGACCAGCTCGGCCTTGCTGCCCCACCGCCGGTAGACGGTGGCCTTCCCGACCCCGGCTGTTGAGGCGACTCCCTCCATGGAGAGGCGGTCGTAGCCCTCTTGGATCAGGAGGTCGATCGACGCCTCGATGATCGCCTCATCGCGGCTCGGGTCCCGGGGGCGGCCGCGGGGACGGTCGTCAGTCAGGGCGTCGGTCAACTCCACAGCGGGGACCGTATCACGAAACGGAACAGGATCGTTTCGTAATAGACCAACGCTGCTCAGGCGAGGGTGCGGCGAGCCAGGCTCCGAGCTTGCGGCGTCTGGCGTGAAGCGTCAGTCGAGGCCGACGCCCAGACGGCGGGCCAGGGACATCGCGTCGTACGGGGCCCGCACCTTGACGTCGTTGTCGAAGTACACGCGCACCGCCTCGATGTCGGGGTGTTCGGCCCAGCCGCGGACCCGGTCGGCCCAGCGGTCCAGGTCCGCCTCGGGGTAGCCGCTGACGTACAGCTGGTCGGCGCCGTGCAGGCGCACGTACATGTGGTCCGCGGTGATCTCGTCGAACTGCGGCCACGCTGTCCCGCCGTCGGAGACCACGATCGCGACGCCGTACTCCTTGCAGAGGCGACAGAAGTCGTCGTTGCGGAAGCTCAGGTGCCGTACCTCCAGCGCGTGGCGGAGCCGCCGCCCACCGCGTCCGCGTCTGGCCCGTTGCCACAGCGGTTCGTCGCCGGCGCGCGGCATGGTGCGTTCGTTCTTGCGAGCCAGCGCCGCTGCTTCGCCCTCGGTCCATGGCAGCTCCGCGAAGAACTCGGCCAGGACCGACCGGTCGTACTGGAAGTTCGGCGGCAGCTGCCACAGGATCGGCCCGAGCCGGTCGTCGAGCAGCAGCGGGCTGCTCGCGAAGAAGGTCGCGAGGGCGGCCTCGGCGTCGCGCAGCCGCTTCATGTGGGTGACGAAGCGGCCTCCCTTGACGGCGAACTCGAAGTCTCGCGGCACCGCGTCACGCCATTGCCGCCAGTACGCCGGCGCCTGCAGGGAGTAGAAGGACCCGTTGATCTCGATCGTGCGCAGCCGACTGGCGGCGTACGGGAGCTCCTCTCGCTGCGGCAGCCCGGGCGGGTAGAACTCACCACGCCAGGGTGGGTACCGCCAGCCCGAGATACCCACCCGGACGTCGGCCGTCGTCATGCCGCCATGTCTACCGTGGTCCCGATCCGGACCGCTCGCCGCTAGGCGGCGTACGGCGTGTGCTCGCGCGGTACGACCTCGCCCGCAGGCGGTGGTCCGGGTGGTGTGCCGGCTCCGAACGGCTTGCCGCCCAAGGACTCCCGGCCGTGTGGACTGTGCCAGCCGGCGAGGTCTGGTCCGCGCGGAACGAGCCCGCTCGGGTTGATGTCCTCGTGCACGACGTAGTAGTGCTGCTTGATGTGCTCGAAGTCGACGGTGTCACCGAAACCGGGCGTCTGGAACAGGTCGCGGGCATACGCCCAGAGCACCGGCAGCTCGGTCAGCTTGTGCCGGTTGCACTTGAAGTGGCCGTGGTAGACGGCGTCGAAGCGGACGAGTGTCGTGAACAGCCGCACGTCGGCCTCGGTGAGGTTGTCGCCCACGAGGTAGCGCCGGCGGGACAGGCGGGCCGAGAGCCAGTCGAGCCCAGCGAACAGGCGGTCGTACGCCGCGTCGTACGCCTCCTGGGACCCCGCGAACCCGCAGCGGTACACGCCGTTGTTGACATCGGCATAGACCCGCGCGTTGACGGCGTCGATCTCCTCGCGCAGCGGCTCGGGGTAGAGCTCCGTTGCACCGGGCCGGTGATGAGCCGACCACTGCGTCGAGAAGTCGAGCGTCATGCGGTCGAAGTCGTTCGTGACCACGGCACCCGTCGGCACATCGACGAGCGCCGGCACGGTGATCCCGCGGTCGTAGTCGGGGAAACGGCGACGATAGGCCTCTTCGAGCCGCGCGATGCCGAGGACCGGGTCCCGCCCGCCGGGGTCGAGGGCGAAGTTCCGGCTGCGCTCGTCGTGGGTCGGCGCCGCGATGGCCATCGGGAGGGCGCGCTCGAGGCCGAGCAGCCGGCGCACGACGACAGCCCGGCTGGCCCAGGGGCAGGCCCGACTGACGACCAGCCGGTACCGACCGGCCTCGACCGGGTAGCCGTCGCGCCCGTCCGCCGTGATGCGGGTGGTGATGTAGCGCTCGTCGCGGTCGAAACCGCCGGAGCTCACGAACGACGGGGACATCCAACGATCCTGACCCAGCGGCTCAGCGGCGGCGACTCGAGCGGTCGAGCACGAGCTGAAAGCGAGTGAGCCCCTCCCGCGCGGTGCCGTCACGCAAGGCGCCGTACCCGAAGACGAAGCCCGCCTGGGGAGCTCCGGCGCAGTACTGGCTCAACGCGTCCACCCCCACCGAACGCTCGCGCGCTCCGGCGACGACCGCGTCCGCCTGGGCCGCGTCACCGGACCGGAGCCGGGCGCTGACGTGCAGCCCGGCCACTGACGTCAGCAGCTCGAGTGGTGCCGTCGGATCTGAGGGCGCCGCCAGGTCCTGTTCGAGGTAGCCCACGACCTCGGCATGCCGCCGCCGGTAGACGCGCGAGGCGAGACGCAGGTGTCGGGCGAGGAGCCCGTCGGCCATGAAGCGGGCGAGCGCGGCCTCCGTCGCCACCGGGGTGTGGCTAACGCTGAGCTGCTTGGCTGCGCGCAACGCTGACCGCAACGACGGTGGCGCGACGACGAAGCCCAGGCGCAGCGTCGGGAGCAGCGTCTTGGAGAACGTCCCGACATACAGGACGCGCCCGGCCCCGTCGAGGACGTGCAGCGGCTCGAGTGGGCGGTCTGAGAACCGGAACTCGCTGTCGTAGTCGTCCTCGATGACAGCGGCATCCCGCCGCTGCGCCCAGGCGAGCAGGGCGGTCCGCCGGGACAGGGACATCGGCGTCCCGAGCGGGAACTGGTGCGAGGGTGTGCTGTACACGACCTTCGCCTGCGTGGGCAGGGCGTCGACGACCAGACCGTCACGGTCGACGGGCACGCCGACCACCCGAGCCCCGAGCGAGGCGAACAGCGCGCGGACCGGCGGATAGCCCGGCTCCTCGACGGCTACCACGTCGCCCGGTGCAACCAGCACCCGGCCGATCAGGTCGACCGCTTGTTGCGCGCCGCTGGTCACGAGGACGTCGTCGGGATCGGCCCGCACCGAGCGCCCGGCGGCGAGGAAGCGCACGATCTGCTCGCGCAGCTCCGGATGTCCGCCGGGCTCGGCGTAGGACCCGGGCCGGCCGGCCCCCGCCCGCGCCTGGTCGGTGAGGTAGCGACGCCAGCGGTCGAACGGGAACAGGCCGGCGTCCGGGATGCCGACCCGGAAGTCGAACAGTGGCGGCGCTGCGCTCGAGCTCGAGGTCTGCGGCTCGGCCGACCAGCCGCGCCGTGGGGTCAGGACACCGGGCGTGCGCCGCGTCCGCCGTCGCGGCGGCTGGACGTCCGCCGTGTCGGTCACGAACGTCCCTGCGCCGGCCCGCCCGGCGACGAAGCCCTCGGCCGTGAGCCGGTCGTATGCCGCCGCCACGGTGTTGCGCGACAGGCCCAGCTCGGCGGCCAGCGAACGGCTCGGCGGCAGCCGGTCGCCCGGCTGCAGGCGCCCGTCCGCGATCGCCGAGCGGAGCGCGCGGTAGACCCGGGCGGTGCGGTCGCCTCGACCGCCGCCATCGCGCTCGATCGAGACCACGAGGTCCAGCAGATCCATCGACATTGGCCCAATCAGATGAGGCAATCTTGGCTCTTTGACCGGGCCAAACCTAGACCTAGCGTGGTCCGCATGACGACAACGACCATCGCCCCGACCGCATCCTCCGCCGACGCCGACCGCCCCACGAGTGCGCCGGAGCCGCACGCCCGGATCGACATCGCCGCCCTGGCGCCGGCGGCCTACAAGGCCATGATCGCGCTGGACAGCCGGGCCCACGCGGGCCCTTTGCCGGCCGAGCTGACCGAGCTGGTCAAGCTGCGGGCCAGCCAGATCAACGGCTGCGCGTACTGCGTGGACGCGCACAGCGCGGACGCGGCCAAGGCCGGGGCGTCGCCCGCCCGGGTCGCCGCCGTCGCCGCCTGGGAGGAGGGGCCCTTCTTCACGCCGGCCGAGCGGGCCGCGCTGGACCTGACCGAGTCGATGACCCGGCTCAGCGAGGGTGCACCGCGGGTGCCCGACGAGGTCTGGTCGTCGGCCGCCGAGCACTACGGCCCGGAGGAGATGGCTCAGCTGGTCATGCTGCTGGCCACCATCAACGCCTGGAACCGGATCGGCGTCGGCACCCGGATGGTGCCCGACTCGTACCAGGTCTAGCCCGAGTCGGGCACCGTCCCGTCAGCGGTCAGTCGGCGGCGAGGCTCAGCGTGCCCAGGAGGCCGTGGGTCTCGTCGTCCGGACCGGCGGTGAAGATGATCTCGTCGGTACCGCCCTCGGTCCCGTTGCCCGGCAGGATCGCCCAGAGACCGTCGATGACCACCGGGTTGCCATGTGTGTCGAGCAGGACCCCGCGCCGAGCGAACGTGGTCGGGTCGAACGCGTGGATCCGCCCGTCGCCGAAGTTGCCGACGAGCAGGTCGCCTGTCAGGTCACCGAAGCCGGCGGGTGCGATGGTCATGCCCCACGGCGCGTTGAGCCGCTCGGTGTGCTGCATCCGCTGCACGAGCGTGCCGTCCAAGGTGTACCGGTCGACTCGACCCAGACCCGGACCGTGCACCTCGTCGCCCTCGTCGTTTCGCTCCGCGTACGCGACGTACACCGCCTCACCGGCGACCATGACGTTGAACGGCGCGAAGTCGGCCGGCAGCTGGGAGTCCGTGAACGCGCCCGGGATCTTGATCCGGCCCCACTTCGGTCCGTACATCTCGACCTCGCCGGTGGCGAAGTTGGCGGCGTACAGCCGAGGCCGCGCGCCCACCTGCCCCATGGCCACCCCGGTGTACGCCGATCCCTTGCTCACCTTGACGTTCTGAGCGTGCGTCGACGGCGGCGTGCCGCCGTTCGTCCCGACGGCGGGGTTCCATCCCGTGATGTGGCCGGTCAGGCCGACGAAGATGAAGAACGCCGGACCGCTGGTGCCATCGGGGGCCTTGACGACGAAGTCGGGGGTGCTGTTCGAGACCTGACCCGTGGGCAGGCCACCGGGGATCGACACCACCAGCGGAACGATGGTCTGGGGCGACCCGTGCACGCCGCCGGAGTACAGCGTCGTGACGCCCGTGCCGTTGTCAGACACCCACAGCGGGCTGTTGCCGAGGTACGACGCACCCCAGGGGTTGACCAGGTTGGGGTCCATGATCTCCGCGACACCAGCCTGGTCGGACACGAGGTTGGTCTGGACGTAGCGGCTGATGGGGGTGGGCGCAGCCGTGGCGGCGGACGGCATCACAAGCGCGAGGCCGAGACATGCGCCCGCCGCCGCAGCGGCTGGACGCCAGCGAGCAACGTTCATGGTGAGCTCCTTTGACCATGGGCCGCTCGGGCCGGGCGACCCGCATACGTACGGCGGCCGCCCCGATCCGGTTCAACGTGACGGCGGATAGTTCCTGGCCCCTGGTGCGCGGGCTGTCCGCAGGCCGGGCGGGGGGTTAGCCCCCCGCCCGGTTCGCAAGACAGCACCCGTGATCTGCCCGCGTGCGCCCGGGAGCGTTGAGACGTTCCCGCAACCACGTCTGGAAGAGGCATCACCGTGGCGTCCACCGCAACCGAACCCCGTCGCCCCGCCACCGTGCGCGTCGCCCGCTGGAGCGCGACCCACCCCTGGCGGGCCATCGCCCTGTGGGTCGTCTTCGTGGCCGCCGCAGTGGCGATCGGCAGCTCCGCCGGCACCAAGGAGGTCAGTGACCTCGACACGACGGTCGGGCAGGCCGGCCATGCGGCCCGCGTCATCCACGACGCCGGTCTCGAGGCGCCCGACACCGAAGACGTCCTGATCACGACCAGGACCGGTACGGCGAATGCCGCCACCCAGCGGGTGGCGACGGACGTCGTACGCCGTATGAAGGCCGTGCCCGGCGCGGCCTCCGTGGCCGACCCGGTCCGCTCGAAGGACGGGCGCTCGCTGCTCGTCGAAGTCACACTGGACCGTTCGGTCGACTCCGCCACGCCGTTCCAGGCTGTCACCACCGCGGTCCAGCAGGCCCACCCGGAGCTGCTCGTCGAGCAGGCCGGGTCGCTGTCGATCAACGACGCCGTCGACCAGCAGGTCGGCGAGGACCTCGGTGCCGCGGCGACGTACAGCCTGCCGGTGACCCTGCTGATCCTGCTCGTCGCGTTCGGCGCGATCCTGGCCGCCGGCGTGCCGGTGCTGCTCGCGTTGTCAGCGGTGGTGACGGCGACCGGTCTGTCGGCGCTCGTCTCGCACGTGATCCCGGACTCGGGGTCGACCTCGAGCATGATCCTGCTGATGGGCATGGCCGTCGGCGTGGACTACTCGCTCTTCTACGTCAAACGGGCCCGTGAGGAGCGCCAGCGCGGCCGCACGCACCTCGACGCGATCGAGATCGCGGCCGAGACCTCGGGTCACTCGGTGTTGGTGTCGGGCGCAGCCGTCATCGTGTCCATGCTCGGCCTGTTCCTCGCCCGCGACATCGTGTTCGCGTCGCTGGCGGCGGGCTCCATCGTCGTGGTCGCCGTCGCCGTGCTCGGGTCGCTCACGGTGCTGCCCGCCGTACTGGTCAAGCTGGGCCGGGCGGTCGACCGTCCGCGCGTGCCGTTCCTGTGGCGGCTGGCGACCCAGACCCGCGAACCGCGGCTCTGGCCGGCCATTCTCAAGCCCGCCCTGCACCGACCGGGGCGCACGTTCGCCGTGGCCGTCCTCCTGCTTGGAGCGCTCGCCGTACCCGCGCTCGGCATGAAGCTGTCCTCCGACACCGCGCAGTCGCTGCCGACCGTCATCCCGGAGGTGCAGACGCTGCACCGCCTCACCGACGCATTCCCTAGCCGCAACACGACGAACGCCATCGTCGTCAAGGCGCCGGCCAGCCGGTCCGACGAGGTCGCCCGGCGGCTGAACGCGTTGCAGCGCAACGCCGCCCAGTCCGCGCTCTTCGACATGGGTCATGGTCAGCAGCCCCTCCGCGTCTCTGCGGACAAGACCGTGCACCTGCTCGACGTCGACACGCCGTACGACGCCGAGTCGGGTCAGGCGCACCGCGCGCTCGACGTGCTGCGCGGTGACCTGGTGCCGCAGACCACGGCCGGCATTCCGGGGGCGCAGGCCTGGGTCGGCGGCGAGACGGCCGAGAGCGTCGACGAGGACCACCACCTGGCCGTCGGTCTTCCGTGGGTCGTGGCGTTCGTGGTCGGCCTGACCATGCTGATCATGGGATGGGTGTTCCGCTCCGTGGTCATCGCGGTCACCACTGCGTTCGTCAACCTGCTGTCGGCGGGTGCCGCGTTCGGCGTCCTGGTGCTGGTTTTCCAGCACACGTGGGCGGAGCACCTGCTCGGCTTCACGTCAACGGGTGCGGTGATCAACTGGGTGCCGCTGTTCACGTTCGCCGTGCTGTTCGGGCTGTCGATGGACTACCACGTTTTCGTGATCAGCCGGATCCGAGAGGCCGCGGCGGAAGGACTGTCGACGCGGCAGGCCGTGGCGCGTGGCATCACGCGGTCGGCCGGGACGGTGACCAGTGCCGCGCTCGTGATGGTGTCGGTGTTCGCGATCTTCGCCTCGCTGCACATGGTCGAGATGAAGGAGCTCGGTCTGAGCCTGGCGGCCGCGGTGCTCATCGACGCCCTGGTGGTCCGGACGATCGTGCTCCCGGCGCTCATGACGATGCTCGGCCGGTTCAACTGGTGGCCGGGAGGGGTGCCCGGGCGCCCGGGCTCGGGACCGTCGGCCGTCGAGCGTGGTCCGGTGGTCGCAGGCGAGCTGGTCGGGTCGCGCTCGTGACAGCACGCGCCTACGGTGCGAGCCATGGCCACCTATGCCGTGAACGAGGCCGCGGTCGCACACGTTGCCGACCTGATCGACAAACGGCAGTACGTGCTCGACTCCGAGTGGAGCCAGGTGCAGCCGGGTGCCGAGGTGCAGAACGCCTACCTCAAGAACCACTCGTGGGAGGAGTACGCCGCGTGGCACCTCGGTCTGACTGAGGGTGCGACCGACGAGACCAAGGCGCGGTACGCGTTCGTGGTCGGCGACTTCCGGCGGGTACACCGGACGGCGCTGATCGCGAGCGTGTACCGCGCTTCGGAGTGGTGGCACAAGGACATCGAGCTGGCCGCACACGACCTGCTCCAGCGGCTCGACCGGGTGGCTCGACCGCCGAAGTAGAGAGCGCACTATCAGGACCGTCTGACTGAAGCTCGTTGTAGGACAAGAGTTTCCACAAGCTCTGGTGGTTCACAACGATGCTGTGGACACGTGTCGGAATTGTCGGTGGTGCCGGTTAGGTTCGAGTCATGGATCGCAGGGGTGCGTCGTTCTTCCGTGACGGTGTCGGTGACGGTGACGGTGGCGAGGGTGAGGGCGAGTCGGTGGGTTTGCCGGACTCGCCGGTCGCCGAGGGCGACTGGACGCCGGAGCAGGCGTTGGCGGCGTTGCCGGTGGTGGTGAAGATGGTGTCCGCCCTGCCGTGGTGGCAGTGCGCCGAGGCGGACTTGAGGCAGCGGGTCCAGTTGTTGGGCCGGGTGGAGAACCAGGTGGTCGCCGCCCAGGTCGCGGCAGTGGGCGAGGCGCTGAAACGTGGGGTGTTGGTCGGGTCCGGCTTTAAGTCGGGTGGGGCCTGGCTGCGCGGGTTGGTGCCGTTGACCGTGCCGGCGGCGGCCCAGCGGGCCCAGCTGGCCGAGCAGCTGGCCCGCCCCGAGCTGGCCCCGACGCGGGAGGCGTTCGGCTCCGGTGAGCTGAACGTGAGCCAGGCCGGCGCGATCACCCGGACGATGTGCGCCCTGGACCAGGTCCCCGATGTGGACGCCACCATCTGGGGTGAGGCCCAGCACCTGATGCTCGGTGAAGCCACGCGGCTGGATGCCGGGCAGCTGGGCAAGGTTGGGGTGGCGTTGCGGCACCGGCTGGACCCGGACGCGGCGGAGCGGCTGGCGAGGGATGAGGACGCCCAACAGCACCTACGCCAAGCCACGCTGACCCAGGAGAGCTCTGGGATGTGGTGGCTGACCGCCACGCTGCCGGCCAAGGACGGCGCCGTCCTTGCGACCGCGCTGGACGGCCTGGCCCAGCCCTGCCCGGCCGCCGACGGGGAGGTGGATCCGCGCAGCCGGGGCCAGCGGATGGCCGACGCGTTGACCGGGTTGGCCGAGCTGTCGCTGGCCCAACGGGCCGGCCAGCCGGGTGGGTTGCCGTCCCGGCATGGTTCGCCGGTGCGGATGATCGTGACCGCCGACCTGGCCACCCTGCAAGCCGACCCGAGCCGCAAGCATGGGCAGGCGGGGGCGCCGATGGCCGTGGTGGAGACCGGTGAGCCCGGCGGCTGGGAGATCTCCCCGCTAGAGGCCCAGACCTTGTGCTGTGACGCCGAGCTGGTCCCGGCCGTGATGGACGGCCACGGACGGGCCCTGGATGTGGGCGATTCGGTCTATCGGTTCCCGGCGAAGATCCGGCGGGCCATCGAGCTCCGCGACCGGCACTGCACCTTCCCGAACTGCTCCGCCCCCCCGCCCTGGTGCCACGCCCATCATTTGGTCGCCTTCGGGCGAGACGGCAAGCCGGGCGGGGCGACCTCGGAGGCCAACGGCACCCTGCTGTGCGGGCGGCACCACCGCCACGTGCACGCCAGCGGCTGGACCGGCCGCCTCCTCGACGGCCGCGTCACCTGGACCCCACCGCGACCTGGGGCTCCCCCCGAACCGCCCAGCGATCACATCCGACGGTTCGAGACCAAGCTGCGACAGCTCGCCACCCGCTGGCTGAACCGAAACCCCCAACTCCGAGATACCGGCTAAGGCAGCCAGGAGTCAGAGGTCTGGCTCACTCGACCCCTGGTGGCGCGAAGAACTCGAGCGCGATGCCGTCCGGGTCGCGGAACGAGACGCCCGATCCGTACGACGCGTCCTTGACGCCCCCGTGCGCAATCCCGAGCGCGTCCAGGCGATCGGCCCACTTCTGGAGCTCGCCGCGCCCGGTGCAGGCGAAGGAGACATGGTCCAGGCCGGTGCGGCGCTCGTCGAAGGTGCCAGCGGCCGGCTCGACATGGGTGTGCAGACCGAAGAGCTGTCCACCCGAGAGCGCATAGACGGTGTGATGGAAGGCACCGCCCTGTTCGTCCTCATCGAGTACCGGCTCGGACTCGAACAGCGCGGTGTACCAGCGTGTGCTGCGTTCCAAGTCGGTGACCGTCACGGCCACGTGAGCGAGCGGCGGGAAATCAGGCATGGCCGGCCTCCTTGGATCGATGCGAACGGTCAGACGAGAAGGTATCCGCCTTTCACGACGGTTCGCACTCCTCAGTGGCGTCGCTGCGCCCGCGTCGTACGGCGGGGCGCTCGCTCGCGGCGACCTAACGCGGCACGTACGAGAACGAGTCCGGGTCCGGTCCGGTGCGCTCACCCCGGTCCAGGGCCGAGATGTCGCCCATCTCGTCCGGACCGAGCTCGAAGTCGAAGATGCGGAAGTTCTCCTCCATCCGCGACCTCTTCACCGACTTGGGAAACACGATGTCGCCCCGCTGCACATGCCAGCGCAACGTCACTTGAGCGGGGGTCTTGTCGTGCGCCCGCCCGATCCGGTTGATCACCGGATCGTCGACCACCCGGCCACGCGCGATCGGTGACCAGGCCTCGGTGGCGATGCCGTGCTCCGCGTCGAACGCGCGGACCTCGTCCTGAGTGAGGTACGGGTGGACCTCGACCTGGTTGATGGCCGGGACCACCTCTGTCTCGTTCAACAGCCGGCGCAGGTGGTGCGGCTGGAAGTTCGATACCCCGATCGCCCGTACGCGCCCGGACCGGTACATCTCCTCCATGGCTCGCCACGTCTCGACGAAGTCGGACACCTGCGCGAGCGGCCAGTGGATCAGGAACAGGTCCAGCCGCTCGAGCTCCATCTCGGCTAGCGACCGGTCGAACGCCTGCAGGGCGTCGTCGTACGCGTGGTAGCCGTTGTTGAGCTTGCTCGTGAGGAAGACCTCGTCGCGGTCGAGGCCCGAGGCCCGGACCGCCTCACTGACCTCCCGCTCGTTGCCGTACATCTCAGCGGTGTCGATGTGCCGGTAGCCGACGTCGAGGGCGGCCAGCGTGGCCTCCCGCGTCTCACGGGGCGGGACCTGGAACACCCCGAAACCGAGCTGTGGGATCTCCACGCCGTTGTTGAGCGTGATGGTCGGAACAGTCGCAGTCGTCATGACGACACGGTGCCACTAGCGTCTGCCCTGTGCTCTACCGGACCACGGAGCTGATCGGCTACCCGGCGCTGCGCGGCTGGTTCCGGCCGCAGGTGACCGGGCGCGACCTGGTACCGCGGGAGGGCGCGGCCATCGTCGCGGCCAACCACTTGTCCGCGGCCGACCAGGTAGTGACGCCGATCTCGGCCCGCCGGCAGGTGCTCTACTTCGCCAAGGCCGAGTACTTCGAGGCGCCGGGTGTGCGCAACCGCGTGCGCGCCCGCGTGTTCCGCGAGCTCGGGCACATCCCCGTCGACCGGGACGACGCGCGGGCGGCGGCGTCGACCATCACGATCGGGGCCGAGCTGCTCGAAGAGGGCAAAGTCCTCGGCATCTTCCCGGAGGGAACGAGGTCGCCCGACGGCCGGCTGCACAAGTTCCGTACCGGCGTGGCTCGCCTCGCGCTGCGGTCAGGGGCACCCGTCGTACCGGTCGGCCTGGTCGGCACCGACCAGATGCTCCGCCCCGGCACCCACCGGTGGCGGCGTGCGCATGTCGAGGTGCACTTCGGTGCGCCGCTCGACTTCTCCGGACGCGCCGAGGACGAGCGATCCAGCCGGGTCCTGCGCGAGGTGACCGAGGTCATCCGGCAAGCGGTCCAGCGCCTCTCCGGTCAGGAGTACGACGACACGTACGCCCGCTGATGGCGCCGGCTCAGAAGTTGCTCTTGAGCGCCCGGAAGGCCTGGACGTACTGCTCGACCTGTTGCATGGTCAGCGCGTTCGGGTCCTCGCCGGCGTCCGCGATGGTGGCGAGCACCGCCGCGATCTCGGTGACGGTCGCCTTGGTGGCGGGTCCGGCGTTGTCGGGCCCACTGTCGCGGGCGTGCGCGGCGCGTGCCGCGGCTGCTTCACTGCCGCGCTGCTCGGCCGCCAGGTCCTCGTCCGGTGCGATATGGCGCCGCCACAGCCGCCAGCCGTCACCGCGGCGACGCCACACGTCGCTCACCGTCTGAGTGCCCATCCGGTCCTGCCCGTCCACCGTGGCGCTCAACCGCACCTGCTGCAGGACCGCAGCGGTGTCGCCGTCCTCGTGGATGAACCGCTCCAGCACCTCATACCCATGCACGTCCTCGAGGTCGAGGGCGGCCAGCCAGCCCTCTCGGTCGAGGGAGGAGACGCTCGGCTCCACCTGCAGGCGCCCGCTGTCTGCGTCCAGCAACGACGCCGCCAACAGCAGGTCCCGCTCGAGGACGGCCCGGTCGAAGGCGTCGATGGCCTGGGTCAGGTCGCTCACGTCACGAGGGTCCCACGACGGGGGCACCAAAACATCGACCAGATGGTGGTGAAGTCCTCGACCTGCGAGCCGGATCGTCCGCCACTAGCGTCCTGAGATGTGACAGCCGCTGAGGGCGAGCCGCCGGTCGAGGCGCAGGTCGTGGTCGTCATGGGCGTGTCGGGTTCTGGCAAGTCCACGGTCGCGGTGGGGATCGCGCGGGCCCTGGGCTGGGCGTTCGCCGAGGGTGACGACTTCCACAGCGAGGCCAACAAGCACAAGATGGCGTCCGGCCTGCCGCTGACCGACGAGGACCGTTGGCCCTGGCTGCGCACCATCGGGGCCTGGATGGACGACCAGCTCCGGGCCGGGCGCAGCGCCGTCGTCACCTGTTCGGCTCTGCGGCGGGCCTACCGCGACCTGCTGCGCGAGGGCCGGCCGACGGTGCGTTTCTGCGAGCTCGACGCGCCGGAGGGCCTGATCGCCGAGCGGTTGAAGGTGCGACGAGGGCACTACATGCCACCCTCCCTGCTGCCCAGCCAGCTGGCCACGCTCGAGCCACTTGCCGCCGATGAGCCCGGCGTGCATCTCTCGGTCGCTGCCACGCCGGAGCAGATCGTCCGCGACGCGCTCGCCGCCTTGGAGCTCACGACCGAAGGGACCGCACCATGACCACCTCGATGTCTTTGATCGCCATGGCGGACGCGCCCTCGATCACGTCCGCCGGCAAGACGCAGCTGTTGCTCGCCGCCGCACTCGGCATCGTCACCGTGGTGGTCCTGATCGCGGCCGCGCGGATCCACCCCTTCATCGCACTGATGCTGGGTACGGCGGTCATGGGCGGTGTCGCCGGTGTCGCGCCCGCAGACATCGTCACGAGCTTCGTGACCGGGTTCGGCAACACGTTCGGCACCGTGGGCATCCTGGTCGCGCTCGGCGGCATGCTCGGCAAGCTGCTGGCCGACTCGGGGGGAGCGGACCAGATCGTCGACACGGTGCTGGCCCGCGTCGGCAACCGCGGTCTGCCGTGGGCGATGGCTCTCATCGCGGCCGTCATCGGACTGCCGATGTTCTTCGAGATCGGCGTCGTCCTGCTGGTGCCCGTCGTGATCCTCGTCGCACGCCGTACCCACAACCCGCTGATGCGCGTGGGCATCCCGGCGCTGGCGGGCTTGTCGATCCTGCACGGGCTGGTGCCGCCGCACCCGGGCCCGGTGGCGGCGATCAGTGCGTTGCACGCCGACCTCGGGGACACCCTGCTCTTCGGCCTGATCGTCGCCGTTCCGACGCTGGTCATCTGCGGGCCGCTGCTGGCGCGGTTCATCACCCAGCTGGTGCCGGTCGACGTACCGACCGAGGGCGCCGCGGCGCTGCTCGGTGCCTCGCTCAGCGACCGGTCGACGTCAACCACCGTCGAGGGCTCCAGGCACGAGGGGTACCCGAACGAAGGGTCCAGGAACGAGGGGTTCAGGAACGAGGGGTTCAGGAACGAGGGGTTCAGGAGCGGGTCGGGGTCGGAGGGGGACTCCGACGGCGAGCTTGAGCCGTCGTCGTGGACGTCGCCGACGCCATCGGCGCGGCGCCCGTCGTTCGCGGCGGCGATCCTCGCGATCCTGTTGGCCGTCGTCCTCATGCTGGCCCGGGCCATCGGCGACCTGACGATCGACGACGACAAGAGCCAGACCCTGAAGTTTCTGGACTTCATCGGCACGCCGTCCGTGGCGTTGCTGGCCGCCGTGCTGGTCAGCATGGTGGCCCTCGGCCGGGGCGCCGGATGGGGCCTGCAGCGCACGAACGACTCGCTGGCGTCCGGTCTGCCGCCGCTCGCCGGCATCATGCTCATCGTCGCGGCCGGTGGCGGTTTCAAGCAGATGATCGTCGACGCCGGCGTGGGCAAGATCATCGGAGACATCGCCGAGGGCTCGCACATCCCGGCGCTGCTCTTCGGCTGGCTGGTCGCGGTCGCCATCCGGGTCGCCACGGGCTCGGCCACCGTTGCCACCATCACGGCTGCCGGCATCGTGACCTCGGTGGCGGAGAAGCTGGACCGTCCGCACCTCGCGCTCATGGCCCTGGCCATCGGGGCCGGCTCGCTGTTCTTCAGCCACGTCAACGACGCCGGGTTCTGGCTGGTCAAGCAGTACTTCGGCCTCACCTTGTGGGAGACCATCAAGTCCTGGTCGCTCATGGAGACGGCGATCTCCGTCGTCGCGCTGGTCTTCGTGCTGCTGCTAGGCCTCGTCGTCTAGGCGACCGGATGCGACCCGCCCGGCGTCCTGGGCGCCTTGCCCGAGGGTGTGCCGTTCCGCCCAAGTCCTTGAATCGTCCGTGGTGCCTGATCCATGCTGTGAGTGCCCCAAGCAGCGCGGGCGACGGCCCACCCACGAAGGAAAGGCCTTGGCTGACGAACCCGTGTACGCAGGAGGCATGCCGCCAGGCGAGGTCGTGAGCGACCGGGAGCCTCCGGCCCCGGTACCGGACCAGCGCGAAGTCGAGGTGGTCCTGAACGGCGCGACGACCGTCGTCCGGCTACGCGGAGAGGTCGACCTGTCGCTGTCCGACGTGCTCGCGCACGCCTACGGGCAGTGCGTGGCCCGGGCGCTTCCGGTGCGGCTCGACCTGAGTGCGTTGTCGTTCATCGACTCCACCGGCATCGGCTTCGTTGCCCGCCTCGCTGCCCTGGAGCAGACGGCCGGCCGCCGGCTGGCCATCGTCGGCGCCAGCCGTCGTACCAGCGAGACGTTGTCCCTCACCGGGTTGGACGAGCTGCTGGAGCTCGACGAGCCGTCCTGAGCCGTAGCGCTCAACCCCACCAGTGTGAAGGGCCGACCGCAGGTGACGGCGCGCGCCGGGTCAGGTCGATGAACATCTGCTCGACGTCCTCCGAGCGCTGCCGCGGCGTGGCGCCGGGCAGGACGACCACCGGCTCGTCGATAATGATCTGGGCCGGAGCGGCCCGCCTGACATCCCGGTGAGCCGGCTTGCGCGCTTTCGACCGCGTTTGCTCCGGCATGACGTTCGACACGGTGGACCCACCCCCGTCCGGGCACAACTCGTGGCCACTGTTTCGACCGTGATCAGTGCAGCACTCTCCGTCGCGGCCCGCAACCCCTGTTCACCCGGTTCCTGCGTCGGCACCCTCCCCGGGCTCCGAGCTCGCGGACGGGTCGACCGCCGGCTGCTCATCCGGACGCTCCTCCGGATAACCACCGCCGTCCACGCCGGGCTTGTCGGAGCTGCTCCCCATCCGTCCGGTCCGGGGCTGGTCGTCAGTCACCGGGCGGTTGTCCTCCAGGTGCCGCACATGCTCGGCGTCGTAGTGGTCGGCGTCCAGCTCACGCGGGTCCACGCCGCGGCCGGCCGGTTCGTCCGTCCATCGTCCGTTGCCCATATGTCCTCCTCTGCTCTTACGACCGGGCCAGGAGCGGGGCCAACGGTTCGGGCACGGCGAGGTCACCCCGCAACTGCCCGCCGCGCAACGGTGCCACCCGCAGGCGGCCGCCGTCCCCCGCCGTCACCCCCGACTCCCGCGCGGGCAGAAAGCCGAACTGGTCGAGGAACGTCTCGTCGTACGGCGTCACGACCGCCGCGTAGCCCTCGTCGGCCACCATCTCGACCGCGAACTGCACCAGGTACGTCCCGACCCCGTGGTGGCGAGCGCCCGGTGCGACCGCCAGGGGCGCCAGCACCAGGACCTCGTCGGTGCCGGTTCGGGCCGGCGTCAGCCTGAGGTATCCGACGACCTCGCCCGCACCGACCGCAGACATGTCCGCGCCCGGCCGCCGCTCGGACCGAACGGCGAGCAACCCGCGGGCGCCCGGGACGTCGGCGCTTCTGAGGCGGTCGACGAGATCGCTGACGTCGGTACGGCGGAACGCTGTCCCCAGCAGGTCGGCCACCGCCGGGCGGTCGTGCGGTGTCTCGTCCCGGACCATCGGAGGCGGCGCACCGACCACGTCGGACTCGAACCCGTTCATCATCTGACTCTTGCCCACGGCGGCCGGACGCGCATCTGGAGACATCGACTGTCCGGTCAGGAACGCAGTGCGGCCTTCGGCATGACCCACCACAGCAAAGTCAGGAGCACCAGCGTCGAGGTGCCCGCGATGACCGCAGCAACGCCGTTGACCACCATCGCGAAGATGAACGCGGTGACGTCGGTGACTGCGAGCGCCAGCAGGACCAGGCCGGCCCGAGCCGCTCGGTCGGCCACCGTGACGAGGCGGTCACGTTCGTGACGGCGGAACAGGACCCGATGGACGGCCACCGGTGAGACGAGCAGACCGGTCGCGCCGATGGACAGCACGACGGCGACCAGGTAGAGCCCATGCTGGTAGGTGGGCAGGCTCGGGAACCGTTGCTGCAAGGGCAGGCTCAGCAGGAAGGCGGTCAGCAGCTGCACGCCGGTCTGGGTGACGCGCAGCTCTTGCAGCAGCTCGTTCCAGTGCCGGTCCAGCCGCTCGGTCGGCGTCTCGTTGCGCCCGCCGAGCTGGTTGCCCCGCAGGCCGTTGTGATCGGCCCGCAGGTCGTCGTCCTCGCGCTCAGCCACCCGTCGGATGCTATCCAGCCGGCGGCGCCTCGCCCACCGGAGCAGGCTGCACCCCCAGAGCGAGCTCGTCCACCAGCGCGAGGAGCTGCGCGATGTCGAACGGCTTGGCCAGGTAGTCGACGGCGCCCTCCGCCTTGAGCCGGGAGATCAGGCCCGGTGTCGCGTCGGCGCTCACGATGACCACCGGGATCTGCTTCGTCTCCAGATCGGCTTGTAGCCGGCGCAACGCCTCGGCGCCCGGCATGTCGGGCAGGTTCAGGTCGAGCAGGATGAGGTCGGGCAGGTGGGTTCGGGCCAGGTCCAGGCCGAGGCTGGCCTGCATGGTGACCATCGCCTCGACGCCCTCTCTCATGGCCAGGATCCGTTGCACCAGACGGGTGTTCGCCTGGTTGTCCTCGATGTACAGCACCTTGGCGCGCGGGCGGTCGGCGTGAACCTCAAGCGTGTACGGCTCGACCACGGATAGCTCTTCCGAGGTCGCCGGGGCGTCCAGGTCCAGCTCGACCCAGAACGTGCTCCCGTGGCCGACCGCACTCTTCGCTCCGATCGCGCCGTTCATCGCCTCCACCAGGCGCTTGGTCAGGGTCAGTCCGAGACCGGTCCCCTCCACTTCGGTGTGCTCAGCCCCGAGCCGGTCGAAGGGCATGAACAGCCGGCTCATGCCGTCCTCGTTGATGCCGATGCCCGTGTCGACGACGACCAGACGGACGCGGGTGTCGGAGACCTTCTCGCAGTGGACGCCGACGGTGCCGCTGTCCTTGTTGTACTTGATGGCGTTCGCCAACAGGTTCAGCACGACCTGGCGCAGCCGCTGCCGGTCAGCCCGCACGTACGTCGCGCATGACGGCGGGCATCGGTCGCCGATCCGGACCTGTCGCGCATCCCCGAGATGGCCCACCAGAGCGAGCGCCTCGTTGACCACCTCGGCCAGCTGCACCGGCTCGAGGGACAGGCGCAGGTCGCCGCTCTCGATCCGAGAGATGTCGAGCACCTCGTTGATCAGCGCGAGCAGGTGGTTGCCGCCCTTGATGATCTGCTCGACGCCCTCGCGCTGGTCGGCGTCGAGCTCGTCCAACGCCAGCAGCTGACCGAACCCGATCACCGCGTTGAGCGGTGTGCGCAGCTCGTGGCTCATCCGGCCCAGGAACGCGTTCTTGGCCTCGTTCGCGCGCAGTGCGTCGGCCTCGGCCTGGCGCAGTGCCACCTCGGCTCGCTTCACCTCGGTCAGGTCGAGCACGACCGAGCTGAACCGCATGGGGTGGCGGTCGACGATGGCGTTGCCCACCAGGACTGGGACCCGGGAGCCGTCCTTGGTGAAGTACTCCTTCTCGTACGGCGCGCAGGCACCGGTCGAGTGCACCTCGGCCAAGGCGGCTTGGGTGGCGTTCGCCCACTCGGGTGGCGTCAACCAGTTCCAGTCGACGCGGTCGTGCAGCATGTCCTCGCGGGTGTAGCCGAGGATCTCCAGGTAGCGGTCGTTCGCATCGATGACTCGCTCCCGGTCGGACAGCGCGACCCCGACGATGTTCGCCTCCACGAGTGACCGCAGCTGCTCCTCGATCACCCGTTGCGACGTCACGTCCTCGACAGTGCACGCCATCCAGCGGCCGTTCTTCTGGTCGGTCGTCGCGACGTGATGGCCACGGATCCGCCGTACCTCCCCGTCGGGCCGGATCACCCGCGCCTCATAGCTCTTGGCGTTGCCCTGCGCCGCAGACTCGTAGCTCGCGGCCGCCGCGGACGCGTCATCCGGGTGGAGCATGCCCGAGCCCACGACCGGGTCGTCGTAGAACGACTGCTGCGGCAGACCGAAGATCGACTCGTACGCCGGGCTGACGTACTCGTAGCCGAGCGTGTCCTGGTCGCGGATGGAGAAGCCGATCGGCACTGCCGCGGCGATCGCCTCGAACCAGTCGCGGTTGCGCTGCAGCTCGTGCTCGACGGTCTTGCGGTCGGTGATGTCCTCGATGAACCCCACCAGGTGGGCCGGCTGTCCCAGCTCGGTGTCGACCAGGGCCCGCTTGGCTCGCACCCAGCGGACCTCGCCGTCCGGGCGGATGATCCGCCACTCCAGCTCTGGGATGGGGCCGTGTGACATGTCCGCCATCTGCGCCGACACCTCGTCGCGGTCGTCGGGATGGGCGTGCGTGCGCAGGAAGAACGGGTCCTCCATGAGGCTCTGCACGGGCCAGCCGAAGATCCGCTCGAAGGCCGGGCTGACGTAGATGTACCGGGGCGGGTCGATCTGGCGCAGGACCACGGCCACGTCCAGGTGAGCGACCAGGCTGCGCAGGTGCTCGTCGGACAGGTAGGCGGTCGGGCCGCTCGGCTGTGCAGACACGCCGGCCCCGTCAGTGACCGGGCAGGTCGACGATCGCGGACATCGGCTGCGGCCGGGCGACGTGGAAACCTTGCACCCACCGCACCCCCAGCCGTTGCAGTGCGTCCTGCTCCGGCCCGTTCTCGACGCCCTCGGCGACGACCTGCGCTTCGACGTCCGCGGCGAAGCTGACCAGCGCGCCGGCGAGCGCCCGCCGTACCGGGTCGTGGTCGATGTCACGGGTCAGCGAGATGTCGAGCTTGATGACGTCGGGCCGCAGACCCAGCAGGTGACGCAGCCCGGCGTACCCGGCCCCGGTGTCGTCCAACGCCAGCCGCACGCCCCGCGACCGCAACGCGGTCAGCCCCGAGCTGACCGCCTCGTAGTCCTCGACCGGTACGTGCTCGGTGAGCTCGAGCACGATGCGGCTCATGTCCGAACGGGCCAGTAGCTCGTGCAGCACTGGTGACACGG
Source organism: Actinomycetales bacterium (assembly GCA_045807245.1). GTDB lineage: Bacteria > Actinomycetota > Actinomycetes > Actinomycetales > CAVURS01 > CAVURS01. The sequence goes on from JBJMHS010000073.1 coordinate 65,991, forward strand.
CGGTGGACGGTGACACGTTGACCGCGAGGAACGCGTGGCTCGGCAGCCGCGGCAGCTCGCGCAGGGCCAGCGCCACGGCCGTGGTCTCCAGCTCGATGCCGAGCCCGACCAGGTCGGCCTCGGCGAACCACCGGTCCGGCGCCTGCACCGGGGGAGTGGTGAAGCGGGCCAGGGCCTCGCACCCGACCAGGCGTCCCTCGGCGACGTCGACGATCGGCTGGAACACCATCGTGATGGCGTCGCCG